>NZ_RCHH01000009.1:0-189716 GCF_003664555.1 Ochrobactrum soli | reverse complement strand
AGTCATAACCGCGATATTCCAGTCGTTTCAGAGCATCGACCAGAAGCGGCGCGACTTCATCCTTGCCGATAATACCGATAATTCCACACATGCATCTGCTCCAGATCTGGGTCGCTTGCTTTTGCCAGCCGGTTTAAAGACTCTAAAGCGGAACGGCAAGCCAAGCCATCCGCCCTGGGGTCGTCTGATAGTCGATTTATTTCGATGAGGTTTTAGCCGCTTTGATGGCGGCATACTTCTCCCGCAGGATCTTGCCCCGGCCTTCTTTGGTTTCCTGTCGGGCACGACCGAAAGCCAGCGCGTCGGCAGGCACATTGTCGGTGATCGTGCTGCCGGATGCGACATAGGCGTTGTCGCCGATTTCCACCGGCGCCACCAAAGAGGAATTGGAGCCGATAAAGGCATTTTCGCCGATAATCGTCTTATACTTGTTGTAACCGTCGTAATTGCAGGTGATCGTCCCTGCCCCGATATTGCTGGATGCGCCGACGGTCGCATCGCCGATATAGGTCAGGTGATTGATCTTGGCACCCTTGCGCACATCGGCGTTCTTCACTTCGCAGAAATTGCCGACCTTGGTTTTCTCGCCGAGCTTTGCACCGGGACGCAGTCGTGCAAAAGGCCCGATTTCCGCGCTCGGACCGACATTCGCGCCTTCCATATGCGAGAAGGAATGAATGAGCGCACCCGTTGCAACATGTACGCCCGGACCGAAGAATACGTTCGGCTCGATGATGACGTCAGCTTCAACCAGCGTGTCATGGCTGAAGAACACCGTTTCCGGCGCGATCAGCGTCACACCGGCCAGCATCATCTCGCGGCGCTTGCGGTTCTGCCAGATGGCCTCGGCTTCCGCGAGTTCTGCACGGTTGTTGATGCCGATGACATTATCAACCGGCACTTCGATGGCGGTTACGTTGAGGCCCTTGTCATGCGCGATGGCCACAATGTCGGTAAGATAATATTCGCCCTTGGCATTGTCGTTGCCGACTGCATCCAGCAGTGCAAGAGCATGACTGCCGCGCACGGCCATCAAGCCGCCATTACAGAAGCCGATCTTCTTCTGGGCGTCCGTCGCTTCCTTTTCTTCGACAATGGCGACCAGTCGGTCACCGTCTTCGATCAGGCGGCCATAGCCGTGCGGGCTGGTCGGACGGAAACCGATTACAACGATATCGGCGCCATCGGCCAGACGCGAACGCGCGGCCTGCAGAGACTGCGCTTCGATCAGTGGCGTATCACCGAAGACGATCAGCAGATCATCATAGCCATTTGCAATCGCCTCACGCGCGGCAAGCACGGCATGGGCCGTACCGAGGCGTTCCGTCTGTTCGAAAGAGGACACTGGACCCGCGATTTTCTCAACCGCGCCGCGCACGTCTTCCGCTCCGCGTCCGACGACCAGCGCGACATCGCTTTTGCCTGTCCCCTGCACGGCCTTGACCACATGGCAGACCAGCGGCAGGCCCGCGACTGCATGCAGCACTTTCGGCAGGCTTGATTTCATGCGTGTGCCTTCGCCGGCAGCAAGCACGATGGAAAGGCAAGTACGGTCTGTCATGACATTATCCAGAAAATCGTGATGTTCATCCGCTTTAACATCAAAGCGTATATGGAAGCTTACGGTTGTTGCCTAGCCCAGACGCCCCAACGCTGGAAAAGTCTCCAGTAGCCAGAACGAGAAGGATTGCATGCCGCCGGTCAGGAACAGGACCCCGGCCACGACGAGCAGTGCGCCCATTGCCTTTTCCACCTTGCCGAGATGCACACGGAAGCGGGACAGGAAGCGCATGAAGGCGCCGGAGAAAAGCGCAGCGACCAGAAAAGGAATACCAAGCCCCAGCGAATAGATTGCGAGCAGAAGCGCCCCCTCGCCGACGGTGCTGCTGCCACCGGCCAGTGTCAGGATCGGCCCCAACACAGGGCCGATGCAGGGCGTCCAGCCGAATGCGAAGGCCAGCCCCATGACATAAGCGCCGAGCGGCGAAGCAGGCGCATTGCGTGCCTGAAAGCGCGCCTCGCGCGACAGGAAGGACAAGCGCAGCAGGCCCAGAAAATTGAGGCCCATAAGTATGATGACCACACCGGCGACAATGGCGATCTCCTGCTGCCATGCGCGCAAAAATGCACCGATAGACGATGCGCCAGCACCCAGCGCCACGAAAACTGTGGTGAAGCCGAGGACGAAGCAGATAGCGGCAAAGGCAAGCGAGCGACGCGCGGACGGTTCAGCCGCAACGCGGGCGGCTTTATCAGCGCGGAAATCTTCAACGCTCACGCCAGCCATATAGCAAAGATAAGGGGGCACCAGCGGAAGAACGCAGGGCGATAAAAAGGACAGCGCTCCCGCACCAGCCGCCGTCATGTAGGAAACATCGAGCACGATTACCTCATTCGTTCATGAAATTGCTTGCTGCCCGGGCGAACCGCAGGCTTATATAGACCAAGTTTTGTGCAACTCTGAATATTTTTGATACAATAGGACATTAGAACACAAGTTTGCCCAAAATCGGGATCACTCCCCGCCTTTACTATAATTTGTTGATTGCTCCAACTGGACGACGCTCCGATGAGCTTGATTGATGATGAAGTGCCTTCTCAACATAACGCTGCGTCTTCCGGGCCTTTAGGCTGGCTGAGGCGATATCAGCATTTTCTGTTTCCGGTTGCGGGCATCGCCATCGCGCTGCTGGCGATCTATGTTCTGGAAACAATGCTCCAGCACACGTCGCGTTCGGAAACGCTTGCAGCACTGCATAGCATTTCCTGGACGACGCTGGCGCTCGCCGTCTTCTTTACGGTGTTGAGCTATGCCGCTGTCGCTCTTTACGATGTCGTGGCCGTAGACACCATCGCGCCAAACCAGATTCCGCGCCGTATCGCGGCGGTTGCAGGCGCTGCGGGCTATGCGATTTCCAATGCGCTCGGCTTTTCGCTTTTGACCGGCGGCGCGCTGCGCTATCGCATCTATGCCGCCGAAGGCGTCAGCCTCGCCGATATCGGCAAGATCGTCGGCACATCGTGGTTCGCAATCTGGTTTGCGCTGATCATCATGGTCGGGGCTGCACTCCTCATCGATCCCCAGGATGTGCCTTGGCTATCCGCCATCGATTCGCGCATCGATATCGTGGCGGGCGTGGTTATCCTCGGCGGCATCGGCTGGCTTATCTACTGGCTGTCGCATGGCGAGCGCAGCGTCAGGATCGGTTCGTTCAGCCTGCGCCTTCCCAATTCCAAAGGCGCACTGATCCAGATTTGCGCCGGATTGGTCGATGTCGGCGCTGCCGCGGCCACACTCTACGTCCTGATGCCCGCTGATGCAGTGCCAAGTTTCGCCGTCTTCGCACTCGTCTATGTGATCGCCATTGTTCTCGGCATCGCCAGCCACGCGCCCGGCGGCCTCGGCGCCTTCGAAGCAACGATCATCGCCGGGTTGGGCCTCGGCGGAAAACCGGACGCGATCGCAGCACTTCTCGCCTATCGCATCATCTACACGGTCATGCCGCTCGTCGTGGCAACGGCTGGCATTCTCGTCTGGGAAGCGATGCGGCGGCGTCAGATGCTGGGCAAACAGGCCGCCTTCGCCAAACGCCTTTTCGAGCCTCTGGTGCCAAGCCTTTCCGCTGGCATCATCTTTCTGGGCGGCATCATCCTGCTCATTTCGGGCGCGACACCCAATTTGCGCTATCGCGTTGAGCTTTTGTCCGACATCGTGCCTGAATTCCTGATGGAAATGTCGCATCTGGCGGCAAGCCTCGTGGGCGTCGCGCTGCTCATCGTTGCGCGTGGCCTTTCCAAGCGTCTGGAACGGGCTTGGGTTGCGGCGATGACGCTGCTTCTCAGCGGAGCGGTGTTTTCACTCGCCAAGGGCCTCGACTGGGAAGAAGCCGTCATTCTCTGCATCTTCGCTTCAACGCTCTGGAATTTTCGCGATTCCTTCTATCGCCGCCCGATATCCGGACCTTTCGAACTGAGCTGGAACTGGATCACCACAGTCGGCACCACGGTGCTTGTTTCCACATGGCTTGGCTTCTTCGTTTACCGGCACGTCGAATATTCGAGCGATCTTTGGTGGGATTTCGCATGGAGCGGGAATGCGCCACGCTTCCTGCGGGCGACCGTGCTGGTTTTTGCAGTGGTCGCCGCTGTCGGCCTGCATTCGATCATCAACCGCAACAGCCATCGCAGGCGAAAGGTCGATTATTCGATCCCCGAAGTAGTGCCTACTCTGGTGGCGGAATGTCCGCATACGGACGCGGCGCTGGCCATGTTGGGGGACAAGCAGTTTCTGCTCGCACCGGATAACAGCGCCTTCATCATGTATGCCCAATCCGGTGGCAGCCTGATCGCGCTCGGCGAGCCGATCGGCAACCCCGAAACCGGCAAGGAAACGGCATGGTCGTTTCACGCGCTTGCGGACAGATTAGCGCTGCGCACGGTTTTCTACGGCGTTGGCCCGCAAAGCCTGCCGCTGTTTCTCGACATGGGGCTTGTCGCACTGAAACTAGGCGAAGTGGCCCGCGTGAACCTGACGGACTTTTCACTGGAAGGGCCGCGTCGCCAGCCATTCCGCTATGCCGACCGCAAGATCGACAAGGACGGCCTCACCTTCGAAATTATTCGGGCGGCTGACATTCCACCGATCCTCCCGCGCCTGCGTGAAATTTCCAACGCCTGGCTCGATTTCAAATCCGGCAGCGAAAAGGGATTCTCGCTCGGCTATTTCGATGACGACTATATGCAGCGCTTCGATGTCGCCGTGCTGAAAAGCGAAGGCGAGATCGTGGCCTTTGCCAATCTGTGGCGCGGCGCAAACAAATACGAGATCACCGTGGACCTGATGCGCTATATGCCCAATGTGCACAAGCTGCTGATGGATGCGCTTTTCGCCAAGCTGCTCATGTATAGCAAAAACGAAGGCTACCAGTGGTTCAATCTCGGCGCGGCCCCGCTTGCCGGACTGAGCGGCAGCAGGCTCGCCTCGCGCTGGAACCGGCTCGGCTCCTTCATCTACAAGCGCGGTGCGGACCTCTATCATTTCGACGGATTGAAAGCCTTCAAGGAAAAATTCGATCCTGTCTGGACCCCGCATTACATGGTCTGCCCCGGCGGACTGGAAACACCGCGCGCCCTTCTCGACGCCACAACCCTGATCAACGGCAGCCCACTGGAGTTCATCCGTAAATGAAGAAAGAACGCGTCCTCTTTACCGTGGTCGGGCTTGTGCTGCTTGGAGCGGCGGGCGTTTACGCGTCGCTGCATACTGGCAAGATCGCCCGCATGTGGACCAAACTTACAGGCTCTGAAGAGCCGGTCATTCATGCAAGCGCCGAACGGCTGTCGAGCATCCCGGTCTATATGCCGAACGGTGACCCGGTCGGACTTACGATCCTTCTCAGCGACGAGGCGGGCATCGGCGAGAAGGAGCGCGCCTATATGGACGCGCTGCTTGCGAAAAACATGATCGTCCTGCCGGTGGAACTCGGCCCATGGCGGGCTTCGCTCGATAAGGAAGATGGCGAATGCAACTACCTCGACTCCGATTTTGAGGCCATCGCCAAGGAAGCTCTGCGCGGGCTTGATCTCGATGTCTATTTCCATCCGGTGCTGACCGGCATCGGCCAGGGTGCGACGATTGCCTATGCCGCGGCGTCGGATTCGCCCGATGCGACCATTGCGGGCGCTGTCTCGCTCGACCCTGCCCCGGCGAAAACCCGCCTGCCCTCCTGTACAGAAAAGGCGGCTGCGACGAAAACACCGGATGGTGCATTTACCTATGCTTTTGGCGCCCAGATACCAGCACCTGCTCTGGTGGTCGCCCCTCCCGGAACGGAGACCAACAACCCGGTCGAAGCACGGCAACAAAATATCGCCATTCTCCAGAGCGCCAAGGATTTCCCGGCGCGCATGAAAATGGCGGTTGATAACATTGTCGCCATGGCTGATCAGGACGCCAAGAATGAAGCCCTGCCGATTGTCAATCTTCCCGCCAAGGGCGGCAATGCGGAGATGGTCGCGGTCTTCTATTCCGGTGACGGCGGCTGGCGCGATCTCGACAAATCCATCGGCGAATGGCTGCAAGCGCATGGCGTACATGTCATCGGCGTCGATTCTCTGCGCTATTTCTGGTCGGAGCGCACACCGGAAGAAATCGCCAAAGACACCACGGCAATGATCAGGAAGGCCGATCCGACAGGGAAATTGCCTGTTGCGGTGCTTGGCTATTCCTTCGGGGCCGATACTTTCCCCTTCGCGTGGAAATATCTCGATCCAGCCATTCAGGACCGCACAAAAATGATCGGGCTGCTTGGTGTCGAAACCACGACAACCTTTCAGGTCTCCATTGAAGGCTGGCTTGGTATGGATGGCGACAAGGATGTCGTTCCGGCGATTTCCAGCATTCCGCTCGACCGTGTCGTCTGCGTCTATGGCGAGGAGGAAGACGACACCGCCTGCACGGCAAGCGAGTTGAAGGGCATGGACGTCATGAAACTGGCGGGTGGCCACCACTTCGACGAAAACTACGAGCCGATTGCAGCCGCCCTGCTCGACAAAATGCGCGCACGCGCCGGTCTGCCGCCGCGCCCGTCAAGCTGACGGGCGACTTCCGGTAAAGGCGCTAACCCTTTATCGCGCCTGACGGATTTTGCGCGCCAAGCGCGCGCTGCACCGCCACGCGGGCCGACGCGAGATCGGGCATGACCCAGTTCGGCTCGCCACCCAGAAACTTGTCGAGGAAGGCTATCGCATAGCCCGGCATGTCGGCCACGTTTTCCCGGTAAGACCACCAGGTTCGCAAATCGTCCGCACAGGCGTCGATATCCTGTGCCACGCCGAATTCCTGCTCCTGCACGGCGGCAATCGCGCAAATGCAGTAATTGGTATAGAGGAACCCCTCCGGCCAGAAGGCGATAATGTCGTGTTGCGGCGTATTCTCGCCCTCGTTCGCCTTCGGGATCGATAACGCCCGGGCAGGCGACAGGCGGATCAGTTCACGCAGAACCAGCCCGGCGGCAAAGGTGATGAAATCCTTGCGGTCCACCTTGGCATAACGCTTGTTCTGCTCGACCAGTTCTACCCAGTTCAGAAAAGCTTCCGTCAGTTTCTGCTCGTCGATCTCATAATCGACACCATAGACATCATGGAGAAGACTGGCGTGTTTGCGAAACGTCGCCCTGAACCAGCGCAACTGCCGCAAGCGACGCCGCAAGTCCGGCATCGATGCCATCTGGTTCTTCAAAAGCAAATCCATATTCCACGCCTCCAATGCCGACAGACCATATGCGAAACCGCTACCGTTGTCAGCTTGTCCTTCCCGCAATCTTCACCTCATAATTATACATATTGACATTTAAGAAAACAAATGTTCTGTGAAGAGGCGGAGACTGGCGGCGCTCAAAGACGCACGAAGCCTCCGGTGGAGGAGGAGAAAATGGCTATCTGGCAATGGGCTTTACTGGCTTTGGCTCTTTTATGGGGAGTGCAGTCGCTGGGCGTCTGGTTTCAGATGCGCCATTACTCCGACGTGCTGAAAGGCGTCACATCCCGCTACTCTGACGGATTCGTGGGTGCAGGCCATGTGCGCGGGCGCTTCGGCAAAGGCGTCATTGTCATGATCGTGGTTGACCGCGACCTGAAGGTCCGGCGCTTTCTCGAAATGAGCGGACGAACCGTGTTCGCAAAGTTCAAGCGGCAGGAAGCCTATGAGGGCATGCCGTTCAATGCCTTGCGGCGTGAACAGGAAGCGCTCGAAAAGTCGCCTGTCAATGCTGCCGCAAAGCAGGCGATGGACCAGATCGACCGCATCCGCGAACAATCCGACGGCACGTCTCTCGAAGGACTGAAGCTGGCGCACGCCTGAGCGTGTGTCCAACCGTGAACTGGGTGGCAATGTTCAAGGGGTATCGCCCGACGAGGACGGGCGTGGAGGAGGAGAAATGTCTATAGCTGCAATGCTGGCGCAAGGCGCCGATACGACCTTACAGTCCTTGCATGTGGCGAGCCAGATGGCCGCCAACATAGCAACGGACGCGGTGTTTCACGGCAAGCTAGCCGTCGAACACGGTAGCGATAACCTTGTGCAGCTTGCACAGGCAACCGGCACGGACAATCTGACTGTCGATCAGTTCAAGGAACGACTGCAAAACGTCACTCAAGAAGAACAGCTGGGCTGGCTGGCCTCGATCGGCAAGCACTTCATCGGCATCTTCCAAAAGGGTGGCGAAGTGTTTTCCGGTTTTGTGACCGGCATCATTCCGACCCTGGTGGTTCTGATGACCGCCTTCTACGCAATCACCGAACTCGTCGGCGAAAAGCGCGTGCACGGTTTGGCACAGGGTGCGGGCCGCATCGCGCTAACCCGTTATACGGTTCTGCCGGTGCTGTCGGTGTTCTTCCTGACCAATCCGATGGCCTATACCTTCGGTTCGTTCCTTGAGGAAAAGCACAAACCTGCCTTTTACGACGCGGCAGTGTCCTATGTGCATCCGCCACTTGGCCTCTTCCCGCATATCAATCCCGGCGAATATTTCGTCTGGGGTGGCGTACTCGTGGCGCTGCTTGAACTGGAAAAGAAAGGCGCTGTCGCCAATGGCTATCACATCAATGTGGCCATCTGGTACGCCATCGTCGGCCTCGTCGTGATCCTGCTCAAAGGCATGCTCACCGAACGCATCACCGCCATCATGGCGCGCCGTCAGGGCATCGAGCTTTAAGGCGCGCGGGAGGACATCATGGCCAAAACCTACAAATCCGTTAGAATTTCCCATGGCTCCGGTGGCTGGGGCGGACCGCTCGTCATCCAGCCGACCGAACAGCGCAGCAAAATCGTATCCGTGACCGGCGGCGGCATTCATCCGCTCGCCAGACAGATCGCGGAAATGACCGGGGGCGAAGCCGTAGACGGTTTCCGCGCTCCCCCCATTGAAAGCGAAATGGCCGTCGTCGTGGTCGATTGCGGCGGCACCGCCCGTTGCGGCGTCTATCCGCGCAAGCGCATCCCGACCGTCAACCTGACGCCAGTCGGCCAGTCAGGCCCCCTGGCGCAGTTCATCACCGAAGACATTTATGTCTCCGGCGTAAAGCCAGAAAATGTCGTTCCTGCTGATGGTTCCGAGGCTCCTGCAGCCGCAGCTTCCTTAGGAGCTGCCGCCGCCAAGGCCGATGAAAAGCCTGCAGTGCCGATCGATACGTCGAATGATGGCGGTCTCGTCGGGCTGATCAGCCGGATCGGCCGCGTCATGGGCCGTGTCGTCGGCATTTTCTTCAACGCCGGTCGCCGCACCATCGATCAGGTCATCCGCAACGTTCTGCCATTCATGGCTTTCGTGACGATGCTGATCGGTCTCATTCTTTACACCGGCATCGGCGATATTCTTGCCCAGCCGATGGGACCACTCGCCAACAATATCATTGGCCTGCTTGTGCTGTCGGCTATCTGCGGCTTGCCGTTTCTTTCTCCGATCCTTGGACCGGGCGCAGTCATCGCGCAGGTAGTGGGTGTGGCCATTATCGGCCCGCAGATTGCCAATGGCACAATCGCTCCGGCAATGGCCCTGCCCGCGCTCTTCGCCTACAACACGCAGGTCGGTTGCGACTTCGTGCCGGTGGGTCTGGCGCTCGGCGAAGCCAAACCGAAGACGATTGAAATCGGCGTGCCTGCGATCCTGATCAGCCGCCAGATTATGGGCCCTGTCTCGGTGCTCATCGCCTGGCTCGTCAGCCTCGCCGTGCTTTGACGCAAACTGGCTCGTCGCATCAAAGCGGCGGGCCGCTCCTCCCAATCTCTGCCCTTAATTTTCGGCATCCTCATCTCCCCAATTTTTGGAGGATGTCGGTTGAGTGAAATTGAAAAGGACTGCCGCCATGCCGATACATCTCAAGACACGGATCACCGCAATTGGTCCCGAAGTGGCTGATCTCGCCGAAGGCGGCGTTCTGATCCTGTTTGCAGAGGGCTCCCCGCCCGAACTGGCGGAAGTCTCGGTGATGCACGTAGTCGAAGACGGTCCGCAGGAAGCTGCGCCGCCGGTTGGCGCGCTCATCACCATTGGCGACATTACGGCAAACATTACGGCGGTTGGAACAAGCGCCTGGCAAAAAGTGCGTGACATCGGTCATGTGGTGATATCGTTTACCGGGGCCGACTCGACCGACCGTCCGGGCGAAATCTGTGCCAGCGAAGTTGACGGCGCCGCTCTGGTTGCCGTGCTGCGCGAAGGACATATGATCGTCATCAGCGACTGATCTCAAGAAGCATTCATAATCCAAGGCTCTCAAATGGAACGCTCCACCATCGTCCGGGTGCATGAAGGGCTGCATGCGCGCCCCGCCACCCGTTTCGTCAAGCTCGCCAAGGGGTTCGAGTGCAATATCGAGATCGCAAAGAGCGGCAAAAGCGTCAGCGCGAAAAGCTCCGTTAAGCTCATGCTGCTTGGCGTGAAGGAAAATGACGAAGTCACCGTCAGCGCCGAAGGGGCTGATGCGATTGAAGCACTGGAAGCGCTGATCGGCTATCTCGAAAACCCGCGGGCGGGGCTTGAGGAAAATGACGGCGCAGCCGTTGCTGCGGTGGCGGAAGCTGCTCCCGTCGCCGTC
The DNA here is from genome assembly GCF_003664555.1 of Ochrobactrum soli. Lineage (NCBI taxonomy): Bacteria > Pseudomonadati > Pseudomonadota > Alphaproteobacteria > Hyphomicrobiales > Brucellaceae > Ochrobactrum > Ochrobactrum soli. The sequence continues at coordinate 179,120 of NZ_RCHH01000009.1, read as the reverse complement.
CCGGTCGCGAGTGTTGCGATTGCAGCGTTGCCGGAAGGCCAGATCAAGGGCGTTGCCGCCAGCGAAGGTCTTTCGCTTGGCGAGGCGTTTCCGTTTTTCCCTGCCGAAATCACGCCCGGCACCGGCAAGCTGGCACCTCACGAAATCGCACCGGAAATCAGCCGTTACGAGGCCGCTGTTGCAACTGTTCAAGAGCGGATGGAACATTCGCTCGTGCGCGGCGATCTCGCCGAAAGTGATCGCGGCATCGTTGCTGCATTGAAGGACATTGCCTCCGACGACAGCCTGCGGGACGAAGCACTCGCCCTTATTCGCGGCGGCATGGATGCGGTCTCCGCCACGCTCGGCGCTGCCTCGACGGTCGCGCAGCAATTCGCCAACCTCGACGATCCCTATCTCAATGCCCGCGCCGACGATGTGCACGCAATCAGCCGCCAGATTTGTCTCGCCTTGCTCGGTCAGGAAGACCTCAATCTCGACGGACTACCGGACGGTGCCATTCTGATCGCCGAAGACATCGGCGCTTGGGACTTGGCCCGCGCACCGCTGAAGCGCATTCGCGGCGTGGTTTGCGGCCATGGCGGCGCGACCTCGCATGTCGCGATCATCGCGCGCACGCACGGAATCCCGGCAGTGCTTGGACTTGGCGACGCTGTTCATAGACTGAAGACAGCGCGACAGGTTGCCGTCGATGGCAGTGCGGGCATTGTCCATCATGACCCGGATGCCTCCGTTCTGGCCGAAATCGAAAGCCGCATTGCCAAGGCCACGGAAGAACAGCGTGCGCTGGACAAGTATCGTGACTACACGCCGCATCGCGCCGATGGCGTGGTGATTGAGGTTGCGGCCAATCTCGGCGCTTTGGAGGAAATCGAAGCTGCCCAGACCGCAGGCGCGATGGGCGTCGGCCTGTTCCGCACCGAGCTTCTGTTCATGAAGCATATCCATTTGCCGTCCGAAGACATGCAAATGGAAACCTATGCATCACTTCTGCGCGCTTTCGCACCCCAGTCTGTCATTGTCCGCACACTCGATATCGGCGGTGACAAGCCCGTCGCCGGCATCGAGTTTCCCGAGGAGGAAAACCCGTTCCTCGGCTGGCGCGGCATCCGCATGTGCCTTGACCGCCCGGAGGTGTTTAAGCCGCAATTGCGCGCCCTGCTTCGCGCCGCCGTGCACGGCAATCTGAAGGTCATGCTACCGATGGTTTCCGATATCGAGGAGATTCGGGCGACAAAAAGCCTGATTGCCGAATGCGAGCGCGAGCTGGCAGCAGAAGGCAAGCCTTACGGCACGTTTGAACTGGGTGTTATGATCGAAACACCGGCAGCGGTTTTCGCAGCCGATCAGCTGGCCAAGGAATCCGCCTTCTTCTCCATCGGCACCAATGATCTAACGCAATATGTCATGGCGGCAGACCGTCTCAACCCGACGGTCGCGAGGCTCAACGACGTGCATCATCCAGCTGTAATAGCGGCCATTGAAATGACCGCGAAAGCAGCCACGACAGCGGGCATCATGGTTGGCATGTGCGGGGAAGCGGCAGGCAAGCCGGATTTGATACCGGAATTTATCCGCATGGGACTGACCGAGCTCAGCATGAGCCCGGCTTCCATTCCCCGCGCCAAGAAAATCATCGCCGATCTGTTCGGCGACTTAAGGTAGGTGGGCAATCAGCGTCGCGAAGAGGGTTTCGAGCTTCTTCGCGTCGTGGGTTTCTGCCGCATCCACCAGCCGCTCATAGCGTGCCTCCAGCACCATGAATACACTTTCCAGCGGATCGATATCGGCGAGATCAGCAGGTTTTACGGTCGCCAGCCCGCAAGCGAGGCAAGCTGCCGCAAGCCCGACCACTTCCGCCTTGCGCAGATTTTCCGGGTCGCACGAGGCTTCTGACGGCATCAGGCGGACGGGCTTTTCAGCCAGCGCTTCCAGATAAAGCGCGGCCAGCGCCTGTGCAACCTTTAGAGGATCGCGCAGAAGTTCCGCATGCTTGCGCAACAGACGCCCGTGGATGACCGAAAAAGCCGCTTCGTGGATAAGTGCGTTTTCAAGTCCGTAGCGCCGCATCGTTCCCTTGAGGAAATAATACATATCGCTGCGGAAACCGCGCGCACCTTCCGCGCCGGTGCCGAAATAAAAGGATAGGCTGCGCATCTGTGGCGCGCCATGATGTTTGGCCGGTTCAGACGAAATAATCGAGATTGAGATCGCTTCGGCGGCGGTCAGCGCCGTATCCATCACGCCTGCGGCATGGCCCAGAAGCGCTTCCGGCGCAGGCAGGCTGGTTTCGGGCGCACGCGAACTTTGCCGGGCGCGCCTGATCACATAGCGCACGTCACGCAGACGGTCTTTCAGATTGACGGCGATTTCATCGGAAAGTGTGCGCAGCATGCCGGTCGTCCCTCCCTGCGAGGCCAACAATCGTATCTTAACCGATACAAAAGAAGTATTGTTTTCCTCGTCCCGGAAAAGCAATAGGGTCCATATCACAAAGACGCAAACTGTAAGAATTTTGGGGAATCGATTTGAGAAAGACCGCCAAGGGGAAACGGAACGCAGCTGAAACCAACGACCTTCTGGTGGGATCCGAAGGCGTTGCAGCGGAAAACCGCACCAGCCGCCTCAGAACCCGTGCGGCGTGGATGTATTATGTCGAGCAGATGACCCAGAGCGATATTGCCGATGCGCTGGGTGTTGGCCGCGTGACCATTGTGCGTCTTCTTGCCGATGCCCGCGCCCGCAACGAGGTGAAGATCACCATCGAAGGCAAGCTTTCGGCTTTGACCGCGCTGGAAGCGGCGCTTGAAAAGGCGTTCAGGCTGGAACAGGCTATTGTGGCGCCCCTCTCCTCTGCTGAGACCGATCCGATTCCTCCGATCAGCGCGGCGACAGGCGCTTATCTGTCGGAAAAAATCCAGCACGGCATGCGCATTGGCGTCGGCTGGGGCCGCACCTTGTCCAGCACCTTGCAGCATATCGGCTCGCGTCCGGTGAACGATCTCAAGGTCATTTCGCTTCTCGGCGGCATTGTGCAGCCACGACGCTCCAACCCGCCCGAATTTGCCTGGCAGTTCGCGCAGATGCTGCAAGGCGAAGGCTACCTTATCCCCGCGCCCGCCCTTGTGGACAGCAAGGAGACTCGCACAGCCCTGATTGAGCGCTGTGGCCTGAACACGGTGCTGAACATGGCGGAAGATCTCGACATGGTGTTGCTCAGCATTGGCGGCATCGAGACCGCCAGCAGCACGTCCTACCGCGTGGGGCTCGTCGATGAAGAGCAGAAACAATCGCTGCGCGCCAATGGTGCGGTCGGCGACGTTCTGTTCCATTTCTACAATGCCGATGGCCGTATCGTCGATGATCCGGTGCATGAGCGCGTCATGTCGGCCAGCATCGAAAGCTTGCAAAACACGCCGCAACGCATCCTGACATCCGGCGGCAAGGAAAAGATCGAAGCGCTTCTGGGCGCGATGAAACTTCTGCGGCCAACGGTGTTCATCACCGACGAGGAAAGTGCCGCCGAAATGCTCCGGCGCATCGGACATTCCGTTCCGAACTGAACCGCTTAGTAGTGAGAATACAAATAGTTAGGGCGCTTTCGTGATCCTGCACGAAAGCGCCCTTTGAAATGGGCCGAAATTACTTGCGCAATTCGGCTTCGATTTCGTCCAGAACCTTGTCCTTGCCGATGCCGGTCAGGAATGCGAGGCCCTTGATGACCCGCTTCTCGACTGCGGCGGAAATAGGCGTCGTGGAAACGATGAAATCCACATTGTCAGCCAGAGACGGCACTTCGGTCGCCTTGGCCTGCTGGGCGTTGAAGGTCAGCCCGCGCTTTTTCATCTCTTCGGTGACGGCAGCATTCACGGCAGTGGATGTTGCGACGCCGGTGCCGCAGGCAAAGAGAATCGTTTTCATTTTGGCCATTTTGTTTCCTCCGATTAACCGAGCGCAGCTTCCACGTCACTCAATGTGCGCGATTTCTTGAGATTCTCGAGCGCGTCCTCATTTTGAATGGTCGCCATCACCTGTTGCAAGGTCTCGATCTGTTTGTCCTTGTCATTGATGGCAAGCAGGAAGACAAATCCGACGGGAACGTCCTCTTCCGGATCTTCCATATTGGCGAAGATGACGGGGGTTTTCAGCGTCGCAAAAGCGATGCCCGCTTTCAGGACATGCTCGGGGTCGGTATGCGGAACGGCAACGTTTTCTTCGCGCTCCAGCGGCAGACCGGTTGGCATGGTCTGTTCCCGCTTCACGACCGCATCCGCATAGCTTGGCTTTACATAGCCGAGCCGTTCCAGCTTCGCCGCCAGAATACGGATAATTTCCTCATTGGTTTTGGCCTCGCTCTGCAGCTCAATCGCTTCAGGGTCGAGAAAAGCCGTCAGGCCGTTCGCCATTCCATCCTCCATTGCAGATAGCCGCATACCTCTCCGGTATGCGGCCAATATTGCTTTTGCGCCTTACCAGTTGTTCTGCTCGGCTGGTTCGTCTTCCGCACCGGCAGCGCGTTCCCAACCGTCGGTGTTGCGACGATAGAGAATGAACGCTGCGGCGATGACGACTGCAAGAACCGCGATTCCAACAACGCCTAACCACTGGATTGCGGCGATGATGACATAAGGCACCCACAGGAAGCCGTCGACCACCGAAGTGATCTGCAACGCGTTTTCCGGCAACTTGAAGCCAGACGACACGGCAGCGCTCGTGAAGAGCGGAGCCAGCGCATTGGCCACATAGAAGCCGATGGCGAGCGTCACCGTGCCGACGACAACCATGCGGAACACGTTGCCCTTCAACAGCGGCGCAGTCATGGCGACGATGAACGGAATAACCGCAAGATCGGCAAACAGGATGACGCGGTTGCCCGGCAGTATCACCGACAGGATGATCGCAATCGGCACGAGGATCAGCGACGACGAGATCGCAGCCGGATGGCCGATCAGGATTGCCGAATCGAGACCGACCAGCAATTCGCGATCGCCGGTGCGCTTGCGCACGAATTCCTGTGCGGCATCAGAAACCGGCAGCAGGCCTTCCATCAGGATTTTGACCATGCGCGGCAGAAGCAGCATCACGGCGGCAAGCGTCATGCCGGTGCCCAGCACCTTGGCCAGCACATGGCCGAAATCGCCTGAATTGTAGAAAGCGATGAGACCAAGCACGAGACCGATAATCAGGCCCAGAACCACCGGCTCGCCGAAGACGCCGAAACGGCGTTCGATGGTTTCGGTGCTGATGTGGATCTTGTTGATGCCCGGAATGCGATCCATGATCCAGTTGAGCACGATGGCAATCGGCAGAATCTGCGCCGATGCCAGGTGTGGAACGGAAACGCCCGGAACGCCATAGAACTGCTGTACGGCGCGTGCCGACCAGTCAGCGAACAGCAGCGACAGAGCCGCAACAAGAGCTGCAACGATAATGCCATAGGCGAGATTGTCCGTTGCGGCGACGACAAGCGAGCCGACAAAGGCAAAGTGCCAGAAGTTCCAAACATCGACATTGAGCGTGCGGGTCCAGCGCATCAAAAGCAGCGCGATGTTGACCAGAATGCCGACCGGAATGACCCAAAGCCCCACGGACGAACCGAAAGCGATGGCCGCAGCCGAAGGCCAGCCCACATCGACGATATCGCGCTTGATGCCCGTATTGGTAACAATCGCCTGAGCCACCTCGCCAATGGAGGTGAACATCAGCCCCAATACGAGGTTGATACCGATGAAGGCGACGCCGATGGTCACGGCAGCACGGAAGGCTTTGCCCACCTTTGCGCCAAGAACCACGGCTATAATGAAAATGACGATAGGGAGCAGGACCGTCGCCCCCAACGTATCGATGGCCGATTTCAGGCCGCTTAGAAATGCGTCCATAGTTTTCTCCTCCCCCCGGCCATCCTCCAACGAATGCCAGGCCGTTCGAACGCTTGTATCAAGTTCCGCGCCGCATGCCCCCACAAGATTTTGTTGTGTTGCATTTTGAAACACCGGGCAGAACATTTGTTTTTTATAGCAGACCAATGTTTGTTCACAAGCGATAAAGCACGGTAAGGAATAACAGGTCTGTGGCGCGTGATAAATGTACACTCGTATTGACTTGGAAACAAATGTTCATTATCGGGTAAAGGAAGAGAGGCGCGAAGGCGTCTGGAGGAACATCAGGAGGAAAAGATGGCGACGAATGTGGCGTTGACGGGCTTGGCACGTGATATGCAAGCGCGTGCGGACAGCGGACGGCCGATCCGTATCGGGCTGATCGGCTCCGGCGAAATGGGCACCGACATCGTGACCCGCGTGGCGCATATGCCCGGCATCGAAATCGGCGCCATTTCCGAACTGCGTGTTCCGAACGCTTTGAAAGCGGTTGATATCGCCTATCAGGAAGAAGGCCACGGCAGGCAAGTATCAAACGCTTCCGACCTGACCTCGGCCATGGAAGGCGGCAAGGTCGCCGTTACGGACAATGCCAGTCTGATCCTCGAAAATGATTTGATCGATGTGGTCATCGACGCCACCGGCGTTCCTGCTGTCGGCGCGGAAATCGGCCTGCGCGCCATGGAACATGGCAAGCATCTCGTCATGATGAATGTCGAAGCCGATGTCACCATCGGCGCTTACCTCAAGGCAGAAGCCGACCGTCTGGGCGTCACCTATTCGCTGGGTGCGGGCGACGAACCATCGTCCTGCATGGAGTTGATCGAGTTCGTTTCAGCCATGGGGCATCCCATCGTTGCCGCTGGCAAGGGCAAGAACAACCCGCTCAATATCGACGCCATTCCCGACGATTATCTGGAAGAAGCCAAACGCCGCAACATGAATGTGCGTATGCTGGTGGAGTTCGTCGATGGCTCCAAGACCATGGTGGAAATGGCAGCCATCGCCAATGCCACGGGTCTGGTGCCGGACAAGCCGGGCATGCACGGCCCTGCCGCAACGCTCGACCAGCTCAACAAGACGCTGATTCCTAAAAAGGATGGCGGTGTGCTTTCGAAGGTCGGGGTCGTGGATTACTCCATCGGCAAGGGCGTGGCTCCGGGTGTCTTCGTCGTCGCCGACATGTCGCATCCGCGTGTTTCGGAACGCATGGAAGATTTGAAAATGGGCAAAGGCCCTTACTTCACCTTCCACCGCCCTTATCACCTGACCTCGCTCGAAGTTCCCCTCACCTGCGCCCGTGTCGTGCTTTACGGCAAGCCGGACATGGTGCCCCTGGCAAAGCCGGTGGCCGAAGTCTGCGCTGTGGCCAAGAAGGATATGCAGCCGGGCGAAAAGCTCGATGCCATTGGCGAATATTGCTACCGCGCCTGGATCATGACGTCTGGCGAAGCGCGTACCGCGCGCGCCATTCCCTGCGGTCTTCTTCAGGGTGGCAGTGTGACAAAGCCGATCAGGAAGGGCGAACTCATCACCTATGACAATGCTGCCGTCGCGCCGGGATCGAAGATCGCCGAACTGCGCGCTCGCCAGGACAAGCTCGTTTACGGAGCATAAGGAGCCGCACCATGGTTCAGGCCAGAAAGATTGATGCGCAGGTCGCAGATCGCCACAACCTGCCCTTCGCTTTCCGCACCTATTCTCCCGAACAGCTGAAGGAAGCGCTGCACAAGATGTATCTCATCCGCCGCTTCGAAGAAGGCGCGGAAGAAAGTTACACGCGGGGTTTTATTCACGGCACGATGCACCTGTCCATCGGACAGGAAGCAAGCGCCATGGGTTCATGCCTGCCTTTGACCGAAGATGACATGATCACCTCGACCCATCGCGGCCACGGTCATTGCATCGCCAAGGGCGCGGATGTGAAACGCATGTTCGCGGAATTTTTCGGCAAGGAAACCGGCTATTGCAAGGGCCGCGGCGGCTCCATGCACATTGCTGATGTATCCAAAGGCAATCTCGGCGCAAATGGCATTGTCGGTGGCGGTATTCCGATTGCTGTCGGCGCTGCCCTTTCCGCAAAAAAGCAGAAGAACAACAAGGTGGTCGTGTCGTTCTTCGGCGATGGCGCCAACAATGAAGGCGCTTTCCATGAAGCGCTCAACATGGCTTCCGTCTGGAAGTTGCCGGTCGTTTTCGTTTGCGAAAACAATGGCTATGGCATGTCTACTTCAACCAAGCGTTCAACGGCGGTGGTGAATGTCGCGGACCGCGCATCGGCCTATGCCATGCCGGGCAAGGTCGTGGACGGCAACAACCTTTCCGACGTTGCCGAAGCCATCAACGAGGCCGTGGAGCGTGCGCGGCGCGGGGAAGGCCCGTCGCTGATCGAGAACAAGACGTACCGTCTGCGTGGTCATTCGAAGAGCGACCGCAACCGCTATCGCACCAAGGAAGAGATCGAGGATTGGGCCAATAATCGCGATCCAATCGCGCATTTCGAAGCCGATCTGAAGGCTTATGGCGTGATCGACGACAAGGAGATCGAAGCCATTCGGGCCAATGTCGAGAAGGAAATCGCTGACGCGATTGAATATGCCCGCAACAGCCCTTCTCCCGACCTCACCAACCTGACCCGCGACGTATATACGGACGAAATCTGATCATGGACACCACCATCCGCGAGTTGAGCTATTCGCAAGCCATTCAGGAAGCCATGGCGATTGCCATGGAGCGCGACGACCGTGTTTTCCTGATGGGCGAGGACATCGGCGTCTATGGCGGCGCGTTTCAGGTAACCGGCGATCTCGTGCATCGCTTCGGCGAAGACCGCGTCATGGACACGCCGATTTCTGAACTGGGCGGTGCGGGCGTCGCCGTAGGTGCAGCGCTGACCGGCATGCGCCCGATTTTCGAATTCCAGTTTTCCGATTTTGCTGCGCTCGCCATGGAGCAGATCGTCAATCAGGCCGCAAAAATCCGCTATATGCTGGGTGGCGCGGTTTCGGTGCCGCTGGTCATGCGTTTTCCCGCCGGTTCAGGCACGGGCGCCGCCGCACAGCACAGCCAGAGCCTCGAAGCCTGGCTCGGCCACGTGCCCGGCCTGAAGGTTCTGCAGCCTTCCACCCCGCATGACGCCAAGGGCATGTTGCTTGCAGCTGTCGAAGACCCCGACCCGGTGATGATTTTTGAGCACAAGCTGCTCTACAAGATGAAGGGGCCGGTGCCGGAAGGCTATTATACCGTTCCCATCGGCAAGGCCGATGTGGTGCGCGAAGGCCGTGATCTCACCATCGTCGCGACCGCAATCATGGTGCACAAGGCGCTGGATGCGGCGGTAGAACTGGCCAAGGAAGGCATCGACGTCGAAGTCATCGATCTGCGCACCGTGCGCCCAATTGATCGCGACACGATCATCAGAAGCGTCAAGAAAACTTCGAAGCTGCTTTGCGTCTATGAAGCTGTGAAAACACTCGGCATCGGCGCGGAAATCTCTGCAATCGTCGCCGAAAGCGATGCTTTCGATTATCTCGACGCCCCGATTGTCCGCCTTGGCGGCGCCGAGACGCCGATCCCTTACAATCCCGATCTTGAACGCGCGACCGTGCCGCAGGTGCCGGACATTCTCAAAAGCGCCCGCGATCTTGCCAGGGGAGTGCGCTGACCATGGCAGTGGAAGTCATCCTGCCGAAAGTCGACATGGATATGGAGACCGGCCAGATTTCGCGCTGGTATGCCAAGGATGGCGATACCGTCACGAAGGGTCAGCTCCTGTTCGAAATCGAAACTGACAAGGCGGCCATGGAAGTGGACGCACCGGCCAGCGGCATTCTTGCAGATGTGAGTGTTGCCGAAGGCACTGTTGTGCCGGTCGGACAGGCTGTCGCGTGGATTTACGAAGAAGGCGAAGAGCGCAAAGCACCACCATCCGTTGAGCGCCCCGCCGATGCGCAGCCTGCTCCCTCGCAGAGCGCGCCAGTACCGGTTCGGGAGGATGGCCCCCCACCTGTCGAACCGGTCGTTTCTACCTCCCAAGCTGCTACCGCTCAGGACACAGCCGTGCGTGCAACGCCGCTTGCACGCCGGCTGGCCCGGGAGGCTGGCATCGATCTTGAGGCGATTGCAGGTTCCGGCCCCAAGGGACGCGTCCAGAAAAAGGATGTCGAGGCGAAGATTGGCTCTGCCCAAGCTGCGGTTGCGGCTGGCGCTGTAAGCCAACCGGTTGCACCCCCCGCACGAAGACCTACCGCCGGTTCCGCTGCACCGCTCAATGCAGTCTGGCTGCGTGAGGGTGAAGCCGGAAAACTGCCTGTTGTCCTAATCCACGGTTTCGCCGCCGACCTCAATTCATGGCGCGGCCTGTTCGCAGGGGCAACACTCGGCCATCCGGTTCTGGCGCTTGACCTTCCCGGACACGGTGCTTCCACGCGCACAGTGCCGGACAGCATCGATGCGATCGCGGAGGCCGTTGAAGCCACACTTGCCGCCTTTGGCGTGAACGCCTGCCTGCTTGGCGGTCATTCCCTTGGTGGTGGCGTTGCGGCGACCGTTGCCGCACGCGGCATCGTGGATGTGCGCTCGCTGGTGCTGATTTCGTCCGCCGGTCTCGGCCCTGAAATCAACGGCGCCTTCACCAAGGGCCTGATCGCCGCCAAAAGCGAAGCGAGCATCATCCCTTGGCTGAAACTGTTGGTCAGCGACGAAAGCCTGCTCACGCGGCCTTTCATCAATGCCACAGTCGCTCAGGCCGCTGATACCGAATTGCGCGCCGCGCAAAGCGCGATTGCGGAACGGTTCTTCACCGATGGCACGCAGACCTTCGATCTGCGGTCAACCATAGCCGGATTGCCGATCCCTGTGCGGCTGATCTTCGGTGCGGAAGATCGGGTCATTCCCGTCAGCCACGCCCATGGGCTGCCCGGAAAAGTCGGCGTGCATATCTTCCAGCGTTGCGGACATATGCCGCAAATCGAGGAACGCGCCGAAGTACTGCGTATTCTTGGCGAATGCGCCCGCGCCGTTGCCTGAAACAACAAAGCCCCGGTTGAACCGGGGCTTTTCTCATATATCAGGCAGTTAACGCCGCTAACGTCCGCTCAACCAGCCGCGTCATGGAGCGTGTCGAGCCAAAAGGCCAAATATCGCCGCCGAGATGATAAATATGACCGGCGCTGACCGCAGGCAGGACCGGCCAGATCGCGCTTTCCGTCAGTTCCTTCGGCGTCGCGTCATCCAACAGGCAAAGCCGTGTCTCCGGCGCTAGCGTGGCAAGCTCTTCCAACCCGAATGTCGTAAAACCAAAGGGCTGCACGCCGCGGTCGACTGCTTCCGAGAAGCCAGCTTGCACCATCGTTTTCATCACGGCAGAATTGGTCGTGAATATTCTCAATCGCGCCACACCGGGCAAAGGCTGCGCAATCACGACAGGCAATGGGCCGGATAGTTTCGCCCGCGCTGCCGACAGGCCATCTTCGAAAGATTGCCACGCGGCCCTGCGTTCCGCCTCGCGTTGCAGCGCACTTGCGGCAACGGCGAGATTTGATTTCATATCCTGAAAGAGATCGGCGCTATCGGATGCGCCGTCGAGCAGCACCGTCGGTGCAATCGCCTTGAGGCGCTCGGCAATCGCCTTATGGCGCAACGCCGATGTAAGGATCAGGTCCGGTTTCAGCCGTGTCAGCGCTTCAAGGCTCGGCTGCTGCCGTCCGCCCACATCGGCCGCATCGGTGAGCCCGTCATTCTCGATATTGACCCACTGGCGATAGCCCGCCAGATCGGCAACGCCCAGAGGGCGAATGCCGAGCGACAAAGCAATTTCCGTTTCCGCCCATTCGAGCGTGACAACCTTACGCGGCGTCTCGGCCCGAACAGAAGACGTAAGGGCGGCCAAAGCCGCCCCCACAAAAAATTCACGTCGTGAGAAACTCACTACCATTTCACACTCGTTGTCGCCACGATGGAGCGGCCCTGACCGTAATAGCACTGGCTGGTCGAATTGCAGCCCGCCACATATTTCTTGTCGCCGAGATTATAGGCATTCACCTGAAGGCGATAGTTGCCAAGATCATAGCGCAGGAAAGCATCCACCAGCGTATAGGATGGCACGAAGAAGGTGTTCAGCGTATCGCCAGCGGTCTTGCCGATGCGTCGTACACCGCCGCCAAGAACGAGATCGCCCTTGAGGTTATCCGGCAGCGGCACATTATAGCTGACGAACAACGACTGCTGATCCTTCGGCACGGTATAAGGCAGCTTGCCAATCTGGGCAGGCGTCTGGCTTTCGCTGACTTCCGGGTCCTGGAAGCTCATGGCAGCCGTCAGGTTCAGGCGATCCCACAATTGGGCCGTGCCTTCCAACTCGACGCCGCGTACGCGCACTTCGTCCGTCTGATAGTAGACGCCGGAAATACGATTGACGACATTCTGCTGTTCAGCTTCGAAGGCCGAAAGCGTAACGCTGTAATTCGCGCCTTCCGGGGCGTATTTAATGCCCACTTCCTTCAACGTGCCCGTGGTCGGCTTGAGCGGCGTATCCGCCAGCGTCAGCGTCGGCAGGAAGGACGTCGAATAGAGCGCATAAGGCACAAAGCCACTGTCGAAGACATAGGCTACGCCCGCACGGCCCGTGAACTTTTCAGGGTCCTGCTCATAGTCGACGCTACGGCCTGTTGAGAGCGTCGTCTGTTCGGAATCAACCCGGACGAAGTCCTTGCGACCGCCGAGCGTCACGCGCAGATTGCCTGCTTCGATCTGATCCTGCACATAAATGCCGGTCTGATACTGGTTTTGCAGAAGACGCGTCGTCGCCTTCACCGGCGTCAGCGGCTGATTGAAGGTCGGGTTGAACAGGTCCTGCGACGGACCAGCCGCCGAGCCAGTATAATTGTCGAGGCGCTGCCATTGCTGATCAACGCCGACCAGCAAAGTGTGCTCCAGAGAGCCGGTATCGAAGCGCGATTCAAGCTGCGTGTCGAAGGCAATTGAATCGAGTTCGGGCTGTGCCAGATAATTGGTGCGCGGCAGCGTTCTGCCATTCCAGCCACTGGTCGGCAGCACGCCCGCAAACAGGTTGCGATAATCGGTCTTCAGATGCGAATAGCGAAAGTTCTGGCGCAGCGTGAACGTGTCGTTGAAGCGATGCTCGAACTGATAGCCAACGTAACTGATTTCCTTCTTATAAGTCGCGATGCGCGGATCGCCATCGGTGAAATCACGCGGAATACTCTGGCCGGTCGGGTTCGGCAGCACGCTGCCATAGGCCGGAACGATCACGCCCGCCTGTCCCAGATCATCCTTGAGATAACCGCCCGAAACAATCAGGCTGGTATCCGCATCCGGACGCCAGGCGAAGCTCGGATTGATGGCAATACGGTTGTTCTTGCCCAGATCGTAGGACGTGTCGGCATCGCGGATCATGCCGTTCAGGCGATAGGTGAAACGAGGGTCGTTGTTGATCGGCCCCGTCAGATCGAAGCCGAATTCCTTGCGCTGGAAACTGCCGCCACGCAGATAGACCTCATTGGATGCCTCGGCCTGCGGCTGCTTGCTGACCATGTTGACGATACCGCCGACATTGCTCTGGCCAAACAGCGCGGAACTTGGACCGCGCAGAACTTCCACGCTTTCGAGCGAATAGGGTTCGACCACGAAGCCCGAATAACCGCCGGTCTGGTTGGCTATCTGCGGAATACGGATGCCATCAAGATAGAGATCAGCCGGGAAACCACGAATGGTGTAATAATCCGAGCGCACATCCGCGCCATAACGCTGACCGTTCACATTGGCGCTGTAAAGCAGTGCTTCACTAACCGACGAGACGGCGCGATCATTCATATTGTCGCGCGTGACAACGGAAATCGACTGCGGCGTTTCGCGGATCGGCGTGTCGCTCTTGGTGGCGGCGCGGCTATATTCAGCAATATAGCCCTCGACGGGAACGCGTGGCCCTTTGTCACCGGAGGTCTGCACCTCGATGGTGTTGAGCTGAATGACGCCCGTGTCCTGGGCCAATGCCGGAACGGCCACAGCGCCAAGCGCCACGCTAGCGAGAAGCACGGTTTTGAGTAGCGATCCGGCGCGTCTGCTGTTGTGAATGCGATCTGTATTGCGCACGGTGTCCCTGCTGGTCTTCAACTCTGTTCTCCTGCCGTTCCTGCAAAACGGCTACTGTCCGCAGCCCATCAAAGCAGCGGCTATAGCGATTATTTTTTATTGTTGCGCAAGTTCAGAATTCAGAATAATTCTAATTTACTCACACATATCAATGCGTTGCGCGAGCGAATATATTCGGGACAGTTTGGTGAGTCAGGCCAATCTTGGTTGCATTCGGGTCAAAATTTTGCAATTCCATTTAAATATGACAATTTCAGTCAAATTGGGCCAAAATGGAAATTCGCACGCGACCGAAACACGCCATCGACTATCAGGACATCGCACGCCCTCTGGCGGTGATGCGGCGCGACTATGAGAAAAGTGCCTCGTCCGGCTGGCATAGTCACCGGCGCGGCGAGCTTCTCTATAGCAATAGTGGCTATATGACGGCGCAAACCGAAGATGGCGCTTTCATGCTGCCGAGCGGTTATGCCGTGCTTCTCCCGCCCGATGTGCCGCACAGCGTCGATATTTATGGCTCGGTCGAAATGCATGCGGTCTTTATTGAAGAATCGGTCCTGCGCGATCATTGGGAGCCGACGCGCGTTTTGAAAGTTTCCCCCCTGTTGGACGCCAGCGTGCAGGCTCTGGCCGAAGAACCGGTGCTCTATGATGAGCGCGGGCGCGGCCAGCATCTGACAGCGCTTATTCTGGACGAAGTTCGCTCGGCGAAAGAACAGCCCTATGTCGTTTCGCTGCCGACCGATAAACCGTTGCGCAAGCTTTGTCGCAGCCTTCTGGATAATCCCGGTCTCGATCTCACGATTGACGACTGGGCGGATGAAGTCGGCATGAGCCGCCGCACCATGACGCGCAAGTTCCGTCTCCAGACCGGCATGAGTTTTGTCGAATGGCGGCAGCGCCTGCGGGTATCGCATGTCATGCGTAAACGTGCGGAGGGCATACCGCTTGCCATTGCCAGTGTCGAAGCGGGATATCAAAGCATTTCGACCTTGAAGAAAACGATGAAACGGTTGGGCGGGCAATAATGGCGTGCCTCACTGGTAGCGTGATTATATCCGCCGTACAGGCAAATTGATTTCAGCTGCCGCGAATAGTCCCAATTGGGAGACCAGACTGGTGCCGTTAAACGAGATGGAGAAACGACATGAGAGTGTCGGTACTTTCTTTAGCTGCGGCACTGGCGGTGTTCGCCTTTAATGCCGAAGCCAACCCGGTCGGCAATCTGCAAGCGCCCGCGCAATCGGGACTGGTGCAGAAAGCGGATTACTGGTGCGGCCCCGGCTGGCGCATGTCACGTCGCGGCGTATGTGTTCCCCGATATCGCCGTCCGCCACCCCCGCCTCCCGGTTGGGGATGGGGCCCGCCGCCACCACGCTGGGGCTGGGGTCCGCCGCCAAGAGACTGGCGCCGTCATCATTGGCGCGACGAATATCGCGACGGGCCACCACGCCACAGACCACGCCCCTATTGGGATTGATTCCAAGAAACAGGATCGGGCGGCTGAAGCCGCCCTTTCCTTTGGCATCTGCGTCATCACGTTACGTCATATCTGCTTCGCCCAACGCGAATTTACCGCCAGACCCTGTTGATATCTCAACAAAAATCGAAATTAAAATTTTTTGATTTACGTACCTCATTTTTGCTCCTATGGTTTGTGCGGAGGAGCAGGAATGAAACCTACCGTTCATGATATAGCGCGCACTGCAGGCGTCAGCCTTGCCACGGTTGATCGCGTTTTGAACGACCGTCCCGGCGTCCGGTCCAAAACCCGTGAACGGGTGACGGAGGCGATGAATACGCTTGGCTATGTCCGCGATGTGGGGGCCGCCAATCTGGCCCGCAGCCGGCTCTATCATTTCGATTTCATTGTGCCCGACAATGACAACACCTTCATGCTCAGCCTTCGCGAAGAGATCGCTGTTGCGAGCGAACACGCGCTGACCGAGCGTGTCTCGATCAATCTCGTTCTGGTTCCGGCGTTTGACGAGCTTGCGCTGGTCGCAGCACTTGACGCCAGCGCCCTTGGCAAGCCGGATGGGGTGGCTTTTGTCGCGCTCGATACCGATCCGGTTCGCGCGGCCTGTGACCGGCTGCGCGCAAGCGGCGTGCATGCCGTGACGCTGGTTTCTGACCTCGGCCATTCCGCCCGTGAACATTATGTCGGCGTGGACAATGTTGCAGCGGGACGCACGGCAGCCCGTCTTCTCGGCCTGTTCGCGAATGGGACAGACGGTGTCATCGCCATTCTCACCGGCTCGTTGAAAGTGCGCGATCATCGCGAACGTTTCGACGGCTTCACCTCCGCCATGCGAAGCGATTTTCCGGAACGCTCCATCCTCCCCGCCCTTGAAGGCCTCGACGAAGATGTGCGCGTGGAAAATCTGGTGCGCACCCTCCTTCGCGAGCGCAGCGATATTGCAGGCATCTACAGCCTCGGCGCTGGCAATGGCGGCCTGCTTCGCGCGCTCGCCACCCATGAGGGAAAACGCCCTCTGGTGATTGCCCATGAACGCGACGAAGCCACCTCGCAGGCGCTGGAACAGGGGCTGGTGCATGGCGTTCTGTCACAGGATGCCGGGCATGAAATCCGCAGCGCCATTCGCATCCTGAAAGCGTCCGCAGATCGTCTGCCGATCATTGCGGGGCAGGAACATATCCGCATCGAAATCTTTCTCAAAGATAACTTGCCGCAGTTCTGCTGAACCATCGGCCATCGTGAAATTCCGACAGGAGCCACCATGTATCTCGGCCTCGATCTTGGAACATCCGGCGTCAAAGCGCTTCTGATCGACGACAATCAGCGACTTGTTGGTTCCGCCCATGGCGAGTTGGACGTTTCGCGCCCGCATGCAGGCTGGAGCGAGCAGAACCCCGCCCAATGGATCAGCGCGACTGAAACTGCCATCGACGCCCTGCGGCAAGCTCATCCGAAAGAATTCGCAGCCATCAAGGGCATCGGCCTTTCTGGCCAGATGCATGGTGCGACATTGCTGGACGATACGGATCAGGTGCTGCGCCCCTGCATTCTCTGGAACGACACGCGGAGCTATCGCGAAGCCGCAGAGCTTGATGCCGATCCGGCCTTCCGCACTATTACCGGCAATATCGTCTTTCCGGGCTTTACGGCACCGAAACTGGTCTGGGTCGCCCGCAATGAATCCGAAACCTTCGCCAAGACGCATAAGATACTGTTGCCCAAGGATTATCTGCGCCTCTGGCTAACCGGCGAACACGTATCAGACATGTCGGATTCCGCCGGGACAAGCTGGCTCGACACGGGCGGGCGTCACTGGTCGTCCGAATTGCTTGCAAAGACGGGACTGACCGAAAGCCACATGCCGCGCCTTGCGGAAGGCAGCGACGCCACGGGCCAACTGCGTGCCGAACTCGCCGCGCGCTGGGGTATAGACGGTCGCCCTGTGGTCGCTGGCGGTGCGGGAGACAACGCCGCTTCGGCCTGCGGCATGGGGACTGTAAAGCCCGGCCATGCGTTCGTGTCGCTTGGCACATCCGGCGTCCTGTTTGCCGCCAATGGCGCTTATCAGCCAAAGCCGGAAAGCGCTGTCCATGCCTTTTGCCACGCGCTGCCGGGCACGTGGCACCAGATGGGTGTCATCCTTTCGGCGGCAAGCGCGCTTGACTGGTTCGCGCGTGTCGTCGGCACGACCCCGCACACGCTTGATCAGGAACTGGGTGACACCGTCCAGACGCCCGGCAGTGTAACTTTCCTGCCTTATCTCTCCGGCGAACGCACCCCTTATAATGACGCCAAAATTCGCGGCAGCTTCAATGGTCTCGAACATGAGACCGACCGCAACGCCATGACACAGGCCGTTCTGGAAGGCGTCGCCTTCGCCATTCGCGACAGTCTCGTCGCGCTCCAATCGGCGGGCACCGAAATTCATTCGCTCATCGCAGTTGGCGGCGGTTCCCGCTCGGCCTATTGGCTAAAATCGATCGCAGCGGCGCTGAACACGCCCATCTCGCTGCCGGAAGAAGGCGACTTTGGCGCGGCTTTTGGCGCAGCACGTCTGGGGCTGATTGCAGCCAGCGGCGCCGATCCGTTTTCGATCTGCACGCCGCCGCGCACCGCCCGTACTGTCGTGCCGGAACAGGCGCTGCTCTCCGCTTATGACGAAGCCTATCAGCGCTATCGCGCGCTCTACCCGGCCCTGCACTCGTTGGCTGGCTGAAGATCAAAACAAATGGGAGGATAACAATGGCGACCGGATTTTTCGGGGACATCGAGAAAGTTCGTTTTGAAGGCGCAGACAGCGATAATCCGCTGGCATTTCGACACTACAATCCTGACGAGATCGTGCTTGGCAAACGCATGGAAGATCACCTGCGTTTCGCGGTTGCCTATTGGCACACATTCGCCTGGGAAGGTGGCGACCCGTTTGGCGGGCGTACATTTGAGCGGCCTTGGTATTCCAACGATATGGAAGCGGCAAAGCTGAAGGCCGATGTCGCCTTCGAGTTCTTTTCGCTGCTCGGCGCACCGTACTACTGCTTTCACGATGCCGATGTGCGTCCGGAAGGCGCGAACTTCGCGGAAAACACCAAAAACCTTAACGAAATTGTTGATATTTTTGAGAAAAAGCAGGCTGAAACCGGCATAAACCTGCTCTGGGGGACCGCCAATCTCTTCTCTCATCGCCGCTATATGGCGGGCGCGGCAACCAATCCCGACCCGGAAGCTTTTGCCTTCGCGGCGGCCACGGTCAAAACCTGTCTTGACGCCACGATGCGGCTTGGCGGCCAGAATTACGTGCTTTGGGGCGGTCGTGAAGGCTATGAAACGCTACTCAACACCGATCTATCACGCGAACTCGACCATATGGGACGTTTCCTCAATCTGGTTGTCGAGTACAAGCACAAGATCGGCTTCAAAGGCACGATCCTGATCGAACCGAAGCCCCAGGAACCGACCAAGCACCAATATGATTACGATGTGGCCACGGTTTATGGCTTCCTGAAACGCTATGGCCTCGAAAACGAAGTGAAGCTGAACATCGAACAGGGCCACGCCATTCTTGCCGGGCACTCGTTCGAGCATGAACTGGCGCTGGCGCGCACGCTCGGCATCCTCGGTTCCATCGATATGAACCGCAATGATTACCAGTCCGGCTGGGACACGGACCAGTTTCCCAACAATGTGCCGGAAATGGCGCTCGCTTATTATCAGGTGCTTCTTGGTGGCGGTTTCAAAACGGGCGGCACGAATTTCGACGCCAAGCTACGCCGCCAGTCGCTCGACCCGCAGGATCTGCTGATCGGACATATCGGCGGCATGGACTGCTGTGCGCGCGGCCTCAAGGCTGCGGCGCGCATGCTGGAGGATGGCGCGCTTTCAAAGCCGCTGGAGGAACGCTATGCGGGCTGGGGCGGCGACTTCGGCAAGAAGCTTCTGGGGGATATGTCCCTTGAACAGATCACCACTGCCGTTGAAACGCAGGATATCAATCCGCATCCGAAATCAGGCCGTCAGGAATATCTGGAGAACGTGGTCAATCGCTACGTCTGACCTAGCGCATTTCCAGCAAAAGTGCGAAGCGCCTACGCAGGGAAATCAGTCCACTGGACTGATTTCTGTTCCCGCTTCGATACGTAGGATAATGCTTAAGAACAAGTAGATAGAGCGGTTCCCCGATTCTGTTTTAACCGGAACCGCTCTAGATGCTATCAAATCCCGCCATTCGGCGGGGTTTCAACTTAGTTCAACGCCACCGTGTGCGGCTTGCGGCACACGGCAAAACGGTCGAGCTTTTGATCGTAAACCGTTGTTTTGATTTGCATCATGCCAAGCACCGTATGAAACAGATTGTCATGCGAGGACGGTTCGGCAACTGTCTTCTTCAGGCAATCGACGTCAAGTCCCGTATCAGCCGCATAGTCCGGCGCAAACCATGTGATGAACGGCACATGGGTCTGCTGCGATGGCGCAATGAAATACGGCGCGGCATGAAGATAGAGACCATCTTCGCCGAGAGACTCGCCGTGGTCGGACATGTAGATCATCGACGAAGCGAATTTATCTTCATGCGCTTTCAGCATATCAATGACTTCAGACAGGATGTGATCCGTATAAAGGATTGAATTGTCGTATGCATTGACGATCTCGTCATGCGAGCATTTGGCGAAATCGTTGGAGCGGCAATCAGGCTTGAACTTCGCAAACTCTTCCGGGTAACGGCGAAAATAGGCTGGGCCATGGCTGCCCGTCATATGCAGCACGATGGTGGCATTGCCCGAAAGCGCGTTCAGTTCCTTGCCCAGACTATCGACCAGAATCTGGTCGATACATTCGCCGCCCTCGCAGTAACGCGCGTCCTTGACGGCTTGCAGTTCGATCGTCTTGATCCGGTCGGCAACGCCCTTGCTGCCGGTATTGTTTTCATACCAGGCCACTTGGACACCTGCGTGTTGCAGCACGTCCATCAGATTTTCCGATCCACGAAACTTGGTATTGGAAAACTCCTCGCGTGTAAAAGGCGAGAACATGCAGGGCACCGAAACCGAGGTTTCCGTCCCGCAACTCGTCGTGTCGGTGAAGGCGACAACATTGCGCTGCTTCAATTCCGGATTGGTTTCCCGCGAATAGCCGTTGAGGCTGAAATTCTGTGCGCGTGCAGTCTCACCCACGACAACAACCGTCAGCAGCTTCTTATCTGCCGGCAGCTTCGTCATCGCCTGTTTGGCATCAAGCCCGAGCGGCTCCATCGGAATGTCGCGATTCTTGATCGTATGCGCTACATATTGCACCGTGCTGGTGATCGGCGTTCCCGGCATCAGCTTTTGCATAATGTCAGCATTGTGCTCGCGGAACATTGAAGAATAGGCCGCGTAATTCACACCCAATATGGCAATCGACGCCGCGAGACAGGCGAAGATTATCCCCGTATTGACGGCCACCTTGCCGAGCAAGGGCCGATGCTTGACCCGCACCCATACGATCAACAAGGACGGCACAACACCGAACAACATCATGTGCCAAACGAAGCTTGGCGTCAGCAACGCGCCGGATTCAGCCTGCGTGGTCGTCAGCGCGGCCTCAACCACGAATTTGTCGATGATCGTCCCGAATGTATCGGTAAAATAGGAGCCGCCAGCCGCGATCAGGACAAACAGGATCAGGATCGGCTTGATGACGTATTTCGCCGAAAACACCAGAAGCAGCGCGGTATGGAGTAGCACGAGTGCCGCCGCAATGCCCGCCAGTTTCCACGGCGCATCAGCGTAATAAGCGCCGAGTGCATGCCAGAAAGAAGCGTTGGTGAAGATGAAAACGTAGAGCACCGTCAGAAGGCACAATGGGCCGCTGGCGATTGTGGGACGGAATTTCTGCATGGCGTATGTCTCAAGCGGCTCTGTGCGAGACCTGCCCTAAAAGCGGGCAGATCAGAATGACCAACACGCCTTCGCAAGCGTTTGCTTAGAAACATGCAATTAAAATGGTTTTTTAACGGCAGAGCGGCCACAAGGTGGCCGCTCAACTTAATTATTCGCTTCCGATCAGAGATTGACCCAGGCGCCGTTTCTCTTCGACGAGCGGACGCAAGCGTCGATAAAGCTCACACCTAGCAACCCATCGTCAACGGTTGGATAAATCACCGCACCGTCCGGCTTTTTGCCTTCACGATGCGCCTCGATAGCATTGGCTGCTTCGGTATAGATCGTCGCAAAAGCTTCGAGATAGCCTTCTGGATGACCAGCAGGCACACGCGTTACCCGTGCAGCTTCAGGTCCGGCACCCGCACCGCCGCGCGTGATAAGCCGTTTTTCGCCCCCGAACGGGGTAAACCACAGCCGGTTCGGGTCTTCCTGCGCCCATTCAATGCCGCCTTTGGTGCCGTAGACACGCAGGCGAAGCGCATTTTCGTTGCCGGGCGCAACCTGGCTGCACCAGAGCATGCCCTTGGCGCCGCCCGCAAAGCGCAGCATCACATGCGCATTGTCATCAAGACGACGCCCCTCGACAAAACTGTCGAGATCGGCAGCCAGACTGTCCAATGTCAGCCCGGTGACGAAGGATGCAAGATTGAAGGCATGGGTGCCGATATCACCCGTGGCACCACCAAGGCCGGACTGCGCCGGATCGGTGCGCCAGACAGCGCCCTTCGCGCCCGTGGCTTCGACGGCTTCGGTCAGCCAGTCCTGCGCATATTCCACCTGCACAACACGCAGATCGCCCAACTCACCGCTCGTCACCATGGCGCGGGCCTGCCGCACCATCGGGTAACCGGTATAGTTGTGGGTCAGCACGAACAGCGCGCCGCTCTCATCAGCCGCTTTCTTCAGCTTTTTGGCATCGGCCAGCGTGGAGGTCAGCGGCTTGTCGCAAATGACATGGATGCCGCGCTTCAGGAATTCTTTCGCGGCTTCATAGTGAACGTGGTTTGGCGTCACAATGGAAACGGCTTCAATGCCGTTTTTCAACCGCGCTTCGCGGATCGCCATTTCGCGGAAATCCGAATAGATGCGGTCCGACGCCAGTCCCAGTTCACGTCCTGACGCTTGCGCCTTTTCCGGCGAGGACGACAGTGCGCCCGCAACCAGTTCGAAGCGGTTGTCGAGCCGTGATGCCATGCGGTGCACGCCGCCAATGAAGGCCCCTGCTCCACCGCCAACCATCCCAAGCCGGATGCGCGGCGTTGCTGTTTCCTTGGTTTTGGCTTCAATCGTCATGAGTTCCTCATTTCGTCTCAAAGACCCAGCATACGGCGATTGGCAGCGTCATCGGTGCCGCCGGATGCAAAATCGTCGAACGCCTTGTCGGTGACGCGAATAATATGCGCCTTTACGAATTCCGCACCTTCGCGCGCCCCGTCTTCCGGGTGCTTCAAGGCGCATTCCCATTCGACCACGGCCCAGCCGTCAAAATTATTCGCGGCCATTTTGGAGAAGACAGCACCAAAATCAACCTGCCCGTCGCCGAGCGAGCGGAAACGACCGGCGCGATTGACCCAGCCCTGATAGCCGCCATAAACGCCCTGACGTCCGGTCGGGTTGAACTCCGCATCCTTGACGTGGAACATCCTGATCCGGTCTTTGTAGATGTCGATATTGTCGAGATAATCGAGACATTGGAGCACATAATGCGACGGGTCGTAGAGCATGTTGGCGCGCGGGTGGTTCTTCACACGCTCCAGAAACATCTCGAAGGTCACACCGTCATGCAGGTCTTCGCCAGGGTGAATTTCGTAGCAGATATCGACGCCATGCTCCTCGGCATGGTCGAGGATCGGCGTCCAGCGGCGCGCGAGTTCATCAAACGCCGTTTCGACCAGACCGGCTGGCCGCTGCGGCCATGGATAGATAAACGGCCAGGCGAGCGCGCCGGAAAAGGTCGCATGCGCGCCAATACCGAGATTGCGCGACGCCTTGATCGCCATCTTCACCTGTTCGACGGCCCAGGCCTGCCGGGCTTTGGGATTGCCACGCACTTCCGGCACGGCAAAGCCGTCAAAGGCTTCATCATAGGCCGGATGAACAGCGACAAGCTGGCCTTGCAGATGGGTGGAAAGCTCGGTGACAACCACCCCGTTTTCCTTCGCCACCCCGGCGAACTCGTCGCAATAATCCTTGGATTCGGAGGCTTTTTTAAGATCGATCAGCTGGCTTGCCCAGGTGGGCACCTGAACGCCGACATAACCTTTTTCGGCGGCCCATTTGGTGATGCCGTCCCATGTGTTGAACGGCGCTGCATCGCCCGCAAACTGCCCGAGGAAAATCCCCGGCCCCTTGATCGTCTTCATCGAAACTCCTCCAGAATAAAATGAAAATGCGCCCGCCAAACCGGCGGGCGCATACAAACGGATCAGAATGGCGAATCCGGGAAGTAGAACTGCTCGGCATTGTCTTTCGTGACGAGCGTTGCATCGAGGATGTAGTTGCCGCTGACCGGGGTCTGGTCATAGAAATGACCAGCCGTGAGCTGCATGGCCGTGCCCACCATCGCTGGCGGATAGAGCACATCGACCGGCACAAGCTTGTCGCCGTCCATGACCTTCTTGATCATGTCCTTGGAACCGGCACCGGCAACGATATACTGGATATCACTGCGGTTGGCCTGCTTGATGGCTTCGAGAACGCCAACGGCCATGTCGTCATCCTGACACCAGACCACGTCGATCTTCGGATATTTGGTCAGGAAGTCCTGCATGACGCGGAAAGCATCGTCGCGGTTCCAGTTGCCGTACTGGCGGTCGAGAACCTTGACGTTGGAGCCTTCAATGCCCTTGTCAAAGCCGTCCTGACGCTGCTGGTCGATCGGGATCGGCATGCCGCGAATAACCACGACCTGCGCATCCGGCGTGGTCTTTTTGATATATTCGCCTGCAACCTGACCGAGCGCCGGATTGTTACCGGCGACATAGAGATCGCGGATCGAATTGTCATTGTTGCTCGGCGCACGGTCGACCAGCGCGACGAATGTGCCCTTGTCCTTGATTTCCTTGATTGCGTTGACCAGCGGGTCAGGATCGGATGGCAGTACGACCAGCGCGTCAAGCCCCTGCACCGCCAGATCCTGCAACGCATTGGCCTGATTGGCCGCATCCGGCGAGGTCTTAACGATGACGTTCAGGCCCGGATGCTCCTGCATCAAAAGCTTGGCCACGCGCTCGGCGTGATAGACGACACCTGCCGTCCAGCCATGGTCGGCAGCCGGAATTGAAACGCCGATGGTGACTTTCTTGTCCTGTGCACTGGCGACACCGGTAAATGCCATGGCACTTGCAGCCAAAGCGGCGAAAGCAACGCCCAAAAATTTCCTTCGCATGTTTTCCTCCCAAAAAAACGGGGCTTGTCTCTTTCAGTGGACGCATGCCTATTCCCAGCACCGTATCCGGTTTCGGGAGACATACCCCTTTTTGCCGGGATCGCCCCTGCAATCCCGCCAATTCCTGCATGTCATCGTCGCGAAAGTGACCGCTGCACCAGCATGGCGATGATGATGATCGCGCCCTGAATGGCCCCGATCAGATATTCGCTGATGAAGTTCGACAGCAGCATGATGTTGCCGACGATCTCCAAAATGAATGCGCCGCAGATGGTGCCCCAGACGCGGGCAACACCGCCGCGCAACGCAGTTCCGCCAACCACAACCGCCGTGATGGCCTGCAATTCCCAAAGAATACCGGTCGTGGCCGAGGTGGAGCCAAGGCGCGGCACGTAAAGCAGCACGGCAACGGCCACACAAAGCCCCTGCACCACATAGGCAATGGTCCGCACGCGCTTGACAGAAATGCCGGAATAGCGCGCCACATCCTCGCTGGAGCCAACCGCAATCACATGCCGCCCATAGCGCGTTCGATAGAGGACGAAGGCAGCAATTGCCGCCGTGACGAAGATGGCGATCACCGGCACAGGCACGCCGAAAACCGTGCCAAAATAGGCCGGGCGATAAAGCGACTGTATGTCTGGATTGCGGAGCGTAATCGCGCCGCCCTGCGACAGCCATGTCGTAAGACCGCGATAGATGCCCATCGTGCCGAGCGTCGCGATGAAAGGCTCGATCCCTCCAACCGTCGTGATCAGTCCGTTCAGGAGGCCGCAGGCCGCACCCACCACGACCGCCAGCATGACGGCGGCAATCAGCATCATCACCGGATCGGCGATGATGCCGCTGTTCATGAACAGGATCATGATACTGGCGACAAAGGCCACCATTGCCCCGACGGAAAGATCGAGACCGCCCGACGAGATCACATAGGTCGCGCCGAGCGCGATGATGGCAATGAAGGCGCTGCGCGTTGCGACATTCAGCAGATTGTCAATGCTGATGAAGTTGGGATTGGCGATTGCCCCAAGAACCAGCAGAAGAGCAAGCGCGATGAATGGCGCGATGGCTCTCAGGTCCCAGTCGTTGGACGTCTTCGGTACCCGGCTTTTATCAGTCGCAACCTGTGTCATTGAATTCCCACTCATTGTCTTTTTCTGTTTATTGCCGTTCAGGCCGCTTCTGCATTAACACCGGTCGCCAGAACGACGATGTCATGTTCCGTCATTCGCTCGCCCGTAACCTCGCCCGCGATGCGTCCTTCGCGCATCACGATGATACGGTCGCAAATACCGATCAGCTCCGGCATTTCCGATGACACGACAATGATCGAACGCCCCTCGTCGGCCAGACTGGCGATAAACTGATAAATCTGCTCCTTGGTCCCGACATCGATGCCGCGGGTCGGCTCGTCGATGATGACAATAGATGGATCGAGCATCATCATCTTGGCCAGAAGCAGTTTCTGCTGGTTACCCCCGGACAATTGCCCGGCCAGAATGTCCTTGTTCCCCGTGCGAATGTCGAAATCGCGGATTGCATCATCCAGCGCCACGCGCTCCTTGTTGCGGTCGATCTGGAAGCGGCTGACGAATTTCTTGAGTGAAGCGAGCGTCAGATTGATGCCAAGATCCTTGGTCAGCAACAGTCCCTTGCCTTTGCGATCTTCGCTCAGATAAGCGATGCCCGCCGTCAGACTGTCATGGGCATCGCGGAAATGCGCGGGCTTGCCGTTGTGGCGCACATCGCCCTTACCGGGCCGCAGGCCCACGACGCCTTCCATCAGTTCCGTGCGGCCAGCGCCGACCAGTCCCGCGAAACCCAGTATCTCGCCTCTGTTCAGGCGGAAACTCGCTTCCTTCACATAGCCGGGCACGGAAAAGCCGCTGACCTCCAGAACAGCTTCACCGCCATGCTGCGTTGCGCGGTCTGGATAAAGCTTCGCCACATCGCGCCCGACCATCAGACGCGCCATGTCGGCTGGCTGAAGCTGCGACGCCATATGCGCAGCAACAAGCGTTCCGTCCCGCAGCACGGTTACCCGGTCGGAGATTTCCTTCACTTCCGGCAGGCGATGCGAAATGTAGAGGACCGCCACGCCCTTGGCACGGATATCGCGAATGACCTTCAACAGAGCTTCGGTCTCAACCGGCGTCAGCGAAGCTGTCGGTTCGTCGAAAATCACCACGCGGTGCGGCACCAGCAGAACCCGCGCAATCTGCACCAGCTGGCGTTGCGCTATCGACAGGCTGCCGACCACCGCATCGGGATTAATATCGGCACCGAGGTCCCGTATCGCCTTGCGTGCGCCCTCGCGCATGGAGCGGTCGTTGACCGTAATGCCGTTTAACAGCTCCCGACCGAGATAAATATTTTGCGCAACTGTCAGATCGGGTGCGAGCAATATTTCCTGATGCACAAGGACGATGCCCTGTGCTTCGGCCTCAACCGGATTTGCAAAGGCGATTGGCTTGCCGTCAATAAGGATTTCACCGGCTGTCGGGCGTTCATTGCCTGCAAGAAGCTTCATCAGCGTCGATTTACCGGCGCCGTTCTCGCCGATGATCGCGTGAACCTCACCACCGTAAATTTGCAGATTGATATTTTTCAGCACCTGCACAGGGCCGAAAGATTTCGACAGGGATCGGGCTTCAAGAAGCGCAGTTTTGTCGGGATTTGCAGCCGAAGTCATAAGCGTGCACCGTTCGATGCGCTACGCTTGCAGCCGTAACTTCCCCGCCATTGATCCTGATAATCAAATCGCACGTGAACTCCTCCCAAAGCCTCACAATTGCGAGCTTAACTTTCGTTTTGAGGTACGTAAAGCAAAATTGTGCAAACGTTGTCATTTCAGGGTTACCGAAAGCTGCAATGAACCAGCCGCAACCCTTGCGATCAAATCGGAGATCGCTATATGTATAGCACACCCATATTTTAGATTGCTAAGTAATGTATGACCCGAAACAGGAACTGCACGCCGCGTTCACGATGGGCCTATCCACTGCGGCCCGAAAAATGCGCAACCTATTTGACTCTCGCGTTCGGGCGCTTGGCCTGACGCTATCACGCGCCCGCGTGATGCTGTTGCTTGCGCAGGATCGCGACTGGAACCAGCGCGAACTGGCCGATGCATTGGAAATCGAGCATCCATCGGTTGTCCGCCTGCTGGATGGGCTGGAAAAACAGGAGCTTATCCGCCGTGTTCCGGTGGAAGGCGACCGTCGCGCCAAGCGCATCGAGCTGACGCCTGAAGGACAGGAACAGGTTCGCGAACTTCAGGAAGTGACGCATCATATCCGCGCCGAGCTTCTCGAAAAGATCGACCGTCAATCGCTGGAAAATGCGCTTTTCGTACTGCAGGAAGTGACGCGCACAGCTGAAACCGCACTGGTCACGCAAGACAGTTGAAACCCATCAAATTCCCGTGCCGTCCTCTGGAATTGTTGCGACAGACGGCCTAGATTCAAGTGGAATGACAGGGAGTTTTACCCATGAGCTACAGCAAGAATCCAGAGGCCATCGCCAAACTGTCCCCGGAGCAATATCGCGTTACGCAGGAAAGCGGCACCGAGCGCCCGGGAACCGGCGAATATCTCTATAATAAGGAAGCCGGTATTTACGTCGATATCGTTTCCGGCGAGCCGCTCTTTGCATCCAGCGACAAATACGATTCCCATTGCGGCTGGCCAAGCTTCACCAAGCCGATTGAACCGGCCAATGTCAGCGAGTTGAATGACATCTCACATGGTATGGTTCGCACCGAAGTACGGTCCGCCCATGGCGACAGCCATCTTGGCCATGTCTTCCCGGACGGCCCGGTTGATCGCGGCGGCCTGCGTTATTGCATTAACTCCGCCTCCCTGCGCTTTGTGCCGAAGGCCGAGATGGAAGCCGAAGGCTATGGCGACTATCTCGATCAGGTCGAAGACATCGCATAAACGACAAAGACCGCCTTTTCGCCCCCGCGAAAAGGCGGTCTGTCCTTCAGCGCTCACGCCGATGGCGTCACCAGTCTTTTCAGAAGCGCTTTCAGCTCTTCAATCGAGCGGTCGATTTCGCCCTTCTTCTTCTCAAGTTCAGCAAGCTTTCCGGAAAGCGTTGCGCGCAAATCATCGACCTGACCGAGATCGCTTGCGCCCTCTTTCCAAAGATCGATGAGCTGTTTCGTCTCCGCCAGCGTAAAGCCGATCTGGCGACCAAACAGAATGAGACGCAGACGGGTATGGTCCTCACGGTCATAAAGCCGCGTGACCCCGGCCCGCCGCGGGTTTAACAATCCTTTATCCTCGTAGAAACGCAATGCGCGCAGCGACAGACCAAACTCATGCGCCAGGTCGCCAATCCGGAACAATTGGCTGCGTTGCTGGTAATCTTCTCTGACCTTCAAGCTGCTCCCGGTCAGGAGCTCCGCTATCGTTACAGGCTCTATGGCCTTTTCACTCATATTAATCCCTGTTTCCGCCCCCGGAAACGCCCGTCCACCGCACCAAGGCGCGATGGAACCTCATTGAGAAAACGACTCAAGGTAAAAGCTTCGGCCACACAATGACCGGCCTGCCCGTCGATTCTGGTTGTTCGTACTGCCATGATGAACCCGGCCAGTTCCGAACCCGCAATTTGGTGCCTACCACACCTGCGCGAGCCGTCAGACCGGACAATTTTCGTTCAAAAACAAGCTGAAAACCCGCATATTAACGACTTGTTTACTACGTTTGTACAAATGTAGGTGCAGCAAGTTTCTAAGGTTCTGCGTTCCCGAATTTGCGTCCGGCGACCCTTATCATTTGGAAAAGTGAATTTCTCATGGCAAATCCAGAGCTAGCTTCCGGTTCGCGTTCCAGGATTGATGATTTGAACGCGCATCGCGAGCGTCGCCCCGCATCCGCAGCCATGCAGGAGCTCGACCGCACGCTTGCCGGTCTTGAGCGCCGCCTGATGGAGCTGGAACAGGACGCTCCCGCAGCACCGCATCCGAACGCCCCCTCCTTTGCCGCTCACCAGCCTACCGCCCCGCGCTATGCGGATGAGACCGCAGCCGGTCTCGCAGAAATCGCCGACAATCTGCGCCGCCGTCGGGACAGCCAGGAACAGGCGAAGGCGCGCTTTGCATCGAGCACTGAGATCAGCGATGCCAGCCGTGAAATGTCGCGCATGCAGCGCGCTGCCAGCGAAGAAGGTTTTTCGCAGCGCATGAGTGACGATTTCGATCGCCTCAGCGAAAGCGTGCACCTGCTTGCCGAGCGCAGCAGCGAGGCCAATGCGCAGGCGCTGCGCCGCCAGTTCGATGAATTGAACCGCACCGTCCATACGCTTGCCCGCGAGGAAACCCTGCGCCGTATCGACAATCGCTGGGACCGCTTCGACGCGCAGATGCAGGCTTTCGAAAAGCGTCATGACGCCGTTAATCCGGCGCTCAACGCCATTGGCTCGCGCCTTGAGCAGATGCGCGAAGCCATCGGCACCCTGCCGCAGTCCCATGCTTTCAGCGCCATTGAAGAGCGGATCGGTAGGCTGACCCACTCCATCGAAGACGCGCTGAACCCGCAGAACGCAGCGCCTTTCGAACAGGATATGCTGAACCAGATCGACACCCGGCTTGACGAAATCAGCCGTGCGATCATCGCGACCAGCCGCGCGCAACGTCCCGATCAGGAAGATGCGCGTCGTCTGGAGCGCATCGAGAAGCGCCTTGCCGAGCTTGCAGACCAGATCGACGGTTCGGCTTCCCGACAGAACTCAGATGTCTTGTTCCAGAAGCTGAGCGAGCTATCGCAGCGCATCGATGTGCTGTCCAGCGGACAGGCTCTGCCCGATCGCATCGCCGAACAGCTCGCACACCAGATCAGCCTTCTGGCCAATCAGGTCGCCAAGGTCACGGAAAATCTGAGCCAGTCCGATTATCGCAGCGTTGAAGCCCGCCTCGAAGCCATTGGCCAGAAGCTGGAAAACGCCGAACGGCGCAGCCATGAGCCGGACCCTGCGGTTCTCGACACCATCGACCGCCGTTTCGCGGAACTGACCGAACGGCTGGATGCGCAATATGGCGGCCGCTCCATCGACAGCGACGCGATCCATACGCTCGAAGGTCGTCTTGACGACATTTCGCAGCAGATCTCGCTCGGCTTGCTGCAAGCGCCGCATTATGAAATGCCAAATCTGGCCGACAGCGAAGCCATCCGCAATCTGGAAGATCAGATTGCCAATATCGCCCACCATCTGGCCCAGCCGGTTGCCGAACTCGCCCAGATCAAGCCGCGCCTCGATTCCATCGAACGTTCGCTCGAAACGAACCGAGAGACCGTTCTCGACGCGGCGCGTGAAGCGGCGGAAAGCGCCGTTGCGCGTGTTCTCCAGCACGGTAGCCAGGGCGACACAGCCATTGCCCGTCAGCTCGCGGACGATATGAAGTCGCTGGAAATGCTGGCCCGCAATACGGACGAGCGCAACAGCAAGACCTTTGAAGCCGTGCACGACACGCTGGTCAAGATCGTGGATCGCCTGTCCCGGCTTGAACAGGATATGGGCGGTCAGGGCAGTGAAAGCCTTGCCAATCGCAATCCGGACAAGCGTGAAGACGATGCGCGCCCGGCCATGGCTTTGGCGGGCGACCCGGCACCGCGCTTTTCCGCTCCGGAAACCGGTGCCCCGCGCCTGAACACGCCTCGTTCGCCTGCAGCCGCTGCCGCCGAAGCTGCCTTTGCCACCATTCAGGGCGAAACCGCTGTCGTTGCTGCGCCCGTTGGCGAAGCTTCCGGCAAGTCGTCGCTGTTCGGGGGGCTTGCCAAGGCAATGCGCGGACGTCGCGCTGACAAGAACGGCGCGAATACCGATGGCGATCTCAAGGCCGAAAGCTTCGACAAAAACGACGCCCCGGCTTTCGAAAGTGAAATGGCCACTGTCGAACCCATCGTCGAGAGCGAACCGGATGCCCGGTTCGGCGGCGATCATATGCCCGACCTCAACTCCATCATGAAGCGCGTGCGCGAAGAACGCCGCCAGCGCGAAGATGCAGCCGACGCCGCTCTGGCAGCCAATGGCAAGGTTGATTTTATCACTGCCGCCCGCCGCGCCGCACAGCTTGCAGCCGCCGAATCCGAACAACTCCAGAAGGGTTCGGTCAAGGGCGCAGGCAAGAAGAAAAAGTCCGTTGGCGATGTCATGCAGCGTCAGCGCAAGCCGATCCTGATGGCAATCGGTGCCGTCATGATCGCCATGGCGGGTCTGCAAGTCGGCAGCGCCTTCCTCACCCGCGATGAACCGACCGACGCGACTGTCGATGTTGCTCCGCAGCCGGAAGCGCCCGTCGCTGAGACACCAGCAGCAGCACCGCAGGCTCCGGTTCAAGCTGAGGCACCACAAATTATCGAGCCGCGTCAGGAAAAGGCCGAAGCGCCCGCTGCATCGGAACCATCGTCCACCATTGAAACGGTCATCGCCAGCGCGCCGACCACTCCGGTCGAAGCCTCTGCGCCTGCAGAGACCACGTCACCTTCCGCACCCGCTCAAGTCGCTCTTCCGGCCATCCCGGAAGAAGCGGGTCCGGCTGCCTTGCGCGAAGCCGCCGCCAAGGGCGATGCCCGCGCCTTGTTCGAAATCGGCAATCGCTACATGGAAGGTCGCGGCGTCACCGCCGACTTTACCAAAGCCGCACAATGGTATGACATTTCCGCCGGTCAGGGTTTTGCACCGGCACAGTATCGCCTTGGCAATTTCAATGAAAAAGGCCTCGGCATGCCCCGCGATCTGGACAAGGCCAAGACCTGGTATCAGCTTTCGGCGCAACAGGGCAATGCAAGCGCGATGCACAACCTCGCCGTTCTGTTCGCAACCGGCGCAAACGGCGCTCCGGACAATGCGTCGGCCGCCCGCTGGTTTACCGAAGCTGCCGACCTCGGCGTGAAGGACAGCCAGTTCAATCTCGGCATTCTTGCCGCCAAGGGCCTCGGTGTCCCGGTTAATCTGGAAGAAAGCTACAAATGGTTCGCGCTTGCCGCCAATTCCGGTGACAAGGACGCCGCCCAGAAGCGCGACCAGATCGCCGAAGCGCTGAAGCCGGAACAGCTGGAACAGGCGAAGGCCACCGTCCAGTCATGGAAGGCAAAGCCGCTTAACGAGGCCACCAATTCCATTGACGTGCCGGATGCCTGGACGGAAGCCAAGCCGACCACCACCGGCTCGGTGGATATGAAGAAGGCAGTTCGCAACATCCAGCTTATTCTCAAGAAGAACGGCTATGATGTCGGCACGGCAGACGGCGTGATGGGCGGCAAGACCCGCACGGCCATTGCCTCGTTCCAGAAGGCCAACGGGCTGCAGCCAACCGGCAATGTCGATCAGAAGCTGGTTCAGCTGCTGCTGCAGAAAAATACATAGAAAAAGCGGCTAACCATTGCAGGAAAGTAACACGTCCCGCGCAAGGTAACCGTAATACCAATCGGCGTTTGACTTCGCGGATCGGGCAGCGCAAGACGGTTAGGTGAACAGGCCTCGCGGGATTGCGCGACCGCAGCGGGCCCGAGAAGCGTATGCGTCCGTGAGAGCCGGGTTCGGAATTGGGTATTTATCTTCCCATTGCAGAATTATCGGTCAACATGCTGGTTCTGCTCAGCATGGGCGCTGCGGTCGGCTTTCTTTCCGGCCTGTTCGGTGTGGGCGGTGGATTTCTGATCACGCCACTGCTGATCTTCTACAATATTCCGCCTGCCATTGCGGTTGCGACCGGCGCCAATCAGGTTATCGCTTCGTCTGTTTCCGGTGCGCTCGTTCATTTCAAACGGCGAACGCTGGATATCAAGCTCGGCCTGTTTCTCGTTGCTGGCGGTATCGTCGGCTCGCTGCTCGGTATTTTTGTCTTCTCATGGCTGCGCGAACTGGGCCAGCTCGATCTGATCGTATCGATCCTCTACGTATTTTTCCTCGGCAGTGTTGGCGGGCTAATGCTGGTGGAAAGCCTGCGCGCTTTGCGGCGGGTCAAGAAAGGCGGCGCCATACGCCGCCCCGGCCAGCACACTTGGATCCACAGGCTGCCGTTCAAAATGCGGTTTCGCGCCTCGACCATCTATGTCAGCATCATCCCGGTTCTCGGCATCGGCTTCTTTATCGGTCTGTTGTCGTCGATCATGGGCGTCGGCGGCGGCTTCATCATGGTGCCCGCGCTGATCTATCTTTTGCATGTGCCGACCAATGTGGTTGTGGGCACTTCGCTCTTCCAGATTACATTCGTGACCGCTTTCACCACGGTCATGCAGGCGACCACCAACCAGTCTATCGATATCGTACTGGCTTTCCTGCTGATGATTGGCGGCGTGATCGGCGCGCAATATGGTGCGCGCGCTGGCCAAAAACTGCGCGGCGAACAATTGCGCCTTTTGCTGGCCCTGCTTGTGCTGGCCGTTGCATTGCGTCTTGCCTTTGGCCTCTTCGTGCGGCCTGATAATCTGTTCTCGATCACGATAGCGGATTTTTGAGATGCGGAGCGCTGCCCTCGTCTCAGCACTCACTCTTTCGCTTCTCGCGAGCGCCGCATTCGCGCAAATTAATGCCAGTGGCGACGGCAATACAGTCCCACAGTTGCAGACGCCTGCGGAAGAAACGATCGATATCGGCCTTTCGACCGAAACCATCGCCATCACCTCCAACTTCGGGGGCACGGATCTGACGATTTTCGGCGCGCTGGACAATGCCGATCCGATGATCCAACGGCAGGGGCGTTACGATATTATCGTGGTTTTGCAGGGGCCGGAACGCAACCTGGTGGTGCGCAAGAAGGAGCGTTATCTGGGCGTCTGGATCAACGCCGATTCAGAGACTTTTCTCGGCGTTCCGCTATCCTATTCGCTCGCCTCGACGCGCAATCTTCAGGATATTGCGGATGAAAAAGTCTACCGTCAGCTTTCGGTCGGCGTGCGCAATTTCTATCTGAACCCGGAAGACCCTTCGAGCCTGTCGGGCAACATTCCGAAATTCGGAACCGAGCTTCGCGAGATGAAAATCCGGCAGGGCCTCTACAATCAGCGCATTGGTGGCGTGGAATTCGTGTCACGCACCTTGTTTCGCGCGACGCTCAACCTGCCAGCCAATGTGCCGGTTGGACGACACAAGGCGCGTGCACTTTTGTTTCGCAACGGCGTCTTTCTGCGCGAAGCCAATGCCGGTCTGGAAATCGTCAAGGCCGGTCTGGAGCAAAGCGTTTATAACGCCGCCCACCAATATAGCCTGCTCTATGGTCTGTTCGCGGTTTTTCTGGCGGTCTTCACCGGCTGGTTCGGACGTATTCTGTTCAGGAAAGACTAGAGCATTTCCAGCAAAAGTGCGAAGCGCCTACGCGGGGAAATCAGTTCACTGGACTGATTTCTAATCCCGCTTCGATGCGTCGGATAATGCGTAAATGCAAAGGTTCAACCGCCATGCAGCGCGCCGCGGGCAATCGGATAGACCTTGCCTTGCCCCAGCATATAGGCGCGTAACGTTTCATCGACAAAAAGGCCGCGAAAGGCGCGGTCCAGCACGTTGAGCGCGCCGGTATATGCACCGAAAGCGGGCATGATCAGCCTTTCGCCATCGCTGACGAAACAGGGACGACGCACGGAGCGCCCACGCCGCACGATGCGCGCCGCCGGATGCAGATGGCCCGCAATCTCGCCCTGCCCAAGCATGCGCGAGGGTTCGTGCCGGAACACAAGCGGTCCCACCGCCAGTTCCTCCACACAATCGCCCGGTAGATCGACCGGGCGTTCGGGATCGTGATTGCCGGTGATCCAGAACCAGTCGCGATTTTCCATCAGCGATTTCAGTCGGATGGCGTAAAGCGACGGCAGGCGTTCGCTGGCTTTCGGATCATGAAAACTGTCGCCAAGGCTGATGATCACCTTCGGCTGGTAACGGGCGACTGCCACAGCAAGCATATCGAGCGTTGCCGCCGTATCATAAGGTGGGATCAGTTGCCCACGCCGGGCGAAGGATGAGCCTTTTTCCAGATGCAGATCAGACACGACCAGCATGGCGAGATCGGGCAGAAACAGTGCGCCGGAAGGATCGCAAACGGCGGCAATGCCGCGCACTTGCGTGTGCGCGAGACTATAGGCCTCGCCATTGCTCCAGACAGCCGCTCTCATTCCGAAACCCTCATTCTCATTTCTTATTCCATCGCCTCGCGGATGAGATCGTCAGCTGTTTCCTCAAGCAGCATTTCATCGCCCTCGCCTGCCACACGCTCGCGCCCGATTTCCAGCATCACCGGCAGGGCCAGCGGCGAAATATGCTCAAGCGGCTTGTGCAAGATATGACCTTTCACGCGCGCCAGCATGTCGCCGAGGCGCTTGATATCGAGAAGCCCTGTCGCGGCATCCGCCCGCGTTGCCCGCAAGAGGATATGGTCGGGTTCATGGCCGCGTAGCACGTCATAGATCAGATCGGTAGAAACAGTCACCTGCCGCCCGGTCTTTTCCAACCCCGGATGACGGCGCTCGATCAAACCGGAAATCACGGCACAATTGCGGAAAGTCCGCTTCAAAAGATAGCTTTCGTCAAGCCATGCTTCGAGATCGTCGCCCAGCATGTCCTCATCGAACAGGCGGGTGAGGTTTAGCGAACCGGAGCGGATCATCGCGCCCATGTCCTTCAGCCCCCACAGGCCCAGTGAATAATCGGTGGCGACGAAGCCCAACGGATGGGCGCCCATCCGTTCCAGCCGGCGCGTCAGCAACATGCCGAGCGTCTGATGGGCCAGCCTGCCCTCAAACGGATAGGCCACCATGTAGAACCGACCACCCCGCGGAAAAGTTTCGATCAGCAATTCATCGGTGCGCGGCAGCACGGATTTGAATTCCTGCACCTCCAGCCACTCGCGCACCTGTTCGGGCAGAAACTGCCAGCGTGTGCGATCAGCCAGCATGGCGCGCACCTGAGAGGCAAGATAAGTCGAAAGCGGGAACTTCCCGCCCGCATAGACCGGTATTTTCGCATCCTGACCGGCAGCACTCGTGGCGATGCATTCGTTTTCGCGAATACCTTCGAAGCGTAACACCTTGCCCGCAAACAGGAAAGTGTCGCCGGATGTCAGCGTTTCCAGAAAATATTCTTCGATCCGGCCCAGAACACGCCCGCCATAGGCGCTGGCTTTCTTGCCGCCACGTGTGAGCCGCACGTTCAGCTCCGGCGCTTCGACAATCGTGCCGATGTTCAGGCGATATTGCTGCGCGATCCGCGGATTGGACACCCGCCACCTGCCATCCACCGTCTTGCGGATTTTGGCAAAGCGCTCATAGGTTTTGAGCGCATAACCGCCCGTTGCGACAAAATCCAGAATGCGATCAAAGCTTTGGCGGGAAAGGTTCATGTAGGGTGCAGCACTGCGCACTTCGGCAAAAAGCTGATCGGCATTAAACGGTTCGGCGCAGGCCATGCCGAGCACATGCTGCGCCAGCACATCGAGCGCGCCGTCGATCAGCGGCGGCGTATCCTGCGCGCCGAGATAATTGGCGTCGAGTGCGGCGCGACATTCCATCACCTCAAAACGATTGGCAGGCACGAGAATGGCGCGGCTCGGCTCGTCCATGCGGTGATTGGCGCGACCGATACGCTGTGCCAGACGGCTCGCCCCCTTTGGCGCGCCGACATGGATGACCAGATCGACATCGCCCCAATCAATACCGAGATCAAGCGTGGAAGTGGCGACAACCGCCCGCAACGTATTGGCGGCCATGGCCTGTTCGACCTTGCGGCGCTGGCTGGCATCGAGCGAACCGTGATGCAAGGCAATCGGCAGCGTATCTTCATTGATGCGCCACAGCTCCTGAAACAGCATTTCCGCCTGACTGCGCGTATTGACGAAAAGCAGCGTGGTGCGATGCGCCCGGATCGCCTCATAGACATCGGCAGTGGCATAGCGTGCGGAATGCCCGGCCCACGGCACCCGTTCCTCGGAATCGAGGATGGATATTTCCGGTTTCGCGCCACCATCCACCGTCACCAGTCCGGCTTTGGGATCGGTGCCGTCCTGCTCCACAAGCCACTGGCGCAATTGGTCCGGCTCGGCCACGGTCGCTGACAGCCCGATGGTCTGCAATTGCGGTTGCAGACGGCGCAGCCGCGCCAGCCCCAGCGCCAGCAAGTGGCCGCGCTTGGAAATCACCAGCGAATGCAACTCGTCCAGCACCACATAGCGCAATCCCTTGAAGAACTGGTCCGCCCCCTTGGACGCGATCAGCAAGGCCAGCTGTTCCGGTGTGGTTAGCAGAATATCCGGCGGTGCCAGTTTCTGCCGCTGGCGCTTATGCGCAGGCGTATCGCCGGTGCGGGTCTCGATGGTGATATCAAGCCCCATTTCCTCGACCGGCACTGTGAGGTTGCGATGGATATCGACCGCCAGCGCCTTCAGCGGCGAAATATACAACGTATGAACGCCGCGCTTCGCCATACCCGGCTTTTTACGGCCTTTCCGCTCAAGATCCACCAGCGCGGGTAAAAACCCGGCCAGCGTCTTGCCAGCGCCAGTCGGCGCAATCAACAAGGTCGATTGCCCGTCTTCTGCCCGCGCCAGCAATTCAAGCTGATGGGCGCGCGGAGACCAGCCCTTGGAACCGAACCATTCAACAAAACGGTCCGGCAGGGCAAAAGCGGCTGATGCGGCAGCGGGTTTCAAATTCAGTGTCACACGCCCAATCTAATAGCCACGCCGCATCACGCCAAGATGTTTGTTCACTTTTGTTCTCATTTTGTCAGCAATGACGCCACCCTTCTCTTTTCAGCGGAAAGGTGCTGACCTATCTTTGGCTTATGCGCTTCAATCAGCTCTTATGTTCCTCTCCGAAAGGTCTTTATTGCCCGCCCGGCGATTTTTACATCGATCCGGTACGCCCGGTGGAGCGCGCACTGATCACCCATGGTCATTCCGATCATGCCCGCGCAGGACACACCCATGTTCTGGCCACGCAGGAAACACTCGACATCATGCGGCTTCGCTATGGCGAGGGTTTTGCCGAAACCGTGCAGCCAGTGGCTTTAGGTGAAACGCTGACGATCAACGGCGTTCGCGTCAGTTTTCACGGCGCTGGCCATGTGCTCGGTTCGGCGCAAATCGCCGTCGAGAAAGATGGGACCCGCATCGTTGCATCGGGCGACTATAAGCGCGCCGCCGACCCGACCTGCGCGCCATTCGAGCCGATCAAATGCGATGTCTTCATCACCGAAGCGACATTCGCGCTTCCGGTCTTCCGTCACCCGGATGCATCGCATGAAATCGCAAAGCTTTTGAAATCACTCACGCTCTTTCCCGAGCGCGCGTATCTGGTCGGCGCTTATTCGCTCGGCAAGGCGCAGCGCGTGATCAAGCTCATTCGCAATGCGGGCTATAGTGATCCGATCTATATTCACGGCGCTTTGGAAACATTGTGCGACTATTACCAGATGCGCGGTATCGACCTCGGCCCCCTTGAACCCGCAACGCTGGAGCGTGGCGAGAAGCTGCCTGATTTTGCGGGTAAGATCATCGTCGGCCCGCCGACCGCCTTTTCCGACCGCTGGGCGCGACGTTTTCCCGATCCCGTTCCGGCCTTCGCCTCCGGCTGGATGCGCATCCGCCAGCGCGCCAAGCAACAGGGCATCGAACTGCCGCTGATCATCTCCGACCATTGCGACTGGGATGAGCTGACGGAAACGATATCGGAAATTGCGCCCGCCGAAGTCTGGGTCACGCATGGGCGGGAGGAGGCTCTGGTTCGGTGGTGCGAATTGCAGAACATTCCGGCGAAGCCGCTGCATCTTATCGGCTACGAAGATGAGGGCGATTGATGCGCGCTTTCGCCGAACTTCTCGACCGTCTGGTTCTCACCCCGCAGCGTAATGGCAAGCTACGCCTGCTTGCCGATTATTTCCGCACCACACCCGATCCCGACCGTGGGCTGGCGCTGGCCGCCATCACGCGCGATCTGGAATTGCAAAGCGTGAAACCCGCCATGCTGCGCGCCCTGATCGCGGAACGGACGGACCCGACGCTTTTCGCTTATTCCTATGATTATGTCGGCGATCTGGCCGAAACCATTTCGCTGATCTGGCCCGGCCCCAGCGAGACCTCGCCGGGCACCAATCTTTCGCTCGGCGTTGTGGTGCACGAACTGCAACATGCCTCGCGCCGTGAAGGCCCGATACTGGTTGCAGGCTGGCTTGATCTTCTCGGCATATCGGAGCGTTATGCCCTGCTGAAACTTGTAACCGGCGGCTTGCGCATCGGCGTTTCAGCGCGTCTTGCCAAACAGGCGCTCGCCGATTTCGGCGGCGTGGACGTGACGGAGATCGAAGAACTCTGGCATGGCCAGTCACCGCCCTATACGGCGCTGTTTGCCTGGCTGGAAGGCCTTGCTCCCAAACCAGCCGCAACTGCCGATGCGCCCTTTCGCCCTGTCATGCTGGCCACCGCACTGGATGAAGCAGAGATTTCCTCGCTCGATCCAGCCGCATTCAGCGCGGAATGGAAATGGGACGGGATTCGTGTGCAAGCCGTCTCGGAAAACGGGGTGCGCAAGCTTTATTCACGCACCGGCGATGATATTTCCGGCGCATTTCCGGATGTGCTGGAGGCAATGGACTTTGAAGGCGCCATTGATGGCGAACTTCTCGTCGGGCATCACGGTGAAACCGGCATTGAAACCGCCACTTTCTCCGACCTGCAGCAGCGATTGAACCGCAAGACCGTCAGCGCCAAACAATTGCGCGACTATCCGGCTTTCATCCGCGCTTATGATCTATTGCAAGACGGCAACCAGCAATCCGGTGAGGATTTGCGCGCCCTGCCCTTTGCCGAGCGCCGCAAACGCCTTCAAACCTTCGTCAGCACACTCGACCCGCGCCGGTTCGATCTGTCGCCCGTGCTGTCCTTCGCCGATTTCGGCGAACTGGCCGCGTTGCGCGTCAACCCTCCGCACCCGGTCATCGAGGGCGTGATGTTGAAACGGCATGATAGTGCCTATCTTCCCGGTCGCCCCAAGGGACCGTGGTTCAAATGGAAGCGCGATCCGTTCACTGTCGATGCGGTGGTTGTCTACGCGCAGCGCGGCCACGGCAAACGCTCCAGCTACTATTCCGACTTCACCTTCGCGGTCTGGACAGGACCGGAAGACGAGCCGGTTCTGGTGCCGGTCGGCAAGGCCTATTTCGGCTTCACCGATGAGGAACTGAAACTGCTGGACAAATTTGTTCGCGAAAACACCATCGAGCGTTTCGGCCCGGTGCGTTCGGTCCGCGCAGAACCCGATCACGGTCTGGTCGTGGAAGTGGCCTTTGAGGGATTGAACCGCTCAACACGACATAAATCCGGTGTCGCCATGCGTTTTCCGCGCTTCTCGCGCCTGCGCTGGGATAAACCGCCCCGCGAAGCGGATCGGCTTGAAACGCTGGAAAAGCTGCTCAGCTAAATCTCCTCCAAACCCGGAGAAGAAAAGCCAGCAACTCTCTGTTTTTCAATGACTACTGTGCATTCGCCGAAACGCGAATTTCGTAGATATCGACCGGCTTTCCGGTTCCGGTCAGATCGGAATTGATCGTGATGACACCGGCGCGGCCTGCCTTCTTGTCACCTGCGAAATCCAGATCGAACAGAAAATCGTTGCGCGATTCACCCACGTCATACCGTCTGCGCCCGCAATCGCCAAAGCCTGCGAAATCGCAACTGACAGACATTTGGGTTATCTTGCCGCCATCGGCCTTGGCGATGATATCGAATGTGGCTGTCTTGCCAGCGAGCTGGTCCAGAATGCCTTCGCCAACATCGAAGGTAACCGTATCGCCTTCACCGGAAGATTTCACGCGTGCAAAGCTGCTCGGGCCATCACGCAGGATTTCTGCGGTGGCGCGCCCTTGCACCGACATGCGTGTCGCTTCAGACGGCTGGAAAATGGTAATCCACTTCGCCCCGCCCGGCTCTTCACCATCCTTCAGCGGCGCGCCGCTTCCATCGCTGTGCAGCGGACTGCTGGATGGACCACGGCTCAAATCGATGAAGCTGCTATAAAGCGAATAGCCGATCATGACGGCGACAAACAGCACCAGCGCCGGAATGCCATAGCTGTAGAAGGGCGAATGCCGCTTCTTCTTGCCGCGCTTTTCCTTGCGCGAGACACCGCCTTCATAGCCGAGATCGGCGCTTCCGCCCTTTTTCTTCGTGGATCGGGAACGTATATCGCCGGTATCGAGCGCCGGAGCACTGCCCACAGCAGCACCCAGGACAGGATCATCGCGATGCGGCGCATCCAGCGATGGCTCTGCCTTGTCTTCATTCTGGCGCGGGGCGGAGAATTCCTGCTCGATGCTGGAAATGGCATCCTTCAGCTTCTGGCGGCGCTGTTCTTTTTGGGCGTCGCTCAAAGCAGTGTTGGCCGCGAGCGCGCGCTCATGGGCACCCCATGCGGATTCGTATATACGCTGACGGGTCGCAGGGTTATAAGCATCCGCTTTGGCAAATGCGTTTCTGATAGCGCGTTCTATACTATCCAAAGGCCACTCGTCCCCGTGTTCGCGTTTCCCGCCTGTGCTTATTCCTAAAGTTCCAAACCGACTTTCAGAAAGCGGCTTTTTCCAAGCCTCAGCGAATTTAACGTCTGAATCAAGGCATTTAGCCGTTCAATAACTGATTTGGCTACCTGATAAGACCCGCCTCGTTGCCAAATATCGACTTTCACCGTGCTTTTCCCCGAACCTTTGGTGCCGTCGCCTCACCCTAGCAGATTGAATCTGATGCAGAAACCTCATCCGACATGTGATTCAGCGACCGTTCAAGAGCATGATTTATCGGTCAGTTTCCTAAACTTCGCGGCAAATTCCTAGCCTAGCCATCTTCATGTTTTATCTCAGCTTTGTAACCCACCGGCCTAAATCGAACCGCAAAACCATGGCTGTTGCGACAGAATCATCATCCGAGCATAGAAGCCGAAGCTAAACCGAAGGCCTGACCATTCTTCGCCCGCGCGTTTTGTGCTGGCACCAGAGATGCTTACGCTTGGTTCCAAAACCGAATCTAATTTAATCTTTCGTATTGCCGTTCTGTACAGGCGTGGTAGAGATATTACGTTTACGCAAACGTCAATTTTTGAGGAGAATAATATGGCCTTGCCGGATAGTTTGAAGAACAGATTGCGCATTCCTGTTGTCGGCGCGCCCCTATTCATCATTTCGCATCCGGCGCTTGTGATGGCGCAATGCAAGGCTGGCGTCGTTGGTTCGTTCCCTGCCCTTAACGCGCGCCCTGAAGCGCAGTTGGATGAGTGGCTGGCTGAGATCACCGAAGGCCTCGCCGCTCACGACAAGGCCAATCCGGACCGTCCGGCAGCACCATTCGCGGTCAACCAGATCGTTCACCGTTCCAACAAGCGGCTGGAACATGATCTCGGCCTCTGTGTGAAATACAAAGTGCCGATTGTCATTTCTTCACTCGGCGCAGTGCCCGAGGTGAACGCAGCGATCCATTCCTACGGCGGCATTGTGCTGCACGACGTCATCAATAATCGCCACGCCAATTCGGCCATCCGCAAGGGTGCAGATGGCCTGATCGCTGTCGCAGCCGGTGCGGGCGGCCATGCTGGCCCCCTATCTCCTTTCGCATTGGTGCAGGAAATCCGCGCCTGGTTTGATGGCCCACTGCTTCTTTCCGGTGCCATCGCCAATGGCCGTTCGATTCTGGCTGCGCAGGCCATGGGCGCAGACCTCGCCTATATCGGCTCACCCTTCATCGCGACGACGGAAGCCCGCGCGGTTGATGCCTACAAGCAGATGATTGTCGATTCGACGGCGGCCGATATCGTCTATTCGAACTATTTTACCGGCATCGCAGGCAATTATCTGAAGCCCTCCATCACCCAGTCCGGCCTTGACCCAGACAATCTGCCGGAAGCCGATGCATCGAAGATGGATTTTGATCAGGCGCACAAAGAAGGCGCGAAAGCGTGGAAGGATATCTGGGGCTGCGGACAGGGCATCGGCGCCATTCATGAGGTTGCACCGGCGGCCACGCTGATCGACCGTC
Source organism: Ochrobactrum soli (assembly GCF_003664555.1). Lineage (NCBI taxonomy): Bacteria > Pseudomonadati > Pseudomonadota > Alphaproteobacteria > Hyphomicrobiales > Brucellaceae > Ochrobactrum > Ochrobactrum soli. Next base: position 135,331 of record NZ_RCHH01000009.1, on the reverse strand, counting down.
TGGAGCGGGAATATAAGGAAGCGCGCAGTCAACTCTGCGCTGGCGCATAAGGCACATTGCCAGCGCGTTTCGAACAGGGCCTCTCCGATGGAAGGCCCTGTTTTCACAAGGTTTGAAACAATCTGACCGTTTTTCGATTTCGGCCTTGCTTTCCGTTCTGCTTTTGGTTATCAGCGCACCGTCCAGACGGAAACGAATGGAATCTCTTAACGGAGTTGGAACGAAGGTTCCCGGGCCGCTTTAGCTCAGTCGGTAGAGCACATCATTCGTAATGATGGGGTCAGGTGTTCGAGTCACCTAAGCGGCACCAGCTATTCAATAAATTAGCTTCCACTAATATTATCAACAAATATTCTGCTCTTCCAGAACGGCGTCGCCTTCTCTACAAAAAACGCTCACTCCATAGCTGAAAGCGCTCTTGTCGCCTCTTTCAGCCGCCGCGCCATTTGAATGGCTTCGGAACGTAATCGAAACACGTTCGTTTACTGAGGCCTTCACCTCAAAGCGACGAGAAACATGGATCAGCTTCAAACCGCGCTTCAAGAGGCGCTAAAGTCCGACAATTTCAACGTTTGGCCACACGTCATCGCCTTGGCAGCCGCATACATTCTGGCGCTGCCGATAGGCTGGCATCGAGAACGAGAAGAACGAAGCGCTGGCCTTCGAACATTTCCGCTCGTGGCAGTGGCCAGCTGCGGCTTTATCCAGGCAACAGAAGGGATTACGACCGACAATCCCGAAGCGCTCGCCCGCATTATTGAGGGCGTCATCACAGGAATGGGCTTTATCGGCGGAGGCGCCATCCTTCGTTTAAGCTCGTCGGTGAAAGGTACCGCCACCGCCGCCAGCCTTTGGGCGACAGGTGCCATTGGCATTGCGTGCGCTGTAAATGCCTTTGACGTTGCAGTTATTGTGATGGCCTTTGCGCTGCTTACGCTCGTTCTTTTCTCGAATGGAAAATCGACCGCCCCACAGGGCGACACCGGGGATGAGCAATAACAACAAGGCCGTCTTCCCGTCATTTTACCTCAGATTTTCACCGCGCAGGGTTCCATGAGGGCGTTCATATAATGTCCGTTCGAGAGAAACAATTTGGCGCCAGCGGTGTTGTAACACCAACCGCGTATAAGCGTGGTGGAACATGCGGGAGCGGACAGTGGCTCAAAACAGCAGGGATCCGGAGGGAAGAATGGCGACCACCTATAAAACATTGAGATGCGGAAACGGCACCTGGTCAGTGGTGGATGGGGCAACCCAGCGCCCCATCACATTCAAAGGTCGGCTGCAAATCGCGTTGACAGAGGATGCCGCCCAAGCTGCCTTTACGATCCTTGAGCGTGTTCAACAAGAAAGAGAGCTACAGGCACAGGACGGGCGGCAGATGTAACGAATGGAGGCCCCTATGATTGAAAACGGATTTGATGTTCGGCGGGAGCACGACGGCACTTGGTCCGTTTTTGATAAGTTCAGCGGTGAAGTTGTTTCAATTGAGGGGCACGTTCAGGCGCGGTTGACTGAGACGGAGGCCAGAGATGCGCTCGATCTGCTCATTCGCAAATATATGGTTCGCCATCACGAAGATGGCAGCGGGCGACTACCCTGAGCGTCATTTTGCAGCAGGAGAGAGACATGAGTGGCGAACTTGAAAAGCAGCTCGAGATTGAAGAACTCGCGAAGCAATTATTTGACCGCGAAAACCCGGATCCTGATCTGGACTGGGATTCAACCGTTGGCAAAATCGTCAGCGGTGCCAGTGTGAGCGGCGGGGTCTCCGACGAAGTGAAAGACAACTACAGAGCAAGAGCTGCGCAGATACTCAGAGATCAGGCAGAGCACAAAGACAGCTAGGTTTACCGAACGATTAATGCTCATTCTGATGACCGACCGGTTGTCCATTACTCTCTGCCATGGTCAAACGGCAAAGGTGCACTAGTTTAGGAACAGCAATCCCATTGGCAATTTGCTGAATTCATCTGAAGCTAAAGCAGAGGAAATCGCTATGCAGCACAGAATTCACGAGAATATGGAAGTGATAGGCGCAGACGGTGTGCATGTCGGAACAGTGGATCGGCTGGAAGGAAACCGGATCAAGCTGAAGAAGTCCGATAATTCCGGACAACACGCCGACCATCATCACTATATCGAGTTGGGCTTCGTAGCCGATATCGAAAGCGACAAGGTCAGGCTTTCGGCAAATGCCGATGTCGCTGTCACGCTTGAGGAAGAAGCCTCAGGCCGCCCGGTCGATCTGTAAACGCGATAACAGGAGAAGCCGGACGAGATGCCCGGCTTCGACCTGATGCTAGCCGCGTGGAAAACGCTGGTTATCCTCCAGCACGTTCAGGTCCATGTGGTTTCGCATATAGCGTTCGGATGCCTTTTGCAGCGGCTGGTAATCCCACGGGTAATAAGCGCCGTTGCGCAGGGCCGGATAGACCACATGGCGGCGGGCCTGGCTTGCGCTAACATTCGCATCGTAGAGTTCGAGGTTCCAGCGCCCAAGTGCCTTGTCCATCAGTTGTTCGAGCATCGCGCGATGCTCCAGGCACTCCGCCAGATTTTGCAGTTCATCCGGGTCGTCATCGAGATTGTACAATTGCGGTGGATCGACATGACAGAGATTGAGCTTCCATGGCCCGTCACGCAGTGAAACCATCGGCGCGACCGTACCTTCAGCCGCATATTCACACGGCACCGCGCCGCGTTCCTTTGCACCCGAAGCGACTTCCAGCAGTGAAACGCCATCCGTCCACGGCATGATACCATTGAGGTCGATGCCGGCCAGATCGGCAAGGGTGGGCAGCACATCAAGCGTTGACGCAGGCGTATTGATAAGGCCCGCAGGCATCTGCGGAGCGGCGATCATCAACGGCACCCGTGCTGAACCTTCGAAGAAGCTCATCTTGAACCACATGCCGCGTTCACCAAGCATATCGCCATGATCCGAGGTGAAGATGACGATCGTATCATCCGCCATGTTACAGCGCTCGATCACGTCCAGGAGGCCGCCGATCTTCTCATCGACGTAGCAAATATTGGCGAAATAAGCCTGTCGCGCCGCCCTGATCTGCTCGCGCGTCAGCTCATAATCCTCAGCCTTGCAGGCACGAAGCAGCCGCTCGCTATGGGGATCGATTTCGCCCTCCGGCAGAGGTCCGATCTTCGGATCGAGTTCCGGTATATCCGCATAGAGGTCGAAGAAGCGCTTGCGCGCAACATAGGGATCGTGCGGGTGAGTGAAGCTGACCGTCAGGCACCACGGACGCTTATCATGACCGCGTGCCAGATCGTAAAGCTTTGCTTCGGCCTGATAGGCAACTTCGTCATCATATTCGAGCTGGTTGGTGATTTCCGCAGAACCGGCCCCGGTGATGGAACCCAGATTGTGATACCACCAGTCGATGCGCTCTCCGGGCTTGCGATAATCGGGCGTCCAGCCAAAATCGGCGGGGTAAATATCCGTCGTCAGGCGCTGCTCGAAGCCGTGCAGCTGATCCGGGCCGACAAAATGCATCTTGCCGGAAAGCGCTGTCTGATAACCGGCATTGCGCAAATGATGCGCATAGGTTGGAATTTCGGACGAGAATTCGGCTGCATTATCATAAACGCCGGTGCGGAACGGCAATTGGCCCGACATCAACGAGGCACGAGCCGGAGCGCAAAGCGGGCTCGCCGTGTAGCAATTGGCAAAACGGGTCGAGCGTTTGGCAAGCTTGCGCAAATGCGGAACATGCAGAAAATCGGCGGGGCCATCCGGAAAGAACGTTCCGTTCAACTGGTCGACCATGAGAATGAGAATATTCGGCTTTTTCATTTGTGCAGAACCATTTGGCAGAAGTGAAACGCGAAATGGCGGGCATCGAAATGCCCGCCTTATAGTCTTTTGCGTCTGACGATCAGAGGCCGATGCTTGCCTTGACGGCAGCAGCACCGGGTTCGCCCTTCAGCGTCGTTACGCCTGCCAGCCACTTGTCGATCTGCTCAGGATTAGCTTTCAGCCATTCCTTCGCAGCCGCAGGGCCTTCCGCACCATCGTCCAGAATCTTGCCCATCAGTTCGTTTTCAATATCGACGGTGAAGGTGAGGTTCTTGAAAAAGGTTGCAGCGTTCGGGCAGTTCGCCGACCAGCCGGTGCGGGCCAGCGTGTAGACTTCGGCGCCACCATAGTTCGGACCGAAATAATCATCGCCGCCCGACAAATATACAATCTTCAGTTTGGTGTTCATCGGATGCGGCGCCCAGGCGAGAAACACCACCCAGCCCTTGTCCTTGTTCTTGCGGTCCACCTGCGCCAGCATGGCCTGCTCGCTGGATTCCACGATCTTCCAGCCGTCGAGCTTGAATTTCGGGTCTTCAATGATCTTCTGGATATTCTGGTTGGCGGGAGCGCCGGGCTCAATACCGTAAATCTCCTTGCCGAATTTATCGCCCTGCGCGGCAAGATCGGCAAAATCCTTGATGCCTTCGCTTGCGACATAATCCGGCACTGCGAGCGTGAACTTCGCACCTTCAAGATTCTTGACGATCACTTCGGCTGCTTTGGCCTTGTCGAGATCGTCGCGGAATTTCTGCTGAGCGGGCATCCAGTTGCCGAGGAAGACGTCGAGATTGCCAGTCTTCAGGGCCTCATAGCCAATCGGCACAGACATCGTCTTCACATCGGGCTTATAGCCAAGCCCCGTCAGCAGCACGCTCGCGATGGAATTGGTCGAGGTGATATCTGTCCAGCCCGGATCGGACAGGCGGATGGTTTCGCATGCAGCCGGATCGGCAGCATAAGCCGTTCCCGCCAGCCCGGTGAACGCCGCAAACGCCAGCGCAGTCGTCTTCAAATAGCGCATCGGTGACCCCTCCTTGATGGATGCATTCCGCATCTCGTACAATCAAAAACCGTTATGGCTTGCATTTCGACTTTCAGGAAAACACCATTTACGCTAAGGAAAAACCCATTCATTTTTTATTGGAGATATAAAGGTTCTTTATGGTTTCTCCATCCTGGGATCTTGGCAGCCTTGGCGTTTTCGAAGCGGTCGGACGTTTGGAAAATCTGACCCTTGCGGCGCGTGAACTCGGCATGACGCAACCTGCCGTCAGCTATCAAATAAAACGCATGGAAGACCTTTTGGGTGTTGCGCTGTTTGCAAGGCGGGCGCGTGGCGTTGAAATTTTGCCCGATGGGCGAATACTTTATGAAGCGGTGCGCGCCGGTCTGGATGGGATAGAAGACGCCGTGCAGCAGATCAGGCGCAGGCAGCGCTCGCCCGGTTTGCGGATCGCAACCGATTACGGCTTTGCCACTTTCTGGCTGATGCCGCGGGTGGCGCAATTCAGGCCGAAACATCCCGAGGTGGATGTGCGGATCACGGCATCCTCCATGCTGCAGCCGCTCGACTATCGCGAGGCAGACATCGCAATCCTTTTTGGCGCGCGCAATGATTTTCCCGAAGGCTCCGTCCCCTTCATCGGCGAAAAGGTGGTGCCGGTCTGCTCGCCCGCTTTTCTCGAAAAATCCGGCGGCTTTCCCTCCGGTAAGGGGCTTGGTGCTGCCTCGCTTCTGCATCTCGACACCTTGCAGGGCGATCGCTGGTTCACCTGGCAATCGTGGCTGAATGCCATCGGCGAGGAGATCGATGACGGCAATTACGGCCTCGTCTTCAATACCTATAATCTGGTGATTGAGGCGGCGATTGCCGATCAGGGCGTCGCGCTTGGCTGGGCCGGGCTGATTGATGGCGCAGTGCAACGCGGGCAACTCGTCCACGCCTGCGACCGATCGCTAACGAGCGAAAACGGCTATTGGCTGGTTTTCAATCCCGATATTTCCGACACGGCGCGGGCGCTTGCCATGGAACTGATCGAGACACCCGACAACGGCTGATGCGGCGGCAAGCGCTATTCCACCAAGCCGACAATCGGGCCAAAACCGCCATGCCAGGATATGTCGTTGCGGCCCATAGCGGGATCATAAATGCCTGTCCCGTTTCCACCATCGAGAAACAGCGCATTCGGGCATTTCAAATGGTCGCGAAACATGCGCGCGAAATCATGAAAATTCACCGGGTCTTCGCTGATGGCTAAGCGCACAGCGCCATTTTCGCAAACACCGACGCCGCTGCGGCGTGTGCGGTCCGTCGAGCCGGCAATAAAGGCCCGGTGCAATTTGTTGCGGATGACCAGCATGGGGCCTGACTGGGTGGCAAAACTGACCTTTGGCCGGCGTTTCAAAAACGTGTCGGTCGGAAGAATTCCCGCCGCCTTGTCGTCCCAGAAGAAAACACCATTCGGCCTCTTGTAGAAATTTGGCACAGGACCACCTGCACTTTCGCCTTTCTGCCTGTTGGCGGGGCGCAGTTGCTGTCCGTTCTCAATATAAAGGCCTATCGGCGCAAAATCCTGCCCGTACATTCCGGCATTCAACGCGAAAACCAGTCTGCGGCCATCGTCGCTGACGGCCTTGGCAGCGCTGGAGAATGTCCGATAGGGCTTGTCGTCGGCCCCTTTCCAGAACAGCCGCAGCCCGGCGACACCGTTTTCCGGCTTGCAGATGATATATTTCGTATTCTCGAAACTATCCGCCTCGCAAATGCCGGGCTTGCCCGGTTCCTGTGCCTGAGCAGGACAGGACATCGCCGCCACGAGCATCATGGCCACAGTGGATAATCCGCGCTTCAGATAGATCGCCAATGCCGTTGCTTCTTTCTTCATCTCGCCACTATGCAGGAAATTGGGAGATTCGAAGAAGCCTTGTTATCAAGCGATCTCCGATGCCTCGTTTCGTGCCGCCTTGCGGGTCGCATAGATGAAAGCTGCGGCGAAAGTCATTGAAAGCAAAAGCACAATTGTGGGTGCCGGAGCGCTGTCGATGAAGAACGACAGATAAACGCCGATGAACGAACCCGCCGCCGCGATGACCGCAGCCAGAACCAGCATGGTGCTGAACTTACGCGTCAGGAGAAATGCAATGGCCCCCGGCGCGATCAGCATCGCGATGGCAAGGATGATACCGACAGCCTGCAACGCACCCACAATCGTCAGCGAGATGAGGCTCAGCAGGCCGTAATGCAGGAGATTGACCCGAAGGCCCACCGCCCTCGCCTGCGCGGGATCGAAGGCATGCAAAAGGAAGTCTTTCCATTTTACGCCGATGATCGCGGAGGTGAACAGCGCAATCAGCCCTGCCTGTCCAATATCGAACCACGAAACGCCCAGCATATCGCCGAACAAAATATGGTCGAGATGCACATCCGGCCTGACCTTGACATAGAGCACCAGTCCCAGCCCGAACATGCCGGAAAACACCACGCCCATGACTGTATCCTGCTTTATGCGGCTGTTATCCTTCAAAAAGCCGGTCGCGATGGCGCAAAACATGCCCGCAACGAAAGCGCCGACCGCATAGGGAAAGCCCACGACATAGGCGATCACCACGCCGGGAAACACTGCGTGGCTGATTGCATCGCCCATCAGCGACCAACCTTTTAGAACGAGAAAGCAGGATAACAGCGCCATGGGAACAGCGACAGTGGCGGAAATCACCAGCGCATTGACCATGAATGGAAATTCGAATGGCGAAAGAAGCGTGTCGATAATGTTCACTGCGACGCCTCCATGGCCTGTGTTCTGGCGGCGCGGCGTCGGCTGGCAATCATGCCATGCTTGGGTGCGAAGAAAAATGCGCTCAGGAAAATCGCCGTCTGCAACACGACAATGATGCCACCCGTCGCGCCATCGAGAAAATAACTCGCATAGGCGCCGACGAAACTGGTGGCAGCGCCGATTATCACGGCGATGACCAGCAGTCGCGGAAACCGATCCGTCAGCAGATAGGCCGTGGCTCCCGGTGTCACCACCATGCAGATGACGAGGAACGCGCCTACCGTCTGGAGCGCCGCCACCGTCGATGCCGAGAGAAGCGTGAAGAACATGATCTTCAGCGCGGTCGGATTAAGGCCAATTGAACGTGCGTGGGTCTCGTCGAAGAATGTGACCATGAGGTCTTTCCATTTGACGAGCAGAAGGGCGAGCGACACGAAGCCGATAATCCCGAGCTGCAGCTTGTCGCCAGGCGTAATCGCCAGAATATTGCCGAGCACGATGGTCTGGATGTTTACCGAGGTCGGCGAGATCGACACCATGAACAAGCCGAGACCGAAAAAGCCTGAGAAGATAAGGCCGATAATGGCGTCTTCCTTCAACTTGGTTCGCTGGTTCAAAAACAGCATGGCGCCTGCCGCCAGCCCGCCGGAAAAGAAGGCGCCAATGGAAAACGGCAGCCCCAGCATATAGGCTCCAGCGACGCCGGGAACGATGGAATGGGACAGGGCATCGCCGATCAGCGACCAGCCCTTCAGCATCAGATAACAGGACAGGAAAGCGCAGACGCCGCCGACCAGCGCCGACACCCACATCGCATCCAGCATATAGCTATAGGTGAATGGCTGCAGGAGTGTTTCCATCATTCCTGCCCTCCTTCTCCATCGCCACTGTTGCGAATGGCAGTCTTGCCGCCCTGCAAGATCAGCGGGCGTTCATCGTCGCTGATAACGCCTATCGAGGCGGAAGCCTCGCCTTGCGGTCCGTTCAATACGAAATGCCGCAGAACGCCACCAAAGGTCTTTTCCAGATTTTTTTGGGTGAATGTCTCAGCCGTCATCCCATAGGCCAGCACCGTGCCTTTTATCAGGATGGTGCGGTCGCAGAACTCCGGCACGGAACCCAAATTATGCGTTGAGACCAGCATCACGCGGCCTTCATCGCGCAACTCGCGCAACAGCGAGATGATCTGCTCTTCCGTCTTGACGTCGACCCCCGTAAACGGCTCGTCCAGCAGGATCACGCGACCGTCCTGCGCCAGCGCACGGGCAAGGAAAACGCGCTTCTTCTGCCCGCCCGAAAGCTCGCCGATCTGCCGCTTGCGAAACTCGCTCATATTGACGCGGGCAAGCGCATTGGCCACCGCTTCATGATCAGCAGCCTTTGGTCTCCGCATCATGCCCATATGGCCATAGCGGCCCATCATCACCACGTCCTCAACCAGAACCGGAAAATTCCAGTCCACCTCTTCCGATTGCGGCACATAGGCGACGAGGTTCTTGCGCAAGGCTTCGTCAACCGTCATGCCCAGCACCCGGATCGAGCCGCGCGCAAGACGCACAAACCCCATGATCGCCTTGAACAAGGTGGATTTGCCTGACCCATTGACGCCGACAAGAGCGGCAATTGTGCCGGTCGGGATGCGAAAACTCGCGTCGCGCAAGGCAGTCAGACCGTTGCGATAAGTGACGGTAGCGCCATCGACGGAAATGCCGCCATCTTCAGAACCGGAACCGAAATGGCTCTGCCAGTCGGGTTGAGCATTCATCGGATATCTCTTTCATCAGGATCGAATGCGTGCCCGCCACGATGGCGGGCACCAGATTTGTAGGGATCAGGACGGATCAGCCAGTCCCTTGACGATTGTGTCGGAGGTGACGCGCAAGAGGTCGATATAGGTCGGCACCGGGCCGTCCTTGTCGGTCAGGGAATCCACGTAAAGCACGCCGCCATAGCGGGCCCCGGTTTCGCGGGCCACCTGCTCGGCTGGCGCTGGCGAAATCGTGCTTTCGGAAAAGACAACGGTAATGCCGTTCTTGCGCACGGCATCGATGACCTTGCGCACCTGCTGCGGCGTGCCTTGCTGGTCCGCATTGATCGGCCACAGATAAAGCTCTTTCAGACCGAAATCGCGCGCGAGATAGGAAAACGCCCCTTCGCTCGAAACGAGCCAACGCTTGTCCTCGGGAACAGCGGCGAGTTTCGCCTTGATCGGCTCGATTGCAGCGCGGATCTTCTGCTTATAGGCGTCTGCATTTGCCGTGTAGGTGGCGGCATTCGCCGGATCATATTTGACGAAAGCATCGCGGATATTATCGACATAGATCAGCGCGGCGGTTGGCGACATCCAGGCATGAGGGTTAGGCTTGCCGCTATACGGTCCCTCCGTAATGCCCATCGGAGCGACGCCGTCAGACACCACAACGCTCGGCACGTCCTTCAGGTGGCGAAAGAACTTTTCGAACCAGAGTTCGAGGTTAAGCCCGTTCCATAGAACAAGCTGCGCACCTTGCGCCCGCTTTATGTCACCGGGTGTCGGCTGATAATTATGGATTTCCGCGCCCGGCTTGGTGATCGATTCAACGATTGCCGCATCGCCCGCCACGTTGCGCGCAATGTCGGCAATGACGGTGAAGGTCGTGACCGCCTTGAATTTCTCCTGTGCGCCAGCCGGAGCTATTGCAAACATCGCGGTCAATATTGCCGCCAATGCTGCTCCGGTCGCTGCCTTCAGGAAAGTTCGTCTCACCTTGTTCAGCATTTCGCATCCTTCTGCTATTAAGACTTATTTGCAACTGATAATTGGACTGTCCACCGCAGTTCGAACCGGCCTGCAATTTTGGGTTTAGCCCTGTTGACTGCTTATATTCTGCAATTGCAAATTATTTGCAATAAGAAATTGCAAAAATGCCGAATTTCATCACGGGCCTGGTTGGATTCGGCGCTTGCAAATCATGGAAAATACGACTGAGGGAATACTGCGGCGCAGGCCACAGAGCCGCGATAATTATTTAAAATCAATAATCTAAACCAATTACCTCATAAAACAGGACTGCCGGCGATTACATCACCGGCAGTCCTTCAATATCGTGACCTACCATTTCACGCGGAAGCCGACCGTTCCCTTATAGGCGTAGCTGTCGCCGAAATTGGCCAGACTGGTGTTGATCGAACCTTCGCCATAGAGCGAATATTTATCGTTGTTCCAGTTATAGCTGCCACCGAGACCGATACCGCCCCAGAAGCGATCATTGCGACTGGTAAAGCTGGCGCCCGAAACGTCAACTTTCGTCCCATCCAGAAACTCGTAGTAAAGATTGGCAATACCGTACACATAGGTCCGGTCGATCAACCCCCTGTCATTGTACCACGAATTCTGGCGGTCGAGGCTCAAGCCGAGACGGCCTTGCAGGCTGTCACCCCGGTTGAGACTGACTTCAGCATCGAAGACATCATTGAAGCTGTCGAAATCGAAATTCGAATAAACCAGTTGCGCCTGCGGCGTCACCGACCATTGCTCGTTCAGCATGATGCGCTTGCCGCTTTCGAGCGACAGGGCATAACCGAAGCCGTTATTACCGCTGATCAGGTCGAAACCCGCGAGCGTGGACTCCAGATCGCTATCATACCACGTTGCCTGCGCCTGACCGTCGAGATAGAAGCCGTTCTCACCATACCAGGTCAGCGTGCCCCCGAAACCGTAACCATCGGTCGATATTTCACCGTCGCCATAGATCGAGCGCGTCCTGGCCTTGCCGTGCACGTAATGCACGGTCAGCCCGCCGATCAGCTTGCCGTTTTCATTCTCGACGAAAAGACCATCAAGCCCTGCCTGCATGCGGAACGTATTGAAATCGTAATCCGTGCGGGAGGTGGAGAAGCGCGGCGCCATGCTGGTATGCACGCCTTCGACACGCCCCCAGATCCCGTTGTTTTCGATCAGGACACCTGCCTCCTGCGGCGACGCATAAGGCGAGCCGACCGGGTCTGCCCCCTCGGCAACCATGATATTGCCGGCATGGCTCCAGTAGCGGTTGCCCACGCGCTGCTGCAAGGTTGGAAGACCGTTCAGGCCGAGCAGCAATTGCGGATAGGCTTCATAGACAGGAACGCCCGGCTGGTAGAGTGGCAATTCCTCGCCCGGCTCTTCTGGCTCCGGCTCCGGGTTGCCCGGTTCGGGTTCTGGTTCCACCGCACTCACTGTCGAGCGGAGATACCAGTCGCCATCGTTCGGCGTCGAAACACCGCCCTTGTAAAGCCGATAAGCATAGGCCCCGCCGACGACCGCAGGGTCGCCCTCGAACTCGTAATCGCCCAGAAGCGTAAACGAACCATCCGAAGCGCCATCGACGCTGATGATCCTGATGCCTTCGGTCGTCACGGCGCCAGTCCCGTTGACATTGACGACATCGACCAGCGTGCTGCCTGCGGTGTCGCCGGTCACAACCAGCATATCGGTTGCGGAACTGTCATTACCCAAGGTCGTGTTGAGGCGCAGTTCGCCATCCGAACCGATATAGTTTCCGTTGATGGTGAGCCTGTCGCCGACTGAAGTGCCACCGGCGTCCAGATCGATCAGGCCTGCATTGGTCACGCCGACGGCCGTCCCCGCCACACTCGGCGAGATGGCATAGCTTCCCCCGCTGGCGACAACCGAGCTGGTGCTGTCGATGGTCAATGTGCCGGTTTCCGTCGCCGAGTCACCCAATGTCAGGTCGCCGCCCATGGTGAGCTGCGAGCCGGACAGCAGGGAGATGCTTTCCCAATTGATGAAACGCTCCGGCTGTGCAGTCTGCACATTGGTCAGCGTGAGCGCGTCCGTGCCGAGACCGCCATCAAGGAGCGTGGTCGGCTGCACAGTCGTTTTGGTCAGATTCGTTAGATTGGCAACGTCATCGCCGTCATTGAGATGAATTTCACCGGCAATCGTCCCGGCGCCGGTCCAGTTCAGCGTGTCGACCCCGGCTCCCGTCAGCACGTCGCCCGTTATGGTACCGCCCGTCACGTTGATGGTGTTGACACCACCCGCCAGACTGATCGCCGTGCCATTGCCGCCGGTAATGATACCGGCGTTGCTCACGGTATAGCGGCTGCCGGCGCCGAGAACACCGGTGGCCAAAGTGCTGGTGATCACGCCCGTTTCGGTGTTCGTTAGGACTGTGCCGCCTAGCATATAGACGCCATTACCGCCATCGCCGGTGGCCGAAATCGTGCCGGAGTTGACGACGGTTTCATTGACGCCCGCCAGGACGCCATAGGCATTCAGGCCGCTGACGCTGACTGTGCCCGTATTGGTCAGAAACCCGAAGCCGCCCAACGAGCGCATACCATGCGCCGTCTGGCCGGACGTCTCAATCGTACCGTTATTGGCCAGTTCCCCCATATACTGCTTCGACATGCCGAAGCCGTTCAGCGAGGTCGTCGTGATGGTTCCGTTGTTGACGGCATTGGCGTAATCGTCGAGCAAAACGCCGGAACCCAGCGCATCGATGATCGTGCCCGCACCGATCGTCACAGTGATGTAGTCTTGTCCCGTGGTCGCGATAACGCCATAAGTGAAAGGGTTGGGCGCAGTCGCATCGCAGGTAATGGTTTCGCCCTCATCCGGCTGGCCTTCCGCCGTGCTGGAACCGGTGATCGCTATTGCGCGCGTGACATTGAAGCACGCTGCTTCGGCAATATCCGGAAAGGCTGTTCCGGCGAGTGCCATCAATCCCGCAAGCGCCAGCGATGGAAAAGCCCGGCTCAATACGCCTTGCACAGTCACGGATTTCATATGGTTAGCGAGAGTACGGTCATATTTCCAACTGGCCATCCGGAAACTCCAACGAGAACGAACATCTCTAGGACTGTGCATGTACGAAAGAGCGGAAAAGCCCGAGAACAAATATCACCCAAAATGAATTGCTACAGAATACAGCAAGTCATTCTGGTGTAACGATATCCGCCGTTGAAAAGAAACACGCCCCTCAACGCGCAAATCAGTTCTTTCTAATTAAGAGAATTATTTCGAACCATTCGCCTGTCAAGGGCGCTCGCAGCAGATTTGACGCATAGGTCAATCATAGATTGTGAAACGTTGCCTGATTGCATCGGCAAGTGCTAAAATTCCCTCACTGAAAAAAATAAGACCCGCTGCACAAACCCAATTGTGCAGCGGGCCCATAGAAACTCTTGGCTCTGACAATGCGTTCAGCGCATTCAGAAAATCCGCCTATTCCTTCACCGCTCCGGTCATCGACGACACGTAGTAGTCAACGAAGAACGAATAGAGGATCACCACCGGCAGCGAACCGAACAGCGCCCCCGCCATCAGCGCGCCCCATTCGAAAATATCGCCACGCACCAGTTCGGTCAGCACGCCCACGGGAACAGTCTTGTTCTCGGAAGACTGAATGAATGTCAGCGCATAGATGAATTCGTTCCAGGAAAGCGTGAAGGCGAAGATGCCTGCCGAAATCAACCCCGGCACGGCCAGCGGCAGGATGATCTTGAGCAGAATCTGCCACCGGTTGGCGCCATCCACCAGAGCACTTTCCTCAAGCTCGAAGGGTATTGAGCGAAAATAACCCATCAGCAGCCATGTACAGAAAGGAATGAGGAAGGTGGGATAGGTGAAGATCAGCGCCAGACGTGAATCATAGATGCCGAGCTTGAAGACGATGAACGCCAGCGGAATGAACAGGATCGACGGTGGCACCAGATAGGCCAGAAAGATGAACAGGCCAACCGAGCGCGAGCCGGTGAAGCGGATGCGTTCAATCGCATAAGCGCCCAACACGGAAGCAATCAGCGACAGGAAAGTCGAAGCCGTCGCCACCAGCATCGTGTTCCACAACCAGCCCGGATAGGAGGTCTCGAACAGCAGATATTTGATATGGTCAAGCGTCGGCCCCACCACCCAGAAGGGGCTGAAATTGTCATAATCCGTCAGCTGCGAGTTCGGTTTTACGGCGGTGATCGCCATCCAGTAAAACGGAAACAGCAGCACGAAGACGAACAGCGCTATGGGTATGTAGATCGTCACCACCCGCCGCGGCAGGCGATTGAGATAGGACATGCCCTGGCTGTCGTCCTTCAAAGCGGCTTCATTGGAAGGTGCCTTGGAATTCATGGTCATCTCCATTGTCAGTCGCTTCCGCCCTGCTGCCATTTGCGACGCTGCAAGCCGAAGAAAGAAAACATGATGGCGGCAAGGAGGAACGGGATCATCGCGACCGCAATCGCAGCACCCTCACCCAATTGGCCGCCGGGAATGGCGCGCTGGAAAGACAGGGTCGCCATCAGGTGGGTTGCGTTGACCGGGCCGCCCTTGGTCAGAACGTAGATCAACTGGAAATCCGTGAAGGTGAACAACACGGAGAACGTCATCACCACCGCGATGATCGGCGTCAGCATCGGCAATGTCACATGCCGGAACCGCTGCCAGCTTGAGGCACCATCCAGCGATGCTGCTTCCTGCAATGAGGCGGGAATGGTCTGCAAGCCAGCGAGAAGCGAAATCGCCACGAAAGGAATGCCGCGCCAGACATTGGCTGCAATCACCGAAAGACGCGCATTGGTTGGATCGCCAAGGAAATTGATGGGTTGATCGATGAGGCCCATTTTGATCAGCGACCACGAAATGATCGAGAACTGGGAATCGTAGATCCACCAGAATGCCAGTGCTGAAAGCACGGTCGGCACCACCCATGGCAACAGCACGATGGCGCGGAAGAACGATTTGCACGGCAGGTTTTCGTTCAACAGCAGCGCGAGCCAGAGGCCGAGACCGAATTTCAACACCGACGCCACGGTTGTGTAGAGTACGGTGTTGAACACCGACAGCCAGAAGACACTGTCATCCCACAGAAACTCGTAATTTTCCAAGCCGATGAAAATGCCATCGCGGCCAATCTTCGTGTCGGTAAAGCCGAGCCAGACGCCGAGACCAAGCGGATAGGTCAGGAAGCAGACCAGAAAAACCGCTGCGGGCAGCATGAACAGAAAGCCCAGCATGTTGTGATTATTCGCAAGGCGAGACATGAAAGGCCGTTTTATCGCACCGGGATCGCCGGATACTCCGGCTCCGGGTGAATTGGTCATCGTCATGGATACAAATCTCCAGAACCCAAAAAGAAACGAGGCGCGAAGTTAGGCTTCGCGCCTCCGCTCCAGCGACTAGACGCGATAATAGCGGTTGGCGCGTTTTTCGGCGCTCGCCACAGCTTCTTCCGGCGTGGAAGCACCGGTAACGGCGGAGGCGAACATGTCGACCAGAACATAGTCGGCCATGACGGCTGCCGAAGCATAGCCGAGCGGACCGGCATAGCCGTTCGGACGCAGCGTTTCCGAAGCGCGGGCATAAGGCGTATGGATCGGATTTGCCTTCCACACCGGATTATCCGCGAAAGCCTTGAGCGGCTGGCAGCAATAGGCGCTGGAACCTTCAAGCCAGGCGTTCATCTGATCGGCTTCCATCATGAATTTGATGTAGGCCTTGGCTGCTTCCGGATATTTCGAATGCTTGAACAGCAGAAGCGAGCTGGTCTGGTGCAGTTCTACGCTCTTGCCGACCGGGCCAATGGGGAAGTTCGTGCTGCGCATGTCAGCGGCGAATTCGCTAAGTTTCGGATCATTCTTCGCCGCATAGTAGATGGAAACGCCATTGGCCGTCAGCGACACCTGACCGGCGAGGAACGCACGGTTGTTGTTGATGTCGAGCCAGCTTTCCGTGCCCGGAATGAAGGTCGCATAAAGCTCCTTGGCATAGTTGATGGCGGCAATGGTTTCCGGCGAGTTGATCGTCACCTTGCCGCTTTCATCAACCATCTGCGCACCATGGCTCCAGAGCAGCCAATGCGCATAGTTGTTGCCGTCACCGACAGCCTTGCCATGCGGGAAGCCAGCAGGTGTTCCCTTGGCTTTCATGGCCTTGCAAAGCTCAAGGAAGCCCTTGGTGTCCTGCGGGAATTCGCTGAAGCCAGCCGCTTTCATATGGCTGTCGCGATAGACAATCGCGTTGCCGATTGCTGTCAGCGGCATGGCGATGAACTTGCCTTCGCGGGTCGCATAACCCTTGAGGCCGTCATAGAAACCGCCATATTTCCCGTCGAGATAAGTGCCAAGCTCCGTCAGATCGACCAACTTGTCAGGATACTGGTGGGCATCGTCGAACCAGCACATCACGATATCGGGGCCAGAGCCCACATTGGCGGCAACCGCAGCCTTTGGACGAATATCTTCCCAGCTTTCCTTGTCGATGCGCACTTCCACGCCGGTGGCTTCGGTAAACTTCTTGGTGTTGGCGAGCCAGCTTTCCTCATCGCCCTTCACAAAAGGCGTCCAGCGCAACACGCGCAGGCTGGCGCCCGCTTCCGGCTTATAATCCGGTTCGGCTGCAAAAGACGGACGGATGCCGAGGCCCGACAAACCCGCCGCGCCAACAAGACTTGCCGTTCCTGTCAGGAATGTTCTTCTTCTGATAGTCATTATGCTCCTCCTCCAAAAATGGGACTTGGTTACGCCGTGTTCACTGTCCCTGCAGGCGAAAACGGCTATCTGGTGAAATGCACTTTCCCAGAAAAGACACGGCCTCCGGCTCTCCCCTCCTTCAGCGTGCCTTGTATAAATTCATCCAATAAGGCGCATGCCGCTCTCTTCGTCGAAGAGGTGAACATTGCCGGGGTCGATAGAAATATTGATCGCCTCGCCGGGGCGCACATCGACGCGTTCGCGGAAAACACAGGTGACTTCCGTGCCGCCGAAATTCACGACCATCTGCGTTTCATAGCCGGTCGGTTCGATCACCACCACGGGCGCGGCCAGACCCGCACCGTCAAGCCGGATATATTCCGGGCGCAGACCGTAAACGAGGTCTCGCCCCACAGCCTGCGGATAGCTGCGCGACAGGGGCAGCCTCGTGCCATCGGTAGCCACGAACACCTGCGGGTTTTGCGGATCAAGCTTGCCCTTGATCATGTTCATAGCCGGAGAACCGATAAAGCCCGCCACAAACAGATTGTTGGGATTGTCATAGAGTTCCAGCGGCGAACCCACCTGCTCAACAATGCCGTCATGCATGACGACGATCTTGTCGGCCATGGTCATGGCTTCGATCTGGTCGTGCGTCACATAAACGGTCGTCGTTTTCAGGCGGTGATGCAGTTCCTTGATCTCGGCGCGCATCGCAACGCGCAGCTTGGCGTCGAGATTGGACAAAGGCTCATCGAACAGGAAAACCTGCGGATCGCGAACAATGGCGCGTCCCATAGCCACGCGCTGGCGCTGACCACCGGAAAGCTGGCGCGGATAGCGGTCGAGCAGATTGGTTAGGCCCAGAATGCCAGCGGCATAATTCACACGCTTGTCGATTTCCGCCTGCGGCGCTGAATTCAGCATCAGCGAGAACGCCATGTTCTTGGCGACCGTCATATGCGGATAGAGCGCATAATTCTGGAACACCATGGCGATATCGCGTTCCTTGGGCGGCAGGTTGTTGACCGGCCTGCCGCCGATGCGAATTTCGCCGCCGGAAATATTCTCCAGTCCAGCCAGCATGCGCAGCAGGGTCGATTTTCCGCAGCCCGAAGGGCCGACGAGAATGACGAACTCGCCATCTTCAATATCGATATTAACGCCTTTGATGACGGGGAAATTGCCGAAAGACTTTTTCACTTCGGCGAATTGAACAGTGGCCATGCATCTCCTCCCAGACTGCATTCTGTATTTTCAGAAGATGTGAATGTCGGCTCCTCACTTCCGACGCTCAGATCTTTCGCGAATATTCTCCTTGCTTTGCATGCTCTCCGCGCCGAATTCCTCTTTCGGTGCGCATTCCCGTTTTTATTTAACCACGGCCCACAAAGGGCATCTTGGTTGCCATGACGGTCATGGTCAGCACATTGGCGTCGAGCGGCAAGCTTGCCATATAGACAACCGCATTGGCGACATGTGCAGGATCAATGGTCGGCTCTGCCGCCATGGTTCCATTCGCCTGAATGACGCCGGTCGAAATCTTCTGCGTCATATCGCTGGCGGCATTGCCGATATCGATCTGGCCGCAGGCAATATCGAAATTGCGCCCGTCGAGGGCGGTCGATTTGGTCAGCCCGGCAATGGCATGTTTCGTCGCCGTATAAGGCGCTGAATTGGGGCGCGGCGTGGTGGCGGAAATGGACCCATTATTGATGATGCGCCCGCCGCGCGGGCTTTGCGCCTTCATTACGCGGAAAGCCTGCTGCGTACACAGAAAAGCGCCTGTGAGATTGGCGCCGACAATCGCGCTCCAGTCTTCGAACGTCACCTCTTCAAGCGGCACACCCGGAACGAGAACGCCCGCATTGTTGACCAGAAGGTCGAGCCGTCCGAACTTTTCAACAATCGCATCAAACAGTTTGCGAACGGCGACCGGGTCGCCCACATCAGCTGCGATTGAGTGAAAGCTTCCCCCCGTTTGCGAAGCAAGATCGGATGCTGCCTTTTCCAGCACATCGATGCGACGACCGGAAATCACGACGTTATAACCTTGTGCTCCGAGGGCCTTGGCGATAGCGCGGCCCACACCTGTACCGCCGCCGGTGACAAGCGCAATGGCCCCACTTTTCGCACCCGTTGCCTCACTCATCCCAGCAATCCTCCGTGTTGCGGCCCCGGCCTCAGAGCGCGTTTTCAATTTGAATTTTCTATTGAAGCAAGATCCTGACGATCCTCGAAACCCGGAGGGCGGATATGCTTCGGCCTGAATGCATTATCGAATTTCAATAGTGGGTCGATGCTGCGCAGCTGATAGTCAGGCGCGCTTATTGCGTATGCCGTCAATTCCCTGCCGGGACCGTTTCACCCTTAACTGGTAAGGTGAACGGACCACTTGTCCATTGTTGGCCGGTCGAAGGCCGCGAGTCAATCTCGTTTTGCCGCAATTCCGAAACATTAGCTAAAGAGATTGTGCGAGCCGTTGCCCTCATCGCGAAGCCTTCATCCCGACCAGCCATGACAGCCCGGCATCGGTCGTCGTTTTCGGGCGATATTCGGCACCGAGCGGCCTTTCATAGCCGAGAGCATCAAGCAACTGTACAATATGCCGGTAATCCAGTTCGCCGTGGTCGGGCTCGGCTCTATCCGGCACTGCCGCAATCTGGACATGCCCGATATGCGGCTGCAACGCTTCCAGCCGTTTGCTGATATCGCCTTCCATGATTTGAAGATGGTAGCAATCGAACATCAGCTTCAGATTGCTTGCCGCCACTTCTTGAATGATTGCAATGGCTTGTTCTGATGTCTTCAGAAAATATCCCGGCGCATCACGATGATTGAGCGGCTCGATCAGGATCGTTATGCCGTGGGTGGCGGCCAGTTCGCAGGCATATGTAAGATTTGCAATGAATGTGCGATGCGCCGCTTCGCCTTCTGCTTTTCCGGCCATCACATGGATATTCAGGGCACCGATGGCGACCGCATAATCCACAGCCTGACGAATCGCTGCCTGCGCCTCATCTTCCCGTCCGGCAAGCGCTGCCAGACCATTCTCGCCAGCCTCGACATTGCCGCGAATTGTATTGAGGCCAAGCATCGTCAATTCGGTATCGCGCAAGGCGGCAGCGACATCGCCAGGCTCGAATTTATAGGGCCAATGGCATTCCACAGCATCGAAACCGGCGGCCTTTGCAGCGCGGATGGCGTCAGGCAGCGGCAATTCTTGCCAGAGAAAGCCGAGATTGGCTGAAAAACGCGCCATATCAATCCCACTCCACATCAAATTTATCGACGATCTGGCGGATTTGCGCCTCCGTCAGCATGTTCGGTTTCAAACCGCGCGTGAGCATGGCGAGCTTCGCGGTTTCCTCAAGCTCTTCAACGGCATAGACCGCCGCTTCCAGATCCTTGGCGGCAACGACCGGACCGTGATTAGCCAGCATTACGGCGCTTCGCTTGCCTGCCAGACCACGAATCGCATCGCCCATCGCGGGATCGCCGGGGATGAAATAGGGCAGCAGCTTTACCTTACCGAGTTTCATAATCGAATAGGCGGTCAGCGGCGGGAGCATATTGTCCGGGTCCACATCCGGCAGCATGGACAGCGCGACGGAATGGCAGGAATGCAGATGCACCACAGCGCCCGTTTTGGCTGCCCGCGTTTCGTAAAATGCAGCGTGCAGCGGCATTTCCTTGGTCGGCTTGTCGCCGCCGACAAATTTGCCTTCGCTGTCGAACAAGGCCAGCCTTGCCGGATCGAGATTGCCGAAAGAACTGCCGGTCGGGGTGACGAGCAACCGCCCGTCTGACAAGCGGGCTGAAATATTGCCCGACGAACCGCCGGTGAGCCCTCGGTCGAACATGGATTTCGCCATCAGGCATATGCTTTCGCGTAGCCGCGCTTCTTCGCTCATACTGCCCCCAGCTTGCGCAGCGCCGTTTCAAAAAAGCTCTCGGAACCGAAATTACCTGATTTGAGCGCCAGCGCCGCTGTCTCGCCCTTGATCGTGGCAAAGGTCCACGGAACGCCGGGGGTGATTTCCCTGCCGACCATCACGCGCGAGACGCCAAGCGCCTGCGCCACTGCGCCGGATGTTTCACCACCCGCCACCACGAAACGGCGAATGCCAAGACTGAAAGCCTCGCGCGCCAGAGCGGCAAGAGCCTCTTCGACAATCTGCCCTGCCCGCTCCACGCCAAGCTTTTCCTGCGCCGCACGAACCGATGCGGGTTCTGCGCTGGCATAGATCAGCTTCGGTTCATTCAATGAGCGCTGCCGGAGCCACGCGAAAGCCTCGCCAGCGCCATGTTCCGCCAGTTCCAGCGGGTCGAGCCGGTAGCTCGCGGCTCTTTGCGCATAATGCGCAACCTGTTTGAGTGTCATCGCCGAACAACTGCCGGAAAGCACGATTTGGCCTTCACCAACGGCAGGCTCCTGCGCCTCTTGCCTGTCTTGCTGCAACTGCCCTGCCTCAGCCAACAGACGCGGCAATGGCATGGCAAGCGCGCTACCCCCGGTGAGCAAGGGCAGATTAAGCGTAGCCTCGGCAATGGTTCCAAGGTCCTCATCGGCGACCGCATCAACGATGACATGTGCCACACCCTGGCTAGCCAGTTCCGCGAGCCGCGCTTTCAGGGCATCGGCACCGCGTGCCACAATGAGGCGATTGGCCAATCCGACCTTGCCTTTGACCTGCGGTTGCAGCAAACGCACCAGGCTGGAATCCTGCATCGGTGTCAGCGGATGATCCTTCATCGGGCTTTCATCCAGCGGCTGTTCACCGACGAAAAGATGCCCCATGAAAATGCTGCGACCGTTTTCAGGAAAAGCCGGACAATAGATCGTCTGCGACGTGCCAATATCGGCCATCAGAGCTTCCGCGACCGGCCCTATATTGCCTGCGGCAGTGCTGTCGAATGTCGAGCAATATTTCCAGTAGAACCGCTGCGCACCTGCTGCTTTCAGCCACGCATATGCTGCGCGCACCTGAGCCACGGCCTCATCAACGGGAATTGTCCGGCATTTCAGCGCGATGATTTCGAATGGTGCGGTCGTTTCCGCCGCGTCAGTTTCACTGGGCAATCCGAAGCGCAGCGAAACCGGATAGCCGCTGCGGGCCAATAGCCCGGCAAGGTCCGTGGCTCCGGTGAAGTCATCGGCAATGGCGCCCAATACGATAGCCATCAATTATTTCTCCATGCCCGGCAAGGCAATGCCGCTGCGCGCGGCCAAAATCTTGGCAACGGCGGCATCGTCTTCGAGGCCGAAACCGGCCTCGGATGCTTGCTTGAACAAGGCCAGCGCGGCTTCGCTAAGCGGCGTGGAGCCGCCTGCATCAGACGCTTCGCCAGCCACAATCCCCATATCCTTGACGAAAATATTGACCGCAGAACGCGGCGTATAATCACCATCAACGATATGCGGCCCGCGATTTTCGAACATCCAGGACGAACCAGCAGAAACGCGGATGACATCAAATACCGTCTGCAAGTCGAGACCCACTTTGGCGGCGAGCGTCAGCGCTTCAGCGGCAGCGGCGATGTGAACACCTGCCAGCAACTGATTGATCATCTTGACTTTTGAGCCAAGGCCGAACTCTTCCCCAAGCCGGAACACTTTGGCCGCAACGGCGTCCAGAGCCGGGGCGGCTTTCGCGAAAGCTGCATCCGCGCCGGAACCCATGACCGTTATTTCGCCGGTCAGCGCCTTTTGAAAACCGCCAGAAACCGGTGCATCGATAACCGCCATTCCCGCAGCTTCAAGCTTGGCAGCGATCTCGACCGTCACGCTTGGCGCCATTGTCACGCATAGAAGAAATACCGTGCCGGGCGCGGCGGTCTGCACCGCTCCTTTTGGGCCAAACAGCACTTCCATGGCCTGATCGGAATTGACCACGAAGACAAAGACAACATCACTTGTGCCCGCATCGGCAGGTGCGGAAAAAGCCTCGCCGCCCTCTTCCGTGAACCGCTTCAGCACTTCGTCACGAATATCCACGCCCTTGACGTGAAAGCCCGCGCGCAGCAGGGACAGGGCTGCGCCCCACCCCATCGAGCCAAGACCAATCACGGTTGCCGTTTTGCCCGGCGCCATGCGAACCTCCCTTTATTTCAGTTGCCTTGCCGATCAGGCCTTCTCAAGTTCATCCTCGATATGGATACGGATGATTTCATCGAAGGATTTGTCACCGACAAAACCAAGAGCGATGGCGCGGCTCGCATCGAAGTCCTGCGCCCAACCGGCGACGATGCCTTCAATCAGCGGGTCGGACTCCCGGCGGATAAGCGCCACGGCCTTGTCGCCAGCGACACGGCGCAATGCTTCAATTTGTTCTCCAACGGTGGCAGACAAACCCGGCATATTGAGGATGCAACGATGCCCGACTTTAGCCAGATCGATAGTCGCGGCATGAAGCAGGAAGCCAACCGCCCGGCGCGGGCTCACATGCCAATGGCGTACCGATTCATCGACCGGCAGGATCGCTTCCTGTCCGACCAGCGGTTCGCGCAGAATATTGGAGAAGAAGCCCGATGCCGCCTTGTTTGGCTTGCCGGGACGAATGCAGACGGTGGGCAGGCGAATGCCGATCCCATCCAGAAAGCCTTTGCGGGCATAGTCTGCCAGCAGCAGTTCGCCGATTGCCTTTTGCGCGCCATAGCTGGTGCGCGGCGTCAGGAAAAACTCGTCGTCGATCTTTTCCGGGAATGGCGCGCCGAACACGGCAATGGACGAGGTGAAAACAACACGCGGTTTGTAGGGCGCCTTTTCGCCTTCCTTGCGGATCGCCTCGAGCAGATAGCGCGTACCGTCGAGATTGATCGCATAGCCTTTGTCGAAATCGAGTTCCGCTTCACCGGAAACGATGGCCGCCAGGTGAAAGATAAGGTCCGGTCGCTTGGCAATCAGCGCGCGTGTGACGGCTGGATCGGAAATATCCCCGGCGCTCGCATGGACCGTACCAGTAAAGCCCTCCGGCGGGGTCGGCGCAGCCACATCCACCAGCGTCAACTGCTCGACGGGCTTTCCGTCAATGCCGCCATCACGGGCGATTGCTTCGGAAAGCTTGCGGCCAACCATTCCTGCTGCGCCGATAATCAAAACATGCATGCGATTTCGCCTTTCCCATTCACGGATGCTGACCGCATCCAACTCCCTCAGCCGCGCTTGTCGCGCACCTTGGCAAGCAAGTTCTTGGTTGAAACATAAATGCGTTCTTCATGCGCGGCGAAGGCCGCCATCGCCGCCTCGCGGTCGCGCTTTTCAAGCGCTTGCAAGATCGCCTGATGGTCGGAAAAACTGCCATCAATTGCGCCCGGCTGCGCAACGGCGCGGCGGCGATGCTCCAGCATATAGGTGTAAAGATCGGTAACGATGTCGGCGAGCAGCGGGTTTCCGCATTCACGATAGATCGTGACGTGAAACTCGCGGTCGCAGATCAGGAAACGAACCGGATCATTCAGGCAATCAATCTGCGCCTTGAGCGAGCGACGCAATATATCCAGCGCTTCGTCGGAAATGCGCTCGGCGGCATCGCCGACGATCTGCTGCTCGACCAGCAGTCTCGCCGCATGCACGGCATGGACATCGTAAAGATCGACATTGAGCCTTGATGTTATGCCGACCGCCATGCCGGTAAGATCGGCTTTGGCGACGCGCGTGCGCGATCCGTGCGAAACTTCCAGCACACCGCGCGCCGCAAGCGTCTGGATGGCGCTGCGCACCGTCTGGCGACTGACCGAAAGCGCTGCGGACAATTCGCGTTCGCCCGGCAGCTCATCGCCCACCGCCAGCAAACCGGACGCAATAAGCGCTGCGATCTTGTCGGCGATCACATCCTTGATGGTACGCCGCTCCAGGTTTCGCCCCAGGCCCGTGTTCTTATCGAGCAGAAGATTATGTGCGACGATCAACGCTGCTCCCACTGACCCACTGGTCTTTCCACTAGTCCAGTTGGAATTTATCGATATCGCAATGGCTGTCAAGGGCGGGCACGGGTTCGCGCCGCGATCAATTCAGATCGCAGCGTTTTTCATATCGTGTTTTTGGGAGATCGCTTAGAGCCTGAACCAAAAAGCAGCATGTGTGCGTGAAAATGGTGATTTTCGCGTACCGGAGCGGAGCGTACTTAAGGTACGTGAGCACCGGAACGTAGAAAATTGCCATTTGCAGCCGCACAGGGCGACTTTTGGAACAGGCTCTTACACCGCGTCCAGAATCCGCTTTTGCAGGTCAATCGCGCGGGCATCGGCAAGTTTGCGGCGCGGGCGCTCCAGATCAATGTCGATATCGAGCGCAATCGACCCCTCGCGTAAAACGATGACCCGATCAGCGAGTGCGACAGCTTCGGCCACATCGTGGGTGATCAGGACCGTCGTAAAGCCACGCTTCGTCCAGATGCGTTCCAGAAGACGGTGCATCTCGATACGCGTCAACGCATCGAGCGCGCCAAAGGGCTCGTCCAAAAGCAGGATTTTCGGATCGCTGACCAGCGCCCTCGCCAACGCCACACGCTGCCGCTGGCCGCCGGACAGGACGGAAGGCCAGTCATTGCCGCGCCCTTCAAGCCCCACATCCGACAGGACGGAGAGTGCGGCCTCGCGCCAGTTTTCGCCACGCGCTATGCCGACATTGTCGGTCACGCGCTGCCACGGCACCAGCCGTGCTTCCTGAAACAGCAGACGCACCGATGGGCTGATGCCAGTCAGCGCTTCTCCACCCACCGTAACGCGCCCGCCATCGGGCAGGTCGAGCCCCGAAATCAGGCGCAGAAGCGTGGACTTGCCACCGCCAGAGCGCCCGACAACGGCCAGAAACTGCCCGGACGGCACCTCCAGGTTGAAGTGCCGCAGAACCTTGAGGCTACCGAAGGTACGGTCGACACGGGAAAGCGAAATGGGCAATCCACCATCCACTTCCGCACCGCGAGCGGTCGTTGCGACATCATATGTGTCCTGAACCGCAGCCATCAGTTTTTGCCTTTCTCCGGCTGATAGGCCGGATGCCAGACAAGCACACGCTTTTCGATGAGACGGGTTGCCGTGTCGGCCACTTTGCCGAGAAGCGCATAGATGATGATGCCGAGCAACACCACATCGGTCATCAGAAACTCACGCGCATTCATGGTCATATAGCCAATGCCGCTGGTGGCCGAAATGGTCTCGGCAACGATCAGCGTCAGCCACATGAAGCCCAGAGCATAGCGCAGGCCGACAAGGATCGACGGCAGAGCACCCGGCAAGATAATGCGCTGGATCAGCGCCTTCCGATCCAACCCATAGACATGCGCCATCTCGATCAATTGGGGATCGATGGTGCGCACGCCGTAAAACGTGTTGATATAGATCGGAAAGAAAACGCCGATGGAAACGAGAAAAATCTTGGCGGTTTCATCAATCCCGAACCACAGGATGACGAGCGGAATAAGCGCCAGATGCGGGATGTTGCGCAGCATTTGCAAGGTGCTGTCGAGCAGCGTTTCGGCTGGTTTCCAGAGACCGTTGACGATCCCGGCGACAAAACCCAAGCCACCACCGATGACGAGACCGATCAAGGCGCGCTGTGTGGAAATATAGGTATGATAGATCAGCGTTCCGTCCAGCAGCGACTTCCAGAATGCCGCCGCCACCGTGCTGGGAGCCGGCATCAATCGCGCCGTGATCAGGCCGGTACGCGCGGCGATCTCCCAGACGATCAAAAGAACAATCGGCAGCGCCCATGGTGCAAGCAGTTTGCCGAGCGATTTGAAACGCGGGACATTGCCTGTGCTGCTCTTACCGGCAAAGCCGGAAATGCCCGAAATGCTTGAATCCGCCATCAAGCCGCTCCCTTGCGCGTCACCTCGGCAATGGAAATTTCCTTGGGAATGAGGCCGAGTTTGAAGAAGGTGTCTGCAATTTCCTGCTGCTGGGCGATGACCGCTGCATCGAGCGGCTTGACGCCATAGGACTGACGCTCAACGGCACGGACAAGAACATTTTCCGGAATGCCGACCGAAGGCGCAAGTTCTGCCGCGACCGTCGCCGTATTGTCCTTGATCCATGTATCGATCTCGGCAATCGCATCGATAACGATATCGATGGCTTGCGGGTTCGCATCCACAAAGGGCTTTGCGCCAAGATAGAACTGATGGTTGGGCACAAGCCCTTCGCCGTTGCGCAACTCGCGCGCTTCAATGGCGATTTCCGCTGCGGCCTGAAAAGGATCCCAGATCACCCAGGCATCGACTGCGCCACGCTCAAAAGCGGCGCGCGCATCGGCAGGTGGCAGGAAGGTGGTTTTGATGTCGGTATAGGCAAGGCCTGCATCTTCAAGCGCCTTGACCAGAAGGTAGTGAACATTCGAACCTTTGTTGAGCGCGACGTTCTTGCCCTTCAGCTCTGCAACCGTCTTGATGGGGCTGTCCTTCGGCACCAGAATGGCCTCGCCGGTCGGCGCCGGAGGCTCATGCGCAATATAGACAAGCGGCGCACCGGCTGCCTGCGCGAAGATCGGCGGCGTTTCGCCGGTGGTGCCAAAATCAACCGCGCCGACATTCAGCGCTTCGAGAAGCTGTGGCCCTGCCGGAAACTCGGTCCA
Source organism: Ochrobactrum soli (assembly GCF_003664555.1). Taxonomy (NCBI): domain Bacteria; kingdom Pseudomonadati; phylum Pseudomonadota; class Alphaproteobacteria; order Hyphomicrobiales; family Brucellaceae; genus Ochrobactrum; species Ochrobactrum soli. Next base: position 107,709 of record NZ_RCHH01000009.1, on the reverse strand, counting down.
GCGCACGTCAAAGCCGATCTTCTGCAACTTCTCTTCGAGAATGCCGCGCGCCTTGAGCAGAACCAGCGTGCCGTATTTCTGGTAACCGATGCGCAGCACGTTTTCCTGCGCGAAAGCAGGCACACTGCCGATCAATGGTAATGCAGCCGAACCGGCGAGAAGTCCTGCAAATTTACGTCTTGTAATGCGCATCAATACTGCTCCTGAAACACCGGCTTCTTCTTGTTCTTATGTTAGAGACAAATAAGCGCAGCCACAGAAACGAACGTCTAACCTCACGGGGTTCAGGGGAAATTCTTTACTTCTCGAACGCTATCGCCGCGCAAGACAGTGCACGACATATTGTAAAGCCTGCTGCCTCAATCGCGCCCCGCCCAGGGCACCAGCACGGATTCAAGCTTGCGCAACGACAGTTCAAACGCAAAAGCGATCAGCGCAATGACGATAATGCCCATGATCACCACATCGGTCACAAGGAACTGCGCGGCCGACTGGATCATGAAACCAAGGCCTCTGGTCGCTGCAACCAGTTCCGCGGCTACCAGCGTGGTCCAGCCTGCGCCCAGCGCAATGCGCACCCCGGTAAAGATCGAGGGCAGCGTATGCGGCAGCACAACGAAACGCACCAGTTGCCGACGACTTGCATCGAAGGCGCGCGCAGCATTCAAACGCTCCTGCGAAACGCTGCGCACGCCGGATGCCGTGGAAAGCGCAATCGGCGCCAGCATCGCCAAAAAGATGACCAGCACTTTCGACGTTTCGCCGATGCCGAACCAGATCACCACCAGCGGCAGATAAGCAAGCGGCGGGATCGGGCGCAGAAATTCCAGAATGGGGTCGAGAATACCCCGCCCGACGGGACTAAGGCCAATGGCAAGGCCGACCGGCACGGCAATGACGATCGAAACGACCAGCGCCGCAAAAACGCGGGCAAGACTCGCGATCAGATGCTGCGCCAGCGTCGCATCGACGAAACCGTTTTGCGCCACGCTGAAAAACTTGGCCAGAACCTGTGCGGGCGACGGCAAAAAGACCGGCGAGACCAGTTTCAGGCTTGCCGCCAACCACCAGACAAGGATGAGAGCAACAATCGTCGCCGCGCTGATCGCACGCGTGCCGGAAAATAACGACAGCCATGGCCGTGAACCCAGCCGGGGCAGATCAGTGGAACTCTCCGATTTGCTTTGCGCAATATCGTCATAGCTGCGCGTTTCTGTCGAAACACTCATGCGGCTTCTCCTTCGAATATGGCATCCGCCAGTTCGCCCCGCGCTTGCAGGAACGCCGGGTCCGTCTTGATGGACCGCACTGGCTCGCCCGCCAGATAACGCCTGCCGAAATTCACATCGAACACCCGCTCGATCCGCCCCGGATGCGGCAGCATCACGACAATTCTGGTTGCGAGCAGCAATGCTTCCTCAATGCCATGCGTGACCATCAGGACGCCCGCCGCGCTCTTGCCCCATATGTCGAGCAACAGCGTCTGCATGCGTTCACGCGTCAGCGCGTCGAGTGCGCCCAGCGGCTCGTCCATCAATAGAAAATCCGGCTTTGAGGCCAGCGCCCGCGCCAGTCCGACACGCTGGCGCATGCCGCCCGACAATTCCCAGATCGCCTTGTCGCCCGCGCCTTCCAACCGGACCTGCGCCAGCAATTCATCGGCGATGCGGCGTCGCTCGCTCTGGGGAATGGCTTTCAGTCGCAAGGCAAAGGCGACATTGTCGCGCGTGTTGAACCATGGAAACAGCGCATCGTGTTGGAACACCACCGCCCGCCCTTGTCCTGCACCTTGCAGACGAACACCGTTTCGCGTCACCGCGCCGCTTTGCGGCTGCAACAATCCGGCAGCGACATTGAGCAACGACGTTTTTCCGCAACCTGAACGCCCGGTGAGTACAACGAATTCGCCCGCCGAGAGGTCAAGCGATACATTGTTGAGCGCCGGTGTCGCAGTGCCGCCATAGTGCACGCTGATCTGACTGAGTTTGAGCTGGCTCATATGCCCTACCTGTTACCGCAAATGCCCCTGCCCGCCGGAATGGTCGGCGGACAGGGGTTTGTTCGATCTGAAACGCTCAGGATCAGTTGCTGGCGAGCGCGTCCGTCACGAATTTCGTGGTGACGTAAGGCGCATAATCCGGCAGCGCGTTGTCGATCTTGCCCTGCTCCTTCAGGAAGGCGGAAGTGTCCGCAATCGCCTTCACGGTTGCGCCGCCCAGATAGTCGGCAGAGGCCTGATCCTTCAGCGACGGATAGACATAGCCTTTCAGGAGCGCTGGAATTTCTTCCTGCTTGGCGCCGGTCAGGCGGGCAATCTTTTCCGCCTGCGGTGATTTGGCATCCCAGGCTTCCGGCTTGGAATTATAGGCATCATAGGCCTTGCCGGTTACCTTCACGAAATCCCGTACCGCTGCCGGATGCTCGCTGGCGAAATCCTTGCGGACGATCCATGCGTCAAAGGTTGGCGCACCCCATTCGGCAACCTTGGCCGAATCCAGAATGACTTTGCCCTTGGTCTTGATCTGGCCCAATGCCGGGTCCCAGACATAAGCGGCGTCAATGTCGCCGCGTTCGAAAGCGGCGGCAATTTCCGGCGGACGCAGATTGAGGATTTCCACCGACTTGCTGTCCATGCCCTCATGCTTGAGCGCGGCCAGCAGGCTGTAATGCGTGGTCGAGACAAACGGCACGGCAACCTTCTTGCCTGCGAGGTCCTTGACGGAGGCGGCATCCCGCGCGACCAGCGCCTCGGATTCACCGATCAGCCCCACGACGAAAAACGTCTCAATCGGCAGTTCGCGGCTGGCGGCAGCAGCCAGCGGGCTGGAGCCGACATAGCCGATGTCGATATCGCCGGAAGCCACAGCCGCAATCACATCCGCGCCTGAATCGAACTTGCGCCAATTGATGTCGGCATTGGCCGCCTTTTCATATTCGCCATCGGCCTGCGCAACCTTCGACGGCTCAACCACCGTTTGATAACCGATATTGATTTTTACATCAGCGGCGGAGCTTGCGCTTGCAGCCACCACCCCAATAACAGCCGTGGAAGCGGCCAGAAAAATACGTCTTGTAAGTATTGTCATCCTACGCCCTCGTTCAAGCTGTCGATTACCCCGAAAGCGCCAGCCTGTGCCCCGGCCTCAAGCGCTTCCAATACCAACAATGATCGAGCAACGCGCGGCGGTTGTAGAGGAACGGGATACCAATTTTACGTGCAAAGGAAAAATATTCGCACCACCGGCAACGTCGGGATATGCACCCAAAAGAGGACTATCCGTCCGCGCGGCAGAAGCTACATTGCTGTTATAGGACATTGACGCTTGTGCTACTTTGTGGAAGGTAATTTTGATGCAGCATGCAGCGAATATCGGGCGCCATCATGTATGATTATTGTCTCGTTGGTGGCGGTATTGTCGGCCTTGCCACGGCGCTTACCATTGTCAGGAGAGAGCCTTCAGCCCGCATTCTGGTGCTGGAAAAGGAAAACGCCGTTGCGATGCATCAGACCGGCCATAATAGCGGTGTGATCCATGCGGGCATCTATTATCAGCCCGGCAGCTTCAAGGCAGAGCTTTGCCGCGCTGGCGAACGCATGACGAAGCAGTTTTGTGACGAGAACAACATAGCCTATCGCGTTCCGGGCAAGCTTGTCGTGGCGACCAACGATGTGGAAGTGCAGCGCCTTGCTGCCCTTGAAACCAATGCCGCCGCAAACGGCATCACCTGCCGCCGTCTCAATGGCGGTGAATTACGCGAATTCGAACCCGCTGTGACCGGACTTGCCGCTTTGTTGGTCGAGCAAAGCGGTATTGTTGATTATCGCGCGGTCTGCCGCGCCATGGCCGATCTCATTCGCGCCGCGGGCGGCGATATCGTATTCAATATCAGTGTCGATCGCATTGAAGAACGGGCGGATAACGCGCGCGTTCATGCGGGCGACAAGGTTTGGGAAAGCAGGCAGGTTATCGCCTGCGCCGGTCTGCAGGCCGACCGCCTTGCCCGCCGGTCGGGCGTCGATATCGATTTCCAGATCGTGCCGTTTCGCGGCGAATACTATGCCTTACGGCCCGAATTGAACAAACTCGTTGAACGCATGATCTATCCGGTGCCCGATCCTTCAATGCCGTTTCTCGGCATACATCTGACGCCAATGATCGATGGCAGCCTGACCGTCGGTCCCAATGCCGTTTTGGGTCTTTCCCGCGAGGGTTATCCCAAATTCTCGGCGAGTCTGCGTGACATGGCGACTTATGCCGCATTTCCGGGCTTCTGGAAGGTGATTACTGCCCATCTTTCGTCCGGGTTCGAAGAAATGAAGGATAGCCTCCTCAAGACGAGCTATCTGGAAAAATGCCGGAAATATTGCCCTTCCCTGCAGGAAAGCGACCTGCGTCCTTATCGTGCGGGGATAAGGGCGCAAGCCGTTTCGCGAGACGGCAAGCTCATTCACGACTTCAAATTCCACCAGACCAAACGTGTGCTGCATGTGTGCAATGCACCGTCCCCAGCTGCAACATCGGCCATACCGATCGGAAATCTGATCTTTCAACGCTTGCAAACAGGCAATTGAACAGGCGTTTTTCTCCATCATAAAATGAAAACCCGCATCATCGCTGATGCGGGTTTTGTTTGTCCCTTGAAGGCGTTTTCAGATCAACTGCGACCGAGCGAGGCCGCGACCTCATCCAGCGACTTCTTCGTTGCCGCAACAACATCATCGACCTGCGCAGGCGTGATGATCATCGGCGGACAGAAGGCAATTGCGTCGCCCATATTGCGGGTGATGACCCCATTGCCGAACATCGCAGCATTGGCAAGACCGCCCAGCGCGCCAACCTTCTCATGCGGTGCCTTGGTGGCCTTGTCGCCAACCAGCTCAAGTGCCGCAATGAGACCAACGCCTCGCACTTCGCCGACCAGCGGATGATCGGCCAGTTCGCGCAGGCGCTTTTGCATATAGGCACCCGTTTCACGCGCATTGGTCACCAGATCACGCTCTTCGATAATCTTGAGATTCTCAACCGCAACGGCGGCTGCGACCGGATGGCCCGATCCCGTATAGCCGTGACCGAACACGCCAAGACGCGCGCTTTCATCGGCCACCGGCTGATAGACGCGGTCGTTGAACATGAAAGCCGAGATCGGCAGATAAGACGACGAAATCTGCTTCGACAGCGTCATGATATCCGGCTTCATGTTGAAGGTCTGCGAACCGAACATGTTGCCGGTACGACCAAAACCGCAGATCACTTCGTCGGCGATCAGCAGAATATCGTATTTCTGCAGCACGGCCTGAATCTTTTCCCAATAACCTTCCGGTGGCACGACAACGCCCCCTGCGCCCATCACCGGCTCGCCGATGAAAGCTGCAACCGTTTCCGGTCCTTCCGCGAGGATCATGTCCTCCAATTCCTTGGCAAGACGCGTGGTGAATTCATCCACCGTCTCGCCCGGCAGCGCATCGCGGTAATAATGCGGACACGTCGTGTGCAGGAAGCCTGGCAGGGGCAGATTGAACGAGTTGTGATTGACCGGCAGGCCGGTGGCGCTGGCCGAAGCAATCGTCACACCATGATAACCGCGCTTGCGACCGATAATCTTGGTGCGCTGCGGCTGGCCCATGGCATTAGCGCGGAACCACAACATCTTGATAATCGTGTCGTTGGCTTCGGAGCCGGAATTGGTGAAATAAACCTTGCTCATCGGCACCGGCGCAATGCTGATCAGCTTTTCAGCCAGTTCGATAACCGGCGGATGCGAGCGATGCGTGAAAGTATGCGAATAAGGCAACTTCAGCATCTGCTTATGCGCTGCATCGGCCAGACGCTTTTCCGAAAAGCCGACGCCGACGCTCCAAAGCCCAGCCATCGCCTCAATGTAGCGCTTGCCGTTATTGTCTTCGACGTAGATGCCATCGCCCTTTTCAATCACCACCGGGCCGATTTCTTCATGACGGCGCGCATTGGTGTTTGAATGGAAATGATAAGCGATATCGCGAGCTTCAACGGAATTGGGCTGTCTGGTCATTCGAATTCCCCTTTTAAATCCGATCAGAGCAGCTTTCACGTCACTCATCTATAGCCGCTTCAACGGCAATATTATCCTGCCAGCGCCCGAGATGCGGAAAACCACTTGTCGTTAGGATCGAAGCTATAAACAAATAATCTTTGGCGCAACGAGAACGAAAACCGTTTTCGAGAAAATCTGGACCGCCGAGGAATAATGCAGTCACTCGCCAGCTTCTTCCATCTGCGGACGCTTCTTCTTCCGCGATGACAGAACCGAATCGCTCTGCCGGATCACAAGGTCAGCGCCCACAAGCACCTTGACCGCAGGCTGTTTGTCAGCCGCATTGATCAGATCGTCCAGTATCGACACGGCCAGATTGCCGATCTTGCGCTTGGAGACATCCACCGTCGTCAGCATCGGCTCCATGGTGGCGCTCTGCGGCAGATTGTCGAAGCCGATCACCGAAACATCTTCCGGTATGCGCACGCCGCTTTCCTTCAGGGCCCGGATGAAGCCATAGGCAATAATGTCATTGGTGCAGAAATAGCATTCGGCAAGCTCATGCCCCGATTGCAGCAATTCGCGCGTGTCGCGATAAGCGCCTTCATAGGTCGATTCGACCGACAGGATATCCTCGGGCTGAACCTTGAGGTTCAACCGCTGCATGTTCTTTACATAGGCTTCACGACGCAACCGGAAGTTCATCGTCTCGGTGGGGCTCGCAACAAAGCCTATGCGGGAGAAGCCGGACTGCTTGAAATGCGACAGCACCTTGAAGACGGCGTCTTCATTGTTCATGTCGACAAAATTGGCCTCAACGACATCGTAAAACGTATCGATGAAGACCGTGGGCAGGCCCATGCCCTGTATCATGTGGATATCAACCGCCGACAATTCGGTGCCGAGCGCGATGACACCGCGAACCGGCGCACCCGCCAGCGACTCGGCCACGGCGCTGACCGGCTGCCCCTCGAAGCTCGCCACCTCCAGCGTGTAATTGCGGCGGGACGCTTCCGACGACATGCCGTCGATATAGTCCGAAACGAATACGCTGTGATCGCGATTGACCGTGCCGCCGTGCTTGGAAATTTTAAGGAAGCGAATCGTCTCGCCCGGCCCTGTGGTGCCGTTGCTGGTCTTGGCCACACGCGGCACGTAATTCAGCCGCGACACGGCTTCAAGAACACGCGTGCGGGTCTCGCCAGAGATTTCTCCCTTGCCGTTGAGCACAAGCGAAACCGTGGCGGGGGAAACACCCGCATTCTCGGCAATATCTCTGATCGTAAAAGATTTCTTCTTTTTCATACGCTCCGCACGGCTGCCGTCATCAGCACGTCATTCCCCTCTTGGACCCATTCGGCCCCACCGCCCGCTCAGGCAAAGCCAGAAAGGATGGGCTGGAATCCTCTTCAATGCGCATCTTATTCGGAAATCCGCATCATGCTACTGAGAAAGCACCACGATAAAACACAATTTGTTTAGTAAACACAACAGCCGTGTTTTTAAAACGATTAAGCTGAAAACCTGCGCAAATCAACGGAATTTTCAGCAGCATCCGCTTGACATCGCCGTCAGCTAGGCAATAGGTTTAGTGAAATAAGTTTTTGTTTAGTAAACGCTGTAGGAGGAGACCATGCAGAGGACAAGCAACCCGCTTGCCATGCTTGTTGTCATTAATGTGGGATTGCTCGCGCTTGGCGCGTACATCTCCGGCGGGTCTTTTCTCTCCCTGTTCAACTTGCAGTCCATGGCTGGTCAGGTGCCTGAAATCGGCCTTCTCGCCATCGGCGTGATGCTGGCCATGTGCGCCGGCAATGGCGGCATCGACCTTTCGGGTATCGCGCTTGCCAATCTCGCAGGCGTGGTTGCAGCGGTTATTGCATCGTCTTTCGTGTCGGCCTCTGTCAATCCGCTCGGTTTCAGCATTGCATTCATCGTGCTTGCGCTGATCGTCGGCCTTGCAGGCGGCATTATCAATGGCATCCTGATTGCGCGTTTCAACATCACGCCCATTCTCTGCACGCTCGGCACGCAGATGGCTTTCATGGGTCTGGCCGTCGTGGTCTCGGAAGGCCGCGCCGTGATGGTCGGCAGCCCTGACCTGTTGTCGCGCATCGGCAATGACATGTTCCTCGCCGTCCCGATCAGCTTTCTGATTTTCCTTGCGGTCGCCATTCTGATCGGCGCCGTGGTTCGCTTCACGCCTTTCGGCGCATGGCTGATGCTGATGGGCACCAACCCGAAGGCAGCCGTCTTCGCCGGTTTTCCCCGCGCCCGCGTTCTGATTGCGACCTATGCAACAAGCGGCCTTCTGGCAGGCATTGCAGGCATCATCATCGCCGCACGCAACGTCAATGTGAAATATGATTACGGCAGCTCTTATCTGCTGGTCGCCATTCTCATCGTCGTGATGGCAGGCGTGAAGCCAGAAGGTGGTTACGGTCGTATCATCTGCGTGGTGCTGAGCGCCATCGCCTTGCAGCTCATGTCGAGCCTGCTCAACTTCGGTGGACTGTCCAACTTCGTCCGCGACTTTGCCTGGGGGCTGCTACTGCTCGCATTCCTCGCTGTCGGACGCTACGACGTCGCCAGTTTCTTTACCTTGGGCAATCGCTCCAAGGCACCCATTGGTGCTCAACCCTCAAGCACCAAACCGTAATACTGAGGGACTCTTAACGAGGAGGAAGTCATGAAAGCAAAGACAAAGAAGCTGCTCACTGGTGCGCTCATTGCTGCCACTGCACTCGCAGGCGGCGCAGGCACGCTGGTCGCGCAGGAAAAGCCGGTCATCGCAACCGTCGTCAAGATCAGCGGTATTCCGTGGTTCGACCGCATGAACACCGGCGTTGAAGCCTATCAGAAGGCCAACCCGGATGTGGTTGCAACCCAGAGCGGCCCGGCAACTGCCGACGCGGCACAGCAGCTTCAGATCGTTCAGGATCTGGTTGCCAAGGGCGTTAACGCTCTGGCCGTCGTGCCGATGGATCCGGCTGTTCTCGAAGGCACCTTCAAGCGCGCCATCGAACGCGGCATTGTTGTCGTGACCCACGAAGCCGACAACCAGGTCAACACCATGGCCGACGTCGAAGCATTCGACAATGCCGACTATGGCAAAGCCCTGAACGAACGTCTTGCACAGTGCATGGGCAAGAGCGGCAAGTGGACGACCTTCGTTGGTTCGCTCGGCAGCCGCACGCATATGCAGTGGGTTGGCTCGGCTGAAGAAAACGCCAAGCAGTACCCGGATATGCAGCTGGTCGATCCGAACAATGAATCCTTCGACGATGCCAACGGCACCTACGAGAAGGCCAAGGAAATCCTGCGCAAGCATCCTGACCTGAAAGGCTTCCAGAGTTCGGCTGGCAACGACGTTCTCGGCATTGGCCGCGCGATCGATGAAGCGGGCTTAAGCGGCAAGGTCTGCCTCGTCGGCACCGGCCTTCCGAACCCTTCGGCTGACCTTCTGGAATCCGGCGCCATCACGGCTATCGGCTTCTGGGACCCGCAGAAGGCTGGCATGGCGATGAATGCTGTCGCCAAGCTTCTGCTGGAAAAGAAGGAAGTCAAGGACGGCATCGACCTCGGCGTTGAAGGCTACAACAAGGTTTCGGTGAAGAAGGGTGCAGGCGAAGGCCTCCTCGTCATCGGTAACGGCATGGTTATCGCCGACAAGGATTCCTACAAGGAACACCTGTTCTAAGAAGTCTCAGAAGATCCGACTGCGGGTGGCGACCGTTCCGTTCACCATCGCCACTTAGCGTCAAGGCCTCGGGTGCTTTCCGCGAATGGAAAGCATCCGGGCAACTAACCCCGGTTGATTTTGCCGCCAACCAGCCGACAGCGGAACCGCTGCGCGCAAGCGCAATGATGCACTGTGGCAGAGGAATTAACGTGTCAACTACGATGAACAATGAGACGGAAAATGGCCGGACACCGGAACGTTTTCTCGAATTGCGCAACATCCACAAGCGGTTCGGCGGCGTGCATGCATTGCGCGGCATCGACCTCACGCTCGATCTAGGAGAGGCTTATCACCTTCTCGGCGAGAATGGATGCGGCAAGAGCACCGTTATCAAGATCATGTCCGGCGCGCATGGTCCGAGCGAGGGTGAAATTGTTCTCAACGGCAAGACCTATAAAGAACTCGATCCGATTCAGTCACTGGCTGCAGGCATCGAGACCGTCTATCAGGACCTTTCACTGATCCCTAACCTCACGGTTGCCGAAAACGTAGCGCTTAATCAGCAGCTCGTTGAAGGCAATGGCAAGTTGTTGCGCCGTTTCGACCGCACCAAGCTGCGCCAGACGGCGGAACGTGCGCTCGCCACTGTCGGGCTGCCGACGGACCGCGCCTTCCTGAACACCATCGTTTCCGAACTGCCGCTTGCCATGCGCCAGCTGGTCGCCATTTCCCGTGCGATCGCCACGAGCGCCAAGCTGGTCATCATGGACGAGCCGACCACGTCGCTGACGCGCCGCGAAGTCGACAACCTCATCGAAGTCGTCAATCGCCTGCGCGCAGACAATGTCGCCGTCCTCTTCGTGACCCACAAGCTCGACGAATGCTATCGCATTGGCGGTAACGCCGTCGTGTTTCGCGACGGCCAGTGCGTGGCGCAAGGCCCGATTGAAAATTACACCAAGAAGCAGTTGTCCGAACTGATGATCGGCCGTGAAATTGACGCCGAACGTTACCGCACCGGCACGCCGGGCGAGGCAGAACTGCTGAAACTGGACGGTCTATCGTCGCCGGATTTCAAGAATGTCAACCTGGCGCTCCGAAAGGGCGAGGTTCTCGGCATTACGGGTCTTGCCGATTCTGGCCGCAACGAGCTGGCAATGGCAATCACCGGCGTTGATCCGGCATCCAACGGCGCGATTACGCTCGAAGGCCGCAAGATCAACGTCAAGAACCCTGCCGAAGCCATAGAACTCGGTATCGGCTATGTGCCGGAGGATCGTCTGGCCGAGGGGCTTTTCCTCGACAAGTCGATTTTCGAAAACGAAATCGCGCTGATCCTGACCCGCCTCAGCAACAAGATCGGCATCGTGGACCAGAAGAAAGGCCGCGAAATCGCAGCCTCGCTGATGGAGCAGATGCGCCTCAATACCAAAAATATGGACCTGCCGGTCGGCGCTCTTTCGGGCGGCAATCAGCAGCGCGTTCTCATCGGTCGCTGGCTCAGCATCGGTCCGAAGCTGCTTGTGCTGCACGGCCCGACTGTCGGCGTCGATGTCGGATCGAAGGATACAATCTACCGCGCAATCCAGACACTGGCCGAAGCAGGCATGGGTCTCATCATCGTCAGCGATGACCTGCCCGAACTGCTGCAAAACGCCGACCGCATTCTCGTCATGAACGCGGGAAGCATCGTCAAGGAATTTGACGCCGCCGAGGCGACGGAAGACCAGCTCTACCAAGCCATGATGTCGTCGCAAAAGGAGCTACCGCAATGAGCGCGTCGCAATATCAGCAGGAACTGGGCCAGACCCGGTCCTTCAAGCTGGGTGACTTCATTCGCAGGCGCCCTGAATCCATCACCTTCTTCCTTCTGGTCGCGATCTGCGTGATCGTGTCGATCGTCAATCCTGCATTCCTGCAGGCTTCGACCCTGATCGATATTGGTCGCGCCAGTGTCGTGATGGGCCTGTTCGCGCTTGGCGTCTTCATCATTCTCGCCGCTGGCGGCATCGATGTCTCGTTTACGGCCATTGCCGCCTGTACAGTCTATTCACTGACGCTTCTGGTGCAGGCCTATATGCCGACGCTGCCCATCGTCTTCGTCATCCTGATGGCGATTGCGGGTGGCGTCATTCTCGGCCTTATCAACGGCGTTTTGGTACACAGTCTGAAAGTTCCGTCGCTGATCGTCACCATTGGCACGCAATATCTGTTCCGTGGCTTTTTGCTCGCGTTCGTCGGCACGGTCTGGATCATGTCGCTGCCGCCGACGATGGGCGCGTTTGGCCGCCTGCCTTTGTTCCAGTTCGAATCCGCCAATGGCGCCACCATCACCATGCCGTTCTACTTCCTGATCCTGCCAGCCGCGGCGATCCTGACCTGGTGGATCTTAAACCGCACCTTGATGGGCCGTGCCATTTTCGCCATGGGCGGCAACAGCCAGATCGCCAGCCGCCTCGGCTATAATCTGCGTACCATCCACCTATTCCTGTTCGGATATGCCGGTGGTCTCGCGGGTCTTGCAGGCATCATCCATGTTTGCGCCAACCGTCAGTCCAGCCCGTTCGACTTTGTCGGAACCGAAATCAGCGTCATCGCCGCTGTGGTTCTGGGCGGCGCACGGATTACCGGCGGCACGGGCAGCGTTTTCGGCACCATTCTGGGCGTTTTGCTCATCACCGTCATCAACAGCGTTCTGGTGCTCGTCGGCATTCCCAGCACATGGCAGCGTCTCGTCGTCGGCTGCTTCATTCTTCTGGCCGCCGCCTTCTTCGTCACCCAGCAGCGCAAGAAATAACCCGATAATCTCAAGAGGAAATCATGAAGAAATTCCTGAACGATCCAGTCAATTTCGTTGATGAGATGCTGGAAGGCATCTATCGGGCGCATCCCGAACTCACCTTCGTCAATGACGACAAGCGCTGCATGGTCACCGCCACGCCGAAGGCTGGCAAGGTTGGCATCGCAACCGGCGGCGGCTCGGGCCATCTGCCGACCTTCCTCGGCTATATCGGCGAAAACATGATCGACGGCGCAGCTGTCGGTGGCGTGTTCCAGTCGCCAAGCGCTGAACAGATGTATCAGGTCACCAAGGCTATCGATCAGGGCGCGGGCGTGCTCTACATCTATGGCAACTACACGGGCGACATCATCAATTTCGACATGGCTGCGGAATTGGCCGACCTCGACGGCATCACCGTCAAGCAGGTTGTCGGCAACGATGACGTAGCTTCGTCGGTCGTCGGTGAAGAACACAAGCGCCGTGGCGTTGCAGGCATTTTCTTCATCTACAAGGCAGCCGGTGCGGCAGCCGCCAACGGCCTGTCGCTCGATGAAGTGACGCGTCTCGCCGACAAGGCGCGCCTGCGCACCCGCACGATGGGTGTTGCGCTATCGAGCTGCGTTGTGCCTGAAATCGGCCATGCCACTTTCTCCATCGGCGACGATGAAATGGAAATCGGCATGGGCATCCATGGCGAACCGGGCATCAGCCGCACCAAGCTTGCACCGGCCGACTCCGTTGTCGACCAGCTTCTGGGCCGCATCTTTGCCGAACAGGATTATGCCAAGGGCGATGAAGTTGCCGTTCTGCTGAACGGTCTCGGCGGCACCCCGCTGGAAGAACTTTACATCATGTTCCGTCGCGTAGCCCAGCTTTTCGACGAGCGCGGCGTCAAGGTAAAGCACATCTGGATCGGCGAATTCGCCACCGCCATGGAAATGGCTGGCGCTTCGATCTCCGTGCTGCATCTGGACGACGAACTGGAGCCGCTTATCGCCGCTTCGGCGAACACGCCGTTCTTCAAGCACATTGCCGGTTGAGGTAACGCCATGAACTCCATCAAGGCTTCCGATCTCATCAACCTCTTCGACAGCTGGAAGCAGCTTTTCGCAGAACAGCGCGAATTCCTGATCGCGCTTGACGGCAAGGTCGGCGACAGCGATCTCGGCATCACCATGAGCAAGGCTTTCGCAGCCGCTGCCGAAGCTACCGCCGCAGAAGGCGAAGCGGCTGGTATCTCCAAGCTGCTGCGTCTGGCGGGTGCCACCATGGCCCGCGTCGCCCCGTCCACCATGGGCACGCTGACGGCAACCGGTTTCCTGCGCGCAAGCAAGGCGACCGAAGGCGTCGAAGAACTGGGCACTGCGGAAGTTGCCGCCTTCTGGCGCGCTTATCGTGACGGTATTGCCGAACGTGGCAAGGCCAAGGTCGGCGACAAGACCCTGCTCGACGTGCTCGATCCGATTGCCGTTACGCTTGAAGCACAGGCTGCCGTCGGTGCTTCCCTGCCCGACGCACTGGCTGCGACAGCCAAGGCCGCTGAAGACGCGCTGGAAGCAACCAAGTCTCTGGTGGCCCAGCATGGCAAGGCAGCAGCCTTCCAGGAAAAGACCATCGGTCTTCAGGATGCCGGTGCGACCGTCGGCACCTTCCTGATCGTCAGAATGTCGGAGTTCGTATCAGCTCATTCCTGATACGTCTCCACACATGTCGAAGGCCGGGAACCCGCCAGATTCCGGCCTTCGATGCGTTTTAGAGATAGGCCAGCATTATAATTTTCGGCGCACGGCAAAAGACGACCCGAACCGTTCTGCCTGTCGTCGTATGCGCATATCCCTGCTGAAGATCGACAATGATGTCGTCATAGTTCAGCACCACGCGGTCCAGCGGATAGACGGCCTTATAAACCGCCTCTTTGGCGCAAAAAAGAATACGATCTGCATCGGCTGCGCCTTCAGGCAAACGGTCGCCCGGCTGTTTCACCAGCGCGGCAATGTCCTCCGGCAGCGCAATAGCCGGCTCCACATCGATCCCGACCGAAAGAAAATCGGCGCTGCTTGCAACAGCAGCAACAGCCATATCGTCATCATGGGCGAGCGACCCGACAATGCCCGATGGCCAGATTGGTTCGCCCGAGCTACCCCGCAAAATCGCAAAACCGCCTCTGCCATGCTTTATGAGCAATTCCCGCGCCGCAAGGCGGGCGGCCCCGCTGGCGCGACGGCGAACCGGATTTCGCGTCGGAAGCGTAGCATTTTCGTCGGCCAGCAATCGGGTTTCATCCCCGTCCCGAATGACCCGGCAAGCGGTTGAAATGCCCGCCGTGGCGACAGCCTGCATGGCTTGGTTCAGCGCAATTTCCAATGGATCGAAGCGCGCCATATCCGTTTCATCAGTCCCGAAGATTGAGGTGGGCGATCATCTCGCCATCTTCATCGAGACCATCTTCGACAAAGCCCGCTTTAGCATAAAGTTGGCGCGCGCCTTCGTTTTCGGGTTCGTAGCAGATCGAGATGCGACGAATATGATCGAGCGCCCTGATCTCAGCCAGGACCAGCTGCAACGCGGCCTTTCCGTAACCCCGCCCCTGAAAAGCGCGGTCGATCATGAAGCGATAGATCAACGCATTGTCCCCGTCGCTTGTCGCATCATACATGAGGAAGCCGACCAGATCGTCGCCTGCAAACACAGCGCGTGGCCGCGCATCCTCGTCCTCGTCCGCTTCCTCCAGTGAACTGGCATTGTCCGCGACCAGCTCTTCCTGACCCGGTGCCAGCTCCAGCGCCGCGATCCGTGACCGCAATTCTGCCGTCACGGCTGCGAGCCGGATTTCGCTCGTGTCGGAGACGGCTTTGCTCAAGCGGCAGCCTCCGTCGGGCGATGCGCTATCGAAGCGCCCGCCTGTTTGACATTGGCCAGCACCGTCCCATCCTTCGTCACCGGGACGACGAAACGGTTGAGCTTGGCCGGATTACCACGCCAGACGGAATAAGGCTCAAGCACCTCACCCTTCATGACAAAGGAATCCACATCAACGATAGAGCCGTCGCCCATGACGACGCCATAATGGACGAATGCCGATGGTCCGAGCGTGCAGCCATTGCCGATGCGGATGAAGTCGGACTTGAAAGCACCCTCCTCCAGCGAATGCGGCTGGATCACACAACCTTCATTCAAGGTTGCATCGTCGCCGATTTCCACCAGCGAACGTTCGGTCAGATTGGCGCCGCCGTCATAGACGCGGCGACCGACCTTCACGCCAAGGCAGCGCAGAATCATCGGACGGAACGGCGTTCCGGCGAAAAGCTGCGTAATCGGCGAATCCGACAGTTTCCAATGGCGCTCATGCCGCCAGAAAGCTTCATCATAGATCGTCGTCATACGCGGTTTCAGTCTGCCGAAGCCGAGCGAGAGCCTTTCGATGAAGATATAGAACGGTATTGCAATGCCCGCCGTCAGAACCACGGCCACAAACAGCGCGTTGTACTTCCAGTCGTCATAATAGTTCAGCGCACGGTCCCAGATCGCCAGCGTTGCAAACAGCATCAGCCATTGCTCCGCCAGGAACATCAGTCCGGTGCGGAAATTGTGGAAGTTCTTGCGGCGCAAGCGGCGCAGGCGGTCCTCTTCCTCAATATTGGCGATCAGTTCCTTGTCGCGATTGACCATGCGCGGAATTTCAAAGCAGGGCGAACCCAGAAGCCCGACATTCTCGCGCATAGGCCCCTCGATCGGCACCATAACCTTGGTGCCGAGCAGACAGTTATCCCCGGTCCGTCCGTCGGACGGATAGAAGATATTATTGCCGAAATAGTTCCGCTCGCCGACCTTGGTATGCTCCAGCCGGAATGTCGCCGCCGACTTGTGCGTGTTGATCATAAACAGACCATCCGACACCATTGTCTGACTGCCGATTTCGCACAGAAGCGGGTTTTCATGCTGCTGGTTGGTGCCGAAATTGGACCCGGTCTGGACCACCTTGTTGAGCTTCCAGCCGATGGCCCGGATATAGTGCACGACGGCAGAACTATCGCCGAACAGCAGATTGAGAAGACGCGAATTGCTGGCCAGTTCCACCATCGACTGCAGCCAGTAATGGAAGCCGTAAAGCGTATAGGTGCGGTTTGGCTTCAGGAACAGGCTGGCCAGTCGCGGCACGGCAACCGCAGCAATAAACGAGGTTGCCAGCACGCCGAATAGCGTAACGGTCGTGCCGATGGCCACGATGCCGATGGTTTCCTGATAATCGTCGCTGACATTTTGCCAGTAGCTATGGAACAGTAAAGGGAACGGCGTGACCAGCATGAACAGCCCGACAAGCTGCACGATCTCGAACATGATACGGCGGGTTTTCGACAGCGTAATGCTGCGCACCTTGCAATAATCCGCAGTAGTGGGCGCTGCGGGCGACCCATGCCAATGTTCACCATCGGGGATGCTCTGGCCACGCTGCAACGACGACGCATGGCCAAGCTGCGCGCCATTGCCGATTTTGGTGTCGATATCGATGGTCGAACCAACGCCCACAAAAGCGCCGTCACCAATGGTGATCGTGCCCGTATGGATATAGCCGCTTTCAGCCGTAAAGCCGAGAATGTTGGATTCGCGGCGCAAAATGGAATTCTCGCCAATGGAAATCAGATCGGTGCAAACCGGAATTGCCCGGCATTCGATGGCCGTGTTGCGGCCAAGCTTTGCACCGAGCAGCCGCAGATAGAGGCTATAGAGCGGATTGCCGCGGAACAGCACCACCGGCGCGGTGCGGATCAAGGTCTTCACCACCCAGAAGCGGTAATAGCGCAGCCCCCAGATTGGAAAGCTTTCTGTCTTCCAGCGTCCGATCAGCAGCCATTTTGCTGCGATGGCAAAGCCCGTCATCGCGAAGAAGCTTGCCCCAGCGAGAACGACACATCGGAAATAGAGCTGAAGCGGGTTGTCGAGCGCGTCATAGACCCAGTCGAGACCGCCATCGAAGAAAACCAGCCCGATATAGGCATAGACTGCATAGAAGGCGAGCTGTGCAGCGCCGCAGGTCCAGTAAGCAAAATTCGATGCCTTGTGAGTGAGTTGACGCTCAACCGTGGCCGCGGTCTTCTGCTGCGGCGCGTGCAGATGCGTCGCCAGACTTGCGATGGTTGGATGCAGGTAGATATCCCGCATCGACGCCGTTTCCCAACCCTGCGCTGTACGCACGCGGGCGCAGAACCGCGCCATCAGCAGCGAATTGGCGCCCAGATCGTCGAAGAAATGATCCTCGACCGAAACTTCATCGAGATTAAGCACTGCGGCCAGCGCGTCCGCCATGAAGCGCTGATCGTCATTGCTCGGCGGGACGATTTCGCGCTCCGCCGAAAGGCGCACATTGGTCGGCTTTGGCAGGCGCTTCAGATCGGCCTTGTTGGAGACCGTCATTGGAATGGCGTCAAGTTCTTCAAGATAGGCGGGAACCATGTAGGACGGCAGACGACGCTTCAGCTCACGCGCAATATCGGCACGCTGCAGCGGTGGCACGCCCGACTTCAGCGCGTAATAGGCGACCAGCTCCACACGACCTGGCTCGATTTCCCAGGTGGTGACGGCAGCTTGCGCAACGCCGGGCTGATCGAGCAGAACGGCTTCGATCTCGCCAAGCTCGATGCGGTAGCCGCGAATCTTCACCTGCGTGTCGATACGCCCATGATACTCGATCTCGCCCGCAGCATTAATGCGCCCCAGATCGCCGGTGCGATAGATGCGTGCTGACGGATTGTTAGGCAGACCGATGAAATCAGGAATGAATTTCTGGTCGGTCAAATCCTGCCGGTTGAGATAACCGACCGCGAGGCCGATACCGGCGATGCCGATTTCGCCCAGTTGATCCGGGTCGGTCAGCTTGGGCTCGGTCGGTTCGATGATGACTATCGAATAGGTCGGCAACGGCGCACCGATGGTCACTGGCTTGTCGGGCGTCAGAACGCCCATGGTTGCCGTGACGGTCGCTTCCGTGGGCCCGTAAGTATTGAGAAGCAGGCGTCCCGGCTTTGTCCAGCGCGCCACCAAATTGAGCGGACAGGCTTCGCCGCCCACCATCAGCAGGCGCAGCTTCGGCACATCGGTTTCGATGGAAGACAAAAGCGTTGGGCTGCACGCCATGCAGTTGATGTCATTCTTCCGCAGGAAATCCGCGAGTTCTTCGCCCACCAGCGTCATCGGCCCCGGGGCGGGCACTACGGTCGCGCCTGCCGTAAACGGCACCCAATATTCTTCAGCCGAAAAATCGAAGGCGATGGTCATGCCGTGATAAACACGGTCGCCCGGCCTGTAGCCATAGGACATCGCCGCGACACGCAGGAAGTTGCAGAAGCTCTGATGCAGGATGGCGACGCCTTTTGGCCTGCCGGTCGTGCCAGACGTATAGAGAATATAGCAAATCTGATCCGGATTTGCGGCCCTTGCAGCCTTGTCCAGTGGCGCGACGGACTGCTTTGAAATTTCAGCGCCCGCCCCGTCGATCAGCACATGCGGCACGGGCATCTGTTCGACGCGGGCCGTATAGGCCTCAAGCGAAATGACGAGCTTTACATTGGCATCCTCGATGATGAGGGCCATGCGATCTTCCGGAAATGCGGTCGCCAGTGGCACATAGGCCGCGCCCGCCTTCATGACGGCGAGCAGCGCGATATACGTGTCGGCAGAACGGTCGAGCAGCAGGCCGATGCGGTCACCAGGACGAACACCGCGTTCGATCAGCAGACGCGCAAACTGGTTGGCGCGGTTGTCGAGTTCCCGATAGGTCCAGTTGCGCCCGTCCGAAACAACGGCAACCGAATCCGAAAATCTGTCGGCCAGTTCTTCGAAGAAGAGGTCCAGCCGTTCGCCCGGTTTTCCGGGGTCAGCGAAATCAGCACCTGTCAGGATCTGCTCGCGAGCAGCCCCAAGACCCGCCTTGCCCAGCGCCTTTTTTCCCTGCGCATCGTCGATGGGCAGACCATTTACGCCTGTCGTCGCTGCGGCTTCGCCGTGTCCAGCGCCACGATTTTCATAATTCATTTTTCAACACTCACTGACCAAAGGTCGAGCATCAACGGGCAATTATACGCGTTAGGCGGCACGCTTTGCCTGCAATGAGGCATTATCTGTCGTCGAACCGTTCACTGCGGGTGAAGAAGACCGCTATTGGCGCAGGCCACTACTCAAACTGGTTGAAATAAGAAAGTGAATTTATTTTTATCTTAGATGTTCGTCTCTCAGTGTTGCAAAACTAGCATACAACGCCGTTCAGATCATCCGCTTTTAGTTCCTATCCACCACTCTTGCAATCTTTCACCGGTCACGGTTAACTGCCGAAATGGCGTTTACATTAAGGCAGTTACAGTATTTCGTTGCAGTTGCGGAGCAAGGGTCGATCACCCGTGCGGCGCAAAAATTGTCAATTTCGCAGTCTTCTGTCACGGAGGCGATCAAGGAGCTGGAAACCGACCTGAATGTCGAGCTTTTCGAGCGCCATCCCCGCGGCCTGACGGTGACACATAACGGCCATCAGTTTCTGCGCCACGCCACCAAGATTCTGACCGGCGTTTCGGATGCCCGCCGCTCTTTCGTCGACCAGCGCATTCAGGAAAAAGGCAAGCTCAATCTTGGTGTAACATCGCTGGTCGCTGGCTACGTGTTGTCCGACCTGCTCGCCCGCTATCGCCGCGCCTTTCCGGGCGTCGAAATCAGCGCCATCGAAGACAATGGTTCCTATCTGGAACATCTGCTTGTTGGCGGTGAACTGGACGTGGCGGTGATGGTGATTTCAAACCTGCGTGACCGCATGGCGCTACATGCGGAAATTCTCGAAACCTCGCCCTATCGGTTGTGGCTGCCGCTCGGGCACGAGCTCGTCTCCATCGACAGCATTTCAGTCAGTGATATCGCGAAGGAACCGCTGATCATGCTGACGGTTGATGAAATCGAGGAAAATACCGGCAAACTTCTGGCCGCCCTCGGTGCCCGTCCGCATGTGGCTTTCCGCACGCGATCGGTGGAAGCCGTGCGCAGTTTGGTGGCCACGGGCGCGGGCATAGCCCTCCTCCCCGATCTCGTCTATCGCCCCTGGTCGCTGGAAGGCGACCGGATCGAAAGCCGCGATGTTTCGGGATCGCTGCCCGTCGTGCAGATTGGTATGGCATGGCGAAAAGGATCGAGCCTGCCGCAATCCGCACGCGACTTCATCGGCATTGCCGAGGCTGCGCGTTCTGGCCGACTGCGTTAGCACACCAGCTCCGATATCGGAAAAATCGATACCAGCTTTCCGATAAATGAATTTGCGAAAGGCAGGGTTTAAGCACACCATCTGCTCCGGGAACAAAATCACTGAATGTGAATAAAACGGGAGTGGTCGATGAGAAAATTTCTGCAATCCTGTACCGCTTTAATGGCCGTCGCGAGCTTTGCCACGCAGGCCATTGCCGCCGAACCGCTGAAAGCAATTGGCGAAGGTGAAGGCGCGCTGAGCATCGTGGCCTGGGCGGGCTATATCGAACGCGGCGAAACCGATAAGAACTACGACTGGGTCACCGATTTCGAAGGGGAAACCGGCTGCAAGGTCAGTGTGAAGACTGCCGCCACCTCCGACGAAATGGTGGCGCTGATGAATGAAGGCGGCTTCGATCTCGTCACCGCCTCTGGTGACGCCTCATTGCGCCTCGTGGCGGGTAAGCGCGTGCAGCCGATCAATACGGACCTCATCCCAAGCTGGAAAACGGTGGACGAACGGCTGCAAAATGCGCCGTGGTTCACCGTCAAAGGCGTGCATTACGGCGTGCCCTATCTCTGGGGTCCGAATGTGCTGATGTACAACACCGAGGTCTTCAAGGGCGAAGCGCCGAAGAGCTGGAACGTGGTGTTCGAAGAACAGACCCTGCCGGACGGCAAGTCCAACAAGGGCCGCGTACAGGCCTATGACGGGCCGATCTATATCGCCGACGCCGCGCTTTATCTCATGAAGCACAAGCCGGAACTCGGCATCAAGAACCCGTACGAACTCAACGAAGACCAGTATAAGGCAGCGCTCGATCTCCTGCGCGGGCAGCGTAAGCTCGTCAGCCGTTATTGGCACGACGCCATGATCCAGATCGATGACTTCAAGAATGAGGGCGTCGTGGCTTCCGGTTCATGGCCGTTCCAGGTCAATCTCCTGAAGTCGGAAAATGCCAAGGTCGGCTCGACTTTCCCAGAAGAAGGCGCAACCGGCTGGGCTGACACCACCATGCTCCACGTGGATAGCGAGCACCCCAATTGCGCCTATAAGTGGTTCGAGCACTCGTTAAAACCGAAGGTTCAGGGCGACGCCGCCGCATGGTTCGGTGCCGTACCGTCCGTTCCAGCAGCCTGTAAGGGCAATGCGCTTCTGACCGACGAAGGCTGCGCGATCAACGGCTTCGATAATTTTGCCAAGATCAGCTTCTGGCGCACACCGACGGCCAAATGCGAAAGCCAGGGCGAATGCGTACCCTATCATCGCTGGGTGTCGGATTATATCGGCGTCATTGGCGGTCGCTGACATCGACCATCACAATTACAAACATTGCCCTTCCTTCAGCTGAAGGAAGGGAACGGACAGACGCGCCCGCCAACGGAGGCTGGCGTTCTCGATGATGGGTAGAGCCATGACAGCAGCAGTTCGTTTTGAAAATGTGAGCCGGCACTTCGGCGAAGTCCGGGCCGTCGATCACGTCAACCTGACCATCGCGCCCGGCGAGTTCTTTGCCATGCTGGGCCCTTCCGGTTCCGGCAAGACGACCTGCCTACGGTTGATCGCGGGCTTCGAACAGCCGACCGACGGAACAATAGAGATTTTTGGCGAAAGCGCCGGTGGCGTGCCGCCCTATCGGCGCAACGTCAACACGGTTTTTCAGGATTATGCGCTGTTTCCGCATCTTAGCATTCTGGACAATGTGGCCTATGGGCTGATGGTGCGGGGTGCCGGAAAGGCTGAACGCCACCGCGCCGCCGAGGAAATGCTCGAACTGGTCAAGCTGCCCGGCTATGGCGCCCGCAAGCCAAGCCAGCTTTCCGGCGGGCAGCGGCAGCGCGTCGCGCTGGCGCGCGCCCTCGTCAACAAGCCGAAAGTGCTACTTCTCGATGAGCCGCTCGGCGCGCTTGACCTCAAACTGCGCGAACAGATGCAGGAAGAGCTCAAGAGCCTGCAAAAGGCGCTCGGCATCACCTTCGTCTTCGTGACCCACGATCAGGGCGAAGCACTGTCCATGGCGGACCGCATCGCAGTCTTCAACAATGGCCGCATCGTTCAGGCCGGAACACCGCAGGAAATCTATAATCGTCCCCAGACCCGTTTCGTTGCGGATTTTGTCGGCTCTTCCAATGTCGTCGCACCGGAAATCATGGCCGCATTTGGCGGCGAGCGCCGCTGGGCCAGCCTCCGGCCGGAATCCATTCGCCTTGCAGATAAAGGCGACAAGGTCGGCGTTGCAGCGCGGATCGAAACCGCCAGCTTTCTCGGCTCCGCCACACGTCTCGGGGTTGAAGCCGAAGGTGCCAGATTGCATGTCATGCTGCCCGCAGGTGCAAGTGTTCCCGAGACGGGATCGGATATCCGCATCGTCTGGAATCCGGTTGACGTTCATTACATGGATCAGGCAGCATGAGCGGCGCGCAGGCTTCCACACTCGGAAACTCCGGAGCAAATTCTGGGGCCAATCCGACCTCCATCCTGCCGCAGCACGGCGGGATACTTGGTCGTCTCTCCGACCTTTTCTGGCGTCGTCCGGGGATGCTGCTGTTTCTCATGCTCACGCCGCCGCTTTTGTGGCTGGGCATTATCTATATCGGCTCGCTGATCGCGCTTCTGTTACAGAGCTTCTTCTCGGTCGACGATTTTTCCGGGCTCATCGACTATAGTTTCACGCTCGCGACCTACGCGCAGCTTTTAAACTCCGCCAATCTCGACATCATCATCCGCACCGTATCAATGGCCGCACTGGTGACGGTTGCGTCTGCCTTCGTCGCCTTTCCAATCGCCTATTATGCCGCCCGCTATGCGCGCGGCCGCTGGAAGGCGTTGTTTTATCTCGGCATCATGCTGCCGCTTTGGTCTAGCTATCTGGTTAAGGTCTATGCGTGGAAGCTGATCCTTGCCAAGGAAGGCATTCTGACCTGGATATTCGCAAAATTGCACCTGTCCTGGCTGCTCGACGGCATCCTGTCTGTGCCAATTATCGGCGGCAATTCACTGTCGGTCAGTTATCTCGGCACGTTCATCGTCTTTGTCTATATCTGGCTGCCCTATATGATCCTGCCGACACAGGCGGCGCTGGAGCGTGTGCCGGGCAATCTGGTGGAAGCCTCGTCCGACCTCGGAGCAACGCCTGCGCAAACCTTCCGAACCGTGCTGATGCCGCTCGCCATGCCCGGCATCATCGCGGGGTCGATCTTCACCTTTTCGCTGACACTCGGCGATTACATCATTCCGCAGATCATCGGCTCGTCGCGCCTGTTCATCGGACAAGCCGTCTATACCCAGCAGGGAACGGCAGGCAATGTGCCGCTCGCTGCTGCCTTCTCCGTCGTGCCGATCGTCATCATGGCCATCTATCTTTGGATCGCCAAGAAACAGGGGGCTTTCGATGCGCTCTGATCGCAACAACCGCGCTTCCTTCGGATTGAAGCTTGCTGCCGGACTGGGCCTCGCCTTCCTGCATCTGCCCATCCTGCTGATCTTCGTCTATGCCTTCACGACGGAAGAGAAAAGCTATCAATGGCCGCCGCCGGGCTTCACACTGCAATGGTTCGCCGTGACATGGAACCGTGCCGATGTGTGGTCGTCGCTTGCGCTCTCCGTGCAGGTGGCCACGATTGCGACCCTGATTGCGCTCGTGCTTGGTACGCTCTGTGCCGCTGCTGTTAGCCGAACCCATTTTTTCGGACGTGAAAGCATTTCGCTGCTGGTCATCCTGCCCATCGCACTGCCCGGCGTTGTCACCGGCATTGCCTTGCGCTCGGCCTTCTCGCTGTTCGACATTCCGTTTTCGATGTGGACCATTGTGCTTGGTCACGCCACCTTCTGCGTGGTGGTCGTCTACAACAATGCCGTGGCCCGCTTTCGACGCACTTCCGGTTCGCTGATCGAAGCCTCGATGGATCTTGGCGCAAACGGGTTCCAGACCTTCCGCTATGTGATCCTGCCGAATATCGGAACGGCCTTGCTCGCAGGCGGCATGCTCGCCTTTGCACTGTCTTTCGACGAAGTGATCGTCACCACATTTACCGGCGGCCAGCAGATGACCCTGCCAATCTGGATGCTTCAGGAACTGATCCGGCCACGCCAGCGCCCCGTCACCAATGTGGTGGCCATGGTAGTGGTTCTGGTGACCTTCCTGCCCATCCTCGCCGCCTACTATCTCACCCGCGATGGCGATCAGGTCGCCGGTCACGGGAAATGACACAAGGGAGAACGATATGAACACCGAAATGCTGATTGGCTCGCGCTTTGAAGCTGGCACGGAAACCGAGGAAAACGTCCTCAATCCCAAGACCGGCGAGACCGTTCTCAAACTGCCGGAAGCCTCGCTGGCGCAGGTCGATGCCGCAGTCAGCGCCGCCGACAAGGCGTTCAAAAGCTGGTCGCGCACCACGCCCGGCGAACGTTCCAACTACCTTCTCAAGATCGCCGATGCGATTGAGCGCGATGCGGAGGCCTTTGCCACACTGGAAGCGCTTAATTGCGGCAAACCGATCAACGCCGTCATCAATGACGAGATTCCGGCCATTGTCGATTGTTACCGCTTCTTTGCTGGCGCGGTGCGCAATCTCCACGGACCGATTGCCGCCGAATATTTGCCGAACCACACGTCGATGATCCGCCGCGATCCGGTCGGCATCATCGGCTCCATCGCCCCGTGGAACTATCCGCTGATGATGATGGCGTGGAAACTGGCGCCAGCCATTGCGGGCGGTAATACGGTGGTTTTCAAACCATCCGAACAGACGCCGCTGACCGCGCTGAAAATGGCCAGACTGCTGGCGGATATTCTGCCGGAGGGTGTCGTCAATATCGTGTTGGGACGTGGTGAAACGGTCGGCAACGCGCTGATCAATCATCCGCGTGTCGATATGGTGTCGATCACTGGGGACGTCGCAACCGGCAAGAAGGTCTTGCAGGCGGCAGCCAAGAGCGTGAAGCGCACCCATCTGGAACTTGGCGGCAAGGCGCCGGTCATCGTCTTTGACGATGCGGATGTGGAAGCTGTCGTCAACGGCATTCGCACCTTCGGCTATTACAATGCCGGTCAGGACTGCACCGCCGCCTGCCGCATCTATGCCGATGCGCGCATCTATGATCGTTTCGTCGCTGACTTGTCATCCGCCGTTTCCAGCATCCGCTACAATCTGGAAGACGACAGCCAAAACGAGATCGGACCACTCATTTCCCGCCGTCAGCGGGATCGTGTCGAGAGTTTTGTCGCCCGCGCCCGCGAGCATAAGCATATCGAGGTGACGACCGGCGGCAAGACATCGGGCGCCAACGGCTTCTTCTTCGAGCCGACCGTGATTGCCGGAGCAACGCAGGATGATGAAATCGTACGCCGCGAAGTCTTCGGTCCGGTTGTTTCGGTCACGCGCTTCAGCGATGTCGATGAAGCCGTGCAATGGGCCAATGACAGCGATTACGGTCTTGCCTCGTCGGTGTGGACCAAAGATGTCAGCAAGGGCATGCAGACCGCAGCCCGCCTGCAATATGGCTGCACCTGGATCAATACACATTTCATGCTGACCAATGAAATGCCGCATGGCGGGTTGAAACAATCCGGCTATGGCAAGGACATGTCGATCTATGCGCTTGAGGACTATACCGCCGTGCGCCATGTCATGATTGCGCATTGAGCGATCACAGATAGAGCGAACGAAACGGCTTGGATGGCGGCAGATTTGCCGCCATTTCCATTTGATCTCAAGGCCTTATCTTTTAATAGCCAGCTAAATTAGCTTGAGCATCAGGGCGACTTGGCCTATTCGGTTCTCGAATTCAATCTCAGGGCGAGCGGGATTTTGAGAATTGACACGCATTAACTGCATTCCCCCAGCGGAGCTGACCGGGCCGCATCTTATTGCGGAATACCGGGAATTGCCGCGTGTTTTCGCCCTTGTGAAAGCAGCGATCCAGCGCGGCGAAACCACCACGGATCGGAGAAACCCGCCCGCCTACACGCTTGGAACCGGCCATGTCCGGTTTTTCTATATGCGCCTCGGCTATCTGGCGAAACGTCAGGCCTCGCTTGTGGCCGAAATGCAGGCCAGAGGTTACGCGCCCCAGTTCACCGCAACCCATGAATTGCCGATCGGCATCCCGCCTGAATGGTGTTGCGACTGGGAACCTTCCGACGAAGCAATGGCGATCAACAGAGCCCGTATTGCCGAACGTCTGCGGAAATAGGCTCGACTGGACGCCAGCACATAAACAACCATACCTAGAAGCAACCCGGAAATACAATTGATTACCGTAGGTTGAAGCTGAGTTTAAATAAAACGAGGATACTTATGTAATTTTCAAATTATTCACTAGATTGTATATTTCTAAACAATAATACTATATTCTGGAAAGTACGGATAAAATTTGCTATGATTAAGCAGCAACATCCCCCATGCTGAGACATACCGCATGACAGAGAAAAAAGCGGCGCCGGAAAAGAAGCACGCTCTGGACCAGCAGACATCGTCTTTTACCGACGCTGTTGAAGAGATTGCGCGGAAGCTGCAAAAGCCCTTGCAGCCCGATCTTGAAGACGACTTCATTCGCTATGCGCTCGACAGCGCTGCGATTGTCGCTCACACGGATGTGCGCGGCATCATCACCTATGTCAATCGCAAGTTCTGTGAGATCAGCGGCTATACGGCGCGCGAACTGATCGGCGCGAACCACCGCATCCTGCATTCGGGCGTCCACAGCAAGGACTTCTTTCGCGACATGTATCGCGAGATCGCCCATGGCAAAATCTGGCACGGCGAAATCTGCAATCGGCGCAAGGACGGCTCGCATTACTGGGTCGATACAACCATCGTCCCGCATTTGTCACCTGCTGGAAAGGTGGATAGCTACACGGCCATCCGCTTTGATATTTCCGACCGCAAGAAACTTGAAAGCGCCTTGCGGACCAGCAAGGAACATCTCGACCGGCTGGCCAATCTCGACCCGCTGACCGGACTACCGAACCGCCGTCGTTTTCAGGAATATCTGGAAATGCAGGTGCAGGACCACGAAAGGTCCAACGGCATATTCCATCTGGCGCTGCTCGATGTGGACTCCTTCAAGGAGGTCAATGACACGTTCGGGCATCACGCAGGCGATGTTCTGCTCCAGAATATCGGCAAGCGTCTGCGGTCCTTCGAGGACAGTCAGTTGTTCATGTCGCGCATGGGCGGCGACGAGTTCAGCCTCATTCTCGTCGGCGCGACGGACTGCGAAGCCGATGAGCTTTTCGAAGAAATTCTCGAAGCCATTCGTCAGCCCATGGTGATTGGCACGACTCCACGGCGCATATCGTCCAGCCTCGGCATTGCGCGCTTTCCGCGCGATGGCAAGGATGTCGGCAATCTGTTCAAGGCGGCAGATCTCGCGCTCTACAAAGCCAAGGCTCTGGGACGGGACCGCGTGGAAGTGTTCCAGCCGCAGCTGCGCGAAGTCGCCCGGCGCAAATCCGCGCTCTATGAAGAGATCGAGGGCGGGCTGGAACATGGCGAATTCGAACTGCATTATCAGCCGATCATTCCGCTGCTTTCCGGTCAGGCAATTTCGTTGGAAGCGCTGATGCGCTGGCGTCATCCCGAACGGGGATTGCTCACGCCTGCCTATTTCGGCGAAGGCTTTGAAGACCCGGCCATACGGGCGGCGCTCGGCATGTTCATGCTGGAGCGGATTTTTGCGGATGCTCAATCGCTGCGTCAGGCGGAAGCGCCCTTGCATCGCATTGCGATGAATCTGACCAATTCCGATTTCCGCTCGGATATCTTTCTCGACCGCTTCTTTGAATTATGCGCCGAAACCGGTATCGGACCGGAGAGCTTCAGCGCGGAGATGACGGAAGGCATGTTGCTCGGCCTTGCGCAAAAGCGCGTCGAACAGGGTCTCAAACGGCTTCACATGGCAGGCGTGGAAGTCGCCCTTGATGATTTTGGAACCGGCTTCGCCTCGCTCACGCATTTGCGCCGCCTGCCGATTGATCGCCTTAAGATCGACCGCAGCTTTGTGGCCAATATCGCGGCTTCACCGGAAGATCGGGCCATCGTGCGCGGCGTCATTCAGATCGCCCATAGTCTCGGCAAGACGGTGACCGCCGAAGGCGTCGAAACCATCGAACAGATCGACCTTTTGAGTGACATGAAATGCGATCATTTGCAGGGCTGGTATTTCAGCCCCGCCTGTGAGGTGCGCGAACTGCCAGAGGTTCTCGCCATGATGCCCAAACTGGATGCCGAAAAGCTGCATTAAATAGCCCGCACTTTCCAAGGAGATAGGCCGATGCGCACTGCGCACCGGAATTGTTGCCGTTTTGACATAGTGCGCTTCTTTTTGTCATCGAAGGCCCTTGACAACGTTTACCAGGGCGCGACTCGTGCTATTAATCTTGCATCTCGCCATTGGGGGCTTTGGCGGAGATTCACCGCCCTAGCGCGTTTATTCGCGGCTGGGGCGGTTTCGTTTTGGGGCGCGTTTTAACGCCTTGCAAAATACGCATATCTCGGTTGCAGGATCGGTTGTTGTAAGGCCCGGCTCACGGCTCTATTTTGCAGTTGTTCGGTTTTACTCCTCCTCCCAAAAACCGAACCTGAAGCGCGATACTCCTCCTCCCAATCGCGCTTTACCAATCCGCCCGCAGCAACTCTCCTCCTCCCAAATTGCTGCGGGCGTTTTGCTATCCAGATTTCCCTTAAAAAGATAAATCCTTGATGCGGACCTTTCAGCCCGCGATCTTTCCGCCTGTCATGGGCGCAGGTACGCCTGTTGTGCTTGGAAAACTGATCGGCAAGCCACGCAAGGCGCGCACGGCGAGAAACGCGAAGCACTCAGCCTCAACCGCATCGCCCCGCCAGCCCAAGGTCTCGACCGGCACAAGCTCGACGCCAGCACGCTCGACCAGCATACGCATCATCGTCGGGTTGTGACGCCCGCCACCGGAGACCGCCAGCCGGTTCGGGCGCTGTGGCAGAATATCGAGCGCCTTTGCCACCGCCGATGTGGTGAAAGCGGTGAGCGTTGCAGCCCCGTCTTCATCGCTGAGGCCATCAGCCATAGCAGCTGTAAAGTCAAAGCGGTCCAGCGATTTCGGAAAAGGCGCGGTCATATAAGGATGTTCAAGCAGTTTGGCGAGGCGCGCTTCGTCAACCTCGCCTTGCGCCGCCAGCGCGCCGTCGCGGTCCATCTCGCCCAAACCACGCGCTTTCATGAAATCATTGATCGGCGCATTGGCCGGGCCGGTATCGAAGGCGACCAGCGTGTCGCCGCCATCCCACCATGTAATATTGCCGACACCGCCGAGATTGAGAATCGCCGTATCGCCGCTGGCATCGGCACTGCGCAGCAAAGCCGCGTGATAGATTGCAGCCAGGGGCGCACCCTGTCCGCCTGCACGAATGTCGGCGGTGCGGAAATCATAGACAACCTTTGTGCCCAGCAACTCGCTCATCAGCGCACCGTCGCCAAGCTGGCGCGTATCGCCAAGCCGTCCCGGCTGTGGCGCACGATGCAACACGGTTTGGCCATGAAAACCGACAACGCCGATATCGGCCATAATCAGCCCGCTTTCTTCAACCAGCGCGCGCACGGCAGCCGATTGCGCTCGGGTCAGGGCATCTTCCGCCTCGGCAAAAATCGCCGGTTCCGGGCCTTCAAAATTCCAAACGCGGGCTTCGGCCTGCGCCTGCTGCAACAGTTCCAGAATACCGTCCGGATAAGGCTTCAGCGCATAGGTGCCGAATATATCGACCGTCTCGCCATCCGTTTTCAAAAGCGCGACGTCGATATTTCCATCGAGAACGGTGCCGGTCATCAGACCCACGGCCCAGATTGGCTGCATAGAATTCTCCAGACTCTCACATTACCGAGAGTCTGAGTATTAAAGGAGTTCGCCGTTCAATGGAAATGGTCAGGCGCTGACACGCATCCCCTTTTCCGGCTCGAAGACGTGGCTCGTTGCCGGATCAATGGCGATTGGCAGCACATCGCCTGGACGCACGGTCAAACGCTCACGGAACAGGCAGGTGATCGGCTGCGTGCCGAGCTTGCCCATGACCATGATTTCCGAACCGGTCGGCTCGACGATTTCCGCCGTAACCGGAACGCCGCCTTCTGCGATCTTCATATGCTCGGGGCGTACGCCATAGACGGCCTTGGCCGAAAGGCTGGAATAGTCACCTTGCGGCAGCGACAGGCGGAAACCGCCCTCAGCCACGAACGAACCTTCCTCGATCTTGCCATTGATGAAATTCATCGACGGCGAGCCGATGAAGCCCGCAACGAACATATTGGCCGGGCGATCATAAAGGTCGAGCGGCGCGCCGATCTGCTCGACCAGACCATCGCGCATCACCACAATCTTGTCGGCCATGGTCATGGCTTCGATCTGGTCGTGGGTCACATAGATGGTGGTGGTCTTCAGGCGCTGATGCAGGCCCTTGATCTCGCCGCGCATCTGCACGCGCAGCTTGGCATCAAGGTTGGAGAGCGGTTCGTCGAACAGGAACACCTGCGGATCGCGCACAATGGCGCGGCCCATGGCCACGCGCTGGCGCTGACCTCCGGAAAGCTGGCGCGGAAAGCGGTCGAGCAGCTTGTTGAGGCCGAGAATTTCGGCTGCACGCGCAACGCGGTTGTCGCGCTCTTCCTTGGGCGCGTTCTTGAGCATGAGCGCGAAGCCCATATTGTCGGCAACCGTCATATGCGGATAAAGCGCATAGTTCTGGAATACCATGGCGATGTCGCGTTCCTTGGCGCGCAGGTCGTTTACCACGCGCGGACCGATGGCGATTTCGCCGTCGCTGATTTCCTCAAGCCCTGCGATCATACGCAGAAGCGTGGACTTTCCACAGCCCGAAGGGCCGACGAGCACGACGAACTCGCCGTCCTCGATGCTGACTGACACGCCGTGCAGAACACCGACATTGCCATATTTCTTGACTGCATTACGGATGGATACAGATGCCATCTTGAACCTCAACTCTTATTTGACGGCGCCTGCGGTCAGACCTGCAACGATCTGGCGCTGTGCGAAGACGGTAAGCAACAGAACAGGCAGAGTGACCACAAGTGCTGCGGCAGCGAGCGGCCCCCAGCTCACCTGTTCGAAGGAAAGCATGTTATAGACAGCGACCGGCAGCGTGCGCGTTTCGCGGCTTGCGAGCACGATCCCGAACACGAAATTGTTCCAGGAGAAGATCACTGCAAGAATAAGCGACACCACGATGCCGGGCTTGGCAATGGGCAGCGCTACTTTGAGAAACACCTGCAACGAGGACGCGCCGTCGATTATCGCCGCCTCTTCCAGTTCCATCGGCGTCGTTTCGAAATAACCGATCATGATCCAGATCACGATTGGAACAGTGACGACCAGATGGATGATGATCTGCGGCCAGAGCGTGCCAAGCAGACTCAGTGTCTGGAACAGAAGGAACAGCGGGATCAGATAGGACAGACCCGGCGTCATGCGGGCGATCATGATGACAATCGCCGATTTATGCGCCTTGAGTCGCGCGATGCCGTAGCCCGCTGGAACCCCGACCAGAAGGGCGAGCAGTGTCGCCATGCCGGTCACCAGAAGGCTGTTCCAGAAATAGAGCAGAAAATCATTGGCTTCGAAAATCTGCGTATAGTTCGACCAGGCGAAACGTTCCGGGATCAGGATCGGCGGATAGGCACCGTTGTCGATTTCGTATTTGAGCGAAAGCGACAGCATCCAGATGAAAAAGAAAAGCGCCGGCGAAACGATAACGAAAACAAGAAGCGCAGTGCCGAGCTTCGACAGAATTGACTTGCGTGCCATGAGCCGGTCCTCAAGCGTTCCATTTGGTCCGCTGGCGAAGCGCCAGCAGGATCATGGACATGGCGATGATCACGATGAAGAACACCACGGCAATCGCCGAAGCATATCCGATGTCGTAATACGAAAACGCCACGTTATAGAGATAGATGTTGATGGTTTCCGATGCCGTGCCCGGGCCGCCCTGCGTCATCGCATAGATGATGTCGAAGCTTTTCAGCGCATCGATCGAGCGGATGATGACGGCCACCATGATGAAAGGCAGGATCATCGGAAGCGTGATGTAGCGGAATTTCTGCCAGCCATTCGCGCCGTCGATTTCAGCGCTTTCAAACGGATCGCGCGGCATGGAGGCAAGGCCACCGAGCACGATCAGCATGACCAGCGGTGTCCATTGCCAGGTCTCGACCGCGACCAGCGACGGAATAACCGTGTTCTGATTGAAAATCCATTCCTGCGGACCGATCCCGACCAGCGACAGGAGATAATTCAGCACACCGAGCTGCGGGTGATACATCATCGTCCAGACCAGAGCGACGGCAACAGGTGTCGCCATCATCGGCATGACGAAGATACCGCGCAACAGGCCCCGCATCGGCAGCTTGCTGTCGAAGATCAGAGCGGCAATCGTGCCCAGCACCATGGGCGCCACCACGGACAGCACCGTATAGACCGCCGTGTGCCACATGGAATCCCAGAAGCGCGCATCGGCTGCCAGACGGATATAATTGTCGAAGCCGACGAAGCTGATGCCTCCGCCGAGCTGCCATTGATTGGCACTCATCCAGAGGGTGAACAGCCAAGGGAAGACGATCACCGCCCCGACGGTGATCAAGGCGGGAAGCACAAACGGCCAGTAACTCGGTTTCAGATGGCTTTTGCCAGACTTGCTACCGGTTCTGGTTGTGGAAGCCGCCTTTGTGGCGGCCTCCCCATTCATGCTCTTTGTTGCTCCTGTCGGGGCGGCAGATGTCATTTTCCTTCGCTCCGTGCGAGGACCGGACGGAATTCTTCCGTCGCGCGCTTCATTTCAGCTTCTGCTTCGGCACCATTCAGAAGATTGGTGAGGCCAACGCCCATGATGTCGCGGAATTCCGTGACCGGGACGATAACCGGCAGGCAGAGCTGGCTGATTGGTGCGGATTTCGACAGGGCTTCGACCCAGCCTTCCGGCATGGTCACGCCCTTGCGCACTTCCGCATCGTCGATGATCGACTTGCGGAACGGAACGCCCGAACCCGTCTGCAGCAGACGAGCGCCCATTTCTTTCGAAATGGCCCACTGGCAGTAGAGATAGGCGGCTTCCTTCTTGGTAGAAGCTTCGGTCACGCCGATGCCGTCGCCGGTGGTCGGTGCAGCCTGGGCCTTCGGTCCAGCCGGGATGACGCCATAGCCGACCTTGCCGACAACGCGCGACTTGTTCGGATCTTCGAGCGGCGGCGCAAAGCCGATACCGTCGAGCCACATGCCGACTTTGCCTTGCAGGAAGCTCGACTGGCATTCGGCCCAGTTGAAACCGGCAACACCGGGAGGTGCCGCTTTGGTCATCAGGCGCTGATAGAGCTTGGCGGCTTCGATGGCTTCTGCCGAATCCGTCTTCAGATTGCCGTCGGCATCGACCGAGCTCTGGCCATAGCCGAGCATCAGGCTCGTCCAGACCGGAACATTGGCGTTCTTCATGCCGCGGGCCACGAAGCCGTAGGTGTTCGAAGACGGATCGGTCAGCGCTTCCGCAGCCTTCACCAGTTCTTCGAAGGTCTTCGGATATTCGATACCCTTGGCTGCGAACAGGTCCTTGTTCCAGTAGATGATCCAGTAATCGACCGAGAACGGCAATGCGCCGAAGCGGCCATTGGCGTCCTTGGCGAAGGTCAGACCAGCGCTTGCGAAATCGTTTTCCGTCAGCGACGCATCGGTCAGCGTCGGGTCTTTCAGGAACGGGTTGAGATCGGCAAGCCAGCCGCCCTTTTCGAACTGGCGCTTCTGCACGTGATAGCTGATGTGAATGACGTCGAAGCTCGGGCGACCGGAGGTCAGTTCGATGACCGCCTTCTGACGCTGCTGCTGTTCCGGCATCTGTTCGGAATGAACCTTGATGCCCGTCAGCTCTTCGAATTCCTTCTGATGCTTCTGAAGGATTTCGCCGCGCGGGCTCTTGATGAGATTCACCTCAAGCGTGGTGCCCGCATATTTCTTCCAGTCAACCGTGGAAGCGGCGAAAGACGGGCTGATGCCTGTCACGCCGGATGCGGCGATGGCCGCTGAACCCGCCAGAAACTGGCGACGTGTCGGATGAAATAGTTTCATTCTGCTCCTCCCCTATGTTTCAAACCCGGCAACTCCTCTTGCTGGGCCTTTGTTTGATCTAGATGTGTAAAGCCAGCTTCCGCGCATTGTTGATATGAACGGCGATGGCATCCATGGCGATTTGCGGGTGGCGGGTTTCAATCGCCGTCAGGACCGCCAGATGTTCCTGCATGACCGGAATGACGCGCCCGGTGATCCGGAAACGCTCCTGATTGATCAGGCGCATCTTGATCGTATTCGTCTGGTAAGCGCGCCAGATGATTTCATTGTCGAGCGAAGCGACAATGGTGTCGTGCAGGCTCCAGTCGATATTCTGCGCCCGCTCCTCAAGCTCCGGCGTTTCGCCTTCGCTCATGGCGCGGTTCAGCGTGTCTTCATGCTCGGCCCGCAGCGAACGCAGCAATTCATCCGATGCCGACTGGCAGAAAATGGCAACCGACTCTTTCTCGATGAACAAGCGAAACTGGAAAGCCTCACGAATGAGATTGAGATCAATATGTGCGATCTGAAGTCCGCGCTGCGGCACGGTCTTGATCAGACCTTCCGCCTCAAGCCGGGGGATCAGTTCGCGGATTGCGCCAAGCGGCAGGCCGGTCATGGTCACGAGCTGGCGCTGCGAGACGAACTGGCCCGGATGGAAATCGCGCGCCAGCAAATGCTGGGTAAAGCTCTGATAGGCTTTGTCCCGCAACTTCACCGGCTCGTTCTGATCTTCCGCCAAGGCTTTGTCCTCCCCCAACCGCTTTGGTTATACTGCGGAAACGTCTCCCACATTTCCGCAGCATGTCTGCAACGCTTATGCCCGGCTCAGGCCGCCTTTGCCATATGCAATCCGGCAAATACACTGCCAATTGCATCGAAATCCGCATCGTTCAGCGCAACCAGCGGTGCACGGACACGGCGCCATTCCTGATCGCCGGTATGCCGCGCCACCAGCGCCTTCACCGCAGGCGTCACCGGATAGTTGAGAAGCTTGCGCACAGCATCGACCAGTTCGGCATCGTCCTGCCCGTCATTGATCATGCGCAGCAGGCGGTCCGGGAACAGATTGGCCATGCCGGAAATCGCGCCCTGCCCGCCGAGACGAACACCGGCGGCGAGATCGCGCTCGTCGCCGATCAGGATTGCAATGTCCTTATGCGCAGCCAGAAGCTTCTCGGTATAAGCCCAGTTGCCCGATGAATCCTTCACGCCAGAGATAATCGCGCCGAAAGCAACTCGCAGACGACCGACCAGATCGACCGAAAGTTCAACCGCCGTCACCGAAGGGATGTTGTAAAGGATGATATCGCGCGCATCCGAACCGAGACCCTTCAGCACGGCGGAGAACCAGTTGAAAAGGCCATCGTCGGAAAGGTTCTTGAAATAGGACGGCGGCGCCAGAAGAATGGCCTTGCAGCCGCGACGCAGTGCATCGCCCGACTGAAGCACCGCATCGGCAATGGAGTTCTCCATCACGCCGACAACGATATTGGCTGCTGGAAATCCCTGCGCGATGAATGCGTCGAGAAGCGCTGCGCGCTCCGCATCGCCAACCGAAGATCCTTCGCCGGTGGTGCCGAACAGCGTGACGCTGGAACAGCCGCTATCCAGACGCGCCTTGGCATGCGCCAGCGCACGCTTGACGTCGATCTTGCCATCCGCATCGAATGGCGTTGTGAGCGCTGCAGAAAGCCCGAAGCGCTTCTGCCCAGAATTGTTTTGGGGCCCAGAATCTGTTGGCAAAGCCGTCTCCTCCCAAGATTGAACTGTAAGTTGGCACATA
Organism: Ochrobactrum soli; assembly: GCF_003664555.1. Lineage (NCBI taxonomy): Bacteria > Pseudomonadati > Pseudomonadota > Alphaproteobacteria > Hyphomicrobiales > Brucellaceae > Ochrobactrum > Ochrobactrum soli. Next base: position 71,149 of record NZ_RCHH01000009.1, on the reverse strand, counting down.
CTAACATGTTAGTAAATAGTCAATTCGAGTTCACTGTGCATTTATGTAAATTTTGGGGATTGGAGATTTAAACCGGAAACAGTCCGCTTTCCATAAATGCCTGCACTTCTGCCCGGCTTGGTGAACCGGAACGTCCGCCGAACCGTGCGCATTTGATGGCGGCGGCGGCATTGGCAAAGCGGATGATGTCATGCATCGCGCCGCCTTCGACCAAACCGAGCGCGAAGGCGCCATGGAAGACATCGCCCGCAGCGAGCGTGTCGACCGCCTTTACGGGAAACCCGGCGACATGCTGCACCGAATGCCCGGCCCGTTCAGTCCAGTAGCACCCCTGCGCGCCAGCGGTAACGGCTGTGAAAACATCATAGCGGCTGGCCAGTATCGCGACGCATTCGCTCAAATTCGCCGTTCCCGTCAGGCTGATGGCGGCGGGTTCTGACGCGACAATATGCGTTGCAAGCGGCAACAGTCGTTCAAGGCGTTCGACCGGGGCCGTGTCTGCATCAAGAATGGCGGGTATACCGGCGCGACGCGCGGCCTTGAGGCCGGTTTCTGCGGCCCAAGCCCAACGGACATCGGCCATGACCGCTGCAAATGCACCTGTTTCGACAGGCGGCACGCTTGAAGCCGGGCTACCCAGTTGCGGATCATAGAACGGCACGATCACGCGCTCGCCGGACGGATCAACCAGAATCGACGAAAACGCGGTGCGCGCGCCTGGAAGCCTGCGAATATGAGAGCAGTCGATGCCTTCGGCCCGCAATTCAGCAATCACCCGCTCGCCGGTGGCGTCGTCGCCGGTCGATGCCCAAAGCGCCACATCGCCCCCAAGACGGGCGATGGCGGCTGCGGCACTCGATGCCATACCGGCTGCGATCTGCACCGCTTCTCTGGGCAGATATTTCCCGGCTTTTTCCGGCAATGCGTCAAGGCGGAGGATTGTGTCGAGCGTAAGGGCGCCCAGGCAGAGAATAGTGCGGCTCATAATATGCGATCCAGAACTTGCAAGAATCTGACAGCGTCCTCCCCGGATCGCGCCGCTCTCGCCATATCACGTTTTCGCCAGTTGCAAAGCGTCCGTCGCACCAAGCCAGAAGGCGCGCAGGCTGTTGCGCCAAACAGCAAAAGCCCTGCTATCCATTTGTTTCGACAAAGCTTCCGTCATAAAGCCATCATGCAAAATTGCTGAAATGGACCGGAAATTTTTTCTCGCTGAAAGCTCATGCTTGAGAAAGAAAGGCCAAAGAATTTCAATATTATGCGATGCGGTTTAATCTCGACAATGCATAAGATGCAAATTACGCTTTCGGCATGAATCAGTCGGTCCAGCGGCGTGCCGTATTCTTTATTGGCGGGTATGATCCGAAAACGCCAGACGCGTTTTTCAAGCGGCTGCGTAAGGAAATTGCTCGTTTCGACACGCTGTGGGGCTACCAGTCAGCGGTCTCTTCCGTGGATCAGGCACCCGATCACGAGATCGGGCTTGCAACCATCGAAACCCGTGCTGCGCACGAAGATTGGTCAACGACGACCGATTTCAATTTTCTCGCACTCGACAGCATCGTATTGGCAGATTTCGCCCGGCCCCTGCCTGTTCGGCTCGGCAAATATCTGCGCGCTTTTGCCGACTTCGTCTTTTCCGGCACGGCTTTCCAATTCTTTGCCAAAGCTTGGCGCTTCGGGCTTTATTTCCTCTATCCTTTCCTCGCAATCGTCCTGTTCGCGCTGTTGGGATATGCCGCCGTTCGTCTCACGGCGCATTGGCTTGGCGCACTTGGCTGGATCATCGGGCTTGCCGTGTTCTCGTTCGCATTGATGGTGCTGGGCAAACGCTGGTCCACCAATCATCTGATGGATCTCTGGTCCTTCTCGTTGAGCTTCTTTCGCGGCAGGCGACCGGATGCCGAAGCGCTGATGCAGCGTTTTGCGGAAAGCATTGTCCAGCGCGTCAGAGCGGGCAGATATGACGAGGTCATCCTGATCGGCCACAGCACCGGCGGCATGCTGATGCTGGATGTCGCCGCCCGTTGTCTGGCCATAGACCAAGCCTTTTCAACGCGCGCGCCGAAGGTTACCATTCTGACGCTTGGTTCCACGGCGCTCAAGGCGGGCTACCATCCGGCAGCCAAGAGATTTCGTGAAGACGTGCAAAGACTTACCGATGATGGTAAGCTTGAGTGGGTGGAAATCCAGTGCCTCACCGACGCTATCAACTTCTATAAAACCGACCCGGTGGCGGAAATGAAGCTCAAGCGTGCGGAGGGCAGAAGGTTTCCGTTCGTGCGTCAGGTGCGCATCAAGGATATGCTGCTGGCCGAGACTTACACGCGGGTGAGGCGCAATCTCTTTCGCGTGCATTATCAATATGTATTCGGCAATACGAAGCCCTATTGGTACGATTTCTTTCAGGTCTGCTGCGGCCCGATTTTCCTCGCAGACCGTGTGCGTGACCATATTGTGGGCGGCTCGTCGCCAGAAAAGGATATTTCCGAATGACGCCCACCTTGGCAATGATCGTTTGGGCCATTGGCCTCGTTGCGTGGGTGGTCATCCGGGTGCCGCACCAGCGGCGCGCCCGCAAGATCAAAGTTACGACCAATGCCAAGACACTGCCCGACCGGGCGGCGCTGGCTGCCGCGACCGTCGGCCTGTCGCTGATCCCGATTATCTATGTTGCAACGGGCTTTCCAGCATTTGCTGATTATACCTTTCAGCCGTGGCTCGGCTGGATCGGCCTTGTCGTGGAACTCGCCTTTCTATGGCTGTTTCATGCAAGTCATCGCCAACTCGGCAAGAACTGGTCGGTGTCGCTGGAAATCCGCAAGGAACACAAACTCGTGACGGATGGGCTCTATAAATATGTCCGCCATCCGATGTATTTATCGTTCTGGCTTTGGGCGATAGCGCAGTTTTGCCTGCTCCCCAACTGGTTCGCCGGACTGGCGGGCATTGTTGGTGTCGGCATTCTCTATTTTTACCGCGTAGGCCATGAAGAAGCGATGATGCGCAACGCATTCGGCGCTTCATATGACGAATATGCCAGGCGCACCGGACGTATTATTCCGAGACCTTGGCCATAACCCCGGTATTTTTACATGACGAACAAATCAGGCAATTCGGCGAAAAATTTCATCAGCCGCCGCTTTCTGCTGCTTTCTGGCCTTGTGCTGGCCGCGATGCCGGTCGCAGCACACGCCAAATCGGCGAAACCTGCCGGACAGGTGCCCGCTACGAATGACAAGACGGGAAACGCCGCCCAGCCGGGACGCCCCGACGTCTATCTCCTGCGCGGTTTCGCCAATATCTTTTCCGCCGGCATCGATGAAATCGGTGCAGAATTGCAGGCCGCAGGTGTAGATGCGCATGTCGATGGCAACGCCGCCTGGCGGCTCGTCGCCAACCGGATTATTGCCGACCGGCAGAAATATGGCCCGCAGCCGGTCATTCTCGTCGGCCATTCATTGGGTGCCAATGCCATTATTTCCATCGCCGAAGTCCTTGAGAAAAAAGGCATTCGCGTGGATTACATGGCCTCGTTTGCCGCCACGGCACCCGATCCCTTGCCAGGAAATATCCGCCGCGTTGTGAATTTCTATTTCTCGCAGCACGGTTGGGGGCTTCCGCTGGTACCCGGCCCCCGTTTCAAGGGGAAGCTGGACAACCGCGATTTCTCCGGCGTGAAGGAAGTCGGCCATTTCAACATCGAAAAACAACGCCCGCTGCAGGCGGAAGTCGTCCGCGATATTCTCCGTGTTCTTCAATAACGGCCAGCAACAACACGCGTTTCTGCTAATAATGGCATCACTCATTATCACGAAGTGAACAACTGCCGCTCTCAATCAATTTAATTGCCGGGCGGCACCGTTGTGTTAGCGTTCGGACAGCCGGTATTACGGCGTATCCCTTCGTTGACAGGAGCGTTGAGTGAAGCGTTGGGTTGTTTGGGGTGTCCCGATCCTATTGGTTGCCGGTGCCGGTTTTGTCGGCTGGCAACATACCACGAAACAGAACGGCACCAGTGCTCCAAACGCAGTTCAGACAGACAGTCGAAAAGGCGGTAGCCGCTCGGCCAGTGCCGAGCATGCCGTCAAGGTCGCGGTTGCAACCGCTGGATCGCTGCCGATCCAGCGCAGCACCATCGGCACGGTGGTTGCCGTCGCCTCCACCGCAGTCAACAGTCCCGAGCCCGGCAATGTGGCCATCCTCAAGGTCAAGGACGGGGCCATCGTCAGAAAGGGCGACCTGATCGCTCAACTTGATGACCGAGCCATCCGCGCCACCGTCGTGAAAGATCAGGCTTCCGTCGCCAAATCGCAGGCCACGCTGAACAATGCGCAAATCCTGCTGAAGCGGATGCAAGACCTTGTCAACAAGGGCGTCAGTACATCGCAGGCGGGCGATGATGCGCTGGCCGCTCTCAAAGTGGCTGAAGCCCAGTTGCAAGTCGATCAGGCACAGCTGGCGGCTGATCAGGTGACCCTCGACAACACCCGGATTATAGCGCCTTTCGACGGCCAGCTTGGCGCCGTGCTTGTATCCGCTGGCGCCTATCTTTCCGCCGGTTCGCCGGTCGCGACCATCACGCAGATGAAGCCGATTTACGCAGATTTTACACTAGCGGAAACGGATATCGCGCTGATCCGCGAAACGCTCGCCACCGGCACACTAAAAGCCACAGCTTCCGCAGTATCGGCTGACGGCAGGGATATTTCGGAAAGCGGCCCGGTCAGTTTCCTTGACAACACAATCGACGAGGCCAGCGGCACCGTGCGTCTGCGCGCCACGCTGGACAATCAATCCGGCAATTTCTGGCCAGGCCAATCGCTGCGTGTACTGGTGGAAGCCGGACAGGCAGACAATCTGGTGCTTGTGCCCGGCGTTGCCGTGCAGCCGCAGGAAAGCGGTTCGATCAGCTATGTCGTGAAGACGGATAACAGCATCGAAGTGCGCCCGGTCACGGTTGCGCTTCGCGCCAATGGCATGGCCGGTCTCAGCGCTGGCCTGCAACCCGGTGAAAAGGTCGTGACCGAAGGTCAGGCCTCGCTTGCCAATGGCAGCAAGGTCAAACTGGCCAGCAACGACGCAGAGACAAAAGTCTCGTCCAACTGAATGAAGGCACCAGGGCGATGAACATTTCCGAAGTCTTCATTCGCCGCCCGGTTGCGACGATCCTCCTTGTCATCGGCGGATTGATCGGCGGCATCGCGGCTTATCTCCAGCTTCCAGTCGCGGCTCTACCCGAGGCGGATTTTCCGACCGTCAACGTGTCGGCACAGCTGGCAGGCGCGTCGCCGGATACCATGGCATCGTCTGTCGCAACCCCGCTTATCAAGCAATTCGAGACGATTGCGGGTATCGATACGATCAGCGCCACCTCGTCGCTCGGCAACACGTCGATCACGCTTCAGTTCAACCTGTCGCGCAATATCGACGCGGCAGCTGCCGACGTGCAGGCGGCGATTACCCGCGCCCAGCGTCAGTTGCCCGACAATCTGACCACGCCGCCAAGCTACCGTAAGGCCAATCCAGCCGATGCGCCGGTCATCATTCTGGCGCTCACCGGCGACGGCGCACGCCTGACGCAGATGGACGACATCGCGCAGAACATCATATCGCCAGCGCTTTCCACCATTTCAGGCGTTGCGCAGGCGCAGGTCTACGGCTCCAAAACCTATGCCGTGCGCGTCGAGGTCGATCCCGACAAACTCGACAGTCGCAGCCTGTCGCTGTCTGGCCTTGGCGATACCATCGCCGCCGCGAACAGCCAGACGCCAGTCGGCACATTGCAGAACGGGTCGCAGGCGCTGACTGTCAATGCCAAAACCCAGCGCACCAATGCTGAAGAGTTCAAAAGCCTGATCATCTCCGGCAGCGGCAATCGCATCGTCCGCCTCTCGGATGTAGCCAATGTTCTCGACAGCGTGGAAAACATCAATCAAGGCAGCTGGCTGGATGGCAAACAGTCGATTGCGCTTGCGGTACAACGCCAGCCGGGATCAAACACGGTTGCCGTTGTCGATGCGATCAAGGCCAAGCTGCCGGAGATCGAAGCCGCCCTGCCCGCGCAGATGCATATTTCTGTCGTCAACGACGTATCCCGGTCGATCCGCGATGCGGTGGCCGATGTTCAAAAGACGCTTGGCATTACGATTGTCCTAGTAGTGCTGGTGATCTTTCTGTTTCTCGGCCAGTTCTGGGCGACGATGATCCCCGGGCTTGCCGTGCCGCTTTCGCTGGTTGCGACATTTGCCGCCATGTATGCGTTCGGCTTTTCCATCGACAATATCTCGTTGCTTGCCCTCACACTGGCGGTCGGCCTTGTGGTGGACGATGCCATCGTGATGCTCGAAAACATCGTGCGCTATACCGAACAGGGGATGCAGCCTTTTGAGGCCGCCATCAAGGGCAGTCAGGAAGTGACCGGCACGATCATCTCCATGTCGTTGTCGCTTGTGGCGGTGTTTCTGCCCATTCTCCTGATGGGCGGCATCGTCGGGCGTGTGCTGAACGAATTCGGCATGGTGGTGACACTCGCCATTCTCTCCTCGGCGCTCGTGTCGCTGACCGTGACGCCGATGCTCGCCGCACGCCTGCCGCACAAGGAAATCAAACCGGGCCGGATCGCTCGCCTGTTCGATCAGGTGACAGAAAGCTATGGGCGCGCTGTCGGCTGGTGCCTCAGGCATCGGGCGCTGGTGCTGCTGGTGTTCGGCCTCAGTTTCCTTGGCTCGATCTGGTCGTTCACGACGCTGCCGCGCAGCTTCTTCCCGCAGGAAGATATTGGCCTTCTCACCATTTCCACGCAAGCGCGGCAGGATATTTCCTATCAGGCGATGCGCAACCTGCAACAGCAGGCGGCGGCGATCGTTTCCGAAAACCCCGCCGTCCAGCACGTTACGGCGTCACTCGGCAGCGGCCCCGGCGGCTCGACCTTCAACACCGGCTCGCTGCTGGTGCAGCTGAAAGCGCGTGACAGCCGCCCTCCGCTCGACCAGACTTTGAGCGCGTTGCGCAAATCGCTCGCCGCCCTTCCCGGTATCAGCGCCTATATAACGCCGGTGCAAAATCTCCGTTTCGGCGGACGCAGCACGCAGAGCCAGTATCAGATTGTGCTGCAATCGCTCGATGCCGACGAAGCCCGGTCCTGGTCGGTGAAACTGGCCGACGCCATGAAGGCCGAACCGCAAACCTTTGTCGATGTGGCGTCCGACCTGCAAAACAACGCGCTGCAAGCGAGTATCGAAATCGATCACGACAAGGCGGGAAGTCTTGGCATCAGCTCGCAGGCGATCCGCAGCACACTGGAAGCCGCCTATGGCACGCTGACAGTTTCGCAAATCCAGACCACCGGCAACAGCTATGATGTCATTCTGGAACTCGATCAGAACCGCCAGTGGGACGAAACGCAACTCGGCGCGCTGCGCGTTCCATCGTCATCGGGTACTCTGGTTCCGCTCGCCAGCTTTGCCACAATCAAGCGGACCAACGGGCCGGTGACCGTCAACCAGTCGGGACAGCTCGCATCGGTCACGCTGTCCTTCAACCTGCCCGCAGGTGTTTCGCTTGGCACCGCAACCGACCGCGTGACGGCACTGCGCAGTGAAATCGGCATGCCAGCCTCGGTATCGGCGCGGCCTTCGGGCGCGGCGCAGATTTTTGCCCAATCGACCGGCAATATGGGTCTGCTGATCCTCGCCGCCGTTGCTACGATCTATATCGTACTCGGCGTTCTCTACGAGAGTTTCGCGCATCCGCTGACCATTCTGTCCGGCCTGCCATCGGCCGCGTTCGGCGCGCTGATTACGTTACAGCTGTCCGGTTTCGACCTGTCGATAATAGCGCTGATCGGGCTTTTGATGCTGATCGGCATCGTCAAGAAGAACGCGATCATGATGGTCGATGTCGCGCTCTACCTGAAGCGTGATGAAAACCATGCGCCGGAAGAAGCAATCCATCAGGCAGCTATTCGCCGCTTCCGTCCCATCATGATGACGACATTCTGTGCGCTTCTCGCGGCTGTTCCCGTAGCACTTGGCGGCGGTCAAGGGTCTGAGCTGCGCCAGCCGCTTGGTGTGGCGGTGGTGGGCGGCCTTGTGCTCAGTCAGGTGCTGACACTGTTCATCACACCGGTGATTTTTGTGGAGATTGACCGTCTGGCAAGTGCACGCTGGTTCCTCAGACGGACAGCAGCACCGCATGAGGCATGACCGCCTAGACAAAAAGCCTCCCGCGCGGACAGCACGGGAGGCTTCGTTTTGATCGGCAGTCGCCTCACTTCGCCAGAACTGAAATGTCCTGCGAGGATTTGATTTCGTCGGCGGATGCACAAAACTCTGGCTTGCTGTCATCGCTGCCTTCGGCGAGAAACAGACCAAAACGCGCGCCGAAGGCCACAAGAACAGCTGCTTCGCGCAGATCGGCCTGCTCGTCGCTCAGCTTTTTGTCCGTATCTTTGATGACGTCTTCAATTTTCCTGCGGAATGCTTCATGATCGAGCTCATGCCCATCGCAGAGCCTGACGATGGCCGCCTGATAGGCGAGATTGTTCAGGCTGGCAAATTGCTTCGTTGACAGAAATTCGCCTTCGCCCTTGGCCAGAGCGTCCCAAGCGGCATGGAGCCGATTATTGGCAGCGTCTTCAGCCATAGCCACTTTTGGAAAGGCTGCCAGCAATGCCGCACCCAGTAAAAAATGATGAAATTTCATAATATGTCCTAATTGCCGAACTGCGAATGGGTCGTGAGGCCCGCATAATGTCCGTTCGCCAGGTAACAGGCCCGCTGCGCCGGATAACAGGTGATGCCGTTGCTCAGGCGATAAGGCGGCGGCGCATAATAAGGTTGTGGCGGCGGAGCATAAACATCGTGAGGACGGTTGTTGCCATTGTCGGCAATGGCGGCGGCAATCGCCAGTCCGAGAATCCCTGCGGCAACGGCAGCACCAGCATGATCGTGATGATGAAAACCATGGTCATGACCGAAAGGCGGAAAATCATGGTCATGATGGCCCCAATGGTCATGATCCCAGTCATGCCCGAACGCGACCTGCACGGGTGACGCCAGTGCAAGCACCACCATGCTGGCAAGCAGCTGCGTTCTTCGCTTCACGATCATAATCGATCCTTTCTGATAAAGCGGTTTGTTCCAGTGAAAGGTTTTCGTTGTGTCGAGCGCGCCCTGCTCAAGCGACGCCAAGCGTCTATATCCGTGAGGGATAGCGACGTCTGGTGGGGATAATTCCGCCAAAACCTTCGCATATGCGACTTTTTCCGTCGTAAACAGAATGATGGCTTGGCAACCCTGAATTGCGCCCGCTGTATAATTTCACCGCCTCCGCCAGATTTTTCTTTCAATATAAGAGTTGTTTAATCCAACGATTTAATTGATCTGGAATACCCGTTTCAACGAGACAGCTTTACTTCGAACATCGGGCGGGCGGTTATCGCGTTAGACCCTGATTTAATTCCGCAATTCGATACTTCACCAAGATCTAACAATAAAGAATTCGACTTAATAGAAATAGCTGAGGCAATCGCACTGACAATACATGTATGTCCCTAATATGCGGTATTTTTGTCCCATCTTGCGTTTTGAGGGACAAATTTGATAGAATAGGTCCAGGCTTGGGAGTAGTAGGAAACAGTTGGATGCTTAAAAAGTGCGTAAGCTTATGCGCATGCAAAGTTGCCAGCTGATAATTGTCGCAGTTGGGGGCACATGAAGAGCGGCCATTACATATCGGCGGATATGGTTGACGAGAAAATCCGCAATGATTTCTGGCGGGACACGTCGTCCATCATCTATGAGGTTTCGCCAACGCTCGAAAAGGGCGACAAAGTCATGAGCGGCTCCGTCCGCTCGCGTCTGTTCGGCGACATGGTGGTCGGCAATACCACATTCAGCAGCCAGTTCTGTGATCGAACGCCGAAAATCATCGCGAGAACGGATCTCGACCTTTATCTGCTGCAACTGGTTCTGGCTGGCGACTACCGGGGCGACTTCAACGGCAAGAATGTCGATGTGAAGCCGGGCGACATATTCATTCTCGATCTGACGCAGGTGTTGACCAGCAAGAAAGAGGCTGGCGCACGCGTGACGCTGGCCATTCCGCGCAAGGAACTCAACAAGGCCTTTCCGGGCAAGAACCTGCACGGTCTCGTGCTGCCTTCCAACATTGCAACCAACAAGATCCTGTTCAATTTCATTCTGACACTCGACCGGATCATCGATACGATCGACCAGAATGATTATCCTGAAATTCAGGAATCCCTGATGGTTCTGCTGAAAGCGGCGATCAACAGGCAGGCTTTCACATTGGAAGAATATCTTGCCGTCAGCCAGCCGCTGCGTCAGCGCGTGCTCGACCATATCGACGCGAACCTGGCTGATCCGAACCTTTCGCCAAAGAGCATTATGCAACAGTTCAAGCTGTCGCACTCTCATCTCTATCGCGCGTTTGAACCTGACAACGGTGTCACAAAGCTGATCCGCAACAAGCGGCTCGACCTTGCTTATCGACGCCTCATCAATGATGGCGGACGACGGCTGAGCATGAAGGAAGTCGCCTATGCCTGCGGCTTTTCAGACCGCGCGCAGTTTACCAAATTCTTCAAGGAGCGGTTCGGTATAGCGCCGCAGGATTTGAAAGGTTTTCCAAAATCACCGGATCACAATCCGGCTACGTCGTTCACATTGCATACCTTTGTTTCCGAGCGGATTCGGCAGCAGAGTTCGGAAGAATAAACCGGATAGAGAGCGAACCGGCGCTTATGCACCGGTCAGTAGCTTCCATGCGATTGCCCACATTACAAAAGCAATCAAGCCCTCCAGCACACGCCAGGCGGACGGCTTGGCGAAAACCGGGCGTAGCCAGCGCGCACCAAATCCCAGCGAAAAGAAAAATACGAACGAAGCCGTGATGGCGCCCATAGCGAATGCGCTTTCGAGGCCCGGAAACTGGGTAGAGATCGTGCCCAGCAAGACAACCGTATCCAGATAGACATGCGGATTGAGCCAGGTCAAAGCGAGGCAGGTGGCAATGGTTTTCCCCAAGCCTGTTGCCTGACCGTTGCCGGTCGAAAGCGCCGTTGACGATGTGATTGCCGAATAAAGGCTTAGCGCTCCATACCAAATCAGAAAAGCGGCACCGCCATAGCGCATGACCGGATCGATTGACGGAAGCGCCGCCGCGATCTTCTGAAAGCTGGTGATCCCTAGCGTGATCAGTACTGCGTCCGAAACAGCACAGACAAGACTGACCGCGAAGACATGCTCGTCGCGCAGCCCCTGCCGCAGAACAAAAGCGTTCTGCGCGCCGATGGCTACAATCAGGCTGAGGCCCATGGTCAGGCCCGTCAGATAAACGGAGAAATTCATTTCGGCTCGCTACGGAGCATGGCGCCAGATGCCACGCAAATTGGAATGGTTGATAGCGCTTGGATACAAACCTCGTCTGGATTAGTATAGTTAAAGATACTAACTATAATTAAGATAAACTAATGATCGATTATTCCGCACTTCGTGCCGTCGCGATGGTCGTGCAAACTGGCAGTTTCGAGAAAGCGGCCCGCGCCTTGAACGTGACGCCGTCTGCCATATCGCAACGGGTGAAACATCTGGAGGAGCGGCTTGGCACGGTGCTTATTTCGCGCGGGACGCCTTGCACCGCGACCGAAAAAGGCGACTGGCTTTGTCGCCACATCGAACAGGTGGGTATGCTGGAACGCGAGTTGCTGGAAGAATTGCCAGCCCTTGCCGGGCCGGACGACCTGAAGCAGCGCGTCACGCTGAACATCGCCACCAATGCCGACAGTCTGGGAACATGGTTTTTGAAAGCCATTTCCGCTTTTACCAAAGGTTCCGAGCATCTTCTCAACATCGCCGTGGATGATCAGGATCACACAGCCGAATGGCTTCAGCATGGGCGTGTTCTGGCGGCTGTGTCCTCTCACGCGAAACTGGTGCAAGGCTGCCGTATCGTTCCGCTCGGCACGCTGCGGTATCACGCAACCGCATCGCCGGATTTCATGGAACGATATTTCAAAAATGGCGTGACGCCGGATGCGCTTGCCACTGCGCCAGCCTTGACTTTCAACCAGAAAGACCGGCTACAGGAGCGCTGGATCAAGGACAACCTGAAGGCGGATGTCAATTGCCCGACGCATTGGTTACCTTCTACGCAAGGATTTGTCGAAGCGAGCCTTGACGGCATGGGCTGGGGTGTAAACCCAAACGTGCTGGTGAAGGACCACCTTGCATCCGGCCAGCTGGTCGAACTTGTAGCCGACACACCGCTCGACGTACCGCTCTATTGGCAGGTCAATCGGCTTGCGGCTGATCGGCTCTCCGATTTGACGCAGCAGGTTGTCGCAACAGCGCGGCGCGAACTGCTGCAGAACACCGCCTGATACGTTCCCTGCCTCCGCACGTCGATCACCATCAGTTTTATTGAACGTGAGCGGAGATTGAGCGAATGCTGTTTTATGAAAATTCTGGCTCTCATAGCGGCTGCGGTCGTGCTTTTGTTTCTCGGCTGCTATTTGCAGACGCATTTTGCCGTGCCGTAAAAGACGCATGAGCCAGCGAAAAAGGCAGGATCAATGATCCTGCCCCGTTTGCGCTACGCCTGCGGCCTCCTCGCAGACCCTGACATGTTCTGCCAGAGCGTCGAGAGGTAGAAAGGCGCTTACCGTACAGATATCGCGCTTCTGAAACTTTGGCAGTTCCTGAAGCTCCTTCAGACGGATAAGAAGTGTGCCGCGGTTCATGGAAAAATCCCTCCATTATCGCCCCCGCACGTTATAGTAAGCACTTCCAGACACGATTTGCCGGAAATGCTTTGAAGATCAGGCTGCCCGCACCTTTTTCTTCAAGGGAAGCTCGATATCGACTTCCAGTGTCGACATCTGATCTCCCCGATCCATCTTCACGCTGACCTTGTCGCGATCGATCTGGATATGTTTGGCGATCACCGCCAGAATTTCTTCCCTCAGCACAGCCACAAGATCGGAATGTCCCTCGGACGCTCGCTCATGCGCCAGCAGAACTTGCAGACGTTCGCGCGCCAAGGGCGCCGATGCCTGCTTGGTGAAGAAACGAAATAGGCTCATGCCGCTCTCCTTCCGAAAATTTTGCCCAGAAGGCTGCGCTTTTCGGATGGAACAGTCATCGGCACTTCTTCGCCCGCCAGACGGCGTGCTGCATCCAGATAGGCCAGAGCCGGCGCACTGCGCTGGTCGGCAAGCGTCACTGGAGAGCCGATATTGGATGCGCGCAGCACATCCTGGCTTTCAGGGATGATGCCCAGAAGCGGGATAGACAGGATTTCAAGTACGTCTTCGACTTTCAGCATGTCGCCGCGTTCGGCGCGGATCGGGTCGTAGCGGGTCAGCAAAAGATGCTTTTCCACCCGTTCGCCGCGCTCGGCCTTGAGAGTCTTGGCGTCGAGAAGGCCGATAATACGGTCGGAATCGCGCACCGACGACACTTCCGGATTGGTCACCACAACGGCCATGTCGGCATGGCGCATGGCAAGCGTCGCGCCGCGCTCGATCCCGGCCGGGCTGTCGCAGATGATCCAGTCGAATTCCTTCTTGAGGTCTTCGATCACACGATCAACGCCCTCGGTGGTGAGGTTGTCCTTGTCGCGGGTCTGGGAGGCGGGCAGCAGATAAAGCGTGTCGAGACGCTTGTCGCGGATAAGCGCCTGCGGCAGCTTCGCATCGCCCTGAATCACATTTACCAGATCGAACACCACGCGGCGTTCGGCGCCCATCACCAGATCGAGATTGCGCAAGCCGACATCGAAGTCGATAACGACAGTCTTTTCACCGCGCTGCGCAAGAGCGGCGCCGATGGCTGCGGTGGATGTCGTTTTGCCAACGCCACCCTTGCCGGAAGTTACAACAATTACTTTTGCCATATTGGTCTCCTGTAGCTCCCGCACGCCTTATGAGAGTATTGCCCGCCCAACCGGACATGATTTCTTTTCAATAAATTCGATCAACCGAGCGTTTCGGCCATCATGTAATCGCCATCGAGCCAGAGCTGCACCGCCTGACCGCGCAACCGGGCTTCCATGTCTTCAGCCGTCTTGTAGAGGCCGTCGATTGCAACCAATTCGGCTTCCATCTTGCGGCAGAAAATGCGCGCGTTGGAATTGCCTGCCGTCCCGGCCATCGCACGACCGCGCAGCGCGCCATAGACATGGATCGAACCGCCCGCCACCACTTCCGCACCAGAAGCCACCGAACCGACAACAGTAACGTCGCCATCCGGGAAATAGATGGACTGGCCGGAGCGCACAGGCTCCGTTACCACCATCGAAGGGACGGCCTTCACCAGTTGCACATTGGCGGGTGCTGCGGTTGCAGCCGGCTTTGCCGGGGCCGCAGGCTCGCTCACCTCGGGATTGAAATCCGCGGCCACCTGCCCGCCACGCAGCGCTGGCGGCATGCCAGGACCGAGAAGCGAAGGACGCGCATTTTCAAACCCCGTGATCCAGACACCGCGACCTGCAAGATCTTCCAGTAGCTGAACCAGCTGCATCCGTTCGATAACCAGATTCTCAAGATCAAGCACGACTGGCCGGTTCAGAAAGAACCCCGCCGAACGCGCGGCAAGATCGTCTAGCCTGTCCAGCCAGCCATCCAGCGGCAGTTCAGGCGAGAGCACCAGCGCAAGAAAGGAGCGCCCTTTCAAACGGATCGGACGGGATTGTGTTAGCACTTGATTCATCTTGGTTAAAAAACGGTTTACTCGGTCTATATGCGGAATGGTTAACAGATGGTTAATTTTTGGCTGACGTCCTGACATGTAACCCCTCCGACGAAGCGAAGGCGCGCTAGCATGAAGCCGGACCCGCTGCTGCATGCATTCCAAGACGTGGCCAAGCTGCGGTGCACCTCGCGCACCAATCGACTCAACTGGCTTAAACGTACCCGAAGAATAGGGCATCAGCCGGGCTTTTCGGCGTCTTCCACAGAAGAAAGCGCTTCAGATTTACGATTAAATCCCAATCAAATGTGACGCTGCGTAACGTCTTAAAACGTGACTGCGATTTTTATACGAACTGAAGGGTAACGCGCGTTGCAACTCAAAATGCGCGGACCGAAGCCAGCATATTCGATTGTTACGATTCTTGGGAAAAACTGATGGTTCCTGGATAAGGAACCGCCTCGCGTTTGGGCGGGGGGCTTAGGGGCGCGAGGCGGGCGAGCTCTCAGGAGTGCACGCAGGGAAAAAATGGCGACTAAAGACCGATTCTAAAACCAACAAAGGGTTCCAGTCTGAAAGATTACGTGATCAGAACGGATAATTATCCCACTTAATTGGGAGGGCGATCTGGTTAAACACCCGAGATCATAAGGCTTTTTTTGAAACTCTTATTGAGTCAGAGTTTTTATAGTCCTGTCTAAATTTCCACCGCGCAAGCCTATCGCATCAGTGAAATTTGAAGACTGATTCCTTAAATCCGTCGGCGCGAACCTAATCACACCTGTTCCAAAATGGAAATAGCAATCTCGGAGAATTGCGGGGTACAACTGCGAAGCGCACTCAAATGACAGCTTCACACAGGTGCCGTGGTTCCACTCCGCCTCACGGCAATTAGATAGTCCATAAAATATATCAAATATTAGCCAAAGTTTTGTTCGGCTGGGAGCCACACAGTGTGGGCGAGTACGACCCGAGATCAGTCGAGACCCAACCGCTCATCAGCAGGAGACCCGGCAACTACTCAATTAGCTTCATGGATTTCAGTATTTTCTGAAATTTATAGAGTTTTGTCGGGGGCTTGCTTTTAGAAACTCCCACATTATTGTGTGCTCCACTTGGAGGAGGGAGTGACCGCCCCAGCGCGCTAGACCGCTGCGGGGCGGTTTCTTTTTTAGCCCTTTAAAAAATGCATAGCTGCCCTGCAGCATGTCCTCTTGTAAACCTCTGACCGCGCACCTATTTTCACGTTGTTCGGTTTCACTCCTCCTCCCAGAAACCGGACACGAAGCGCGATACTCCTCCTCCCAATCGCGCTTTACCAATCAGCCCGTTGCGCACTCCTCCTCCCAGCGCGACGGGCTTTTTTGTATCTCCAGACAAAGCTAAAACAGTCGCAGCTTGCGCATATGAAACGCTTCGGCATAGGTTTCCGGCGCGCGACATTCCATACCGCGCAATCGCGCCAATCCGCGAAATGTTTCGGGGTCGAACCAGTCCTTCGAACGTTGTGTGCCGAAATGCTTCATCAAAAGCTCGACCTTGTGTTCCATGATCGCCGCCGAAAGGGCCGAATAGGCATTGGGCTGGCCGAGGTCGCCATCCCATTTCGGGATTTCATATTCGAGGATCAGCTGGTCGCGGAAGAGGTTCCAGGTCAGTTCGTTGACTGTGCGGTGATCCTGATGCGCGTCGCCGTGGCGGTGGGTGAAAACAATATCCGGCGTCTGGCGGCTGCGTTGTTCGATCAGCCACGCCTTGATCTCGCGGATCTGCGCCGGGAAATAACTGTCCTCAAACGCCGCAAGCCGGATGCCGGGATTTTCCGTACCGCGCAGAAAATCGCGCGCTGAAGCCTCCGCCTCGGCGCGTCGTTCTCCACTGCCCGACAACACACACCATTCGATGTGCATCGGCGTTCCCGCTTCGATCAGACTGAGGAGCGTTCCCCCGCAACCGATTTCGATATCGTCCGAATGCGCGCCCAGACATAAGAGCTGAAGCGGCCTGCCCGGATTGGCGAGAGAACGCAGGTCGATCATAACGCTATGGCGATGTTGGCTGCGCGCTGCTCCGCCTTGTGTTTCTTCCAGGGCATATCGCCCTTCTCGACCATGTCTTCCAGCGTCTGCCAGTCGCGCAGCGTATCCATTGAACGCCAGAAGCCCTCATATTTATAGGCCATCAGTTGATTGTCGGCGATAAGACGGCTGAACGGTTCCAGCACCAGCTCTTCGCCCTCTCGCATGTAATCGAAGATTTCCTTGCGGAAGAGGAAATAACCGCCATTGATCCAGATATCAGAGGTGTTTGACGTCCGAAAAGCCCGCACGTCCCCGCCTTCGGCGATATCCGCCAGATGATAGGTCAGCGGCGGACGCACGGCGAGGAAGCAGGCTATCTTGCCGCTCGCCTCGAAACGCCGCGTCATGTCGTCGAGATCGACATCGCTCAGACCATCGCTGTAATTGGCGAGGAACATGTCCTCCTTCTCGACATGGGCACGCGCGCTCCACAGGCGCTCGCCGATATTGCGCCAGATGCCGGTGTCGAGCAGGGTCACGCTCCAGTCGCGGTCCACTTCCTCCAGCAATTCGACATTGCGCCCGCCATTGGAGACGACGCAATCGGCGAAAGTCTGCGGGCGGATCGTCAGAAAGAAATCCTTCACGACATTGGCCTTGTAACCGAGACAGAGGACAAAGTCGTTGTGGCCGTAATCGCTGTAATACTCCATGACATGATGCAGGATCGGCTGGTGGCCGAGCGGGATCATTGGCTTGGGCACATTTTCCGAATATTCGCGGATTCTGGTTCCAAGACCGCCGCAAAACAGAACGACTTTCATGACTAACGCTCCTCTGCAATCAGAGCTGGATCGATCAATCGGACATGAGGAATGGGGATAATGAATTTCGCGCCCCATTCGACCACGTGCTGCATCTGCCGGATAATCTCATCCTTGAAGTTCCAAGGCAGGATGAGAATGTAGTCCGGCTTGTATTTGTCTATCGCCGATACGTCATAGATCGGGATATGCATGCCGGGCGTATAGCGCCCGTGCTTGTAGGGATTGCGGTCCACGGTGAAATCCAGAAAATCCGTGCCGATGCCGCAATAGTTCAGAAGCGTGTTGCCCTTGCCCGGCGCACCATAACCGCTGATGCGCTTGCCCGAATTCTTGGCTGCAATCAGGAAGGACAGGAGATCACGCTTGGCGTGACGGGTCTTTTCCGCAAACTGTTCATAGGTCGCGATATCGGTGAGGCCGAAGCTCTCTTCCTTCTTGAGAAGGGCCGCTACCCGGGGCGACGCCTTGCGCTTGCTGCCGGTGCGCGCCAGATAGACCCGCAGCGATCCGCCATGGGTCGGCACTTCCTCGACATCGATGATCTTGAGGTGGTGCCTGTGCGCCATGAAGCGAATGGTCAGCAGCGAGAAATACGAGAAATGCTCGTGATAGATCGTGTCGAACTGGTTGAACTCAATCAGATTGGCAAGATGCGGAAATTCCAGCGTGATGACACCTTCGGGTTTCAGCAGAAGCTGCATACCGCGCACGAAATCATTCAGATCGGGCACCTGCGCCAGAACATTGTTGCCGATAATGAGATCGGCGCTTTGATTAGCACCGAGCATTTCCAGCGCCAGTTTCGCGCCGAAGAAATCAACCCGGGTTGGCACGCCCTTGGCGATTGCGGCTTCCGCCACATTGGCCGCAGGTTCTATGCCCAGAACCGGAATGCCCTTTGGCAGGAAATGCTGCAGCAGATAGCCGTCATTGCTGGCGACTTCCACCACGAAACTGTTCTCGTCCAGTTCCAGCCTTTCGGTGATCGCGTCGCAATAGGCTCTGGCGTGATCCACCCAGCTTGTCGCAAAGGACGAGAAATAGGCATATTCCGTGAAAATCTCGGCGGGCGAAAAATACTCCTTCAGCTGCACGAGATAGCAATGATCGCAGACCAGCGCATAGAGCGGGTAATAAGGCTCCATGCGGTCCAGCTGATCGGCGGCAACGAAACTTTCGCAGGGCGGCGACATGCCCAGATCCACAAAGGTGTGTTTGAGCCGCTTACCGCACAGGCGACAGCCGGTCCGCTCTTGCGTCATGCTTTTGCTCCGCGAAATATCCGGTGTCTGGATGGTCATACACACCCCCTCGGCTCTGGCCCTCACAATGGCCGCCACTACTCTGCCCCCAAACTACTAAGCGGTCTAAAGATTGCCGAGACTGCCATCTGGAGCGCGGCGCACATACCATTGGGCGCAGCCATCACCGAACGAATACTGCCAATCCTCACCCGGCTTGCGTCATAGGGCGGGCAAGGGTGTAGGCCGCTCGCCCATCCGGGGGAAAGCCCTACGTCGGAAGGTGAAGATCGTCCCTCGAAGAAGGCTCTACCGGGCGCTGACCACGCTGTCAGAATGTCGGCAGGCGGAAACGGGGCGTTCCATATGCGGTTTACTTCTCTGAACATTGATGGCGCATGGTCTATCGAGCCGGAACGGATGGAGGACGAGCGCGGCTGGTTTGCGCGGGTTTATTCCGAAACGGCTTTTGCCGAACGGCAGATGGAAACGCACTATCCGCAACACAGCCTTTCCTTCTCGCGTGAGAAAGGCACGCTGCGCGGCTTGCACTACCAGCATGACCCGCATTCGGAGACAAAACTCGTCACCTGCCTGCAAGGCACGGTCTGGGATGTGCTGGTCGATATACGCCCCAAGTCGCCCACCTATATGCGCTGGGTTGGTCTGGAGCTTTCGGCGGAAAATGGCGTGCAGCTTTATATACCGGAAGGCTGCGCCCATGGATTTCAGGCGCTTACCGATAATGTCCTCATCCGCTACATGATCTCGCATCCCTACACGCCGGACCATGCAACGGGCCTGCGCTATGATGATCCGGCGCTCGGCATACCGTGGCCGAACCAGCCCAGCGTGATTTCGGACAAGGACCGCTCTTGGCCTTTACTTTAGGCCCATTACTTCAACTCGATCAGCAATCCGGCATCGCGCAATCTCTCCGCAGCCCCGGCGAGCGTTGCGAAAGGCAATTTCGACCGCTCGGCCATGTCGAGAAGTGACGCGCCGCCGTCAGATAGATTAAGAATCCAGAGCATGGCCATCGCTTCCTGCGCGGCACGGCTGTCACCACCGGTCTTGCCGTAAAGCCCACGACGGCCCAGTTGCGGCTCGCCCTTTGGCGAGGTGTTGAGCGGAATCCAATTTCGCTCCGCTATATCAATGGCCTGCATGATGAGATTGAAAGATTGCTCAAGACATTCCGGCTTGATGAAATCCAGATTATCCGCTGAGGTATGATATTCCGAGAAAGTGCCATAAAGGCTGCGTTGAAACATGCCGACCGGCAGGTTGAACCCCGGCGAGCAGAACTGCCTTTCATCATATCCATAGGGCCAGAAATCATGCATTGTCGCCCCGGCCAGACCGGACTGCGCGAGCACCTGCCCCATGATCCGGTCGATCGCCGCGTTGCCGCGACGGCTGCGCTTGTAATTCGGCCCGCCATCATCGCCAACGCAGGACAGGACAAGGCCGTGACTGACACGGTCAAGGTGCGGCTCGTTCTCTCTCAGCCAGGCAAGCGCGCCGAATGTCGCCGGGCCGAACAGGAAGCGATAAGTCAGCCGCGTGGAGCGCGCTTTAAGCGCCGTCCCCAGAAGCGTCAGCAATGCCAGACCTGAGCAATTGTCATTGGCAAGCGATGGGTGACAAAGATGCGCGGAGATCAGAAACGTCTCGTCCGTTGTTCCGCGATGCGTGAACTCCCCGAAGACGAGCGCACCATCGCGCCGCTCGGCATCGATAACCACGTCATAGTCTCCCTCGGCCATTGCCAGAAAGTCGCTATGCGCCATGCAGAAACCCCAGTCCTCCGCATGATAACAGGTACGGTAGGGAATGAGGTCCGGCTGATCGGGCAGCGTGTGAATGTGGCCTCTCAAGGCTTCGAGCGAAAGCCTTGTTCGTACAGGAATACTGAAGTTCACCACATGCAGATTGTGCCGCGCAAAATCGACAATCCGCTGGCCGTTTCTGTTCGCAATATAGGCTTCGCGGATCACCCATTCCTGCGGCGCTTTCCAGTCGAAAAGCGGGGTGCCGGTCGGCACCTCGTGAATCTCCAGCGGCAAATGCCTGCCAATAATGGCGAGCGTGTCCCGCACGCCCTCACCCGTCAGACTGCGGCAGATAGGATAAAGCTGCGCGGCCAGATCATAGATCGCCTGCCCGTCTGGAGACCGGTGCATGTCCGTGATTGCTGGCCGCGCATCCATCATGCGATCGCTCTGAGCGGCGGCTGCATAAGCTCCACGCGCCGCAGATCGCTGTCGAGAACACCTTCCTCCAGAAGCTTGCGAATATGGGCGATGCGCTGGAACCGAGGCCCTTCGAATTCTTCAAGCGTCAGGGTCGAGCGGCTATAGGCTGCCAGAAGCTCTTCCGCACCCGCCGCCGCATCCCATTGCGGCTTTGCGTTGGGCAGAACCCGCGCCAGCTTCTCGAAGCTGACACGGTAGGACCGTGTATCCGGGCCGGCATCTTCGGCAAATTCGATCCGGCAATCGGGCACCGTCTCGGCGACAATGCCCGCAATGTCACGAATACGGTAATTGTGTTCGGTGGAGCCGACATTGAAGGCTTCATTGAAGACCTTTTCGCGCGGCGCTTCCATGGCCGCCATGAAGGCTCGGGAAATATCACGAATATGCACGATAGGCCGCCATGGCGTGCCATCTGATTTCAGATAGATCAGCCCCTTGGTCACGGCCCAGGCGACAAGATTGTTCAGCACGATATCGAAGCGCAGGAAAGGCGACACGCCATAGGCCGTTGCGGGTCGCAGATAAACCGGGCAGAAATTCGCATCGGCCAGCTCACGGATTTCCTGCTCGGCGCGCACTTTCGAGCGGCCATAGGCCGTCACCGGCTTCAACTCGCCGGTTTCGTCGATCAGATCGGCATCGCTGATGCCATAATTGCTGCATGACGAGGCAAAGAGAAAACGCCCCACGCCCGCACGCTTGGCGGCTTTCGCCATTGCCACGCTGGCGCGGTGGTTGATGTCATAAGTCAGTTCTTCATTGAGGTTGCCCAGCGGATCGTTCGACAGCGCGGCCAGATGAATGACTGCATCGAAACCTTCCAGATCGCGCGGCGACACATCGCGCACATCCTTGCGCAGCGTCGGTACATGAACAACCGCACCACCTTCTTCGAACAGGCAATGTTCGTAAAGACCGATATCGTAGCCCGACACCTCATGGCCCGCATGAACGAGGATCGGCACCATGACCGATCCGATGTAACCCTGACTTCCGGTAACCAGCACTTTCATAGTCGTTTCCTCTGCATCCCCAATAATCCAAGTTAATCACGCAGCAGTGGGGGTAGCGATTTGACCGAAGGCATATCCGGTTAAAGACAAGCGGGGTGCACGGCAGCGGAAGGGCGTAGCGCTTACCCCTTTCGGTTAAGCGCAAATCGGCCCGGCTTACCGATCAGCAATATCCAGTCTCCGTCCCCGCCCGCATTCTTTTCTGATGGGGTGCGAAAGGTCAGCGTCTGGCCATCTTCCTGCGGCGTGGCCGCTTGTATCCCTATCCCGGAAGATGGGTCGATCCAGACGACATCATCGCCAGTTTTCACTGCGGCCTTACGGACGGAAAAGCTGCCCCCTTCGCCGTAGATCACCGCTCCAGTCCCGCCGGAAAACGATGCAGCATAAAGGTTGCGCGCATCGGTAATCAGGCCGTTGCGGTCGGGCTGGAGTTCGGTCCATGGCAGCACCGCAAACAGCTTTCGCAGCACCGTCATCGACCGCGCACCCGGACTGTTCAGCTCTTGCCGCCAGTCCCGATCGGAGTCGAACACGCCCGGCCCGCCAAAATGCCAGATCGGACTATTGCCGAAGAACTGCCCGACCGCTCCAGCCAGCAGCGCGCCATAAGCATTCCGGCGTATCATTTGCGCAGTCGTTCCATGCTCATTCTCGTAGAGCGTCTCAACCAGAATGACCGGCATTCGGTTGGCTTTGGTCTGCGCAAGCACGGAACTATGAACATCGTCATAGTCATAGACGGTGTCGATAGAAAGCCATTTGGCGTCGGACCAGATTTCGGCGGTGTTGGTGTTGCGGCGCGTATGAACGGTTTGCAGGGCATTCGGCAAAACGGCCGCGATGCCGTCGGCCAGGCTGGACACCAGCCTTTTATCCGGCGCATCAAAATCGCCGCCCAACACCCAGATAATATTGGTATATTTGGCGAAGCGGCGCGCCACCGCCTCGCCATAGGCGCGCATCCGTTGCGGCCCTGCGGCTTCGATTTCCAGATACCAGCCCTGCCCGCCGCCATTGGCGCCAAGATAGGCCGGGGCCAGCAGAACCACAAAACCAAGCGTCTGCGCCCGCTCGATGACCCATGCGGCATGGTCGAAGTAGCGCGGATTGATCGCGCCAAAAGCTGCATCTTTAAACGGCTTGTCGCCATAGGCATTGGCAGGCGGATTGCTGGAAAACTGATGTTCCAGAAGATTGACCAACAGGGTGTTGAAGCCGCGTTTGCGGCGGTCTTTCAGGTAGAGATCCACATCATCGCGTTTGAGTTGAACGATCAATGACCATGCAGTGTCTCCCTGCATGAGAAATGGCTTGCCGGATGCATCTTCAAAATAGCGGTGGCTTTCGCTGACATGGATCGGCAGCTTGACCTCCGTCGCGGCTTGCGTCGCCCCATTCAGCAACACAAACGCAAGCAAACCTGCCAGCATCCCTCTCATAGCGTCGCGGGCGGACATGCATTCACGTTTTCATTGAAGCGGCGATAGACCACCTGCGATGGACGTCCTGTCAGATAGGTCTCGACACCGTCATTCAGCGCCCGCGCATAGATAGCAAGAGCGCCGTCAATCGCATCGACCGTCTTCGCGATATCATCATCGCTATGGGTATAACTGACCACCAGCGAAGGCATCAACACACCACGCCGGATGGTCTCCTGAAGAAACAGGGAGCGGAACGCCTGCGATGGCGCGCCGGTTTCGTCCAGCGTCGCATAGGCGAGGCAACTGTCGCGTCCAACCGTGCTGACATAGTTGCTTAAGCCGTGGCGGGTGATCGCCTCGTTCATACCGCTCGCAAGCTTGGCCCCCTGTTCATACAGGTGCTCGATAACCGGTTCATCGCGATAAACCGCTATTGTCGCCATGGCAGCGGCCATAGCGTGGGTCTCGGCACCATGCGTGGTCGACAGCAGAAACACACGCGGAAACTCGGTCTGACTGAGGCCGCCGAGCTGCATATATTCCGCCTTGCCTGCAAGCGCCGAAATGGCAAAACCATTACCGAGCGCCTTGCCGAAACAGGAAAGGTCCGGAACAATATCGTAGAGTTTTTGCGCGCCCTGGCTGTGCCAGCGGAAGCCAGTGATCATTTCGTCGAGCACGAAAAGCGCACCATTTTCATGGGCAATGCGCATCGCTTCATGCAGAAAATTTTTCTTTGGATCATCGGCACGCGCTGGCTCCAGAATGATAGCCGCAATACGCCCCGGATAATCCTCAAACAGAGCCTTTACGCTGGCGAGATCGTTGTAGCGGAAGGTCGCCGTCAGGGCCGAGACTGACGCCGGAATGCCCGCATTCATCTTCGTCGTCCCGATGAACCAGTCATCGGTGGAAAAGAACGGGTGGTCCGCACAGCAGGCGATCATGTCGCGCCCGGTATAGGCCCGCGCCAGACGCATTGCGCCCGATGTAGCGTCAGAACCATCCTTGCAGAATTTGACCATCTCGGCATTGTCGATCAGCTCAAGAAAACGCTCCGCGCAATCCACTTCCATCGCGCTCGGGCGGGTGAAATTGCACCCATCCTCCAGCGCATCGCGCACGGCCTTCAAGACCGGCGGATAGGCGTGACCCAGCCCCACGGCCCGGTTGCCCATGCCATATTCGATATATTCATTGCCATCGACATCGAAGACATGCGAGCCGCAACCGCGTTGGATAAAACCCGGAGCGAGGACCGGATACTGGTCGTCGCCCTTGGCATAGGTGTGGCAGCCGCCGGGTATAAGCGCATGGGCCTTGCTACCCAACAATTGAGAATTGCGAAACTGCGATGTGAACAGATTCATGGCGAATACCTTCGATTGCTCGGCAGCCGGTCAGGCTGCGGACCATCCCGCATACATTCGTTCCCTTATCCGGCGCAGCCAGTTCTTGACCGGCTGCGGCAGGCGGCTGCGCAAATTCTTGTGCAGCGCATTCGGCATAGACCATTGCGACAAGGCCAGTGGCGGCGCGATTTCCGGACGGTCCCGGTGCAGCTTTTGCAGCAGATTTACATAAGCGCCCCCAACAATATCGCTGTCGAAAGTCGAAGTGACTTTCTGCACTGCCGCTTCCGCCATGCGGTTGCGCAATTGCGGATCACCGGCAAGCCGGTCAATCTGTGCCGCCGCCCGCCCGCAATCGCCAATCGGGAAGAGCATCCCGTCTTCGCCATCGGTGACGATCATATCCGTCACACCTGCAATGCGCGATACGATGGCCGGACACCCCTGGCTCATCGCTTCCATAAGCGTCATCGGGCACCCCTCATAGCGGGAGGGCATGACCAGCGCATCGTGCTGACTGACCAGCCATGACACATCGGAAGGCGCGACCCATCCGGTAAAGCTGACCTTGTCGCCGAATGGTTCCAGCTTGTGGCGCAGCGCTTCGAGGTCCGGCCCATCGCCTGCAATCGTCAGATGATAATCGCAGCTGAGCCGCCGCAAAATGCCCGGCAGCCAGAACACACCCTTCGAACTGTCGTCTATACGACCCAGATGCAAAAGCCGGATCGGCTTTCCATCTGCATTACGCGATGGGGCGCGCCCGATATGCGGATCGCGGCTCAACCCGTTCGGAATCACCAGCGTTCGCGACGCATCGAAACCGTAGCCGCGAACAAGATCGTCGCGGCAGCGGTTGGAGACGCCGACCGTCGCATGAACATGATCGCGGATTGCGCGTGCCGCCTCGTAAGTGCCGGGCGTGATGCTGTGGACGATCATGATGCGCAGAATATCGGCAGGCAGATAGCGGACGAGATTGGTTTCGAAACGCTGCGACAGCACATTGACGAAGACAGCATCGAACCGATTATCGCGCAGAAAATCCACAATGCGCTTTGCGCGGGTTTCTTCATCGAGAACACCCATCCGGTCAATGGCGTCGCCCTGCCGCTCGGCATCCTCCAGCCCCTGCCCTTCCGGCACGCTGACGGTATCGCCCGCAGCCCCCGTTGCAAGCCAGCGCAGTTCAATGTCCGAGCGCGCCAGTGACGCACGCATCCGCGTGAAAACCGAATAGGTCCCGCCTATGTGCGGGCGCACGAAGTAGGCACATTTCATCGTAAACACCCCCTTTAGAGCGGCTCCATTACACTTGAATAGGGGTGCCGCTCTAAATGTCTTTTCGTCCGCATTTCCAACGCAAAACCGCTTCGCACTTTTGCTGGAAATGCTGGTTTTCCGTCGCATTATCCCACGCAAAACCGCTTCGCACTTTTGCTGGAAATGCTCGGACCCCGGAAACCAGACTTCGAGGGAAAATGTCCCTCGAAGCCTTGTTCCGGTATATCGAGGGGGCAAGTTGATATACCGCTGCCAGTGTATCGAATTCGCAGGCGGGCGCATTCTGGCCATGAGGGGTAAGAGAGGTATGCTCCATCCTACATTAGACGATGGGCTTCCCCCTTCTGCCAGTTTTCCCGCGCGGTGATCCCAGAGTACCGTGCAACAGGCGCTTCGGGGGCGCTTCTGGAGACACCAGTATGAGAATAGGCCTTTTCGGACAGTTCGGTTCCGGCAATGCAGGCAATGACGGCTCTCTGGAAGCCATGCTGCAATTACTGAAACGCAACTGTCCCGATGCGGATCTGCTATGCATCTGCGCGCGCCCCGATATCATCTCGGAAAAATACAATGTCGCGACAGTGCCGGTGGGAAACCCCGCGCTAGAAAGCGACCTCTTTCGCCTGCTCGACAAGGCGCTGCTTCAGCTGCCACGACGGCTCGCCGGATTTCTCACCGCAATTTCCGTCGCACACGGCCTCGACATCATCATCGTGCCCGGCACGGGCATTCTCGACGACTTCAACGAAGGTCCGTTCGGCTGGCCGTTCGTCATCCTGCGCTGGTGTCTGGCGGCACGCCTTGGCCGCGCCAAGCTTGCCTTCGTGTCCGTTGGCGCCGGGCCTGCCGATCATCCGGTCAGCCGTTTTTTCTTCCGCAAGGCGGCGCTCTCCGCAGTGTTCCGCTCTTATCGCGATGAAATCTCTCACGATTTCATGAAATCGCTGGGGGTTAGTGCGCGCAGCGATACGGTGAGCGCAGATATTGCCTTCGCGCTGCCACCGGCCAGCAACGCAATCCATGACAGCGTTGCCGGACGCGTGGGCCTTGGCGTCATGACCTATCGCGGGTGGAAAAGGCGAGCGGCCAACGCCTCGGACATCTATGATACCTATCTCGGCAAAATCGCAGAACTGGCGAAAACACTTCTGGCCAGCGGGCGCGAGGTGCGGCTGCTCACCGGCGACAAGGGCGACGTTCAGGCCATCGGCGATCTGATGGCGCGGATCGATTCACCGGACGCCGCGAAGATTATTATCGAGCCTGTCGCGTCTCTGCACGAGCTAATGCAGCAGATCGCGAAAACAGATATCGTGGTGGCGAGCCGTTATCACAACATTGTTTGCGCACTTGCCATGGGACGCCCTGCAATCTCGCTCGGCTATGCCGCGAAAAACGAGGCGCTGCTGCACGATACCGGCCTTGACGGCTTTGGCCATCATATCGAACGGTTCGACCCGCAAACCATTCTGGCGCAAATCGATGATATGTTCGCCCGGCGTCAACAACTGGCCGAAAGTGTTGAGGCCGGGGTGGCCCAATATCGGCTGAAACTCGCGCAGCAGGAAGAGACCTTGCGCGTACAACTGCTGACGAAACGGAAAAGCGTTCGTCTATTGTCGCCCGGTCGCCGCCAGAGGGCGAGCTAGCATCGTATCGACGTAGCTGCGCAAGCGCCGCTTCGTATCGGGCCGGTGCAGGAGATAATTGACCGGCGGGATAAAAGCCGTCTGTGTCCGCTGCGACACTGCGAATTTCAGAAGCTGCCGCCAGGCCGGATCACCACGCAGCAGGTGGGATATGGCTGACCAATAGGCCCGTTCCGCGATGCCCCGGCGCGCCATGCGATGCAAAGCATCGCAATCGGGCAAGACACGCCCCTCACGGGTAAAAAAATACTCGCCCGCATCCGCCGTGTGCTGAATATGCAGCAGATGGGTGTCGCGCAATTGCTGCGAACGGTTCTGCCCATGCGAGCGCGTACCGCCCTGAACACAGTCCAGTTCGGCAATCCTCCCCTGCAATCCAAGCCGCAGCCACATGTGATAATCGTCGCTATGCGGTAGGGCCTCGACATAGTGTCCCGCCGCTTTCTGCGCCGCAGTGCGAACCACCATCGCCGAACCCGGCAACTGGAACACGCCGAGCCGGCAAAAGCGCTCGATGAAGGCCGTGCCTGTCTCGACGCGGCAGGGCACATCGTCCGGCTGGGGCGGGATGGGGGGAATCGGTGCGTCGCCATTCACCGCAACGTCGCGCCCGTAGGAGAATGCGATTGTTGGATCGGTTTCCATGATCGCCAATGCGCGTCGAAGCGCGCCGGGAACGATGAAGTCGTCGGAACACAACAAAACGAAATAGTCGCCGCTGGCCCAGTCGATACCATCGTTGAACGAGGCATGCTGGCCCTTATTGACTGGCCTCAGCAGCAGTTCCACCCGCGCATCTTCGGCAGCGAGCGCACGCGCCACATCGGCGCTGTCATCAGTAGAGGCGTTATCGATGATCAGCACCCGCAGGTTTTCAATATCCTGCGACAGCACACTGCGAACACAGATGCCGAGATAGCGGCCGTAATTGTAATTCGGAATGACGACATCGACACCTGGCTGTCTCATACTCGATCTCCTCATTCGGCTGGCGTGGAGGTGGAGAAACGCCCGCGTCCCAACCGGCCAAGACGACCCGCAACTCTACTGAGCGCCCATCCAAGGACCGGTGTGATTTCCGATGCAAAAGGATGGCGCGTGATCAGCACGGCTCCGATCCAGCTGGCGACACCAGCAAGGCCGATGGCAAAACCCAAGCCCCAATGAACTTCCAATGTGCCAGCAGCGGCAATCATTGCAACCGGAATGGCAAGCGTCAGCAGCGTTACGAACCCGCTACGCAACAATTCGACGCCCAGCATCCGGTAGGAAAAAGCCACGTGCTTGCGCACATAGACCACGGAAACAACCATCTGGAACGGTGTACTGATGAACAGGCTGAGCGCTACCGCCATCAGGCCATGGTAAGCGGCGACGCAAAGAATGATCGCCGTCACCACGCGTGAAATCAGGTTGGATATGAAGGCATCGCGATTGGCGCCGAGCGCCATCAAAAGCGGATAGGTCAACACGACCGAAAACCAGAACATGCTGGAGAGGCACATGATGACGACAATCGACGTTGCGCCATACCAGTCTGGTCCGAGCACCAGATGGACCGCCGGAAAAGCGAGCAACGCCAGCAGCGCCTGCGCAGGCCAGTAAACAACCGAAATATAGGACAGCGCGCGCACATAGGATTGCGCTATATCCACACCCGCCCGAACCTGATCGGAAAGCATCGGAAAGGCGACCGTAAAGATCGCCGACAGAAACACCCGGTCGGGCAAACCGCTCAATGTGCTGGCGCGATTATAGATCCCGACGGATGCGGCGGGCATGAAACGCCCCAGCATAAGCTGCGGAAAAGTCTCGCAAATCTTGCTCAACCCCGCACTGCTCCCGAGATACATGCTGAATTGCCACGCCATGCCGATACTTGCGAGCGATGGGCGCAGCAGTCGACCCAATGGATAAAGCGCTGCCGCAAAAGCGGTTGTGACTGCCGCCGCAGCCAGCGATCCGAAGGCGAAGCACATATGCCCCACGCCCCACCAGGCCATTGCGATGGTTATGGCTGCGCCGCAAACGGAACCGGCGGTGCGAATGCGCGCCAGAGCGCCAAAAGCCATGTCGCGCCGCAACAGGGCAACAACCGGCAATGAAACGCTTTCGATCACCGCCGCGATGATGGTGACGGTGAGAAAAAGCGACAGCAGAGGATCATGATAGGTGACGGCAAAATAATCGCGCGCCAGAAAGAGCGCTGCGGCCAGCACCAGCGTCACGCTCATCAAAAACGTGAATGCCGTCTGGATATCGCGATCCTCGACCTTCTCGATCCGGATCAGGAATTCGGCGCTTGCGAATTCACGCAGCGAAAAGACAATCGCCGCGACACTGAGGCCGACAACGCCCATGCCGGTCTCGGACGGCCCCAGAAAACGCGAAACCGCAACGACAGTCAGAAAATTGCACAGCAATCCGGCATATTGCTCCAGCGTGGCAATCACGAAGCCCCGGCGATGATTTTTCATGATCGGCTCCGTGTAACGAAGAACAGCGGGAGCGCCGACATTTCCGGCAGACAATTTTCCAAGATGCGATACCCCCTCGCAACCGTGCCGGGCGGAAAAGTCCACCCGGCTTCCTGGCGCCTTCAGAATAGCCTTTCGCCCGCCGCGGGGAATGTCACCGATGGTATTAGCGCCTGACCTGAAAGGGGTATGCCGCTCGCTCTAAAGCCAAGTCGTGGGACATCAGCTGACTGGGTAAAAATTCCAGAACGTTCCCAATGGAATCGCCACGCGGTTCGGTTGGGAAATGCAGCAAGGAAAAAGAACAATAGACCTTCTTTCGCGCCTCGGAGGAGACATGAGCAATCTTTCCTGGATCACGCTTCTGGCCTTCGTCCTCTCGGTCGCCTTTTGCATCGGCTTCCGTGAACTGGCCCGCGAATGGTATCTCATCGACATTCCGGACGACCGGAAACGGCATGAGGGTGCGGTGCCGCTTTGTGGTGGCATTGCGATTTTTCTGGCCTTCGCCATCGCCGCTTCGATTGTGCATGGGGCTTCCCAGCAAGCCAATATGCTGCAGCTGCTGCCCGGTCTGGCGGTCGTTCTTGTCACAGGCGTGCTGGACGACCGTTTCAACCTGCCGGTGATGCCGCGTCTGACCATCCAGCTTTTGGCCGCGGCCCTGATCATCGGAATGGCCGATATTGAGCGGCTTAGTCTCGGCATGACTATCGGCTGGCCTTCCGGCCTGACCGCAGACGGCGGCAGCGTTTATCTTATGGGGCCTCTTTCACTGCTGCTTGCACTGGCATTCATCGTCGGCCTTATCAACGCGGTCAATATGAGTGACGGCGTGGATGGACTGGCAGGCGCATCCAGTGCCGCTGCCTTTTTCTGGCTTGCCGTGATCGGCTTCGACTTTGGACAGCATCGGCTCGGCCTTCAGACGCTGGCGCTCGCGGCGGCGTGCCTGGGCTTTCTTGTCTTCAATATGCGCCACCGCTGGCGCATGAAGGCCAGCCTCTTCCTAGGCGATGGCGGGAGCACCCTTCTGGGTGCGGCCCTTGCGGGCACATCCCTCATCCTCGCAAGTGGAGAACCCGCCATCGCCTTCCCTGTTCTGCTGTGGGTCGTCGCCGTTCCCGTCATTGATACGCTGAGCCTCATCATCCGCAGGCTTGGCGCGCGACGCAGCCCGTTTTCCGCCGACCGCCAGCACCTGCACCACCTGTTGATGGATGCTGGCCTGAGCTGCGGGCAAACGGCCATGGCTGTGATGGCGCTCAACCTGCTGGCTGGCGCGATCGCCTATATCGCGATCCGGGCCGGTGTGCCCGCATGGATCATGCTGGCTTTGCTCCTGCTGCCAGCCACGCTGCACACGCTTTTCGTGCTGCGCATGACCAGAGGCACACGTCCCGCTGTCGTCGTTGCCGCGACAATCTCCGAGACAGCCAAGACGGCAAAACCCAATCTCACATTTCCGGGGACCACTTCATGACCGTTTCCGCGCTCATCATGACATTCAACGAGGAAATGAACCTGCCCGCCTGTCTGGAATCGCTTGCCTGGTGCGACGATATCGTGGTGCTCGATTCATTCAGCACCGACCGCACCGTGGAAATCGCCAAGGCTGCGGGCGCGCGGGTCTATAGCCATGCTTATGACACCGAGGACCGCCAGCGCATGTATGGACTTACGGAAATCAAGTTCAAGCATGACTGGGTTTATACGCCTGACGCCGATGAAATCACGCCGCCGGACCTGCGCGACGAAATGCTGGCTATTGCCGCCGATCCTGATCGACCGGAAGTGTTCTTCAAGGCGCGCTACAAGAATATGTTCATGGGGCGCTGGATACGCCATGCGAGCCTTTACCCGACCTGGATAACCCGCCTTGTCAGACCCGACCGTGTCCGCTTCGAACGCTCGGTGCATTCCCGTGCCAGTGGTGGACCGGGCGGCGAATTGCAGGCGCATTTCATCCATTACAGTTTCAACAAGGGGCTGGAAGCCTGGTACGCGAAACACAACCGCTATTCCTCGGTAGAAGCCGACCTTTCAGCAGCGCGCCTTCTGGAACGGCACATCGACTGGGGTGGTATTTTCTCCACCGAGCCTGAGAGACGGCGGCGTGCGCTGAAATCGCTGTCCTACAATATGCCCTTCCGTCCAAGCCTGCGCTTTTTCTACATGTATGTGCTGCGGCGCGGTTTTCTCGATGGCAAGCCCGGCTATCTTTATTGCCGCCTGCTTGCAGCCTATGAGTTCATGATCGTCGTCAAGATGGAAGAGCAGCGCAGCCGTCAGAGCGCGCAGCCTTCCCGCTCTTCTGTCCAGCAGCGACCGCTGGACGCCAAAAAACCGGAGCGACACATGGTATGATGTTGCTCGCCCTTCTGCCCTGCGCCGTGTTCTTCGGACTGGCCGCCATGTTCTTCTCTGAACCCTTGCTGGCACTGCCGGACGACGGCAGCCGGGCCGATGTGATCGTCGTGCCGGGCGGTGACGGTCAGCCGCGTGCGGAACAGGCGGCACGGTTGTGGAAGGAAGGGCGCTCGCCCTATATCCTCGTCACCGGTGATGGCGACTGCCTTTTCAACAAGCAGATCATCGTGCGCGAAGGTGTGCCGCCATCGGCTATTTTCGTGGAATGCTATTCCGGCAGCACCTGGCAGAATGCGCGCTATTCCGCCCCTATGATGCGCAAAATCAATGCGAAGAGCGCGCTTATCGTCACCAACTGGTATCACTCGCGCCGCGCTGTTGCGAGCTTTCGCGCCGTTTGCCCGCAGATGCATTTCGTGTCCGCGCCTGTCAATGACAGCGACGAACATATCGGCTTTCCCACCACACGCACTGATGTAGAGGTGATCGCCAAGGAATATGTCAAGCTTGGCTGGTATCTGCTGTCCGGCCGCATCTTCCCGCAGGATCTGACCGGGCACGGCCCAGCGCTCAACCTGTCCTCAATCTGCAAATCGACGGAGGACGGGCTGTGAACCTCTCGCTGACATGGATGTTCGTTCTTCTGGTTGTGGCATTTCTGGCCACCGGCTTTCTGGGGCGGCCTGAGCGCATGTATCAATTTCCGTTTCTGGCCGGTGTAATGACCTTCGGTTTCATCCTGCCGCAGGTTCCAGCCCTGGTGTATGACCAGTTCATACCCGCGGGCGCCTATGCGAAAACCATGGTGATGGGCATATTGGCTCTGCTTGCTCTGGCGCTCGGCTGGCAGATGGGGAACCGCCCGATAAAATTCCTCAGCATGAGCTTCAGCGAAAGGCGGCTTTTATGGGCTGCTGCCGGGCTATCGGTTTTCGGCGCATCCTTCTATTTCCTTTTGAGCCGCCTGCCCGGCGAAGTATCCATCGGCGTGCAGATGACCGGCATGCCCGTCATCTGGCTCTTCTTCGCGCAGCTCATGCCCTATGGTCTCGCGATTGCGCTGCTTTGCTTTGCCCGGCGCAGCTCGTGGCTCGCACTGGGCATCATCCTGTTTGATCTGGTGTTCTATCTCGACCGCATCGTCGTTACCGGCAAACGCGCCGAGGCCATCCAGCTTCTGTTGATGTTCCTGCTTGCTTTCTGGTTCTACCGGCGCTGGGTAGTGCCGCGCACATTAATGTTCATCGGCATCATTGCAGGCACGTTCCTGATGACCAGCATGGGCGATTACCGTCAGGTGACGCGTGCTGCCTCGGGGTTCGTCCTCGACCAGATTCTCGATATCGACTATGCGGCCAATTTCGAGGAAACGCTGGAACGCGGCGGCCCCGAAATGCGCAACGCCGTATTGCGAATGGATGAGATCGACCGGCGACTGGAGTTCGATTACGGCAAGTTCCACTGGAACCGGATCGTCTTCACCTATGTGCCCGCCCAACTCGTCGGCAGCCAGATAAAGGACAGTCTCTATCTGTCCACACCGAAGCCTGACCGCAATTACAACCCGCTGACCGGCACGACCGAAACCGGGCTGATCGATGCCTTTTCATCATTCTGGTATTTCGGCGCGCTGAAATTCCTGCTGCTGGCCTGGGTCATTCGACGCCTCTGGGAAACGGCCATGGCAGGTGAGATGCTCGGGCAGCTCGTCTATATGTTTTCTATCGTGCCCGCCATGCATGCCATCTCGCATCAGACAGACTGGGTGATCACAGTCTGGATACACATGGCCCTGTTTCTCATTCCGATCCTGTCTGTCTGCGTCATTCGCAACCGCTCCGTCCACTTGCCGGTATCGCCTTCCGGGTCGATACCGCAACTCATCCGGGGATGACCCATCATGACCGCCATGCCCAATCACCCCCGTCCCCGATCCGCAGCGTCCATTGCGGGACGAAAAGATGCTTCGCGTCCGCTGGAAGGCGGGGCGACATTCACCTTGCAGCACCGGCTGCAGCGTCTTGGCTGGCAAATGACATGGCTGGTGCTCGCCGCCTGGACGCCCTCGTTTTTCTGGCGCTGGCGCGGCATGGTGCTGCGGCTGTTCGGCGCAAAAATCCACAAGACTGCCATCGTGCGCGGCAGCGCGCGCATCTGGTGGCCGCGCAATCTCATCATGGGTGCGCATTCCTCGCTTGGTCCCGGCGCACACTGCTACAATGTCGCCAATGTCACGCTGGCGCCCTTTGCCATCATCTCGCAAGGCGCGCATCTCTGCACGGCGGGCCACGATATCGACCGCGCCGATTTTCCGCTCACGGCATCGCCCATTCATATTGGCCCGCATGGCTGGATCGCCGCTGAAGCGTTTGTCGGTCCCGGTGTGAATGTGGGTGAAGGCGCAGTGCTTGGCGCGCGCGGTGTCAGTTTCCGCGATATGGAACCATGGACGGTTTATGCCGGAAACCCGGCAAAAGCCGTGCGGCAAAGACGAAAAGCCGTGTGATTGGGCTGGTTAAACCGGTCCCATCCGGCGCTCGCGGATAAGGCTATAGCCATTTCCGCCCATGATCGAGCCTGTCTTGCGCTTTTGATAGGACTGATAGGCATCGAGGGTTTGCAGCGCGATGCGCGGCCAGGTGTAATTGTCCCCAACCAGCTTATGGCCCGCCTCGCCCATCCAGACCGCCCGCGTGGGATCGTCCAGAATCTGCATCAGCCCAGCCGCAACGGCTTCGGCATCCACAGCGCAGACTACGCCCGCTCCCGCCTCGGCGACTTCAGGAAAATGGCAGGCATCGGTGATCACCACCGGCACACCGCAGGCAAGCGCCTCGGTAATGGCGACGCTGAAACCTTCCTGCCGGCTTGGCAGGCAAAAACAGGCTGACCGTTTCAGCGCAGCGATCTTGTCGGAACCATAAAGCCCGCCAACCAGATGCACACGCTTTTCCAGCCCATATTGGCGGATCTGCTCGCGAAAATCATGCTCAGCACCGCCATCCGGCCCCGCAACGACGAGGTCGACATCTGGCAGGATCGGTGCAATCCGGCGATAGGCATCGGCCAGAATGTCGAGACCCTTCTTGTAATGCAGGCGCGACAGAAACAGCACAAAGCGCCGGTTCGGCAGTTTTGCCAGTGCTGCACTGTCGTCAGCGCCAGCGTCACCTTCGACTTCATCGAGGAAAATGCCATTTGGAATGATCAGGCTTGGCGGCTTCAGCCCCAAGGGTCGCATCAGCTCGATTTCATCACGATTGAGCGCCTGAATGAAGGCCGCGCCATCGAGCATCCGGCGAAAGGCCAGCGCCAGCGCCAGTTTCTTCTTCCACGATCGCTGTTGCATGCTCCACATATCGAGCATGCCGCAACAACAGATGCAGTATGGCACGCCGAAGCGACGGCACAGCATGGAAGCCCGCAGCAGATTGGTTTCCCAGACACCGTGCAGATGCACAAAATCCGCCGCACGGATTAGCGGCGCCATAGCCTTTGCCGCCCGGCTTCCGAACAGCATTTCCCGCAGATCGGGCATCGGAAGCAATAACGTCTGCACCTTGTCGAAATCCGGTATGGTTTCGGCGGCCTTGGCCGCGCGGCGGTTCACGTCTTCATCGCTATAGCTGACGATCGTCACGCTATGTCCAAGTGCTGCCTGCGCCGCCGCCAGCCTGACAATGACCGCCTGCGGGCCGCCTTTGGCGGGATCGTAGGAACCGATGACGTGAACAATCTTCATGCCGCCAATCTCCGTGTGTGCTGCGAAAGGGCTGCGACAAGACGCTCGCCATAACGCGCCACCGTATAATCGGCGGCGCGCTCACGTGCGCTGTCGCTCATCCGTGCCAGCATGGCCGGATTGCCAGTCAGTTGTTTGAGAATTTCCGCCGTCTCGGCCACGTCGCGTATCGGCACAATGTAGCCATCAATGCCATGCCGCACGACGCTGCCGGTATTGTCCGTGCAAATGACCGGCAAGCCTGCCGCCAGCGCTTCATAGACGGCGGTGGCCGACCCTTCGCAAAGCGATGGCAACAGGAACACATCCGCCCATTCGAACTGCGCCTGCATTTCGCTGCGCGGGATCGGGCCGGTCAGCTCCACGCTGGCCGACAGGGTCGCAACAGCTTCCGGCTGCACGTCAATCGGCCCGACCATGCGAAACTGCGCGATATCCCGCACAGCCCTCGCAACCGCGCCCACATAGGGCGAGCCCTTGCGCAACCCGACTGCACCGACCGTCAGCACCCGCAACGGCCCCGGCGCGCGCAGCGATTGATTGAGCGGAAAGCGCTTGTCCACCCCATAAGGCACGACCACCACCTTATCCGGCTGGCATCCGGCCTCGATTACATGGCGCGCCACAAAGTCCGACGGACAGACCACCGCGTCGGCAATGGCCCATTCCGCCCTTTCACGTGCTGCAAAATCATCGGCATGCACATCGTCGGCAGCGGACACATGCCAGCCGGGATTGAGCACTTCCTCTTCGCAGGCCAATTGATCGACCACAGTGCGCGGCGCGATCATCTGTTCAACGGCAGTCCATAATCCTGCCTGTCGCGCAGCGGTCAGCTGCTCCAGCGCCTCACCGCTGAACGCGTAAACCCCGCTTGCCCCGTGAAAACCGCTGTCCGCCACCAATTGCCCAAATCGCTGTCCGGCCCAGATGGCGTTGGCGGTCGATTTCGGCCCGGTCTGGTTGGCAAGCCTGCGCACGGCGGAATGCAGGCCGAAGCCCGGAAAAGTCGTCATCCGCTCCTGCGGGATGCCCTGCGGCGCACGCCCGATCAACCGCCGCACGGCGGTTGGAAGCATGGTGGGCGGCAGACCGTTCAAAAGACGCGGCCAGCCCTGCAAGGCGCAAATATCGGTATAGAAATGCGCGAGCCTTTGCCGGTCGGCAAAAATGCGCGGTACGGCATAATGCATACGCGCCCCAAGCTGGGTGACGACAACTGAGCCATCCATCATCGAAGCTCTCCCGACTGGAATTTGCGATCCAGAACCGGCATTGCTGCCGGCACGCTTTTCTCTTCCAGACGCCCCACCGCCGATTGCCACATGGCCGCGCCATATTCGCGGGAATAGGCGGTTTCCATCAGATAGCGTGCATTGTTACCCATGGTCATGCGGCCAACCGCCGAATGGCGCATATGCAAAACGGCCTCGACCAGACGGTCCACCTCGCCCGGACGCAATGCTGCGCCGCATTCGAAATCACGAACGATGGAGCCTATCTCGCCATCGGGGTCGCCAATGAAGATTGTCGGACGCCCCGCTGCCAGCACCCCGTAGAACTTGCTCGGCACGATGCAATGTTCCAGTTCTGGCTTAAGCGACACCAGATGGACATTGGCAGCGCCGAGGCTTTCGGAGAGTTTTTCGACCGGTTGAAACGGCTTCATCATCACATTGGTCAAGCCGCGCCGTTTGACTTCGCTTTCGACAAAGCCCCGCTGCTGCCCCTCGCCGATCATCAGGAAAACAACGCTTTTCATATGTTTCAGCCGCTCGGCTGCGTCGAGAACGGTCTGGAATTCATGCGCCCGACCGAAATTACCGGAATAGCCGATGACGAATTTTCGCCCCAGCCCCCAGGCGCGGCGCAGCGGATTTTCCGAAGGGGCTACCGGCATGATCTCGTTGCGATCCGCCCAGTGATGCACAACGCTCAAATTCTCGCGCGCTATGCCCGTTGAAGCAAGATAGCGCGACATGCGCTCAATGGGGCAGATCGTCAGTGCCGACTGGCGCATGGACCAGTTGCGCAGCGCCAGCGTCAGCCTTGCCGATGCGCTGCCCGGTTTAACCAGACCAAGCTCGATTGCCGTTTCCGGGAAAAGATCCATCACCCAGTTGACAAGCTTTGCCCGCCGAAGCCGGATCGGCAATGCTGCCGAAACCGACAGCAAGGGCGGATCGGTGCAGATCACGCAGATATCGTCCTTGCGGGCATGGGTCGCGAACCAGGCCGCAGCGGAAAGATGGAAGGTGGCATAATCGACCGCCCGCCCGGCCAGTTTTCCGCGACCAAAGCCTGAGGTCCAGATGCGATGCACATCGACACCATCAATCGTCTCACGCGCGGGCAAGGTTTCCCTGCGGTTGTCATGGAAACTGCGGCTGGTCAGAATCGCCGTTTCAATGCCCTCGCCCACAAGCGTCTGCGCCAGACTGGAGACCATGCGACTTGTCGCGGACTGGTCCGGATAAAAATAACGATTGGCAAGCACAACGCGCATGAGCCCCGTCTCCCGTCTTTTCGACCTCATGGAAGTAGCATCGCAACAGCGGGTCGTTCATCGCAAGAAACCCAAAGGCATGGGCGGCACGCCAAGCGGGCGAAGTGCCTACCTCTTTGGGTGCATCGGGTCATAGCGGACACCATCACCGCTTCACCCGAAGAGGGTTAGGCACAGCCGTGCTTGCCGTTTTGGAGCCGTTCTGCCGCGACACGAAATCGGTAACATGGTCTCATGGATATTCAGGACGGAGGGCAGTCCCTTGAACGATAGATTGCACGATAGCTTGCATGATAATCAGCGTGAGAAAACCGCGCTCATCATCGGTGTTACCGGCCAGGATGGCGCCTATCTGAGTGAGCTTCTGCTCAAGAAGGGCTATCGCGTTCATGGTCTGAAGCGGCGTTCGTCCTCGTTCAATACCGGGCGTATCGACCATCTCTATCAGGATCCGCACGAGGAAGACGTGCGCTTTCGCCTGCATTTCGGCGACTTGACCGACGCCACCAATCTATGCCGCGTCATACAGGAAGTGCGCCCCGACGAGATTTACAATCTCGGCGCGCAAAGCCATGTGCAGGTGAGTTTCGAAACGCCGGAATACACCGCCAATACGGATGCGCTCGGCACGCTGCGCCTCCTGGAATCCATCCGTATTCTCGGCCTTGGCAAGACTTGCCGCTTCTATCAGGCTTCAACCTCCGAGCTTTTCGGCAATTCCTCGCCACACGCGCAGAACGAGCATACGCCGTTCATGCCCCAGAGCCCTTATGCAACGGCCAAGCTCTATGCCTATTGGACCACGGTGAATTATCGCGAGGCCTATGGTTTCCACGCCTCGAACGGCATCCTGTTCAACCATGAAAGCCCGCTGCGCGGTGAGACTTTCGTTACCCGCAAGATCACCCGCGCCGTCGCGGCCATCGAGCGCGGTTTGCAGGACAAGCTGCGTCTTGGCAATCTGAATGCCCGCCGCGACTGGGGCCATGCCCGCGATTATGTGGAGGGCATGTGGCGCATCCTGCAGGAAGAGACACCGGATGATTATGTGCTCGCCACCGGCGAGACCCATACGGTGCGTGAATTTGTCGAACATGCCTTCAAGGCCGTCGACAAGCAGATTGAATGGAAGGGCGATGGCGTGGAGGAAATCGGCATTGACCGGAAGACCGGCAATTGCCTGATCGAGATCGACCCGCGCTATTTCCGTCCGAATGAGGTGGATTTCCTGTTGGGCGACGCATCGAAAGCCCATAGCCGCCTTGGCTGGCAGCACACGACCGGCTTCGACAGCCTTGTTGCCGAGATGGTGGATTGGGATTTGCGCAATATCATGCGGGAGGCTGGGCGCAATGACTTCTATGGACATTAACGGGACCGCAGAACCGGTCTATTCGCTGGCAGGCAAGAAGATTTTCGTCGCCGGGCATACCGGCATGGTCGGTTCGGCCATCCTGCGCCGCCTGCACGGCACGGATTGCGACATCATCACTGCCGCGCACAGCGCGCTGGACCTGACCCGTCAGGGACCAACCGAGAACTTCATTACCGGGCGCAAACCTGATGTCATCATCATTGCGGCGGCCCATGTCGGCGGCATTCTTGCCAATGCGCAATCCCCCGCCGATTTTCTCTATGACAATCTCGCCATCGGCATAAATGTCATCCACGCCGCGCACCAGACCGGCGTGGAACGCCTGCTCTGGCTGGGGTCTAGTTGCATCTACCCGCGCGACGCGGCGCAACCGCTGACCGAAGACGCCCTGATGATGGGGCCGCTTGAAGCGACCAACGAAGCTTATGCCATCGCCAAGATTGCCGGGCTGAAATATGCCGAGGCCTGCGCGCGCCAGTTCGGTGACTGCTTCATGACGGCAATGCCGACCAATCTCTACGGTCCGAATGATAATTTCGACCTGAAAACGTCGCATGTGTTGCCAGCGTTGATGCGCCGAATCCATGAAGCGAAAATCATGGGTGCAGAGCAGGTGACCCTATGGGGCAGCGGCACGCCGCTGCGCGAATTCCTGCATGTTGATGATCTGGCCGAGGCCTGCCTGCATCTCTTGCAGTTTCACCATGGGTTCGAGCCGGTCAATATCGGCTCCGGCGAGGAAATATCGATCAAGGATCTGGCGCTGCTGATTGCCCGTGTCGTGGGCTATGAGGGCCGGTTCGAGCATGATCTGAGCAAGCCGGATGGCACGCCGCGCAAGTTCCTCGATACATCCCGCATGGCCGCACTCGGCTGGAGGCCACGCATCAGCCTCGAAGATGGCCTACGCGCCGTCTATTCCGCCTGGGTGGAAGAAAGCGCTGAAGCCGTCGCGGCATAGAGGACCTGTTTCACCCATTATCGCCCACACCCTCATGCTGAGGAGGCGCGCAGCGCCGTCTCGAAGCACGAGGGTTCCAGATGGAAATTGATATGTTTGCCAGCCGTTTCCCGTCCTTCGAGACGCCGCCTGCGGCGGCTCCTCAGCAACCGTGTTGTTGAGAGGTCCAAGGAGTTCGCCTTCGCAGGATGGTGTTAAGAATGGTTGCGAGCTTTCGCATGGCGGCGACGATGGCGACCTTTGGCGGTTTTCCGGCATCGCGCAGCCTTGTGTAGAAGATCTTGATTGTTGTCGAGCAACGAATGGCCGACAGGGTGGCCATGTAGAGTGCGCAACGCACGGTAGTGCGGCCACCGCCGATATGGCGCTGCCCGCGCATCATGCCGCTGTCATAGGCTATAGGAGCAACCCCTATCAGAGCGGCGAGCTTCTTGTCATCAATGCTGCCCAGTTCCGGCAGTTCGGCGATGAGAATGGCGGCTGTTGTCTCGCCGATGCCGGGTACCGAGAGCAGGAGGTTGCGCCGTTCTGCCATCTCGGGTTCAGCCTCGATGGCCAAGGCGATAGCCGTGTCGATGCGGATGAGCTGCGCCTTGAAGGAGGCAAGCAACTCATGGATGAGAGCGGCGATGTCTGCAGATGCATGTTCGAGGCGGTTCTTCTCGGCAATGGCCATGTCGATGAGTTGGCGGCGGCGTGTCACCAGCGCGGCCAAGGCAATGCGGCCGTCGTCGATATGGGGGATCTGTGCCGGCCGCATCGCCTTGGCGAAGTGCAGGATGACCCGCGCATCGACCCGATCGGTCTTGGCCAACCGACCGCTGGCTCTGGCAAAGTCGCGGACCTGGCGGGGATTAACGACGGCAACCGCAATGCCAACCGCCGCCAACGTGCGCACCATAGGCGTCTCGTAGCCGCCAGTTGCTTCGACAACGACCAGACTGGCTCCCGCTACCGCGGCTGCGAGTTCATGGCAGCCTGTCACATCGTTGTTCCATCGCGCCACCGATGTGACCCCGTAGCGCGCAACATCCAGATAGGCCTTGGAGACATCTATCCCGACCATAAAATCCTGTGAGGCATCCATGGGTGCTCCTCCTTGCAACGCGGGCTCAAAGCCCAGCCAACCGTTCGAGCGAAAGGATGCAACGGAGGCGCTTGCTGAGGCACGGGGTCAAGTCCCAAGGATGACACGCGCCTCCGTCACGTCACCTATTTTACACTATCGACAACGTACAAGGATGAGGGAAAAGGATCACTACGACGGCGACGTGTTGATTTTGCTCATATCGAGTTCGATACGCAGAATATCGCCCGGTTTGATTTCCGTCCGCTCGTTGCCGACGATGTCCTGAAACGAGCCATTGACGTTGCGGCTGATCGTGAAGATCAGCTTCTTGCGCATATCGGATGATGAGATATTGCCGGAAG
Source organism: Ochrobactrum soli (assembly GCF_003664555.1). Lineage (NCBI taxonomy): Bacteria > Pseudomonadati > Pseudomonadota > Alphaproteobacteria > Hyphomicrobiales > Brucellaceae > Ochrobactrum > Ochrobactrum soli. The sequence goes on along the minus strand of NZ_RCHH01000009.1, from coordinate 28,498 downwards.
ACTTGGCGATTTCCGCCATGGTCTGGATTTGCGCGCCGCTGCGCCGCTCCATCCGCGCCAGATTGAGATCGACCTCCTGCAAGCTGGTTGCCGCATCGCTGCGCCGGACCTCTTCCAGATTGGCGATACGCTGCTGCACGGCGAGCTGGTTTTGCCGCGCCCGCGCCAGAAATGACGCCAGCTCCAGCGCATCTCGGCGGGTCGCCGACAGGTCACGTTCCTGATCACGCAGGTTCGATTTGGCGGCAAGGCCGCGATCGACCAACGACCGGCTGGAATCTACATTTTCCTGCAACAGCTGGATTTCGGAATCATGCAGCTTGATGCTTTCCTGCAATGTGCGGATTTCATCGCCATAACTTGCGACCTGCGCTTCCAGTGCCTGCCGCTCGGCTTTCATATTGGTGCGGCGCACGTCGAACAGCGTGCGTTCGCCTTCCAGCATATGCTGGACCATCACCTGATCGTCTTTCGATACGTTGGATTGCTGCGATGGCGTGTAGTCGAACTCGCCCCCCTGCAATTCGGCAGCCAGGCGCGCACGGCGGATTGTCTGGGCGGCAATCTGCAATTGCAGATCGGAATATTCCTGCTGTGCAGCGATCAGCTGCATCCCTGCGGTCATGGCGGGCGCTTCGCCCTTGCCCGCGCCACCGCCGAGCGCCATCAGTTCCAGCGCGACCATACCCGGCCTGTACTCATATTTGCCGGGCGACTTGATATCGCCGACAACAAAGACCGGCGCATATTGATTGATCGTCGCCGTCACCGTCAGACCCGGAATATGCTGCGACAGGGATGCGGCGATCCTCTCACTGATTTCAATCGTCGTCAGTCCGCGCACGGAAACGTTGCCGACAACCGGGTAACCGATATTGCCATCCACATCGACGGGATAGAGCCCGGTGAGGGAAGGTTGGCCATAAACCGTGACTTGCAGCACGTCATTCGCTCCGACGCGGTAAATCTGCCCCTCGGCCAGCGCCAGATTGCCCGCGCCGAACAACAGCGCGGCGGAAAACACCGATGCCTGCAAATGACGGGCGAAGCGGTGCCTCTCTATGATCTTTGGCATGGCTCCCCCTCCTATATCTGTCTCTGGGTCGGGTCCGGCACAGACCGGCCACGCTTGAACAGCGCCGACAGCAGGGCGCGGCCTGTCGCCAACGTGTCGGCCATCCTTCCCGTGTAGATCGCCGGGGTCTGACTGACGACGGCAAGCGCGGGCTTGCGGCCAAAAGAGGCCAGCGTCTGCACCAGCGCATTGGTTGCACCGGAATCGCGCCGGTCATCGCTGACCACAAGAAGTGCTGTATCCGTGGCGCGGGACATCAGAACCGACCGCTTGTCTTCCTTGAAGGGCGGCAAATCCACCAGGATGATCTTGTGATCGGCGCGCAGCTGCGCAATGAGCCCGCCCAGCCAGTCGCCTTCCGGGGCTGGTCGATGCGGCCTGATGATATCGATGCCCGAGCCATGATCGTGAATCAGTGCCGCACCACTCAGCTTTTTGGCTGTAGCGGGTGGCTGCAAATCACCAACAGGCAGACCGAAAGCCGCACAAAGGCCGGACTGGCCATTGGTCGCATCAATCACCGCTATCGAAACACCGCTCGCGGCAAATTGCTGTGCCAGCGCCGTGATTACCAGACTTTTGCCGTCGGTATCGGACAGGGAAATGACGGATAGAGCGAGTGAATCGCGTCCTCGCGTCAACGCCCGCAGACGATCGTGCACGGACTTGATGGCGCGCCCGAAAGCGCTGGCCGGGTCCAGCCCGCCATTGATCAGCAAAGGTACGGTCAGGCGCGGCGTTTTAGGCAGCAAGGTTGCCGCCGGAATTCCCGGCAAAGCGAGCGATGAAGTCTGCGCCGGTCTGATCCGATCGAAGGTCTCCTTCAGCATCGCACCCGCAACGGCAAAAAGCCCGCCCAAGCCGATGCCGAGCAGCAGCCAGTTGATCAGTTTCGGGCTTGCCTTGGCCATCGCCGGTTCGGCGCTGGAAATAAGCTGCGCTTCTGCCGAGGCGATACCGTCCTGCTCGATCAGTTGCTTGTACCGCGTCAGATAACTTTCATAGACAACGCGGCTGGCATTGGCTTCGCGGTCGAGCTGCGCCGCCGTTACCTGCGCCTGATTGGCGCTGGCAAGGTCCGCTTCAGCGGCTTTCAGCGCCTCTTCGAGACTTGACCGCCTTTGCCGGGCGATCTGGATTTCATTGCTAAGGCTCTGCACGATCTGATCGACCTGCCCGACAATCTGTTGTCGCAGCGCATCCCGCTCTGCCGTCAAAACCGGAATCTCGGCGCTTTTCAAAGCACCGTTCGATTGCAGCTCGCCCAGCTGGCGTTCAACACGCGCCTCTTCATTACGCAATTGCTGGATGGCCGGCGAGGCCAAAACTTCTGCCAGGGCCGGCGCATCGCTGCTGCCTTTCAGAGCTTGCGCAGTCTGCAACCGCGCTTCTGCTGACGACACGGCACCGGTTGCCGCGACGATCTCCGTATTCAAGGCCGCAACGCGCTGCGCCTGAAAGGTCATCTGCCCCTGATCACCCGCCAGACCGGATTTCTGCCGGAAATCTTCCGCCGCCCGTTCGGCGGTTTCAAGATCGTTGCGCAATGTGACCAGCTTTTCGCCAAGCCACTCGCTGACGCGCTTGGCCGCCGATTGCTGCACATCCACCTGATGGTCGAGATAGGCGGTCGCGAATGCATTGGCGACCTTGGCGGCATAGACCGGATCGGATGCACGATACGAAATGAAGATCGTATAGGAACGACCGTCGTTGGTAACCTGCAACCGCGACAGCAGAAGGTCGATCTGCTGCCGCTCCTGTGTCGCCGGATCGCTATCCTGCGTCGCCGCGGGCGGCACCGTGAAGCCGTCCGCCTTCAGGATATCGATGACCTTACGCGCCATCATCCGCGAATTGATGATATCAAGCTCGGAGCGCAAAACCGGGCTATCCTGCGGCAGCGGCGTGATGGCGCTTTCACTTGGAAGCGCCTGTAGACGGCGCATGTCCAGAACAACCACAGCCTCCGAGACGTAAGAGACCGGGGCATTCATATAGCCGAGGAAACCGGCCCCTATGCCCACGAGAATGGGCACGGTCAGCATCAGCCTTCTGCGCTTGACAGTGTCCAGAAGGTCGGCAACCGGCTGCCGCGCGCTTCCTGATGAAACGTCGGAGATAATCACAACAATGCTCCTTCACGGGAGGATCAGCTTGGATTGGACGGCTATTGCAGGTCGGAAAATGAAGTTTCCGAAGGGAAAAGCTCGTTGATGATGCAGGCTACTTCCGTGCGGTTGGTCACCTTGAGCTTCTTCATGATATTGCGAATATGCACTTTCACCGTGCTTTCGCGCAGCTTCAGCTCATAGGCGATGATCTTGTTGGCCTTGCCACGACGCAACGCATTGACGACCTCGGCCTGCCGCTGTGTGAACATGCCGCCCAGTGGCTGAATACGCTGCGCGCCCGTGTCGGTTGCATGGCGCAGCGCCAGAACACTGCTTGCCGGGACGAAAGTGCCGCCCGCCATGGCGAGACGCAGCGCTTCGATACAGACATTCAGATTGACCGATGTGGGGATATAGCCCTTCACGCCATGCTCCAGCGCGCGGACGACCTGCGATATTTCTTCCTTGTCGGCAAGGATGATCACCGGCGCAGGCGCGCATTCGGAAACGAGTGATTTCAGATAATTGCCGACCGCCGGATCGGATACTTTCTGCCCGCCCACATTGAAGAGAACAGCGGCAGCGGTCCGGCTACGACGCTGATGTTGCCATTGCTCGAAAGAACTGAAGGTTGCAATGGCCATATCGGCGCAATTATTGGTTAATCCATGCGCCAGACATTCGCGATCCAAGGCGCGGCTGTCTATGATGACGATCAGGGACTGTTCCCTTTCCTTGGTAAAGTCACGCTGGTCAGCAACGCGGCCCCCATACACATTGCGAGAGTTGAGGCTCTCGTCCTTATCCTTGAACTGTGCAGAAATATTCATTTTAACGCCCTCTGAATCTTTTAAGAACGCAACCCTCTTCCATGTTTAACCGCAGTTAAACACAAGGATTACATCGTGTTCTATTTTATGATTGTATTCAGTCGCCCTAAGATCTTGTATATTTCTTATTTTTCTAAATTATTGCCGAACTCCCCCGGGCTGTCATTAACCTAGATTAACGGGCGAATAGAAATATGGTTTAGGGTGTATCCGTTATTCTACCCAATTAGTGGTAGAAAATGCCCTCTTGCCAAATCATTGCCCCTCACGGAAGCTTGGCCGTCGAATATGACGCTTTTCGTGCAGGACGAGCCGGGCAATCATCCTGATATCCAAACCACGCACCGGGTAACGCCGATGGGGCTGAATAACGAAGACAACACGCTGCTCAATCTTCTCAAGAACCCACCCATCGATGCGACCTTCGAGGCGAATGACCTGAATGTTCTGCGATCGATGCCGGTTTCGACCAGGCACTATGCGCCACATACGATCATATCCAGACAGGGTGACTGGACGAATTCGGTGCTCATCATCAACAGCGGATGGTGCTGCATCTATCGCGACCTGCCGAATGGCGACAGGCAGATCCTCGACTTTCCGATGAAGGGCGACCTTTTGGGGTTCCGCACGGGATTGGGCTTCAACTATTACACGCTGTTTTCAATCACTGACATTTCGGTGCTGGAAATCAACCTCGATACGCTGGTTGAAAACATGCTGAAATCGGCGCGTCTGGCCATGGCTTTCATGGAGATGACGGCGCGCCAGCGCACCATTCTGCTGGAACATCTGATCAGTCTGGGACGACGCGCATCAGTTTCGCGCGTTGCACATCTTCTGCTTGAACTGGGCTATCGCGCGCGGGCCAATGGCACCGGCGACGAGAACGGCTTCTATTGCCCCATCACCCAGAGCGAACTGGCCGATGCGCTCGGCCTGACGCCGATCCACACCAACCGGATGCTCCGCGAACTGCGGGAGGACAATCTCTTGACCTTCCGGAACAATGAGGTGAAATTCCTCAACCGGACGGCGCTCATGCAGATTTGCAGCTTCGATGAAAGCTATCTCGCGGCCAATATTTTTGCGAGCATCCACAAATCCAACCGTTGAAGCTTTACTAGCCCTCACGGCATCCGCTCCGTTAGTCAGCATTATCGGCTTTGTTTATCAAATCTTATCCGTATAGAGGCCAATACTGCGCCTGAGCAATCAGACGAGGAAAAACGTATGGGCGGCGCGGCAAGCGAAGAACTCATTCACGTGCTCTATATCACGGCCATTGTCGCCGAAGCCATGACAGCAGCGCTGGCCGCCGGGCGTCGGGAAATGGACTGGATTGGCGTGTTCCTGCTTGGCTGTGTAACCGCCCTTGGCGGCGGGTCGGTACGCGATGTTCTGCTTGATCATCATCCGCTGTCATGGGTGCAGCATCCGAGCTATCTGGTGATCACCGGTTTTGCTGCTTTGGCCACCATCCTCATCGCGCGCCATATGCATCGCCTGCGGCAGATGTTCCTTTTCCTCGACGCTATCGGCCTGGTGGTGTTCACGGTGATTGGCTGCGGCGTGGCGCTTGGCATGAATATGCCGATCATCATCGTGATTGCAGCAGGCATGATCACCGGCTGCGTCGGCGGCGTGTTGCGGGATGTGCTGTGCAACGATGTGCCACTGCTGTTCCGCTCGGAGCTCTACGCCACCGTGTCAGTCGTCACCGGCGGCATTTTTCTCGGCGGCCTATATCTGAATGTGCCGCACGGTCCCGCCGCCTTCGTGGCGATGGCGGCCGGGCTTGTTCTGCGACTTCTGGCGCTGCGCTTCAACTGGAGCATGCCCAAATTCGTCTATACAAAGGACCTGCACTGACTGGAGTTGGGTCTATCGTTGCTTTTTCTGGCCGCGTGAGCGCAGCCAGAAAATGGCGAAGAAACCCAGCACGAAAACAATCGCGAAGATTGCGGCGGCCACATGCGAGCGCGCGCCCAGTGCCAGCATGATGCTCGGCACAAAATAAGCGAGTACCCCGAAACCAATCAGGATGACGGCGGCGGCGATGGCCGGATGGCTTTTCTGCGGTTCAGCCAAGATTTCGGAACTCCTCAAATCTCTTTATCTGCTGGCCGTCACTATCAAAGTTTTCCGGTGCAAGCCATGCCTGATAGGCTTTCTTGAGCGCAGGCCATTCACTGTCGAGGATCGAATACCAGGCCGTGTCGCGGTTCTTGCCCTTGGCCACCATATGCTGGCGGAAAATCCCCTCGAAGGTAAAGCCGAAACGCTCCGCTGCGCGCTTGGACGGCGCATTGTCGTTGTTGCACTTCCATTCATAACGACGATAGCCAAGCTCATCGAAGATATATTGCATGAACAGAAACTGCGCTTCCGTTGCCGCGGGCTTGCGCGAAATCAGCGGCCCCCAATAGATATTGCCGATCTCGATCACGCCATACACAGGATCAATGCGCATCAGGGTCTGGCGACCGGCCACCTTGCCACTGGCCTTGTCGATGACGGCGAAGAACAACGGGTCCTCGCTTTTTGACACCTTGTCCAGCCAAGGCTCGAATTCCGCGCGGGTTGCGGGTGGAAATTCGAACAACCAGGTGAAACGCTGGTCGGCGTCAGTCACCGACGACGCTGCAAAAAGCTCGTCGCCATGCTTTTGCGGGTCGAGCGGTTCAAGGCGCACATAGCGCCCTTCCAGCACTTTGCGTTCAGGTTTCGGGCGTGGCGTCCAGTTCTGCAAATCAGTCATGTTGTTCTCCCAGTCAGCAAGACAGGAGCATAAAAGCAGTGCCACGCAAACCAGATTATTGTAGCCGTTTCATTTTTACCGAATGGCAGCCCGGTCCACCGAGACAGCCTTCACCAAGGCAACCACCCGTTCGCCTGCCCGCAAGCCCAGATCGTCCACCGAGCGGCGCGTCAGACGCGCCTCCAGATGCCGCCCCTGAAAGTCGAGGGAGACATGCGCGTTCGGCCCCTCGCCTGCTTCGATGCCCGTAATGATGACCGGCAGCACATTGCGAATGCTGATTGCGTCTGGCGCCTGACGCGCCAGAGAAACGTCCCGCGCCCGCACGCGCAGTCGCACATGCATACCCTGTTTCAGCCCCGTATCCGTCAACTGGAACGAAGTGCCGCCGAGGTCGATTTCCGCCAGCTTGTAACTCTGGTCATAAGAGGCGACCGTGCCTTCCAGCAGCACGCCTGCTCCATCGCCTTCATCGATCAGCGGAAATATCGAAGCCGCCTCGCCGCTTGCCGTCACCTTGCCGCCGGAAAGAAGCACGATCTCATCGGCCAGCCGCGCCACCTCGTCAATGTCGTGGCTGACATAGACAACCGGCACATGGCTTTCGTCACGCAACCGCTCGACAAAGGGCAATATCTCCTGTCGGCGCGCATGATCCAGCGAGGAAAGCGGCTCGTCCAGCAGCAGTAGTGCCGGATCTGACAACAGCGCCCGGCCAATAGCGACACGCTGGCGCTCGCCGCCCGATAACGTCGTTGGGCGACGGTCGAGAAGCTGTTCGATGCCGAGAAGCGCTACCACCTCATCGAAATTGCGCGTGGCCTGCCGGTGTCCCGCCCAGCGCGCATAGGTCAGGTTGCGCTCGACGCTCATATGCGGAAACAGGCGGGCTTCCTGAAAGACATAACCGATGCGCCGCTTCTCCGGTGGCAGATCAATGCCCTTATCGGCGTCGAACAGCGCAAAATCGCCAACCGCAATGCGACCGCTTTCCGGGCGCAACGTTCCGGCAATCATCTTCAAAAGCGTGGTTTTGCCCGCCCCCGAATGGCCGAACAAAGCAGTGACGCCACCACCCGCTGCAAAATCGGCTTCAACGGCGAATTTGCCATTGCGGCCCTTGATGGAAACAAAGAGCCCACTCATTTGGCATCTCCGGCAAGCCTGCGCTGCAACCATTCGGACAGCACGACGGCTATGATGGAAATCGCAGCCGATATGGCAATCAGTCGGAAGGCTTCAGCATCGCCCGATGGCGTTTGCATCAAAGCATAAATCGCAAGCGAGAGGGTTCGCGTCTCGCCGGGAATATTGGAAACAAAGGTGATGGTCGCGCCGAATTCACCCAGCGCCTTGGCAAAACCAAGCACGGCACCTGCCAGAACGCCCGGCAAAAGGGGCGGCAGGATCACGGTGAAAAAGGCCACAAGCCTGCTGGCACCCAATGTCCGCGCCGCTTCTTCAAGCCCGCGATCCAGCCCTTCAATCGACAGGCGGATCGGACGGACGAGCAGCGGAAACGCCATGACACCGGCGGCAAGAGCAGCACCGGTCCACCGAAAGGAAAAGGACAGGCCGAACCATTCCTGCATGGGTGCGCCGAACGCCCCTCTTGCACCGAACAGGATCAACAGCAGATAGCCTGTGACCACCGGCGGCAGAACCAGCGGCATGGTCACAAGCGCCTGCGCCAGAGACTTGCCCGGAAAATCGAACCGGGCAAGAATCCACGCGACAAGGAACGCGACTGGCAAAGCGACAAGGATGGCAATTCCGGCAACCCGGAGTGACAGCAGCACAATCGGCCAGACGCCCACTTCCATCATCACTTGCCCGCCTCCGCAGCGCCGACAAAGCCCTTGTCCTTGATGATCGCCTGACCGGCATCGCTTTCAAGAAAAGCAAGGAAGGCCTTGGCGGCATCGTTTTCATTCTTTTCAATGAGAGCCGCCGGATAGAGGATCGGCGCGTGACTGGTTACCGGGAACCGGTAGGCTTCCACCAGATCGGGCGCGGCAGCACGGTCGGAAGCATAGACAATGGCCGCCTTAACTTCGCCACGGCTGACATACTGCAGTGCCACGCGCACATTCTCCGCGAAGACGCCATTCTTCTCGACATCTTTCCAGATATCGAGCTTTTCCAGCGCGGCCTTGCCGTATTTACCGGCAGGCACGTTGGACGGATCGCCCATGGAGAAACGGCCAGCGCTCAACAGTTCCTTGACATCGGCCTTCGCCGTATCCTTCTGTGTGGCGATAACCAGCGCATTGCCTGCGATCACCTTGCGCGACGCCGTGTCGATGGCATTGGCCTTCTCGACATAGTCCATCCAGTCGAGATCGGCGGAAATGAAAATCTGCGCCGGTGCGCCCTGTTCGATCTGCTTGGCCAGGACCGACGAAGACGCGAAGGAAGCGACCACTTCCGTGCCGTCCTTGGCCTTGATCTGCTTGGCGGCTTCCTCGATCACATCCTTCATGCTCGCGGCGGCAAAGACCGTTACCTTTTCGGCGGCATGCGCGACCGAAGCGGTGCCAGCGGCAATTGTGATAAGAAATGCGGCGATAAGTTTTTTCATGACTACCCTCCATATTGCCCGTTTGAATGGACAAACACCATCATCCGCCGGAATGAACCGGCGCGCTTTTTTGCGATGATGGGTGTGATGGAGGCAAACGCGACCCGGATGCCGTCAGACCCTTGATGCACGGGCGTCCATGCAAAAGCCGCCCAAAATTCCGTAACGAATTCAGATCGTTCCGAAACTGGGGCCAACATAATGCGGTGCAACTTGTTTGGCTAGTGGCTAAAGAAGGCTCAACTGCCGATATGCTTGTGTTGTCCGCGCGCTTTGGCGAGACCGATCTGCTTTTGACGCTCGGCATAACGGGCGCGATCTTCCGGCGTGCGCTCATCATAGCAACCGGCGCAGGAAATACCTTCCTCGAAGAACTTCGACAGCTTGTCCTCTGGCGTGATCGGACGACGGCAGGCGCGGCAAAGCTCCACGTCGCTTTCTGTCAGGCCATGGCCAACGGCTACGCGCTCGTCGAACACGAAGCACTCGCCGTTCCACATGCTCTCTTCCTGCGGGACTTCTTCCAGATATTTGAGAATGCCGCCCTTCAGATGGAAGACATCGTCAAAGCCGAGGCCTTTCACAAAGGCCGTCGCCTTTTCGCAGCGAATACCGCCGGTGCAGAACATGGCAATCTTCTTGCCTTCCAGCTTGTCGCGGTTCTGTTCTACCCAGTTCGGAAATTCACGAAAAGTCTTGGTCTGCGGATCGAGAGCGCCCTCGAACGTACCGATCGCATATTCATAATCGTTGCGCGTATCGACAACGACCGTATTTTCGTCGGCAATCAGGGCGTTCCAGTCTTGCGGGGCAATATAGGTGCCGACGCTTTTCAGCGGATCGATACCATCGACGCCCATCGTGACGATTTCCCGCTTCAGCCGCACCTTCATGCGATTGAACGGCATTGCGCTTGCATGGGAATATTTTAGTTCCGGCTGGCTGAGTCCCGGAATGGCGGTGATATGCTGGACGAGCTTTTCAATCGCCTCGGCTGTGCCAGCCACAGTTCCGTTGATCCCTTCGGCAGCCAGAAGCAGCGTTCCCTTGATGCCGTTTCCACAGCAAAGCTGCGCCAGCGGCTCGCGCAGACTTTCATATTGCGGCAGCGGCGCAAAGCAATAAAGGGCGGCGACGGTGAAAGGCAAATTGCTCATCGGTTGTGTCTTCTTTGAAAATCTACCCCGCAACTAATCCCCGGACACCGATAATTCAAGACAACTTTATCCTCACGGCCCCGGATGCGGCGAAAATCGCCACGAACACCACCGTCCAAGAGGAGAAATGCATGTTCGACAAACAGACCATCGATGCGATGACCGTCATGGCAAAACAGGCCGAGATCAATCCGGCGGCCTTGCTGGCGGTTGCGGAAGTGGAAAGCGGCGGTCGCGCGCTTTACGAAGTGGATGGACAAAAGGAACCGGCAATCCGTTTCGAAGGGCATTATTTCGACCGCAGGCTTTCCGGGCGTATCCGCGACTATGCCCGCAAGAACGGCCTGTCCGCGCCGGAAGCTGGCAAGATCGCCAATCCGAAATCGCAAGGCGGCCGTTGGCTTTTGCTGGAACGAGCCATGGGTCTCGACAAGAAAGCCGCGCTGGAATCCACCTCCTGGGGTTTGGGTCAGGTCATGGGCGCGCATTGGGAATGGCTCGATTTTGCTTCGGTCGATGCGCTGGTGGCGGAAGCGCGCGGGTCGGTTGCCGGTCAGGTGCGGCTAATGCTGCGCTTCATCGAAAAGGCGGGGCTGGTGGAAGTCATGCGCGCCTGCGACTGGCGCAACTTCGCCAGACGCTATAATGGCCCCGCTTTCGCCCGCAACAATTACGACACGCGCATGGCCGCCGCCTATCAGCGCTGGCTAAAACAGCTTGGTACTTTCAAGTCTGCGGCCTGAAAACAACCTTGTCCCGGCTGTGGACAAGTGGGCCTCTTATATTTAAATCGATTTATCACATTGCGTGCATGTCCATTTTTGCGGAATCGTTGCACGTTCCGCAGAATATGCCGAAATACTCCAACAGCCGAGCGAGCCGATGCCCCAGAAAACCGATCTTCTCGTCCCCGTCATGAAAGGCCAGCCGGTTATTCCGGTGCTGCTGATCGACAAGGTAGAACATGCCGTGCCGCTGGCGCGCGCACTGGCCAAAGGCGGGCTTCCTGCCATCGAGATCACCTTGCGCACGGCAGCGGCGCTGGAAGCCATTCGCACTGTGGCTGATGAAGTGCCTGAAGCCATCGTCGGCGCCGGTACGATCCTCAACGCAAAGCAATATGAACAGGCGGCAAAGGCCGGTTCGCGCTTCATCGTCAGCCCCGGCGCGACGAGACAGATTGTCGACGCGGCCAATGACAGCGACGTGCCGCTGCTGCCTGCCGCCATCACGCCGAGCGAAATGCTGACGCTGCGCGAAGAAGGCTACACGCATCTGAAATTCTTCCCGGCGGAACAGGCCGGTGGCGCATCGTTCTTGAAGGCGCTTTCGTCTCCTCTGGCTGGCACTTTCTTCTGCCCAACCGGCGGCATCAGCCTCGCCAATGCAAAAACCTACCTCTCGCTGCCAAACGTCATTTGCGTCGGCGGATCGTGGGTTGCCCCGAAGGAACTCGTGGAAGCGGGCGATTGGGACGCCATCACCACGCTTGCACGTGATGCAGCCAGCCTGAAAGGCTGAGGTTCCTAGAGCATTTCCAGCAAAAGTGCGTAGCGCCTACGCAGGGAAATCAGTCCACTGGACTGATTTCTGATCCTGCTTCGATGCGTCGGATAATGCGTCAAAACAAATAGATAGAGCGGTTCCACGATTCCGTTTTAACCGGAACCGCTCTAAAACCGACCATAAAAAAGGGGCCTCCGTGGCCCCTTTTTCTTTGATGCCTTTGCGGCAATCAGTTCGTTGCGGTGAATTTTGCGACCGTCAGGAAGGTCACAGCGTTGCCGCTGAACTTGTTTGCGCGTTCGCTGGGCAGATCGCCTTGTTGGAAGCCAGCCGTATAGACCATTGCTGGGGCACTGCGCAACGCATCGTTACGCAGAACCGGATTGGTGACCGGAGCCTTCTGCGCCATGGATTCCGACGACATTGCCATTTCTGCATTATGCACGGCTGCCGGCTGAACCACGGCCCGCGGCTTTGCCGAAGACGCTTTGGCAACACGACGAGCGCCCTTGGCGGTGGTGCGAACACCCGTATCAACCGCCTTGCCAACTGAGGCAGGCTGCTTGGCGCGGGCTGCCGGTTGAACCGGTGCCGCGACAGGCGCCAGAGAAGCCGTCTGAACCGGAGCTGGTTTCATCTCCACTTTGGCAACCGGTTCGGAGTCGTAATCGTCGCTCGGCGGGGCGATCAGCTCACCGATTTCGTCCTTTTTGGACAGCATTGCGAGCTGGGTGTTGGGCTCGGCGCGCGGTGCCTGCTGCGGCAGGGGCAAAGCACCCGCTTCACCCGGATTCGTTGGCGAAGAACCCGCACCGGCCACAGCCACGGCATCATTGTCGTGATTATTGACCAGCGCTGCAATTGCATCCTGACCGGTGGCGACAGGGTGCTCACCCGGACGTTCCGGACGCTGCGACGGGACAACCGCTGCAATAAGCTGCGCCTGCGCATCGTCGCCTTCAAGCTGCGGACGGGCCGACGGGATCGGCACGAAGCCGGTCATGAGCGGCGAAGCATCCGCCACCTGGGCCGCCGCATCAGGATCGGCGGCGGCAAGCGCCACGGCATCCTGCGGCGCCATTTCAGGCTTGCGCGCCGGGATCGGCACATTCATGGCGACGACAGCGGCACCTTGCTCGGCAACAGTGCCGGTCTGCGCCTGCGATTCGAGTGTTTGAGCGTTCAAACCAGTCTCAGGACGCGGAGCCTGCATCGGAACCGGCGCTTCACGCGCTGGCAATGCGGCAATCATCGTTTCGCGCGGCTGAGCCGGAGCTTCTTCCACCGGCGCTGCGGCTGGAGCCTGCTTGGCCGGAGCCGTGGCGCGCGCCGGACGCGCAGTCGCTGGCGCCGCGACATCGCCATTATCTTCTTCTTCATCCGCACCACCGCCGAAGAGCGCGCCAAACAGCGTCTTGCTCTTGCGCGTGGATGACGAATTGCTGGCCACCATGACCTCGCCGCCGCCACCGGCCTTGCGCTTCTCGATCATGGCCAGCGCCTGCTCATAGCCCGGCAATGGCTTGCCATCAGCCGGAAGGTGGGCCGTCTTGCCATCCGGGAACAGTGCCAGAAGCTCGCGACGGCTCATGCGCGGCCAGGAGCGGACATTGCCGACATCCATGTGCACGAAAGGCGAGCCCGAGCGCGGATAATAACCGACGCCGCCGATCTGGTAGCGCATGCCGATGCCGCGCAACTTGGCCAGATTGACGCCCGGAATGTAATAATCCATCGCGCGACCCAGCATATGCTGGCTCTTCTTGGCGACGCCGCGCGTGCTGGAACGCAGCATCGCGTTGGTCGCAGGCGAGCGATAGGCCGACACCACATTGATATATTCGCGCGAGCCGGTGGACTGATAGACCTGCCAGACCAGATCGAACAGGCGCGGGTCCATCTTGGTCGGCTCATTGCGGCGCCAGTCGCGCAGGAAAACGTTGAGGCGCTTCAGCCCTTCGGGCACATAGCGGCCATTCTTCTTGAAGACGATTTCCGCCTTCTCGCCGGTATGGACGTAATAAAGTTTGAGGGCGCGGGTTTCAGCCGAAGCCTGCGTGGGAGAAGCCACAAAGGCGATTGCCGCCGCAACAAGGGAAAACGAGAGAGACAGACGCGTCGTCGCACCGATCCGGGTTTTATTCCAGACATTCGCGAAACGCGCTTTCATGGTCGATATGCTGTTCATCGAATCGTATCGCCTTACCGTTTTGTCCGCCCCCAGAGGCTACAAGTCTGAAACTCGCGGCAACTGTCAGTCACGACAGTTGCAATTGGTCTCGCCCGCAGCTCTCTTTCCAAGTGACCTTTTCTGAGCGCCGCACGAAATCCGCTTCGTTCCGCCATAGATCCAATTGTCGGATTTAATGGTTAATGGACGCTTAGTGAACAACAAATGCGGAAACACCATGGCAAAAAAGACACAGGAGCGCATCTATTTTCGCTATGGTAAAAAAATTATTAACAGTCTTTAATTGGCAACAGGCACTCTTTCCGCCCCAAGGCGAAGATTAGAAGCTATTGAAATTCAAATATTTAGACTGATTTCATTATCCTGCGGAGCGCCGGAAAGTGGTGCTGTCACCCTCCTGACCGTCATCGAATCCCCTGCCGGATATGGAGGTCACATCAATGCCATATTCCTTGAGCTTCCGGTAAAGCGTGGTCCTTCCGATGCCCAAACGACGCGCGACTTCACTGATTTGCCCGTCGTAATGTGCCAGCGCGAAGCGGATCATTTCTTCTTCGGCGGCGGCAAGGGTCCGCACTTCGCCATCGGCATTGGTGCCGCTGATGACACCGGGCGCGACCCTGCCGGATGCGATACTGGCATGCGTCGCCACCCTCGCGCCTGTCTGGGGCGCACCCGTCCAGCCGTCAACATTGCTCATCAGTTCGGCAAAATCCGCCATGGTCAGCTCGGAGGTCTCGCACAGCAAAACGGCGCGGAAAACCGCATTCTTCAACTCGCGCACATTGCCCGGCCAATCATAGACCCGCAACCGTTCCAGCACATGCGGCGCAATGCCGGTGATATGGCCGCGCCGCTCCTCGCTGGCAAAACGCATCGTGAAATGGTGCAGCAGGACCGGAATATCTTCCGAACGGTTGCGCAAGGCGGGAACCGGCAACATGAAAGACCCCAGCAACTGGCCAAGGCCCGGATGGAACCGCCCCGTATGCACCAGATCGCTCAACGGCTGCGTCGTGGAAGCCATAACGCGCGCATTGAACGGGTATTGAACGCCCGCCGCCTCGAACTGCCCCGTTTGCATGGCCGAATAGAGCCGCATCTGGGCATGACGCGGTAGGAACCCGACTTCATCCAGATAGAGCGTGCCGCCATCGGCACTCGCCAGCTTGCCGAAAACCCCCTCCGGCCCCGTGATCGCGGAACCGCCCATGCGTGGCTTTTCCGGCGCGCCGAACAGGATCTGGTCCACATTGTCCGTTGTCAGTGTGCGGCAATCGACGGTGATGAAAGTTTCGCGCCATCTCGCGCCAGCGCTGCAAATGGCGCGGGCCAGCGTTTCCTTGCCGCTGCCTGGTTCCCCATCGAGAAGAAGCGGCGCATCCAATGCGGCAGCGCGTCGTGCGGCGACCATCGCCCGCTCCATATCGGGGCTTCTGGCAATGATGTCGGAAAGCGGAAAATGTGTTCTGAGCGAACGGTTGCGCCGCACCTCGTGGGCGAGCGCATCAAGTTTCAGCGCATTTGAAATCGAAAGCTGGACGCGCTCAGGAACCACCGGCGTGGTCACGAAATCCACTGCACCAAGCTTCACCGCCTGCAAGGCCCTGTTCAGGTCTTCGCCCTGAACCAGCACGATCACCGGTATGGTCACGCCCACATCGCGCATTTTGGCGAGAACGCTGAGACCATCCATGTCCGGCATGGCCATGTCGAGCAGGATCAGCGCAATATCCTTGCGCTGCGTCGCGAAACCAAGCGCGCCATTGCCCCCGTCAGCCAGGATCGTGCGATACCCCATGCGCTGGACCATCGCTTCAATATTGCGTCGGTGAATCGGATCATCATCCGCTATGAGAATGCGCGTGCCCATTAAAGCTTTAATCAACCTGTGGAGTTCCCGCGCCCGGACACATTAAACTGTTAAAAAATCAACAAAAGTTTACTGCTCCAGGCGCGCTATTTGGAGCCAAACCGCCAACAATTGCAAGACCTTAAAACAGTATCTGACGCTAGTTTCACAAAATTTTCGTCTAAAAAACACTCAATGCTTGAAGCGCCCAAAAAGTAATCGCGGAAGTTACTGACAATTTATTGGCTGCTTACATAACACCGGTTGTACCGCTGTGTTGCCCCTCTTGGCGATCCCGGCAAGACATGCGAGAAGAAGGCCAATAGGAGAATGCTTATGACCCGTTTTTCAGACTCTGCTTCGTTCAACGCACTTCTTCCCGTACCGGTTCTGGCCCCATCCGGCGATAGCGCCGCTACCGCAAAGGCCGATCTCGGCACACTGCCGGAATGGAACCTTGCCGATCTTTATCCCGCAGCCGACAGCCCGCAGCTGAAGGCCGACATCGAGAAAGCGATGAAGGATTCAGCCTCCTTCGAAGAACGCTGGAAGGGCAAGCTGGGTGCTGAAGCAGCCAAGGCCGATGGCGGCAATTTTGCCGATGCGATCAAGGAATTCGAAGCGCTGGACGAACTGATGGGGCGCATCGCCTCCTATGCCGGGCTCTATTATTACGGCGACACGACCGATCCGAAGCGCATGAAGCTTTTTGGCGATGTGCAGCAGAAGCTGACCGACGCCAGCACGCATCTCATTTTCTTCAGTCTCGAACTGAACCGCATCGATGATGCAATTCTCGACAAGGCCATGGATGCCAATGCGGCAATCGGCCATTATCGCCCGTGGCTGACCGATCTGCGTAAGGACAAGCCCTATCAGCTCGACGACAAGCTGGAACAGCTTTTCCACGAAAAGTCGATCACCGGTTTCGGCGCATGGAACCGCCTGTTTGATGAAACCATGTCGGGCCTGCGCTTCGAGATCGACAGCCAGGAACTCGCCATCGAACCGACGCTGAACATGTTGCAGGACGCTGATGGCGCGGTGCGCAAAAAGGCGTCCGAAGCGCTCGCCAAGACATTCGGCGCCAATCTGCGCACCTTCACGCTGATCACCAACACGCTGGCCAAGGACAAGGAAATTTCCGACCGCTGGCGCGGTTTTCAGGACATTGCCGACAGTCGCCACCTTGCAAACCGCGTGGAACGCGAGGTTGTGGATGCGCTCGCCAAGGCAGTCGAAGACGCCTATCCACGCCTTTCGCACCGCTATTATGCGCTGAAGGCCAAGTGGCTCGGCCTAGACAAGCTGGAAAACTGGGACCGCAACGCACCACTGCCGGAAACCCCGCAGGCCCTGATTTCGTGGGATGAAGCGCGCGATACCGTGCTTTCGGCCTATGGCAATTTTGCGCCGGAAATGGCCGCGATTGCCAAGGATTTCTTCGACAAGAACTGGATCGACGCGCCAGTGCGTCCCGGCAAGGCTCCGGGCGCTTTCGCCCATCCGACCGTGCCATCTGCGCATCCTTATGTTCTGCTCAACTATATGGGCAAGCCGCGCGATGTGATGACGCTTGCCCATGAACTGGGCCATGGCGTGCATCAGGTTTTGGCTGGTGGCCAGGGCGCGCTGATGGCCTCCACCCCGCTGACACTGGCCGAAACCGCTTCGGTCTTCGGCGAAATGCTGACCTTCCGTTCACTGCTGGAGCGGACGAAGGACAAGCGCGAACGCAAGGCCATGCTGGCCCAGAAGGCCGAAGACATGATCAATACGGTCGTGCGCCAGATCGCCTTCTACCAGTTCGAGCGCCGCATCCACACCGAGCGCCGCGAAGGCGAATTGACGTCGGAGCGCATCGGTGAAATCTGGATGGATGTGCAGCGCGAAAGCCTCGGCGAAGCGGTGCGGCTCAATCCGGGCTACGAGACGTTCTGGTCCTATATCCCGCATTTCATCCACTCGCCATTCTATGTCTATGCCTATGCTTTCGGCGATTGTCTGGTGAACTCGCTCTATGCCGTCTACCAGAATTCCGAAAAGGGCTTTCAGCAGAAATATTTCGACATGCTGAAAGCGGGCGGCACCAAGCATCACACGGAACTTCTGGCTCCGTTTGGTCTCGATGCCACCGACCCGAACTTCTGGAGCAAGGGCTTGTCGGTGATCGAAGGCATCATCGACGAACTCGAAGCCATGGAAGACTGAGGCGACAGTGACCCGAACGGGTAACAAACCGCTGATCCTGTTTCGGGACGATAAGGCGGGCCGCGACGTGCTTTTCGCGGCCCCATCGACCATCATCCGCGCCGACGAGCCGGATGAATTCGATGCCGCATGGGATGCCATGCAACACGCCCATGCGGATGGGAAATGGCTTGCGGGCTATCTTTCCTATGAGGCCGGCTATCTTCTTGAACCGAAGCTGAAGCCCCTCCTGCCGACCGGGCGCAAGGCCCCTATGCTGTGCTTCGGCGTCTTCGACGGGCCATCTGACGAAGTTTTGCATCATCGTGGCAATGATAATGCGACCTATCTGCGCGATCCTGTCGCCGAATGGACGCCAGCAGAATATAAAACGCGGTTCGACCGCCTGCACCGACACTTGCACGAAGGTGACTGCTATCAGGGCAACCTGACCTTTCCGGTTCATGCGGAATGGGGCGGTGATCCGCTGGTGCTGTTCAACGCGCTCGCCGCACGTCAGCCGGTTCGCTACGCGACCTATTGCGATCTCGGCGGTCCGACAGTCTTGTCGCGTTCGCCAGAGCTTTTCTTCGAGGTGGATGCCGATGGGTGGATCGAAACCCATCCCATGAAAGGCACCATGCCGCGCGGAGCGACGCCTGAGGAAGACGAGGCTAATCGCACCTTTCTGATGAACGATCCAAAAAACCAGGCGGAAAATCGCATGATCGTTGATCTGCTGCGCAACGACATATCGCTCATCAGCGAAGTCGGCACGCTGGAGGTGCCAGAACTTTTCCGGGTTGAAACTTACCCTACGGTTTACCAAATGATCAGTCGGGTACGAGCAAGGCTGAAAAGCGATATTCCCCTGCGGTCGCTATTTGCAGCCCTTTTCCCCTGCGGTTCGATTACCGGCGCGCCGAAAATCAGCGCCATGGAAATCCTGCGCAAGCTGGAACCCAACCCACGTGACATTTATTGCGGTTCGCTCGGCTGGATTGAGCCAAGCGGACGCATGCGTTTCAATGTCGCCATCCGCACGATCTCGCTTCTCGACGAAAATCGTGCAATCTTCAATGTCGGGGGCGGCGTGGTTTTCGATTCCACGGCGCAAGCGGAGTATGAGGAATGCCTTCTGAAAGCACGGTTCGCGACGGGGCAAAAACCGTCAGTGCGGAACCAGAATATCAGCTGATTGAAACCATGCGATGGGAGCCTCTGTCCGGGGTTCTGCGGCTGCAATTGCATCTGGCGCGACTGGAACAGTCCGCGCGCGAACTTGGTTTCTCCTGCAATATGGACGCCATCCGCCAGCAGATTGAAAATGCAGGCTCCGGCGACCACGCCCTGAAACTGCGTCTCACGCTGGCCCCGGATGGCGTCGCCAATGTTGCTGCCTTTAATTATGAGCCGCTGCCGCAGCAGACGACATGGCGCATAGCGATTGCACGCACCCGCCTCAAACATGACGACCCGCTGCTTCGGTACAAGACCACGTGCCGTCAGGCCTATATCGCCGCGCGTGAGGAATATTCTTCCGCAGAAGTGGACGAGGTCATCCTGCTGAATGACCGCGATGAGGTCTGCGAAGGCACCATCACGTCGATTTTCCTCGATATTGGCGGTACGACCTGTGTGACGCCTGCTCTATCCTGCGGGCTGCTGGATGGCGTTCTGCGCCGCGAGCTTTTGAACAACAGCGTGGTCTCTGAGGGGATAGTTTCCGTAGACGATCTCAAAAACGCGCGTAATATTCTCGTCGGCAATTCACTGCGCGGCATGATCCGCGCCAAGCTGATTGAAGGCTAAAATCCTAAAAAGCGTTAAACACGTCTGCATGTCATAGGGGTGTGACGTTTCTTTCTTTGTATGAAGTTGTGCTATCGTTCCGGTTTCAATCCTGCCGTCGAACGGTTACAGAGCAAAACGCCGCAATTTCTGCGGCTCACACAGAGGAAGAAAATGGCGAAAGCGAAATGGCAAGTCTATAGCGAGATCACCGGCCCCGTAATCATGATCGGCTTTGGGTCGATCGGGCGCGGTACCCTGCCGCTGATAGAACGCCATTTCAAATTCGACAAATCGCGGATGGTCGTGATCGACCCGAGCGAGAAAAACCGCAAGATCCTTGACGACAAGGGCATTCGTTTCGTCAAACAGGCGATCACCAAGGATAATTACGCAGAAGTGCTGGACCCGTTCCTGAAAGGTGCGGAAGGACAGGCTTTCGTCGTCAATCTGTCGGTCGATACCGGATCGGTCGATCTGATGCACTATAGCCGCAAGAACGGCGCGCTTTATATCGACACCGTGGTCGAGCCTTGGCTCGGCTTCTATTTCGATGACAAGATGGACAATGCCGCGCGCACCAATTATGCGCTGCGCGAAACCCTCCTGGCTGGAAAGCGCAAGAACCCCGGCGGCCCGACCGCCGTTGCATGTTGCGGCGCCAATCCGGGCATGGTGTCGTGGTTCGTCAAGAAGGCGCTGGTCGATCTGGCGACGGAACTCAAGCTCGACTTCACCGAACCGGCGGCCGATGACCGCAACGGCTGGGCCAAGCTGATGAAAAAGGCTGGCGTGAAGGGCGTTCACATCGCGGAACGCGACACGCAGCGCGCAAAGGAACCGAAACCGTTCAACACGTTCTGGAATACGTGGTCCGTGGAAGGTTTCATTTCCGAAGGCTTGCAGCCTGCCGAACTTGGCTGGGGTAGCCACGAAAAGTGGAAGCCGAAAAATGCACGCAAGCAGAAGAAGGGCACGAAGGCGGCAATTTTCCTCGAACAGCCCGGCGGCAATACGCGCATTCGCACCTGGTGCCCGACCCTCGGCGCGCAATTCGGCCTGCTCGTCACCCACAACGAGGCGATCTCCATATCCGATTACTTCACCGTGCGCGATAAGAAGGGCAAACTCGATTACCGTCCGACCTGTCATTATGCCTATCATCCGAGCAATGACGCCATTCTCTCGCTCGACGAAATGTTTGGCGCGGGCGGCAAGGCCCAGCCCGTCCAGCATGTGCTGGAAGAGGCAGAAATTCTCGACGGTTCGGACGAACTGGGCGTCCTGCTCTATGGTCATGACAAGAACGCCTACTGGTATGGTTCGCAGCTGACCGTCGAGGAAGCGCGCAAGCTTGCGCCCTATCAAAATGCGACGGGCCTGCAGGTTTCGTCCGCCGTGCTGGCTGGAATGGTCTGGGCGCTGGAAAACCCGACAAGTGGCATCGTCGAAACCGACGAAATCGACTATCGCCGCTGCCTCGAAGTCCAGATGCAGTATCTTGGCCCCGTGAAAGGCTATTATACCGACTGGACGCCACTGGAAGGTCGCGGGCATCTGTTCGAGGAAGACCTCGACACCAAGGACCCATGGCAGTTCCGCAACGTGCTGGTGCGTTGATTCAATGAAGCCAAGGCCCGGCACCGACCGGGCCTTTGCGCCTCAGCGCATCCGAACGAAACTGATGTGATTTTCCAGACATGTCCGGTCAATTAAGGCGCATTGTGGCAGACCGCTTTCCCGATCTCGTAGCCCTGCTCAGCGGGCTGCTGATCCTGCCGTGGATTCTGGGCGTGCCGGGGCATCCGAGCCAGCTTGTGCAGACGGGATGGACAATCGGACTGGTCTCGATGGTTGTTTATCTGGCCCTCTACCAAACTGCCAAGTCCCTCGCAGCACGTCGCTCCGTCAAGAACAATCCCTCCCGCATCGCCCTTATCAGTCGCGTGATGAAGTGGTCGGCGGGTCTGCTTGTCTTGCTGATGCTTATATCCTTCGGGCTGATATTCACGGCATAAAGCCGGCATCTGCGCGGCGATTTTGCATCATTACCAATAAATTAACACATCTGGCGGCCAATCCTCACATTGGGGACTTGTTTTCGTGTAAATTTCGATTCATCACACGTCATTATCCCCATTTTGGAGAAAGCATGGACATGAAAAGCTTCCGCATCGTTGCCCCACTTGCCGTCATGTCGCTTGTGCTGGCGGCTTGCGAAACGACCGGACCGGTCGGCGGCAATGTTCCAACTGTCTCCCGCGCACCGAGTGGCATCGAAGGCAGCTGGGTCGATCCGAACGGCATTGTATCGTCGTTCAATGGCGGTATCTTCGAAACCCGCACCACCGACACCAACGAACGGCTCGCCGAAGGCAATTATCGCTATCAGTCGCCGCAGCTCGTTGAAATCGACATGCGCTCGATTGTGCGCGGCACCTCGTCCAAGGTCAATTGTGCTCTGGTTTCGCAAAACCAGCTCAACTGCACCTCGTCGGCAGGCTCGCGCTTCTCACTGTCCCGTCGCGCAACCAGCTAAAGCATTTCCAGCAAAAGTGCGTAGCGGTTTTGCGCAGGATAATGCGTAAAAACAAACAGATATAGCGGTTCCGAGATTCTGTTTTAACCGGAACCGCTTTAAAGCGAAACATAACATCTCTTCCCCTTCAAGCGGCGCGGGCTATGCTCGCGCCGCTTGAATTTTTTGTTGTCTGCAATTGTCAGGATTGTAATTTGTCGCTTTTTCTGGCCTTTGCTTACTGCGCGTTTCCCGCGTAAAACCGTTTCAAACTTTTGCTGGAAATGCTCTATTTTCCAGCGGGATAGGAGTCGGCTCATGAGTAAGATGGACACCGTGCAACAGAACCCAAACCAGCCCGCGCAGGCCAAACTGCCCAAAGTTGGGGTTCTGCTGGTCAATCTGGGGACGCCGGACGGCACGAGTTACGCCCCGATGCGGCGCTATCTTGCAGAGTTTCTGTCCGACCGCCGCGTGATCGAATGGTCGCGCCTGTTCTGGTATCCGATCCTTTACGGCATCGTGCTCAATACGCGTCCCAAGCGTTCCGGCAAGCTCTATGACCGCATATGGAACCACGAGAAGAACGAGTCGCCATTGCGCACCTATACGCGCGCGCAAGGTGAAAAGCTGGCAACCGCGCTCACCGACATTCCCAACGTCGTCGTAGACTGGGCGATGCGTTATGGCCAGCCATCCATTGAAAGCGTGACCGATCGCCTGCTGCAACAGGGCTGCGAGCGTATCGTCGTGTTCCCGCTCTATCCGCAATATTCGGCCACCACGACCGCGACGGTGAACGACAAGTTTTTCGAAGCGCTGATGAAAAAGCGCTTCATGCCAGCAATCCGCACCATTCCGTCTTATGAAACGGAACCGGTCTATATCGAAGCGCTGGCGCGCTCCATCGAAAGCCACCTCGCGACACTGTCCTTCAAGCCGGAAGTGATTCTGGCTTCCTATCACGGCATTCCGAAAAGCTATTCCGACAAGGGCGATCCTTATCGCGAACAATGTCTGGAAACCTCGCGCCTGTTGCGCATCCGGCTCGGCATGGATGAAAACCAGTTTCGTTCCACCTTCCAGTCCCGTTTTGGACCGGAGGAATGGCTCCAGCCATACACAGATGAAACCGTGGAAAATCTGGCGAAACAGGGCGTCAAATCCGTGGCGGTTCTCAATCCGGGCTTCGTTGTGGACTGCCTTGAGACGGTCGACGAGATCGGCAATGAAGCCGCACACCTTTTCCATGAAAACGGCGGCGAAAATTTCAGCCACATCCCTTGCCTCAACGACAGCGCAGAGGGCATGAAGGTCATCGAAACGATGGTGCGGCGCGAATTGCTGGGATGGGTGTAATATAAGGGAATAGGGGAATAAGGCAGTAAGGGAATAGGTTTTCATACTCCCTTATTCCCTTACTCACTTACTCCCCTAACGGACGAGGGTTAGACAATGACAGGTTTCGACATCACGCTGCTCATTCTGGCTGCGCTGGTTCTGGCGACACTCTTCGCGGGCATCAAGACGGTGCCGCAGGGTTTCAACTATACGGTGGAACGTTTCGGCCGCTATACGCGCACGCTTAATCCGGGCCTCAATCTGATTGTCCCGTTCTTCGACCGTATCGGCGCGCGCCTCAATATGATGGAGCAGGTGCTGGATGTTCCGACGCAGGAAGTAATCACCCGCGACAACGCCATTGTCGGCGTCGACGGCGTTGCCTTCTATCAGGTGCTGAACGCTGCGCAGGCCGCCTATCAGGTGGCGAACCTGCAATATGCGATTCTCAATCTCACCATGACCAACATCCGTACCGTCATGGGCTCAATGGATCTCGACGAATTGCTTTCCAACCGCGATGCGATCAATGATCGCCTGCTGCGTGTCGTTGACGAAGCAGCCCATCCATGGGGCATCAAGATGACCCGCGTGGAAATCAAGGATATCAATCCACCCGCAGATATCGTCACCTCGATGGCCCGCCAGATGAAGGCGGAGCGTGACAAGCGCGCGCAGGTTCTGGAAGCCGAAGGCGACCGCAATGCCCAGATTCTGCGCGCCGAAGGCCAGAAGCAGTCGCAAATTCTCGAAGCCGAGGGCAAGCTGGAAGCAGCCAAGCGCGAAGCAGAAGCCCGCGAGCGTCTTGCCGAAGCCGAAGCCAAGGCCACGACGCTGGTGTCGGACGCTGTCGCCAACGGCAATGTGCAAGCGCTCAATTACTTCGTGGCGCAGAAATACACCGAAGCGCTAAGCAATATCGCCAGCGCCAAGAACCAGAAAGTCGTGCTGATGCCGCTGGAGGCAAGCTCGCTGATTGGTTCGCTCGGCGGGATCGGGGCCATTGCGCGGGAAGTGTTCGGCGACGGCAACAAGCCCGTTGACCCGACACCGCCATCGCCGGGCATTTCGCGCGCGCGCAGCGTTCCGCCGACCGGTCGCGGCTAAATCAGGGGTGGAGCGCCATGATTATCGAATTTCTGTCCGAACTTGGCATCTGGAGCTGGCTGGTCCTCGGGCTGGTCCTGCTCATTCTCGAAATTCTGGCGCCCGGCATTTTCTTCATCTGGTTCGGCCTCGCCGCACTGGTGACAGGGGGGATGGCTTTTCTCCTGTCATCGACCAGCGCTTTTGGCTGGCAGGTCCAACTGGTCGTATTTCTTGTTTTGGCCGTGGTGTTCGCGCTGGCAGGACGCCGTTTTTTTGGCTCGAAGAGCGAAAATCTGGACGAGCCTCTGCTCAACCGGCGCGGCGAACAGCTGGTTGGTCAGCGCACCACACTGACCGAGCCCATCAACAATGGGCGCGGACGCATTCGCATCAACGATACGACATGGCGTGTGAAAGGGCCGGACCTGCCCGCAGGTACTGAAGTTCGCGTCGTGGCCTTCGATGCAGTGACGCTGGAGATAGAGGTGGCTGTTTAGGGCAGTAAGGCAGTAGGGGAATAGGGCAGTATGTTGCGCCCTAATTTATCCCTATTGCCCTACTGCCTTACTGCCCTCTTAAACGGCCCCAATCCGCAGCAGATCGTGGAAATGCACGAGACCGACCGGGCGGTTGTTCTCGACCACGATCAGTGCGCCGATGTGGTTTTCGTTGATCGTGTTGAGTGCAGCAGTGGCCAGCATGTTCTGATCGACCGTCTTCGGCTTGCGGGTCATGATGTCATCGACCGCCAGTTCCGACAGATTGCGGTGCAGATTGCGCGAAATATCGCCGTCCGTGACGATACCGGCCAGTTCGCCGCTCTCATCGACCACAACCACGCAACCGAAACTCTTTTGCGCCAGCACTTTCATCGCGGCTGGCATGGCCGTTCCAGCGGCTACCAGCGGAATGCGCTCTCCGCGATGCATGATATCGCGGATATGGATGAGGCTCGCACCCAGCGAACCACCCGGATGGAAGGTTTTGAAATCGCTCGGTGTAAACCCGCGTGCTTCCAGAAGCGCAATCGCCAGCGCATCGCCGATGGCGAGCTGCATAATGGTTGAAGTGGTTGGCGCCAGCCCGTGCGGGCAGGCTTCTGCCGTCTTGGGCAGCTGGAGCACGACAGTTGCAGCGCGACCGAGTGCGGAATCCTCACGCGAGGTGATTGCAATCAGCGGAATGCGGAAACGCTGCGAATAATTGACGATGCCCTTCAGTTCTGCCGTTTCGCCGGACCAAGAAATCGCCAGGATCACATCGTCACGACCAATCATGCCGAGATCGCCGTGATTGGCCTCCGCCGAATGCACGAAGAAAGCAGCCGTGCCCGTCGAGGCAAAAGAGGCGGCAAGCTTGACGCCGATATGGCCGCTCTTGCCGACGCCGGTAACGACCAGACGCCCCTTGGCGGTGGCGATCTGTTTTACCGCTTGTGCGAAGGGACCGGACAAACCATTGCGCAGCGCTTCTTCAAGCGCGGCAAGTCCTTCGTTTTCGGTTCGAATGGTCCGGAGCGCCGAAGCGATGGCCGCTTCCGCACCCGTCGAAATCTGGGTTTGATCGAGCTTTTCCATGGCGCAAAGCGTTAGCCTCTTCGCTGCCCGTTGTCCAAGCTTTTATTACCCACAAATGATTGCTTTCGTTGCGCAACATCGCCGATGGCAACCAAGAATTAACCATGTGCCTTTACCGTTCATCCACCACGTTGCAACGGTTTGAAATCACATATGCCATTTGCCATGCCTCTATCCGGCGGTTCGACGCCCATTGCCCGCAGGCTGAGAAGCCTGTTTCTGGCGGGCGCGGCGATGGCTATCATCCCTTCCCTCTCGCATGCTCAGGATGCCTATCTGCGCGGCAGTGTGCCGGAAGACGTGCTTTCCGCCTCGTCGCCGGATACGCTCGCCGCGCGCGGGCTCGCAGCCCCCGGCCGTTCCGATAGCGCCAGCGGTGGTGGGAGCGATGACGGTTCCGACACATTTTTCGCGCCGATGCAGGATAATGCGGTTGCAGCGGACGCCCAGCCACAGCCTGCCCCGGCGGCGCCGCTCGAGGATCAACCGCTTGACGCCATGCGGGTTGGCGCGATCACAAACGAAGCGGATAGCGATAGCGGGCGTGTGCAGCGCGAAAATATGCGCCAGTCACCCGAACAGGGGCGCGGGCCGGCACAGGAGGCAGACCCCTTCGCGCCGGTTGGCCTCCGCGCCGGATCGTTCGTTCTGCGCCCTTCGCTTGAGCAAGGCATTCGCGCGACATCGAACGGCGACAATAGTGCGTCCGGTTCGAGTGCAGTGCTATCGGAAACCACGCTGCGCCTCAATGCGCAATCCGACTGGGCGCGGCATCAGGCGACGCTCGATGCATCGGGCACGCTGAGCAAATCCATTTCCGGTCAGGATGTGAGCGAACCGCAGCTCGACATTCAGGGCAATCTGCGCCTCGATCTGACCGACCAAACCACGGTCAATACGGGCGCGGGTTATAGGCTGCGGCGTGAAAGCGCCTCCAATCCGAATGGCGTGGTTGGCGCCTTGCAGCGCCCGCTGGTTCACACCTTCAATGGCAGCCTCGGCGTCGAGCACGATACGGGGCTGATTTTCGGTCGCGCCACGGGCCGCGTCGAACACGATATGTATGGCGATGCGGAACTGCCTTCCGGCGGCACTGTCAGCCAGAAGGATCGCGACAACACCTATGCCAGCATCACGCTGCGCGGCGGTTTCTCCATGTCGCAGGCCATCAAGCCATTCGCCGAAGTGGAACTCGGCAAGCGCATTTTCGACGAGCGCGTGGATAGCAACGGCTTTGAACGCAGTGGTTCGCAATTCGCCCTGCGCGGCGGCCTGATGGTCGATATGGGCGAAAAGCTGAACGGCGAGTTCGCCGCAGGCTATATGCGCGCCAACAGCGATGATGACCGGCTTGGAGCAGTCAGCGGACCGTCGATCAATGCCGCGCTCAACTGGTCGCCATTGCGTGGCACCGATGTGCGGCTTTATTCACAAACCACCGTGGATATGTCCACCACGCCGGGCATTGCCGGTTCGCTGCTGCAATTTGCGAGCCTCGACGTCACGCATCGCATCCGGTCGGACCTCAGCCTCAATGGCAGGGTCGACACGCTCATCCGCGCGAACAAGGATGGCACCGGCACGGACTATACGCTGGGTGCACAGATCGGCGCGACTTACTGGATCAACCGCTTCGTCGGGCTTGATGCGCGCTTGCGTCATGAATTCCTGACGAGCCAGGTTTCGACACGAGAATATAACTCCAACAGCATTTATCTCGGCGTGAAAGTGCAGCGCTAGTGGTCTGATTCCAACATTTGCATCCCTCGGTTCACGCGCTGAGCAAATGTTGGAATCAAAAAGACCACTAGCAAGTATATGTATCTAAAGCTTGTCGCATTTATTCGGCCTCATACCCAGCAGCCTTAAAGAAGTTCTGGCATTCATTGATGGAGAAGAGACTGATGATATCGCCAAGTGCTTTT
>NZ_RCHH01000008.1:0-216863 GCF_003664555.1 Ochrobactrum soli | reverse complement strand
GTCCTCACGCTGTCGCGGCTAAAGCCGCTTCGCTCCGGACAGGGCGCCGGAAAACCGGCGGCACGCAGTCGCGTGCTTATTGTTTATCAGTGCTCTATAAGAGCGTTGATGCCATCAGCACGAAAGACAACCAGCTTCTCAATTTGTGTTCTTCGCCGACCTGGTGGTTATGGCGGAGCGGCTGCACCCGATCCCATTCCGAACTCGGCCGTGAAACGCTCCAGCGCCAATGGTACTTCATCTTAAGATGCGGGAGAGTAGGTCGCTGCCAGGTCTGCAAAGCACACAAATCAAAACATCTTCTCAAATCATACAAAACACCGAAATTAAGCGACATTCGCCAAAAATACCGACTACAACAAATAAGTGAGACAGGCTCGGAGCAGCCCGTTCGGCCTAAAATCGATACTCAATCGATTTTTTAACGGCCTCACCTCATCAGGCTACGCCTGACTTCGCTCCCGGGCCATTGAGGTCTGCACTTAATAACGCGGGGTGGAGCAGCCCGGTAGCTCGTCAGGCTCATAACCTGAAGGCCGCAGGTTCAAATCCTGCCCCCGCAACCAAATCATCACAAAAGCCCCGCATAAACAATGCGGGGCTTTCCGCGTTCTAAGGGCGAACAAATAGTGGAGGGCTCTTTTGGTGTCAAAAAGACCAAAGCCTGAGCCATACCATGGTACTCAAAAGCGCCAGAGAACGCAGTGCCTGGCGTTTATTAAATACATCTAAAGAATTTGATGCCGAGATAGCTATACGGTATCAAGGTCCGTCGCCAACGAGATTTCAGATTGTGCAATGCCCGACGCGGTTAGTACCTCGCAGAGCGCTATAAGGCGCTCGTACTGACCTGAATCAGTACCTATCAACGTACATCAATGACTTGTTGACGAACCATAGTGTAATGACCTTTTTGATTTTTACTTAATAGGGGGCGCGCTCAGATGCGCGCGGTGCAATGCGATCGTTTCAGGGGATGTGCGCCTCTCTACGCTACGGCATGATCAGGGCCGGGCTTGAGGTGGCTGCTGTCCCCTTCGTTCGCTCGATCTTCCCAAATGCCGCCGGACGCGGCGTGATTTTTACCTTGCATCATGTTCGCCCTGCGGTCGCGGAGCCCTTTTCCCCAAATGCACATCTGTCGGTCACACCGGAGTTTCTGGAAGAAGCGGTCAGCGCGGCGATCGGTGAAGGGCTAACGCCCGTTCATTTGCATGACCTGCCAGCTTTGCTTGCTGATAAGGGCGACAGGCGCAAATTTGTGGCGTTCACCCTTGATGATGGCTATCGCAACAACGCCACGTTCGCAGCGCCGATATTCGCGAAATTTTCTGTGCCTTATACGATCTTCATCAATCCCGGGTTTGTGGAACGGCAGCGCAGCGCATGGTGGGAAACTGCCGAAGCCTTGACGCGTAAAGCGTCGCGCTTCGCGTTCGATTTTGGCAGAGGGATGGTCGATGTTCGCTGCGAGACACTCAGTGCAAAGCTAGCAGCTTTTGATCGGCTCACAGACTTTGTTCAGGCTATCGATGAAGATGAAGCTGTGCGCCGGATCGATGCGGCAGCGCAGCTCCATGGCGTGGCACCAATGGCGATTGTCGAAGATCTGGTGATGGATGAAGGCGAGTTGCGCTTACTGGCGAACGACCCGTTGGTTTATTTTGGCGCGCATACGGTCAATCACGTCAATCTGCGTCGTGTGGGTAATGACAGGCTGCATCAGGAGATAGAACGCTCCGCTTCAGCAATTGAACGCTATGCCGGGCAGCGGCCGCGTTCTTTCTCTTATCCCTATGGCTGGCCGACTGCCGTTGGTGAACGAGAGACGTCCGCAGTTGCAGATGCAGGGTTTGCCGTTGGGGTGACCACCCAGCCGGGCGTGTTGAGCTGTGACAGCGTTCAATCCCTTATGAGACTGCCGCGTGTGTCGCTGAACGGCTATTATCAGAAGAAGCGCTATGTGAAGGCGCTCATCTCCGGCGTTCCGTTCAAGTTCCTGAAAAACAACTGAGACAGTGGTTGCGGTTCGAGGCGGACTCAGACCGCTTATAAGCAAAAATCCCGGACGAAGCCGGGATTTTGAAAGCTAGACTGATCAGAAAACTGGAGCGGGCGAAGGGATTCGAACCCTCGACCCCAACCTTGGCAAGGTTGTGCTCTACCCCTGAGCTACACCCGCTCGCGCCAGTTGATTCTATCAAGAACCGATTCTGTCAGGCCCGCGCTATATGAACCAAGCAAACGCAGATTGCAACAGGTCGGCACTGCTAATTTTGCATTGTTTTCAACGCATCCGACTGATCATGCAGTTATCAGGTTGCAGGCGAATTTACCGCACGCTGGATGCACTTCCCTCCATCACAGCCGGTGCATTGGGCGCCAGCACATTGCAGGACGGAGCTGCTTCAGCTGTCTGCGATGTCGAAGCGACAACGTTTTCCTGTTCATATTTGTCGACCTTCATCGACTTGTTTTCGCGCCAGTTGCCGCGAAGATAAAGAACGCCCGCCATCAGCATGGTGGATAGCATGGCGACCGGAAAACTGAGCCAAAGTGCATCGACACCGAGCCAATCGCGCAAGCCAACCGCAACGCCGAGCCGAACCGGATACATTGATACGAACAGAATGATGAGTGGCCAGACCACCTGTCCATTGGCGCGGACCGTTCCGAACAGGACCATGGAGACACCAAAGGCGATGAACCCCCAGGTCGCCATTTTGCCGATATGCTGGCCGATCGGGATCGCAGAACTGTCAGCGCCGAGAAATATCTCCATCGCCTGCCGGTCGGCCATGAGCAGGATAACCACGAGAACGCCGGTCATCAGGATCGCATAGAGCACACCGGTTCGGGTGATGTTGCTGACACGGTCCCAGTTGCCGGCGCCGATATTCTGGGCGGCCATGGCGCTGACCGCCGCGCCAAGCGCCATGGCTGGCATCTGCACATAGGTCCATAGCTGCTGGGTTGCGCCGAAGGCAGCTGTCGTATCGACGCCTTCCTGATTGACCAGCCGCATCATGGTCAGCATAGCGCTCGAAACCACGATCATCTGGATTCCCATCGGCAGCCCTTTGCTGAAGATCAGTTTCAGCACTTTGAGGTCTGGTATGAGAAACCGCAGTTCCTCGCCTTTCAAACGCAAGGGGAGATCCTTGCGATAGATGTAGAACAGCATGGCTGCGAGGCTGATGTAATTTGCAACCGCAGTGGCGAGCGCCGAGCCGGATATGCCCAAGGCCGGGATCGGACCGATCCCGAGGATGAGCAGGGGATTGAGGACGATATCCAGGATGACCGCCAGCCCCATGAAAATCAAAGGCGTGATGGAGTCGCCGCTGCCGCGCAATGCCATCATCAGGATGGTTTGCATGAGAATGGCAGGCATGGCGACGAAGGTGACTTGCAGGAAGGCGCGGGCCAGAGGCGCGATTATGTCCGGCGTGCCCAACAGTGTCAGGACATGCGGCGCCAGAAACCAGCCAGCAATGGAAACAAGTATGCTGATCGGCACGAAAGCGCCAAGCGTGGTGCCCGTGATGGCACGCGCGGTTTCGAGATCGCGGCGCCCGAAAGACTGCCCGATCAGAATGGTCGATGCCATGCCGAAACCGAAGACAAAAGCCGTGAGCAGAAACATGACGAGATTGCCGTTGGTCGTGGCCGCCAGCGCATCCGTTCCGAGCAAATGGCCGATCCAGATCGTATCAATGGAACCGTTTGCGGATTGCAGGATCGACGATCCAAGCGTCGGCAAGGCGAAGAGCAATAGCGCTTGATTAATCGGCGCTGTCGTCAGATCCATCTGTGTCTTCATACGCCCTCAATAATATTATGAATTACGTTTTACGAAATGCAGCGTTTCCAAATTAAACCGAATTATCAAAACTGCTACAGCTTTATTGTTCGGCATTGTCGGGACCGCAAATCTGGCAGCTTTGCGGCAAGATTTTATGTAAGTTTAGCTTTGACGAATACATCGTAACGGGTGCTTTTGCCCGAGATTTGATGTGAGGGCTTGCGCAAGCCCGCCATCGGTTCGGCGCGCAACGGCCACTTTAGCACCACGCGATTAAGCGCTGCTTCCAGCGCCACCTGCATCAGCTTTTCCGCATCGGGATCAGTTCCCACAATCTCGCGGATTTGTCGCATTTCCTTTTTGACGAGAGCCGTGTTGCCGCGCGGCGGGTGCATCGGATCGACCAGCACCACCTGTGGTCGCAACGCTGGCAACAGCTCGCAGGAATCGCCGTGCAGCAAGGTCATGCGCGCCACCGTCTCAGCATATTGACCACCTTCTGCCGCGGCGCGCGCGAGGCCTTCCGCCAGCAAGGCATGCATTTTTTCCGAGCGCTCGATCAAGGTGACGCGGGCGCCAAGCGAAGCGAGCAGAAATGCGTCGCGTCCTAGACCCGCCGTCGCATCGGCAATCTCCGGTGTGACGCTGCCGGTAAAGCCGACGGCTTTGGCAAGCGCCTGCCCGCGTCCTTCGCCGGAGCGAAACCGGTGGCCGACAGCACCGCCGACGAAATCGACAACCAGCTCCGATGTATCTATTTTCTGCGACATCTATGATCTCAACACAGAATCAGAACGGGCAAGGCGCGGTGAATGTCACGTCGCGCCCGTCGGGATGGCGGAAGGCTAGCTGTTCCGCATGCAGAAGCAAGCGGTCGGCTGCTGCCAGTGCCGCGCCGTCCGCATAAAACTCGTCGCCCAGAATGACATGGCCGATTGCCAGCATATGGACGCGCAATTGATGCGTGCGGCCAGTCAGGGGAGAGAGACGCAGGCGCGTGCTGTTTTCACCGCGGCTCAAGACCTGCCAGCGTGTCTGCGCCGGTTTGCCATGCTCGTGGTCCACACGATGGCGTGGCTTGTTGTCGGGATCGATCGCCAGCGGCAGATCGATGAAACCTTCGTCGCTGTCCATGTGTCCCCAGACTTTGGCAATGTAGGATTTTTCGGTCGTCCGGGCCTCGAACTGCGCTGCGACATAGGCATGGGCTTTTTTGTTCAGCGACATCAGGACCAGACCGGACGTGTCCTTGTCCAGACGGTTGATCATCAGCGCGCGGGGAAACTGCTTTTGCACCCGCGTGGCAAGGCTGTCGGAGAGGGCGGGATGCCGACCGGGGACGGACAAAAGCCCGCTTGGCTTGTCCAGTACCAGAAGATCCGCATCGCTATGAATGATGGAGACATAGGGCTCCAGCGGCGGATTATAGATGGGGGCAACGGATGACAACACACTCATGCTGCCTTCTAGCATGGTTCATTGGGCACAGAGAAGTATTGCTGCGGCAGTAGGTTATGGATTTCGATGAAGAAAATGGCGGAGAGGGTGGGATTCGAACCCACGGTGGAGTTACCCCCACGCCGCATTTCGAGTGCGGTACTTTCGACCACTCAGCCACCTCTCCGCATTGTGCAATCCGGTAAAGCGATCTATATAATCGCACCGTCAAACAGCATCAAAAGCGAATGCTAAGTGTGTAGCGGCTCAATAGCGGGCTGATTGCAATTAGACAAGACCTAATTTGCATTCTCTCGTGAAAATTCTTGACTTTTCCCACGTTCCGAACCTATAAGCACCAGACCTTAGGCGTGGGGCAATCCGCGCCTATTGTTTTGATTGATGATTTCCGGGTTTTCCGGGGCGGCAATCAAGGGGCGCAAGCCCTTCACTTAACCGACTGATAAAAAGACGGCCCATCACTTCGGCGCTAATGTCGTGGAAATGAGAGCCGGACCGAACAACCGAAAGGACAACAAATGTTCGCAGTCATCAAGACCGGTGGCAAGCAGTACCGCGTTGCCGCCAACGATCTGATCAAGGTCGAAAAAGTTGCTGGCGAAGCCGGTGACATCGTAGAATTCGCAGAAGTTCTGATGGTCGGCTCGACCATTGGCGCACCAGTCGTCGCAGGCGCTCTCGTGACTGCCGAAGTCGTCGAACAGGGCCGTGCCCGCAAGGTCATCGCGTTCAAGAAGCGTCGCCGTCAGAATTCGAAGCGCACCCGCGGTCATCGTCAGGAACTGACGACGATCCGTATCTCGGAGATCCTCACCGACGGCGCAAAGCCTTCCAAGAAGGCCGCTGAGAAGAAGGCTCCGAAGGCAGAAGCCGCTGAAGGCGAAGCCGCAAAGCCGAAGAAGGCAGCGCCTAAGAAGGCTGCAGCCAAGGCCGAAACGGCTGAGTAAGTAGAGAGATTAAAGGAGAACACCAATGGCACACAAAAAAGCTGGCGGTTCCTCGCGTAACGGTCGCGATTCAGAATCCAAACGCCTTGGCGTGAAGAAGTTTGGCGGCGAAGCTGTGCTCGCTGGCAACATCATCGTGCGTCAACGCGGCACGAAGTGGCATCCGGGCGCCAATGTTGGCCTCGGCAAGGACCACACGATTTTTGCAACCACGAACGGTTCCGTATCTTTCCGTACGAAAGCCAACGGCCGCACGTACGTATCGGTAAACCCGATCGCGGAAGCAGCAGAGTAAGCCGGGCCTCTTAAAACCACCGGCGTCCCATCGGACCCGGTGTATATGGCAGCCTAGCCAAAAGATCGAAGGGAAGATGGGACCACCATCTTCCCTTTTTGCATCTGGAGGACAGAAAAATGGTTGTCGACGTTTTAGAAGAAGATTGTTACGCAGAAAGCTGTATGAGCCGGGATGAGGGTTTTGCCGATCTCTCCCCCGGTCTGGCGGCTGATCTGGAGCCTGAGTTGGCTCCCGTTTTAGATTGCCCCGTCTTGGTCACCGAAAGGCTGGTTCTGCGCCCGCCGCATGTCGAAGACGTAGATGCCATTTCCTATCTTGCCAACAATCTCCGTGTTTCGGGCATGCTCACTCGCATGCCGCATCCATATACGCGTGAGAATGCCGTCGATTTTGTTGATCGCGTGCGAAAAGGCGAGATGGGCAATTGCATCTACGCCATTACACAAGCTGAGACCGGCATCTTTATGGGTTGTTGCGGCATCCATGCGAATAAACATGGCGACGGGCTGGAGATCGGCTACTGGCTGGGCGAACCCTATTGGGGGCACGGCTTTGCAACTGAGGCCGCTCATTCGCTGATCGATCTGGTGTTCCGGGCAACGGCGGTCAACCGGCTGCATATTTCCTGCCGGGCGACCAACAACGGATCGCGCCGTGTGATTCACAAGTGCGGCTTCCAGTTCAGCAGCATGGGCATGTCGGATACGCTTGCCGCCGGAAACGTTCCGGTCGAACGCTATGTTCTCGACCGGCGCACCTGGATCGGCCTGAGAAGCTGGCAGTCATAAGATAATGAGGCCCTGCGGCCTTGTCCGCAGGGTCCGCAATTATCGGAGAGCGAAATGAATGATAAACATGGAAGCGCGCCAGAAAAGATCGTGCTGCGCGCCCTGGATAAGGGCGATCTGCATCGCTATCGCGCCATCAGACTGAGCGCACTGAGCCGCGCGCCACTGGCCTTTGGTTCGAGTTTTGAGGAAGAAAATGCCTATTCCGACAGCGTGTTTGCGCGCCGTCTGGAACAGGTGAATGGCAATATCATCTTCGGTGCTTTCGACGGTGAAAATCTGCTGGGAACGGCAGGCGTGTTTCGTCATGAACGCAAGTCCGAACGTCATCGCGGAACGCTCTGGGGCGTCTATGTGGCGCCGGAAGCGCGTGGACTGGAACTGGGCAAGGCTCTGGTTCAAAAAGTTATCGAACATGCTGCGGCGCATGTCATCGTTCTCGACGCCAAGGTGGTGGCGACGAACGAACCGGCAAAGCGGATTTATGAGGCGCTCGGCTTCAAGACCTATGGGACTGAGCCGAAGTCGCTTTTTGTGCAGGGGCAGTATCTGGATCAGGAACTGCTCTATATCGACTTCAGCGATCCGGTCTGGAAAGACAAAATCGGATGAAATCCGGCTACTGCAACTGTTTGCAGGAAACGGGTTTTGCTGTAATTGCAATTTGGCTCGCGCAATAGGTTGCGCGGGCCCGGGTTTAAGGCGTGAATGCGCCGCAAGAGGTAAGGTTCAATGAAATTTCTCGATCAGGCCAAGATCTATATCCGCTCCGGCGACGGCGGGGCAGGGGCCGTATCGTTTCGCCGCGAGAAATTTCTTGAATTCGGCGGTCCCGATGGCGGCGACGGCGGCCGGGGCGGTAATGTCTGGGTTGAAGGCGTGGACGGTCTCAACACGCTGATCGATTATCGCTATCAGCAGCATTTTCGGGCCAAGACCGGCATGCATGGCATGGGCCGCAACATGACCGGCGGCAAGGGTGACGATGTCGTTCTCAAAGTCCCGGTCGGAACGCAGGTTTTTGAAGAAGATGATGAAACGCTGATCTGCGATATCACCGAAGTCGGCCAGCGCTATCGTCTGGCCAAGGGCGGTAATGGCGGTTTCGGCAATCTGCATTTCACGACCTCGACCAATCGCGCGCCGCGCCGCGCCAATCCCGGACAGGAAGGCATCGAGCGCACCATCTGGCTGCGTCTGAAGCTGATCGCCGATGCCGGTCTGGTCGGTCTGCCCAATGCAGGCAAATCCACCTTCCTGGCCAGTGTGACAGCAGCCAAGCCGAAGATTGCGGACTATCCATTTACCACGCTTCACCCAAATCTTGGTGTTGCGCGCGTGGATGCACGTGAATTCGTGATCGCGGATATTCCGGGTCTGATCGAAGGCGCCAGCGAAGGCGTGGGCCTTGGCGACCGTTTCCTCGGCCATGTCGAGCGCACACGGGTTCTGTTGCATCTGGTGTCGGCGCAGGAAGAAGACGTGGCAAAGGCCTATAAGGTCATTCGCGGCGAGCTTGAAGCCTATGAACATGGTCTCGCTGACAAGACGGAAATCGTCGCGCTGTCGCAGATCGATACGCTCGATTCCGATGCGCGCAAGGCCAAGGCCAAGGCGCTGAAGAAAGCCTGCGGGCGCGATCCGCTACTGCTTTCCGCTGTCAGCCATGAAGGCCTGAACGATGCGCTCCGCCAGCTTGGGGCTGTTATCGATGCAAGTCGCGCACAGGAAGCCGGAACGGCGCAAGTCGAAGAATAAGACTGAATGCGGCGAGAGGAATGAGAGCATGCTGAAGCAATTGAAAGACTATCGCCGCATTGTTGTAAAAATTGGTTCCGCCCTTCTGGTGGATCGCGCCAAGGGGCTGAAGCGCGACTGGCTGGAAAGCCTGGGACAGGACATTGCCGCCCTCCATCACGCAGGCGTCGAGGTGCTGGTGGTGTCGTCGGGCGCGATCGCGCTGGGGCGCACCGTGCTTGGCCTGCCGAAGAAAGCGCTGAAGCTTGAGGAAAGTCAGGCCGCAGCCGCTGCCGGTCAGATCGCGCTCGCCAAGGCCTATGCCGACGTGCTCGGCGGCCATGGCATCAAGTCGGGCCAGATTCTGGTGACGCTTTCCGATACTGAAGAGCGTCGCCGCTATCTCAATGCGCGCGCGACCATCGAGACGCTTTTGAAGCTGAAGGCCGTGCCGGTCATCAATGAGAACGACACCGTGGCGACGACAGAAATTCGCTATGGCGACAATGACCGTCTGGCCGCCCGCGTGGCGACCATGATGGGCGCTGATCTTCTGATCCTGCTTTCTGACATTGACGGGCTTTATACGGCGCCGCCGCACAAGAACCCGGATGCCGCGTTTTTGCCACTGGTGGAAACCATCACGCCGCAGATCGAGGCGATGGCTGGTGCAGCTGCTTCCGAACTGTCGCGCGGCGGCATGAAGACCAAGCTTGACGCGGGCAAGATCGCCAATGCCGCTGGAACGGCGATGATCATCACCTCGGGTATCCGCATGGGGCCGCTTTCGGCGATTGATCGCGGTGAGCGTGCGACTTTGTTTGAAGCTGCCCGCGCGCCGGTCAACGCCTGGAAGACCTGGATTTCCGGCAATCTGGAACCGGCAGGCCGTCTGTCCGTGGATGCAGGTGCCGCGAAGGCGCTGAAATCGGGCAAGTCGCTTTTGCCTGCGGGGGTGAAGGAAGTGAGCGGCCAGTTCGAACGTGGTGACACGGTTGCCGTGCTAAACGAGGACGGTCGCGAGATTGCGCGGGGGCTCATTGCTTATGACGCCGAGGATGCACGCAAGATTGCCGGACATAAAAGCGATGAGATCAGCACCATTCTTGGCTATGATGCCCGGGCGGCTATGATCCATCGCAATGATCTCGTGGTGCGCGGCGCAGCCGTGGCTGCCGAGACCGAAAATGCCTGAACACTGAAAGGCGGGGAGAGGATGCTGAATAAAGTGGAAGCTGGAAGCGACATAGCCGCGATCATGGCCGAAGTGGGCCGCAAGGCGAAAGCCGCCGCAGCACCACTGGCGATTGCGGGTGCGGAACAGAAGAACAAGGCGCTTCTGGCCGCAGCCGACGCCATTCTCCAAAGCCGCGACGTCATTCTCGAAGCCAACAAGCTTGATCTGGCCAATGCCGCCGAGAGCGGAATGGCCGCTTCCTTCGTGGATCGCCTGACGCTGGACGACAAGCGCATTGAGGCGATTGCAGAGGGCATCCGCGCCATTGCAGCATTGCCTGACCCGGTTGGCGCGGTTATTGCCGAATGGGATCGTCCCAACGGTCTGCATATCGAGCGCGTGCGCACACCGCTCGGCGTTATCGGCGTCATTTATGAAAGCCGCCCCAATGTGACGGCGGATGCGGGCGCGCTCTGCCTCAAGGCTGGCAATGCGGTGATCCTGCGCGGTGGTTCGGATTCGGCCCATTCGTCAGCGGCTATTCACAAAGCCCTGGTGGCGGGACTTGAAGCGGGCGGCCTGCCTGTCGATGCCATCCAGATCGTGCCGGTGACCGATCGCGCGGCGGTCGGTGAAATGCTGAAGGGCCTCGACGGCGCTATCGATGTGATCGTCCCACGCGGCGGCAAAAGCCTCGTCGCGCGCGTTCAGTCGGAAGCGCGGGTGCCGGTTTTTGCGCATCTGGAAGGCATCTGTCATCTTTATGTCGACAAAACCGCCCAACTCGACATGGCGCGCAAGATCGCGGTCAATGCCAAGATGCGGCGCACGGGCATTTGTGGATCAGCGGAAACGTTGCTGGTGGATCGCGCCGTCGCTTCGACGCATCTGGTGCCAATCCTTGAGGATCTGGCCGCCAAGGGCTGCGAAATTCGTGGCAGCGAAGAGGTGAGGGCGCTCTATTCGGCAGCGATGGCGGCGACGGAGGAAGACTGGGCCACCGAATATCTGGACGCGATCATTTCCGTGGCGCTTGTGGATGGTGTCGATGGCGCAATCCGGCATATCAATCGCTATTCCTCGCATCACACCGAAGCCATCGTCGCCGAGGATGCGGAAGCGGTTGCGCGGTTCTTCAACGAAATCGACTCGGCCATTTTGCTGCACAATGCCTCGACCCAGTTTGCCGACGGCGGCGAGTTCGGCATGGGTGCGGAAATCGGCATCGCCACGGGCAAGATGCATGCGCGTGGCCCGGTGGGTGTCGAGCAGCTCACCTCGTTCAAATATCGCGTTCGCGGCAACGGGCAGATTCGAAGCTGATGCGCTTTGGCTTCGGTCTTTCCGCATTGAAGGAACAATATCCCGATGTGGGTGCGCATTATCTGCGCATGCCGCATGCCGAAAAAGGCATGGCGGTCGGCCTGTTTGGCGGTTCGTTCAATCCCCCGCATGGGGGTCACGCGCTGGTCGCGGAGATCGCCATCCGGCGGCTGAAGCTCGACCAGCTCTGGTGGATGGTAACGCCCGGTAATCCGTTGAAAGACCGTCGCGAATTGGCGCCATTGGCGGAAAGGTTGCGGTGGAGCGAGGAAATCGCCAGCGATCGGCGCATCAAGGTGACGGCGCTCGAAGCTGCCTTCAACGTGCGCTATACCGCCGATACGCTGGCCCTGATCCGCGACGCCAACCCGGGTGTGCATTTCGTCTGGGTGATGGGCGCCGACAATCTGGCTTCCTTCCACCGCTGGCAGCGCTGGCGCGAGATCGCCAATAATTTCCCGATTGCGGTGATCGACCGTCCCGGCTCGACGCTGGCTTACCTGTCGTCGCGCATGGCGCAGACTTTTTCGCATAGCCGTCTGGACGAGCAATATGCGCCGACGCTGGCGCGCCGCACACCACCGGCCTGGACCTTCATCCATGGGCCGCGTTCTTCGCTTTCATCAAGCGCCATTCGCAAGTCGGGTACACGATCTTGATGGTTTCGTGACTGTCTCAACAAGATATGCGCAAAAAAGAACAAAATATTGAAAAAGTGAACGGCCCTGTAAGGTCCTGACTCTTGAAACAAAACAGGGACTCTGCCTATCTTAGCTATGTACGGTGCTTTTAACTGCCGTAGCAGCTTGTTCTTGTTAGAAAGGCAATACACTGAGAACAGCACTTGAGAAGAAGGCTCACCACGCGCCTTCACCGGTCAGGATGAACGAGACAGATCTCGTGTCCCAGACCTTCGACGCGGCCTTGGCCAGTCTCGAAAACTCCAAGGCAGAATCCATCATCCCCATCGACATTCGCGGAAGATCAACGATCGGCGATTATATGATCGTCGCGTCGGGCCGTTCGCACCGTCATGTGACGGCTGTGGCCGACCATCTTTTGCAGGCGCTGCATCAAGCGGGCTGCAAGAACCTGCGGGTCGAAGGGCTAGAAAGTGGCGATTGGGTTTTGATCGACACGGGCGATATCATCGTGCACATCTTCCGACCGGAAGTCCGTGACTTCTACAATATCGAGAAGATATGGCTCGATGACGATTTCGACGACGAACGCGCGTTGGGAACCGTCCATTGATCTGTCGTCTGCTGCGACCCGGCAGGCTTTAACTCCTGCCATATTGAGGGCGCGATGCGTGTGAGTGTTTATGCCGTGGGCCGGATGAAAGCCGGCCCCGAACGGGAGTTGGTCGAGCGCTATTTCGACCGTTTTTCCAAAGCTGGCCCGCCTTTGGGGCTGGAATTCGCCGGTGTGAGCGAAATCCCGGAAAGTCGTGGCCAGACCGCTGATTTGCGCAAGGCCGAGGAAGCGCAACGCATCCATGAAGCGCTGGATAATGGCGCGGCGCTTATTCTTCTCGACGAACGCGGCAAGGCGCTGGGTTCCGAAGCCTTTGCCGAGCGCATCGGGCGCATGCGTGATGATGGCAAGCGGCAGCTGATCGTCGCCATCGGCGGTCCAGATGGGCACGACCCGGCATTACGGTCGCGCGCCGATCTGGTTCTGGCGCTGGGCGAATTGACCTGGCCCCACCAGATTGCCCGCATTCTGATTGCCGAACAGCTTTATCGCGCTGCAACCATTCTGGCTGGCCATCCTTATCATCGGTCGTGATAATCTTTGTTTCTTTGCTAAAGCGTTTCTTCTTGGGATTGCACTCTGCAACCAGAAGCGTGTAATGGTCTTACACCTTTGTTTTTATTAGAATATTCTGAAATGCACGAGGAAATGAGTAAGCCTACCGTCATCACGCTATCGACCATTCCGCCCCGGTTTGACCTTTTAAAGCCTACACTGCTGTCGCTTCTGTCGCAAAGGCTGAAGGCGGCTGAAGTTCGGCTTTATATACCGCACACATACAGGCGCTTTCCCGATTGGGATGGGCGGTT
The DNA here is from genome assembly GCF_003664555.1 of Ochrobactrum soli. Lineage (NCBI taxonomy): Bacteria > Pseudomonadati > Pseudomonadota > Alphaproteobacteria > Hyphomicrobiales > Brucellaceae > Ochrobactrum > Ochrobactrum soli. The sequence continues at coordinate 203,264 of NZ_RCHH01000008.1, read as the reverse complement.
GCCGGAAGTGCCTGCGGGCATAACGATCGTCCGCTGTGACGAAGATCTCGGCCCTGCGACCAAGGTTTTACCCGCTGCCCGTGATCTCAAGGGGCGGGACGTGGATATCCTGTTCTGCGACGACGACAAGATTTACGATGCCGACTGGCACCGGCGCTTCAAGACGGAAGCTGAGCGCAAGCCGGGTCATTGCATTGTTGAAGTCGGTGAAACATTTCCCGACATTGCGGATGCAGGCAGGCCTGCCGACCGGCTTCCGCGCAGTCGCTGGAGGGTCAAGGACGGCAAATACAGAATGAAGCGCATTGCTTCGCTGTTTTTGCACAAGCCGGACCTAAGCACGCCGGGCTATGTGGATCAGATTTCCGGCTTCGCTGGCGTTCTCGTTCATCCCGATTGGTTCGATGAATTGTTCTACGATATTCCCGACATCATGTGGACCGTGGATGATCCCTGGATTTCCGGCCATCTGGAAAGACGCGGCATTCCCATCTGGATGATCGGTGAAAACAGCCGCCGCGCCGAGGGTAAGGGAAGCAGCGTGAGCGCGCTGCTGAACCATGTCGAAGACGGACAGGATCGCGTGGATGCGGACCTGCTGGTGATCGATTATTTCCGGCAGCAATACGGCATCTGGCAAAAAACCGAAACGGTTGACGAAAAGGCGAGCCATCGCACGGCTTCCATGCGCGAAATGATGCGGCGCAGAAAAGTCGAGCTGGGATTGATGGCTGCTTGATGTCGTTCTGGAAACGAACTCTTTTTTGCTAAGCAGGGTTTGCGATCATCGGGCTTATGGTTGATGTTTCGTTAACGGTATCGGGATAGGTTGGTCCCGATACCGTTTTCGGCTCTGAATTTGGCCTTGTTTCGTCCCGATAGAACACGCATGAGTCCTGTACGTCTTCTCAGCAAGCCCCGGCTGCTCGCTTTTATGCGGGTGGGCTTTTTTGCGACCGTCACTGTTATTGGCGCGGTTTGGTATCCGCTGTCCGGCATTGCGCAGGATGCCTTGCAGCAGCAGCGCGATCAGGCGGCAGGCGAATATGAGCAACTGACCAGCGAACTGACTGTGACCGGAGACAAGCTCAAGCAGCTGGAAGGCGAGGTTGCGAGCCTCAAGAAGGATCAGGACACGATCACCGCTGCCTTGATCCAGTCGGCCAAGACCGACAAGAAATTACAGCAGGACATTGCCGATATTGCCGAAAAGCTGGTCTCCCTGCATGAGCAGGAAGCCGGTATTCGCACATCGTTGCGGGCGCGGCGCGGGGTGCTGGCCGAAGTGCTGGCCGCTTTGCAGCGTATGGGGCTCAATCCGCCGCCTGCCATTCTCGTCCGGCCCGACGATGCGCTTGCATCGGTGCGCAGCGCCGTGCTGCTTGGCGCGGTGGTGCCGGAAATGCGCGGGCAGGTGGAAGAGCTGACCGGCGATTTGAAGGATATGCAGACGGTCACCGCTTCCATCACGCAGGAGCGCGAAAAGCTGCAACAGACCCGCACCACGCAGGCCGAGGAGCAGAAGCGCCAGTCGCTTTTGCTTGAAGAAAAGAAAAAGCTGCAGGCGCAGTCGGAACAGGAAATGGAAGCGCAGCGCAAGCGCTCGGCAGAACTGGCGGCGAAGGCGGGCAGCCTCAAGGAACTGATCGATACGCTTGACAAGCAGATGGCGGGCGTGCGTGACGCCGCCGATGCGGCGCGCAAGGCGGAAGCCGAGCGTCTGGCGTCGGCGCGGGAGCGCGCAGGCGAGGCAACGCCCGATGACAATCATCTGCGTGCGCAGACGAATTTCGCTTCCCTACAGGGAAAACTGGTACTCCCGGCGGCGGGCAAAACTGCACGCCGCTTCGGCGACAAGGACGGTGCTGGCGGCGCGATGATGGGGCAGGTGCTGGAAACCTTGCCTTCTGCCACGATTACGTCACCTTCCGATGGCGTTGTACTTTATGCGGGACCGTTCAGATCTTACGGGCAACTCTTGATCCTCGATGCTGGCAATGGATATCATATCGTGATGGCAGGCATGGGGCGAATCGATGTGGCGCAAGGCCAGTTTGTACTGGCGGGCGAGCCGGTCGCGGCGATGGGCGATAAACTTCTCGCGAGTGTTGCGCCGATAGAGGTGGGCAATGGTGCGCCGTTGCTTTACATTGAGTTTCGAAAAGATGGAAAACCCGTCGATCCGGCCCCATGGTGGACCGAGCGGCTTTCTGGAAGGACGTAAAAATGATACGTAAACTGTCGCTGCTGTTCGCCGGAGCCCTGATGGGAGCTTCCGCCATGGTGATGGTGCAGGGCGCTCCAGCTTCGACGGCTTTTGCAGCCGCCAAGGATGCTGACGTCTATAAAGACCTGGCACTCTTCGGCGATATTTTCGAACGTGTGCGCGCGCAATATGTGACGCCGCCAGATGACAAGAAGCTGACGGAAAGCGCCATCAACGGCATGCTGACCTCGCTCGATCCGCATTCGTCCTATCTCAATCCGGAAGCCGCGCAGGATATGCGCGTGCAGACCAAGGGTGAATTCGGCGGCCTCGGCATTGAAGTCACCATGGACAATGATCTGGTGAAGGTGATTGCGCCGATCGACGATACGCCCGCCTCGAAGGCCGGTGTTCTCGCGGGCGATCTCATCACCAAGATCGATGGTCAGGAAGTGCGGGGCCTCAGCCTCAGCGATGCGGTCGACAAGATGCGCGGTGAAATCGGGTCCTCGATTGAGCTGACGCTCATGCGCCAGGGCGTCGACAAGCCGATCACGCTCAAGATTGCGCGCGCCGTCATCAAGGTGAAGGCCGTTCGTTACCGTGTCGAAAACGATGTCGGTTATGTGCGCGTGATTTCGTTCACCGAACAGACCGCTGAAGATCTCGGCAAGGCGATCAAGGATATCCAGAGCAAGATCCCGGGCGACAAGCTGAAGGGCTTCGTGCTTGATCTGCGCCTCAATCCGGGTGGTCTGCTCGATCAGGCCGTCGCCGTTTCCGACGCTTTCCTCGACAAGGGCGAAGTGGTTTCGACCCGTGGTCGCGATCCGCAGGACGTGACGCGCTTTGACGCCCGCAAGGGTGATCTGACCGACGGCAAGCCGGTGATCGTGCTGATCAATGGCGGTTCGGCCAGCGCTTCGGAAATCGTTGCGGGCGCTCTTCAGGACCACCGCCGCGCGACGGTGCTTGGCACACAGTCCTTCGGCAAGGGCTCGGTGCAGACCATCATCCCGCTTGGCGAAAACGGATCACTGCGTCTGACCACGGCGCTTTATTACACGCCATCGGGCAAGTCGATCCAGGGCAAGGGCATCACGCCGGACATCAAGGTGGAACAGCCATTGCCGCCGGAACTGAAGGGTGAGGACGTCGTTCGCGGCGAATCCGAACTCAAGGGCCACATCAAGGGTAATGCCGAAGATGACAATGGCTCCGGTTCGTCGGCCTATGTTCCTGCCGATCCGAAGGACGACATCCAGCTCAACGAAGCTCTGAAGCTTCTGCGTGGTGAAGTGGCGAATGCCGCATTCCCGCCGGATCCGAAGAAGGGCGTGCTGAACTGATCGTTCCATGCTGGATCTGAACAGCCCGCTCGGACTGGACAAGAAACCGCGAAAGCGCGGGGGCGAACGCTCCCGCGCTTTTCGTTGGTCTTTGCTTGGCTTGGGCGCGGCAGTCGTACTGGGTATCGCGGGCGGTATGATGTTCACCGTCTGGCAGACCAACCGCGATGCTTTTCGCAAACCTGAAAAGGCGGCAATTGCCGAGGCGCAAACGCCGCCCGACGGCGCGGTCAAAACTGGGCAGCAGGCATCGACTGCGACCGGTAACACACCCGCGCCGGGCACCGCGCTGCGCGGAACCGGGGGGCAGCAAACCGGCCCGGCAATCATCAAGGTCACGCCTGATATGCCCAATGTCACTGCCGGGACGGCAGATGGCAATGTCGTCGTCGTGCAGAACCAGCACAAGGCAGGGCAGGACCAGCGGGTCGCGCATCTGCCGGAAAAGGCGCTGGTCGAGCAAAGCCCGACCGGACCATTGCCGGTGCGAGGGGCAGATGGTTTGCGCCCGATGGATGCCTATGCGGCGGGCTGGTCGGGTGCGCGGGGCGCAAGGATTGCGCTGGTTATTGGCGGGCTTGGCCTGTCACAGACCGGTAGCATGGAAGCTGTAGACAAGCTGCCATCGGAAGTGACGCTGGCCTTTGCGCCGCAGGGCAACAGTCTGCAGCGGTGGATGCAGGCGGCGCGCCAGAACGGCCACGAGCTGTTGCTGCAATTGCCGATGGAGCCATTCGATTACCCGCGCATCAACCCGGGGCGCAATACGCTGACGGTGGATGACGGGGTCGCCAAAAACCAGACGTCGCTTTTGTGGGCCTTGTCGCGCATGACCAATTATGCCGGGGTGATGAACTATATGGGCGCGCGCTTTACCGGCGAGGCGGATGCATTCGCGCCGGTGCTGGGCGAGATCGGCAGGCGCGGGCTTTATTATCTGGATGACGGCACGTCAGCGCGTAGTCAGGCCGACCGGATCGCACAAAAGGACGCCGTACCATTTGCTGCTGCCGATGTGCTGATCGACGCGTCACAGGACCGCTCGGCGGTGCTTGACCGTCTCGAAGAGCTGGAACGCATTGCACGCGCCAATGGCAGCGCGATTGGCACCGGCTCCGCTTTTGGCGTGACCGTCGATGCGGTGCGGGATTGGGCCAACGAGGTCAAGAAACGCGGCATCGAAATCGTTCCGGTTTCGGCGCTGGTCCGTGACCCGGAACGTCAGTAAAACTTACATATCACGGAGAATGTCATGTCGAAGCATAAAGGTCCGGTCGATCCTGAAAGCTTGCCATATCGCCCCTGTGTCGGGCTGATGGTGTTGAACAAGGCCGGTCTGGTCTGGGCAGGTCATCGCATCGTCATTCCGGGCGATGAGATGGATGGCGCGACGCAGCTCTGGCAGATGCCGCAGGGGGGTATCGACAAGGGCGAGGACCCGGTCGAAGCTGCATTGCGCGAGCTTTATGAAGAAACCGGCATGAAGTCGGTCTCGCTGCTTGCAGAAGCGCCGGACTGGATCAATTATGATCTGCCGCCGCATCTGGTCGGCCAGGCCCTCAAGGGCAAATATCGCGGCCAGACGCAGAAATGGTTCGCCTATCGTTTCGAGGGTGACGAGAGCGAGATCGCCATCAACCCGCCGCCCGGCGGTCATACGGCTGAGTTCGACCGCTGGGACTGGAAGCCGATGCAGCAACTGCCGGAGCTGATCGTGCCGTTCAAGCGGAAGGTCTACGAGGAAGTTGTCGCCGCTTTCCGGCATCTGGCGCCGTGATTTTTGGGCGCATTCTGTCGTAATTTCAGAGTGTGCTCAAATTTGCGCACCCCTCTTGTGCGTTGGACCAACATATTGTCAACTCACTCCAGTTGCGCCGGGTGACGGCGCTCCAACTGATTGTTTTGACGCACATCTCGCCCGAAAACCGTTTCACACTTTTCGGGATGTGCTCTGGAGGGAGAAAAGCGCATGGATGTTGGAAGTCTAATCGTATTTCTTTTTGTCGGCCTCGTCGCGGGCTGGCTGGCCGGTAAGGTTGTGCAGGGCGGCGGTTTCGGCATGATCGGCAATATCATTGTCGGCGTGATTGGCGCGTTCTTCGCGGGCTGGCTTTTGCCGCGCCTCGGCTTTTCGGTCGGCGGCGGTATCATTGCCTCGATCATCAATGCATTCATCGGCGCGGCGATACTTCTGATCATTCTGCGCATCGTCAAACGCGTCTAGAGTGTCAGCATGTTCTGCAAGGCCCGGCTTGTTGAAGCCGGGTCGTTCCATTCCCGAAGTCACGTGACATGACACCGAATTCCAAACTGTCGCTCGGTCTGGTTCTCACCGCATCGGCTGGTTTCGTTGATGCAATAGCCTTCCTGCAACTGGGCGGGTTCTTCGCTTCCTTCATGAGCGGCAACACCACGCAGCTCGGTGTCGCGCTTGCCGGTCAACCCGGCGTGCAGGGGACGGTGCTGGTCTGGTTTCCCGCCGTGCTGATCGTCCTGTTCTTCAGCGGCGCGTTTCTGGGCACGCTTGCCGTGCGCGCCTATGGTCGCTGGGGCAGCCTTTATGTCATGGCAAGCGTGGTAGTGATGCTCGTGCTAGTCAGTATCCTGCGGCGCGATGGGGCCATGCTCGTCCAGCCGGTGCTGCTGCTTGCCGCCGCCATGGGCGCGCAGAATGCCGCCGTGCAGCCGATCGGCGCGGCGCGTCTTGGCGTTACTTATGTCACGGGAACGCTATTCAATGCTGCCGCAGACCTCGCCGGTGCATTTCGCGGCGAAGTGCCGAAATGGCGCTGGGCGCAGCACGCCGCCGTGTGGCTGGCGCTGATGCTGGGCGCGGTGGGAGGCGGGTTGGGCCATTACTATATCGGCCTCGACGCCTTGTTCGTGCCGGTCGTGATGATTGTCGGTGTGATGGTTGCTTATGTCAAACTCAAGTGAATAGCGATTTTTCGCTTTCGACCAGTTCCGAGATCAAGGCCGATACCGCCGTCACACGGCGCAGCGTTCGGGCGGATTCATGATAGGCCAGCCAATAGGCGCGGCGGATGACCCGGTCCGGCAGAACCGGCACCAGATCGGGATCGGCGCGCGCGATGAAGGCATGCAATATGCCGATGCCCGCACCTGCGCGCACCGCTTCCACCTGGCCCAGCGCGCTCGACACTTCAAAAGCCGGTTTCCAGTCGCGACTGATTTCCGGCGCATAGGCGAGCGACGGGTTGATGACCAGATCTTCCACATAGCTGATCATGCGATGGTGGCTAAGGTCCTCGGCAGTTTCCGGCGTGCCATTGGCTTCCAGATAGCTGCGATGGGCATAGAGGCCGAGCGTATAATCGACCAGCCTGCGCGCGATAAGCCGCCCCTGATCCGGGCGTTCGACGGTGATGGCGATATCCGCTTCGCGCCGGGACAGCGAGAAGGACCGCGGCACCGGCACCAGCTGGATGGTGAGGTCTGGGTATTGCTGCGTCAGGCGGGCAAGGCGTGGCGCCAGAAAGGTCACGCCGAAACCATCCGGCGCGCCGATGCGCACCGTGCCGGATACGGCCACGTCCGCATTGCCCACTTGCGAGCGGGCGGAAAGCATTTCCGCTTCCATGCGCTCGGCGGCGAGCAAAAACTCCTCGCCTGCTTGTGTTAGCGTCGAGCCATTGGTGCGCCGCGTCAAAAGTGTGGTGGAGAGCGCGGTTTCGAGCGCCGTCAGCCGTCGCGCCACGGTGGTGTGGTTCAGACCAAGCCGCTTGGCTGCGCCCAAAATCTGGCCCGAACGCGCCACCGCGAGGAATATTCGAATGTCATCCCAGTTCATAATGTAAGAGTACTATAAAAAATGCACAACGGATACGCTTTTCAGCGTCTTGCAATCACGAATTTGCAGAGTCAGGATAGGGATAACGATGGGGACGATGCGAGTCCTCATAAACGGTAATCAGGGAGGTTTCTCGATGCGCAATATCGGACATTTCATCGGCGGCAAGCATGTTGCCGGTAATAGCGGTCGCACCGCCGACGTTTTCCAGCCGCTCGACGGCACGGTTCAGGCCAAGGTGGCGCTTGCGACCAAGGATGAAGTGCGCGCTGCCGTTGAAAACGCCAAGGCTGCCCAGCCTGCATGGGCCGCGACCAACCCGCAGCGCCGCGTCCGCATCCTGCGCAAATTCCTCGAACTCGTCGAAGCCGAATATGACAGCCTGGCCGAACTGCTGGCGCGCGAGCATGGCAAGACGATTGCCGATGCCAAGGGCGACATTCAGCGCGGTCTTGAAGTGGTGGAAGTCTGCCTCGGCTCTGCGCATATGCTGAAGGGCGAGTTCACCGACAATGCCGGTACGGGCATCGACACCTATTCCATGCGTCAGCCGCTCGGCGTCGTTGCCGGTATCACCCCGTTCAACTTCCCGGCCATGATCCCGCTCTGGAAGGCAGGTCCGGCGATTGCCTGCGGCAATGCTTTCGTTCTGAAGCCATCCGAACGCGATCCGGGCGTCCCGATGCGTCTGGCTGAACTGTTCATGGAAGCTGGTCTGCCTGCCGGCATCTTTAACGTCGTCAATGGCGACAAGGATGCTGTCGATGCGCTGCTCGACGATCCGGATGTGCAGGCCATCGGCTTCGTCGGCTCCACGCCGATTGCCCAGTACATCTACGGTCGCGGCTGCTCGAACGGCAAGCGCGTTCAGTGCTTCGGCGGCGCCAAGAACCACATGCTCATCATGCCCGATGCCGATATGGACCAGACCGTCGATGCGCTTATCGGCGCTGGTTACGGCTCGGCAGGCGAACGCTGTATGGCAATTTCGGTTGCTGTGCCGGTCGGTGAAGACACCGCCAACCGCCTGATGGAAAAGCTCATCCCTCGGGTTGAATCGCTCAAGATCGGCCCGTCCACCGACAATTCCGCCGATTACGGCCCGGTCGTCACGCAGGCTGCCCTTGACCGCATTCGCGGCTATGTCGATCTCGGTGTCGAAGAAGGCGCGAAGCTGGTTGTCGATGGCCGTAACTTCAAGATGCAGGGCTATGAAAATGGCTTCTACATGGGCGGCTGCCTGTTCGACAATGTGACGCGCGACATGCGCATCTATAAGGAAGAGATTTTCGGCCCGGTTCTCTCCGTTGTCCGCGCCAAGAATTACGAGGAAGCGCTCGCACTGCCGAACGATCATGAATATGGCAACGGCGTCGCCATCTTCACCCGCGACGGCGATGCGGCCCGCGATTTCGCAAGCCGCGTGCAGGTTGGTATGGTCGGTATCAACGTGCCGATCCCGGTTCCGATCGCTTATTACACCTTCGGTGGCTGGAAGGCTTCCGGTTTCGGCGATCTCAACCAGCACGGTCCGGATGCATTCCGCTTCTACACCAAGACCAAGACCGTCACCTCGCGCTGGCCGTCTGGCGTGAAGGACGGGGCAGAATTCGTCATCCCGACGATGAAGTAATTAGGCGCTACTCCTGCCTCATCCTGAGCTTGTCGAAGGATTTGGCAGGTGGCTATGGGCACCTTGTCCCCCGTAAAACCCCACCCAAGCGGTGGGGTTTTTGTTTTCCAGTGTTTTGCGGTAGGATTCCTCGTCCGACTGTGCTACGGCGACGCTGTCCCCTTTCCTGAATGCAAAACGCTTCAGCAACGAAGAGACCGTTTCCTATGGCTGTCAGCTCCAAGCATATTCCCGCTCCCGATCTTCATCGGGTGCGCCGCGCCCTCCTTTCCGTTTCCGACAAAACCGGCCTGATTGAATTCGCCAAGGCGCTCCATGCGCATGGCGTCGAAATCCTCTCGACCGGCGGCACTGCCAAGTCCATTGCGGCGGAAGGCATTCCGGTGCGCGACGTTTCCGAAATCACCGGCTTTCCTGAAATCATGGACGGGCGCGTGAAGACGCTGCATCCGGCAGTCCATGGCGGCCTGCTCGCCGTGCGCAACGACCCGGAACACGTTGCCGCAATGGAAGAGCACAAGATCGGTGGTATCGATCTTGCCGTGATCAATCTCTATCCGTTCGAGGAAGTGCGCTTCCAGGGCGGCGATTACGACACGACCGTCGAAAACATCGACATCGGCGGCCCGGCCATGATCCGCGCTTCGGCCAAGAACCACGCCTATGTCGCCACCGTTGTCGATCCGGCCGATTATGCCGAAGTGGTCACCGAGCTTGAAAAGCATGCCGGTTCGCTGCCGCTCGCTTTCCGCAAGAAGCTGGCCGCCAAGGCTTTCTCGCGCACCGCAGCTTATGACGCGGCGATTTCCAACTGGTTCGCCGAAGCCATCGAAGAAGAAACGCCAATCTGGCGCTCGGTTGCGGGCAAGCTGCATTCGGTCATGCGCTATGGTGAAAACCCGCACCAGACTGCAGGCTTCTATCTCTCCGGCGAAAAGCGCCCGGGCGTTGCGACCGCAACCCAGCTTCAGGGCAAGCAGCTTTCCTACAACAACATCAACGACACCGATGCGGCTTTCGAGCTCGTCGCCGAGTTCGATCCGGCGCGCACGGCTGCCGTCGCCATCATCAAGCACGCCAATCCGTGCGGCGTGGCGGAAGGCGCATCGATCAAGCAAGCCTATCTGAAGGCGCTGGCCTGCGATCCGGTTTCGGCGTTCGGCGGCATTGTTGCGCTCAACAAGACGCTGGATGAAGAAGCCGCCGAGGAAATCGTCAAGATTTTCACGGAAGTCATCATCGCTCCCGATGCAACGCCGGGCGCGCAGGCCATCGTCGCCGCCAAGAAGAATCTGCGTCTTCTGGTGACGGGCGGTCTTCCTGACCCGCGCGCCAAAGGCATTGCCGCGAAAACGGTTGCCGGCGGCTTGCTGGTTCAGTCGCGCGATAATGGCGTTGTGGATGATCTCGACCTCAAGGTCGTGACCAAGCGCAGCCCGAGCGAAGCCGAACTGAACGATATGAAGTTCGCCTTCCGCATTGCCAAGCACGTCAAGTCGAACGCCATCGTCTATGTGAAGGACGGCGCAACGGTTGGTATCGGAGCTGGCCAGATGAGCCGCGTCGACTCGGCGCGTATCGCTGCCCGCAAGGCGGAAGATGCAGCCGAAGCCGCCGGTCTGGCAGAGCCGCTGACCAAGGGTTGCGTGGTTGCCTCTGACGCATTCTTCCCGTTTGCGGACGGTCTGCTTTCAGCCGTTCAGGCAGGCGCTACGGCGGTTATTCAGCCGGGCGGCTCCATGCGTGACGAAGAAGTGATCGCTGCTGCCGACGAGCATGGCATCGCCATGGTCATGACCGGAATGCGCCATTTCCGTCATTAATTCATCGACTTAGAAATCTGAAAACGAGCCCCGAAACGAAAATTTTCGGGGCTTTTTGTTTTCATTGAGTTTCGAATTATTTCGTTTTAAATTCGTTTATGAGCGCTCACGTAAATACGGGAGCTGCTTTGCATCAGGGGGAGGACGCGGAGGCATAGCAAGCTTTTTCATACCTGATGTAAACTAAAAGCATTTTACACAAACATATTCGAACGGGAGGATACTGTGAGTACCAAGCAATTTATCGGCTCCATCGATCAGGGAACCACCAGCACGCGCTGCATCATTTTCGATCAACTGGGCGATGTCATCGCTATGGATCAGCGCGAGCATGAGCAGATTTACCCCAAGGCCGGCTGGGTGGAGCATAGCCCGCTTGAAATCTGGCGCAACACGCAGCACGTCGTCGCGGAAGCGTTGAAGAAGGCCAAACTGACGGCAGCGGATATCGCCGCGATCGGCATTACCAACCAGCGCGAGACGACGCTGCTCTGGGACAAGGCGACCGGCCAGCCGCTTTATAATGCGCTTGTCTGGATGGATACGCGCACCGCCGATCTGGTGGCGCAATATACGAAGAATGGCGGTGCGGATCGTCTTCGCGCCCGGACGGGGCTGCCGATCACCACCTATTTCGCCGGACTGAAGCTGCGCTGGATTCTCGACAATGTTCCGGGCGCGCGCCAAAAGGCCGAAGCAGGTGAGGCGCTATTTGGCACCATCGATACATGGCTGGCCTGGAACCTTACCGGCGGACCGGATGGCGGCATTCACATTACCGATGTCACCAATGCCTCGCGCACGCAGCTGATGGATATTGCAAGCCTGCAATGGGATGCGGAAATTCTGGACCTCTTCCATATTCCGCGCGCTTGTCTGCCGGAAATCCGCTCATCGAGCGAGGTTTATGGCGAGATTTCGGTTCGGTCCCTGCGTGGCGTCCAGCTGGCGGGAATTCTGGGTGACCAGCAGGCAGCTTTGTTCGGTCAGGCCTGTCTTGAGCCGGGCGCGGCCAAGAACACTTATGGCACGGGCTGCTTCATGCTGATGAATACGGGTGACAAGCTCGTTTCATCCGATTACGGCCTGCTGACCACCGTTGCCTATAAGATCGGCGATGCCCCGCCGTCTTATGCGCTGGAAGGCTCCATCGCTATTACCGGCGCGCTGGTGCAATGGCTGCGCGACAATCTCGGTATCATCCGCAACAGCAGCGATATCGAAACGCTCGCCCGTACTGTCGATGATAATGGCGATGTCTATTTCGTCCCGGCATTTTCCGGTCTTTATGCGCCGCATTGGGAATCGTCTGCGCGCGGCGTCATTGCCGGGCTGACGCGCTTTGCCAATAAGGGTCATATTGCCCGCGCGGCACTGGAAGCAAGCTGCTATCAGGTGCGCGAGGTGCTGGAAGCCATGGTGAAGGATTCTGGCGTGGAGATCGGTGAACTGCGCGCCGATGGCGGCATGACTGTTAATGAATTCGTCATGCAGTTTCAGGCCGATATTCTGGATGTCCCGGTGGTCCGCCCCAAGATCGTGGAAACCACGGCGCTGGGTGCGGCTTACTCGGCTGGGCTTGCTGTCGGCTACTGGAAATCCATGGAAGATGTTGTCGAAAACTGGCAGGTCGGCCATCGCTGGCACCCGAAGATGCCGAAGAAGGAGCGTGAACGCCTGTTCGCCTCATGGGAAAAGGCGGTTCAGCGCTCCCTGAACTGGGTGGATTAACGCCAATTCGCGGCGCTCTATAAGGCCGCCTTGTCGGCAGGATAGGGCGTCGCTTTCGTCAGACAGAGACCAGCGGCGAAGAAGATCACCAGCACCGCCATTCCAATGGCTGCCGACCCGCTGATGGCGGTGACGGTGGCGACCAGAAATGGCGCGAGGAAACTGGTGGCGCGGCCCGCCAGCGCGTAGATCCCGAAATAGCGTCCCGACTCTTCCGGCTCGATGCTGCGGGCAAACCATGAGCGCGACGAGGCCTGCACAGGGCCGAAGGCCGCGCCGATCATCAGGCCATAGATGAGATAGGCATGTTCGGCGGGCGTCGAAAAAAGCCCCTGCGCGGTGCTTTCCGCAAAGGGTAGCAGCCCGAAGAACGTATAATCGCGCCCTGTCGATACAATGCCGAGCGTGGCGAGCAGCAACAGGATCAGCGATGCGATGACCACGGCTTTTGAGCCGAAACGTGAATCGACGCGGCTGGCGACAAGGCAGCTGAAGATCGCCATCACATTAAGGATCATGCCGAACAGGCCGATCTCGGTAATCGACCAGTGAAACATGGCGGCAGCATAGCCGCCGCCCAATGCCAACAGCGCGTTGACGCCGTCCTGATAGACCATGCGGGCGATGAGAAAGCGCAATATGCCGGAGCGCTGATGCACCTCGCGCAGCGTGGCTTTCAGCTCAGAAAGGCCATGGCGTAGCGCCTTGCGCAGAGGTTCGCCGCGCGCCGAATCCGGGGTGAACAGGAACATCGGCAGCACAAAGATCAGATACCAGAGCGCTGCAAGCGGGCCGGTGATGCGAGCGTCTTCACCGGTGGTCGGATCAAGGCCAAAAAGCGGATCAACGCCGATGATCGTTTTGCCGGTTTGCGGCGACCCGGCCAGAAAAAGCACGACGAAAACCAGCACGATCATGCCGCCTAGATAACCAAGCCCCCATGCGATATTGGAAATGCGTCCGATATCTGCACGTGGCACAAGACGCGGCATCATGGAATCATTGAAGACGATGGAAAATTCAGCTGCCACCGAGGCGATCGCAAAGGCCAGCAGCACCCAGAACAGGCTTGCTCCCGGCTCCGCGAACCAGAGGAGCGACAAGCTGGCGATCTTCAGAACGGCGAAGAAGCCGATCCACGGTTTGCGCGCCCCGGTGCGGTCGGAAACAGCGCCGAGCACAGGCGACAGAATGGCGATGATAAAGCCCGCCGCCGCGATGCCATAGCCCCACGCAACTTGCCCGGCTTCCGGGCTTGCCGCCATGCGGGAGATAAAATAGGGGCCGAAAACAAAGGTCGTGACGACGGTAAAAAACGGTTGCGCCGCCCAGTCGAACAACATCCAGCCCCATATGCCGCGCCGTGACGCATAGCTGCGTTCGCTGACTGTCAGATCGCTCAAATGCCACTCCCTTGCGAATGTGGCCGGAGCTTATACGGCGAGCGACAACCTCACAAATGAAAAGGGCGGCCTTAAGCCGCCCTTCCATTTTTAATTGCCGGGCGCGGATTACTGCGCCAGATCGGACATCAGGCCCGCCGCAACAGCCAGCCGCGAGACGGTGAGGTCGCCGCCTTCGGTGAGCGCGACCATGCGATTTCTGACCTGCTCGATCCGGACGCCGTCCGCATCGAGCCAAGCTGCTGCCGGGTCTTTCTCCTTGGCGAAACGCTTCAGGGCCGCGATGGTGATTCCGCGTGCCGCCTGCGTGATGGTCTCGCTCGCACGCGACAGGGCCAGTCCGTCGTAATAGTCGGTGACGGGGATGGACCGTGCCGCATCTTCGATGCGTCCGATGCGGAAGGCTTCCGACACGCCGAAATAGGCCTTGGCGGTTGCCACCAGATCGGCGTTCGCCAGATGCGCGATCAGCGCGATATCCGGCATGATGCCCGCAAGCTGGAGATTGGCGAGACGCTGGGCCAGCTTTTCCGGTGCGCCCTTTTCCACGAAGGCAGCCTTGTCGGCACGCACCGTGTTGCGCAGGAATTCCGGCATCAGGCCTTCGAAACGCGGTTCCAGTTCGGCACGCGCCTTGACGATGGTGCCGACCAGTTCGGTGAGGTTTGCGCGGGTCGTATCATTGCGCAGTACCCATGCCGTCGTCGCCTGCAACATTTCGCCGACGAGATGGTAGAACTGGTTCTGCACATCGCCCGGCACGCGATTGTCGAGCGCATCGATGGCGTCATAGACTGCGTCGATCTCGAAACCGTCACGCACCGCGATATAGGCGCGAACAATATCCGAAGGCGACTTGCCGGTCGTGTCGGTCAGACGGCTGATGAAGGTGATACCGCCGCGATTGATGACATCATTTGCCAGCAAGGTTGCAACGATTTCCCGCTTCAGGCGGTGGCCCGAGATTTCCTCCGCGTAAGTTTTGGCCATACGCTTCGGGAAATAGCCGAACAGCAGCGACTGGAAGTAAGGCTCGTCTGGAAGCGCGCTTGCCACCAGATCGTCACTGAGCGACAGCTTGGCATAAGCCAGCAGAACCGCCAGTTCCGGACGGGTTAGCGGCTGGCCCGCCTTCTGGCGATCAGCCAGTACGGTGTCGGACGGCAGATACTCGACCTTGCGATCCAGCAGTTTGCGGTGTTCCAGTTCCGCCATGAAGCGGGCCTGATAGGGGAGCTCGGCAAGTCCCAAACGTTCGCTTAGCGAAAGCGCCAGCGGCTGGAGATAGTTGTTGCGCAGCACCAGTTCCGAAACATCGTCGGTCATGCTGACCAGAAGCTTGTTGCGGGCGGGGCGCTTGAGCTTGCCCGAACGCATGGCTGCGGCCAGAGCAATCTTGATATTGACCTCGACGTCCGAGCAGTTGACGCCAGCCGAATTGTCGATGGCGTCGGTGTTGCTGCGACCGCCTGCAAGCGCATATTCGATGCGCCCGCGCTGGGTCATGCCGAGATTGGCGCCTTCGCCGATCACACGGGCGCGAACATCCGAACCGGTGATGCGAATGGCGTCATTGGCGCGGTCGCCCACCTGCGCATCCGTTTCGCTGGACGCGCGGATATAGGTGCCGATGCCGCCGAACCATAAGAGATCAACCTGCGCTTTCAGGATGGTCGTCATGATTTCCTGCGGCGTCGCCGTGGTCTTGGCAAGGCCGATGGCAGCCGCTGCCTCGGCAGACAGGGTGATGGTCTTTTGGCTGCGGCTATAGACACCGCCGCCCGACGAAAGCTTCGAGCGATCATAGTCCTGCCAGCTTGAGCGCGGCAGTTCGAACAGGCGCTTGCGCTCGGCAAAGCCGTCCGCCGGAACCGGGTTCGGATCGATGAAGATATCGCGATGGTCGAAGGCGGCAATGAGCCTGATCTGCTCGGAAAGCAGCATGCCATTGCCGAACACATCGCCCGACATGTCGCCCACGCCGACAACCGTGAACGGCTCGGTCTGTATATCCATGTCGAATTCACGGAAATGCCGCTTCACGGCTTCCCAGCCGCCACGGGCGGTGATGCCCATGCCTTTGTGGTCGTAACCGGCAGAGCCGCCCGACGCGAAAGCATCGTCCAGCCAGAAATCATGCGCCTGACTGATGGCATTGGCCGTATCGGAGAAGGTGGCCGTGCCCTTGTCGGCGGCGACGACGAAATAAGGATCGTCATTGTCGTGGCGCACGACATTTTGCGGCGGCACCACAGCGCTGTCATGGATATTGTCGGTGACCGACAGAAGCGTCGAGATGAACACCTTATAGGCGTCGCGTCCCGCTTCGAAGACGGCATTGCGGTCGCCGCCCACCGGCAGGCGCTTCGGATAGAAGCCGCCCTTGGCGCCGACCGGCACGATCACCGCATTCTTGACCTGCTGCGCCTTGACGAGCCCCAGCACTTCGGTGCGGTAATCCTGCGCGCGGTCCGACCAGCGCAGACCGCCACGGGCGACCGCTCCGAAACGCAAATGCACGCCTTCGACTTCCGGGCCGTAGACGAAAATTTCGCGATACGGGCGCGGATCGGGCAGTCCATCGACCAGCCGCGGATTGAGCTTGAAGGCGAAGGTGACACGCGGCTTGCCTTCGGCATCCAGCGTATAGGCGTTGGTGCGCAGTGTCGCTTCGATCAGATTGCGGAACCGGCGCAGGATCTGGTCGTCGTCGATGCTCGGCACACCGAGAAGTGCGGTTTCGATGGCGTCGATCAGCTTCTTTTCCGCTGCGTCACGGCGCTTGGCCGATGGGTTGAAGCGCAAATCGAACAGCGAATAGAGATCGCTGGCGATTTCCGGATAGCGATTGAGGGCGGCAGCGATGAAGCCTTGCGAATAGGCGATACCCGCCTGCTGCAGATAACGGCCATAGGAGCGCAGGATCATGATCTGGCGCGCGGTGAGACGTGCCGTCTGCACCAGCGCATTATAGCCGTCATTGTCGGCAAAGCCGTCCCAGACAGTGCGGAACACGTCTTCCAGCATTTCGCCGTCATCGGAAAGATCGACGGGCGCACCATAGGCGTTCACAAGCTGCATGTCGTGCATATAGACCGGCGCGCCATCTTGACCGGCATGGGGCAGATCAATGGTCTGTTCGCTGACGACGCGGAAGCCCATATTTTCCAGAAGCGGCACGCGCTGCGACAGCACCACCGGCGCACCGTGATGATAAAGTTTTAGCGAAACCGCATCCGGTCCATCGGTGCGATAACGGTAGAAATCCACGAAAAGCGGTGCTTCCGGGCTGAGACCCGCAATGCGCTCCGCATCGACCAGCGCTTCCGGTGCGGTGAAGATTTCGCGATAGGATGGCGGGAAGCTCGCGGCCAGCGCCACGACACCAGCATCGGCGTTTTCCACGCTTTCACGCACCGCATCTTCCCAGGTGCGGACGATGGAACGCACTTCCGCCTCCAGCGCTTCGCGATCCACATGCGGCGTGGAGCGTTCGTGACGGCGAATGACGAACTGAACGCGCGTCAGGCCGTTTTGAAGGAAGACCGGATGGAATTCAAAGCTGTCGCCGCCATAGACGTCGACGAGATAGCGACCGATCTTTTCACGTACGACCGAGTCGTAACGGTCGCGCGGTATATAGACCAGCACGGTCGCGAAACGGCCAAAACGGTCGAGGCGCGGAATGGCGCGCACACGCGGACGCTCGCCCAGCGCGAGGATGAGTTCGGCATTGGCCGTTAGGCTTTCCGTGTCGATCTGGAAAAGCTCGTCGCGCGGATATTCTTCCAGCACGTTGATCAGCGCCTTGCCGGAATGGTCTTCCCGGTTGAAGCCCAGATGCTTGATCACTGCATCGGCCTTCGAGCGAATGAACGGGATGCTGGCCACCGAGCTTATATAGGCGACCGAGGTGAACAGGCCGACGAGGCGCAGTTCGCCAATGGCTTCGCCCTTCGGTCCGAAAATCTTCACGCCGATATAGTCGAGATAGGAGCGGCGATGCACCAGTGACAGCGTATTCGCCTTGGTGACGATCAGCGGCTCGTTGCTGTCGAGGAATTCGGTAACCTCGCGCGGCGTGACGGTATCGTCGTCGTCCTTGCGCAGCACGCGCACTTCATTGTCGCCAAGGATACCCAGCGGCTCCTTGACGGCGACGAGGCTGCGCTTCTTGCCCGAACCTTCAAAAGCAAGCTCACGCATGCCGAGGAAGATGAAATGATCGTCGCGCAGCCACTCGAGGAAAGCGATGGCTTCCGGCATGGCGGCATTGCCGTTCAGCTCGTAAGCGCGCTTGTAATCTGCGATGGCGTCATCGAGACGCTTCAGCATCGGCTTCCAGTCGCCGACGGCAAAACGCACCTGTCCGAGAACGCGCTTGAGCCCGTCCGTCAGGTCGGCCTTGGCCTGCTTGCCGAGCGCTGGCAGATGAATCTGTACAAGGCTGACGCGCTCAACGCCCTTGGCGGGTGCGAGCTGCGATGCTTCGCCGAGAATAACCAGCCCATCCTTTTCCCGGGTAACATCGAGAACCGGGTGCACGACCATGAAAATCTGGCCGACGTGATTGTTCAGCTCGCCCAGAATGGAATCGAGCAGGAACGGCATATTGTCGTTGACGATGGTGATGACGCTGACCGGGCGACCATGGCGTTCGATACCGTTATCGACGCTGATGATGCTTTTGCCCTTGCGGTAGGATTCAAGAGCCGCATAGCCATGACGGGCTGAACTGTCGAGCGCTTCGGCGTCGTAAGCTGCCAGATCTTCTGGCGGTGCCCACTCGAAGAGAAGCTGCGAGAAGGCTGCCAGCGCCTTGGGCTTCCCCCCCTTTTTGTCCTCTTTGCTTGCCTTGGAATTCTTAACTTTGCTCGACCGATCCTGCTTTGCAGTCACGTCGGATACTCCTGTCATGATGGCAATGCGCGCCAAACTAGCAGATCAGACATTTCTTTCGATGACAAATTGCTGCGACTATCGAAAAAAATCCTGAAAAGTCAGAAAAATGGCATCTAATCCATTTAATTTGGAATAAAATATCGAAAACTTTGGGCGATTTTTCTAAAAATACCGGGGAAATTCCCGGCGCGCTAAAAATTGGCGTCAGCCGACGGCGGAATTGCCACAATTCAGACCAAAGTCGTAGATGATTCTGAGATGCTGGCGCTGTCAGAGCTCGATCAGATGATCGTCCAATTCGTTCATATTATCGGCGCCTGCGGGGAAGTGCTTTTCCAGCAACGTGCCGGCCTGACCAATCGCCATGACGAAGCCCTCCGCCATTTGTGACCGCGATGCGTGATGGATCAGCGTCGCGACAATGGCGTTCCATTCGTCCTGCTCAACGCGGGCATGGATGCCTGCATCGGCAATCACTTCGGCATAATGCTCGGCCATGGAAACAAACAGCAGAATGCCGGTGCGGTTTTCGGTGATGTGAACATTGCGCGCCAGAAACTGTTGCAGCGCATTGAGATGGGCGCGCTTGTAGCGGATGCGGCGCGGCACCAGCAACATGCGGATCGATGGCAGCAGCCAGAGAACCAGCATGGCCGAAATGAACGCGGCGAGAATGGACAGGCCGAACATCGGCAGGCTGATATCAAACCAGTACCAATGGGCGAGGCAGGCTGCGATCACCGAAGCAAGCAGGATGCCGCAGGTTGCGACAAAGCCGGCTGCGAAGAAATAATCGTCGCTGCTGCGCGCCAGCACGGCGTAGATTTCGCCACTGGTGCCTGCTTCCGCTTGCCGGATGGCATCAGCAATGCGGGCATGGTCTTCGGCGCCGATCAGCGTATGGTGCTTCATCGCTACCTCTCCCTACCAGCTTCCAGAGGCGCCGCCGCCCCCCGATGAGCCGCCGCCCCCGCCAAAGCCGCCACCGCCGCCGCCGGATGACCAACCACCGCCACCACCCCAGCCGCCGCCGCGACCGCCGGAGCTGCCGCTTGAATTGGTGTTCAGCGTCATGCCCAGCCATTCATAGCGTCCGGGGCCGAGCTTGCGTCCGAAGATCGGGGCAAGCACTGCGAAGCCGAAGCCGCCGAAGAAAATCAGGCACCAGAAGGTAATGAAGATGACCGCAACCCAGTCCACATCGTCACTACTGGTTTGCGCATTACGCTTGGCGCGCGCTTCCAGTTCGGCGGCGTCGCCGGAGAGAACGGAGAGAATGCCGTCCACGCCCTGCACGATGCCGCCACTATAGTCGCCGGTGCGGAAGGCTGGAATGATGGCGCCATTGATGATGACGCTCGACAGCGCATCGGTCATGGTGCCTTCAAGCCCGTAGCCGACCTCGATGCGCACCTTGCGGTCGTTCGGGGCGACAACGAGCAGGATGCCGTTGTTTTCCTGCTTCTGCCCGAGAGCCCAGCTGCGGAACAGGCGGTTTGAATAGGATTCGATGTCCTCGCCATTGAGGCTCGGCACCGTCAGCACCACCACCTGATCGGAGGATTTAGCCTCGAAATCCGCCAGTTTCTGGGTCAGTTGCTGCCGTTCAGCCGGATCGATGATGCCCGCATTGTCCACGATGCGCCCGGTCAGCGCCGGTGTCTGCTTTGCCGTGTCCTGCGCATAGGCAACCGAGGCCTGTTGCAGCGTCAGGGCAGAGGAAAACAGCAGAACGATGAACGCAAACAGGTATCGCGGCCAGCGATGGCCGCGATGATCACGTGAAAATGCTGCGCCCGCCGCCACGGTAGCGACCGTCAGTTGAACTTGACTTGCGGTGCTGCCTGGCTGCCAGCATCAGCGCTGAAGGTCTGCATCGGTTGCGCGTCGCGATACCAGATCCAGGTCCAGATCATGGTCGGCATGGTCCGCAGCGTGGTGTTGTAGACGCGAACCGCCTCTATATAGTCGCGGCGCGCCACGGCGATGCGGTTTTCCGTGCCTTCAAGCTGCGATTGCAGCGCAAGGAAATTCTGGTTGGCCTTGAGGTCCGGATAGCGCTCGACCACCACCATCAGGCGCGACAGGGCGCTGGTGAGGTTGGCCTGATTGTCCTGAAACTGCTTGAAAAGTTCAGGATTGTTGAGCGTTTCCGGCGTGATCTGCACCTGCGTCGCCTTGGCGCGCGCATCGATCACCGCTTGCAGCGTTTCCTTTTCGTGGGCGGCATAGCCTTTCACGGTCTCGACCAGATTTGGCACGAGATCGGCGCGGCGCTGGTACTGGTTCTGCACCTCGCTCCAGGCGGCCTTGGCCTTTTCCTCATTGGTCGGAATCGTGTTGAAACCGCATGCCGAAAGCAGCGGAACCAGAAGGGTGAGACCAAGGGCGATGAGAATACGGCGGAAAGAAAAAGAAGAGGCAACCGTCGCAGCCGACATGGGTTTCTCCTGAAAAAAGACGCTTTGCGAAGCGCCCGAATACGGATGTCGTGGCCCGAATATTCGCATTCACGAAAATGCGAGCCGTCAAATCAACAAGATAGCGTAATTTCGCGCCTCGTCCAGCCCGTTTGCAACACTGTTCCACCGCTGTCCGGGCACAGAGGGCGGGTGGGCCAGAACAGGCTTCGCGCTTGCAATGGTGCAACTATATGTTGACTCTATCAACATCTTCAATATTGATAGAGTCAACATAGGGGAGGCGCCGAACCACGGCGTATGCAGCAATGACGGAACCGACCAATCAGGCTGACATCGGCGCATTGCGCGCCTTCAATCGAGCCTATACGCGTCGTCTCGGCCTGTTGAACGCGCATCTCGACAAAAGCCCGTTCACTCTGACCGAAGCGCGCATTCTCTACGAGATCGCAAACCGCACCGCGCCGACGGCGGCGGACATCATGCGGGCGCTGGGGCTCGATCGCGGCCAGCTCAGCAGAACATTGAAGCGCTTCACCGAGCGCGGACTGATCGAGACGGAACAGCACCCGGATGGCGGTCGCAGCCGCCCCATTCTGCTGACCCAAGCTGGCCGCAAGACGTTCAGCGCTCTGGAACGCAATACCTGTGATGCAGTGGGCGAACTTCTGGATGGCTTACAGCCCGACCGCCGCCGCGATCTGCTGACGGCTGCCGGGGTAATCATGCGCGCTTTCGACGAGGGGCAAAACGGGCCGGTGCAATTGCGTGATCTCAAAGCCGGTGATCTCGGCTGGATCATCCATCGCCAAGCCATCCTCTATACCGGCGAATATGGCTGGAACAATGAGTATGAGGCGCTTGTCGCCCGCATTCTTGCTGATTTCACGGAAAATTTCGACCCTGCCCACGATGCCGGCTGGGTGGCGGAAATCGACGGTCGCGTGGTCGGTTCAGTCTTTCTGGTCAAGGGCGGTCAGCCCGGACTTGGCAAGCTGCGCCTGCTCTATGTCGAGCCGGATGCGCGGGGCGCAGGTGTGGGGGCGAAACTCGTCAACGCCTGCATCGAGCGCGCGCGGGCCGTCGGTGATGAGCGTCTCACGCTCTGGACGAACAGTGTGCTGACCGCCGCTCGGCGTCTTTACGAGCGCGCCGGATTTCGGCTTGTCGAAGAAGCGCCGCACCATTCCTTCGGTGTCGATCTGATCGGCCAGACATGGGAACTGGACCTTCCGGCAAGCCTTCACGGACAAATGAAGGCCAGCGCATAAAAGAAAAGCGGCGGATTGCTCCGCCGCTTTCTCAAAACGCAAACTGCGCGAAAGATTATTCGCTTGCAGCAGCTTCTTCAGCCGGAGCGGCTGCGGCTTCAGCGGCAGCAGCAGCAGCTTCTGCAGCCTTCGCAGCAGCTTCTTCTTCAGCCTGCTTGGCCAGAGCGATACGCTCCTGAGCCTTCTTGCCCGGCTCACCCTTGGTCGGGTTGCTGCGGGCCGGACGCTTGGCAATGCCAGCCTGGTCGAGGAAGCGCAGAACGCGGTCGGTCGGCTGTGCGCCCTGGGCGATCCAATGCTGGATGCGGTCGGCGTCGAGCTTTACGCGTTCAGCGTCCTTGGCCAGCATCGGGTTCCATGCGCCAACGGTTTCGATGAAACGGCCGTCACGCGGGCTGCGGACGTCGGCAACAACGACGTGGTAGTAAGGACGCTTCTTGGAGCCAGCGCGGGCGAGACGAATCTTGAGGGACATTTTTTCTTTCCTTTAGACAAATTGTTCGGCCCTGACGGGCTATCGGTTGTTCTGCCCATCTGGGCAATGGATCGAGCCGTTATCGGCTATTTATTTTCCGCTGTGGTTGGCAGCGGCATGCTCATGATGCCGAATGACTTCCTTCACGATGAAGTTCAGGAATTTTTCGGCGAAATCGGGGTCGAGATGGGCATCGACAGCCAAAGCGCGAAGACGCTCGACCTGACGCTTTTCGCGAGCCGGGTCAGCCGGGGCGAGGCCCCGTTCGGCCTTCAGCACGCCCACTGCCTTTGTGCAGCGGAAGCGTTCAGCCAGCATATGGATCAGCGCCGCATCGATATTGTCGATGGAGGCGCGCAGTGACAGAAGTTCGGCGGGTGCAGTGTTCTGTTCGTCGCTCATAATGCTCACTTTTTCTTCGGCAGACCCGGAAGGCCGCCACCGAGACCCGGAAGCTTGGGTCCGCCCAAACCGGGAAGACCGCCGCCCGAAAGCCCAGGCAAACCGCCGCCTTTCGTCAGACCGGCTGCTTCCGCCTGCTTGGCAAGCGCCTCAAGCTGCTTCGGGTCCATCTTCGACAGATCCGGCATGCCGCCGAGGCCGCCCATGCCGCCACCCAGACCGCCAAGGCCCATCTTGCTGGCAAGACCGCCCATCATCTGCTTCATCATTCCGCCTTTGCCCTTGCCCATGACTTTCATCATGTCGGCCATCTGGCGGTGCATCTTGAGAAGCTTGTTAATGTCGGCGGCGTTGGTGCCGGAACCCTTGGCGATGCGCTGCTTGCGGCTGTGCTTCAAGAGGTCCGGATTGGCGCGCTCAGCCTTGGTCATGGAACCGATAATGGCAAGCTGGCGGTCGAACACCTTGTCGTCGAGGCCGGCTGCAGCAACCTGATCCTTCATCTTGCCCATGCCGGGCATCATGCCCATGATGCCGCCCATGCCGCCGAGCTTCTTCATCTGGCCCAACTGGTCGGCGAGATCGTTGAGATCGAACTTGCCGGACTGCATTTTCTTGGCCATCGCAGCGGCTTTTTCCGCGTCGATGTTTTCAGCAGCTTTTTCGACGAGCGAAACAATGTCGCCCATACCCAGAATGCGGTCGGCGATGCGCTTCGGATAGAATTCCTCAAGCGCATCCATTTTTTCGCCGGTGGCGATCAGCTTGATCGGCTTGCCGGTGATGGCGCGCATCGAAAGCGCTGCGCCGCCGCGACCGTCTCCGTCCATACGGGTCAGAACGATACCGGTAATGCCGACGCGTTCATCGAAATTGCGCGCCAGATTGACGGCGTCCTGACCGGTCAGGCTGTCGGCGACAAGCAGAATTTCATGCGGATTGGCGGCCTTGCGGATATCCGCCATTTCCACCATCAGCGGCTCGTCGATATGCGTGCGGCCTGCGGTGTCGAGAATGACGACGTCATGGGCGCCGAGCTTTGCAGCCTGAACGGCGCGCCTGGCTATTTCGACCGGCGACTGACCGGCGATGATCGGCAGCGTGTCGACGCTGGTCTGGATGCCCAGCTGACGAAGCTGCTCCTGCGCTGCTGGACGGCGCGTATCGAGCGACGCCATCAGCACTTTCTTGCGCTGGCGTTCGGTGAGGCGCTTGGCGATCTTGCCGGTGGTGGTCGTCTTACCCGAACCCTGCAAGCCGACCATCATGATGACGACCGGTGCCGGTGCGTTGAGATCGATGGAAACGCCTTCGGTGCCGAGCATCTCGATAAGCTCGTCATGGACGATCTTGACGACCATCTGACCGGGCTTGATGCTCTTCAGGATTTCAGCGCCGACGGCCTTCTCACGAACGCGGTCGGTGAAGGAGCGAACCACTTCCAGCGAAACGTCGGCTTCGATGAGCGCACGACGCACTTCGCGCAGCGCCGCCGTCACGTCGCTTTCGGAGAGAGCGCCGCGTCCGGTGAGGCCGTTCAGAATGGAGCCAAGACGCTCCTGAAGTGATTCAAACATCGCGTTTCCTTATATCCGGGAATAGGCGGGAGGCTTCATCCGGGATAGATCGTCCCGCGTGTCTGCCAGTTCAAGAAGCACCCAAAGCGATACAGCACCCGAGGGCGCATCGCGCTGTCGGATGTGGACCTCCGGGATCGTTTTATACCATAATGGGTCCCGGTCGGTGGCTCGCGTTCTGAAGATCGCGGATAGATTGAGGGGTGGATAGGCGTCAAAGAGCCGAATGTCAAGCAAAACTCGGTCAAATTGCCGTTCTTTCACCCAATTTAGCGCATATCCGCCGATGACAATACAGCGTGGTAATGGCAAATTCCCGCATAAGGCGAATCAATTTCGCTAAACAGTTCACAGCTGATCACTTCACAAGGAGAAAAGAATGGCGTTGACTGCCAAGGGCCGGATTTGGGCGGCGACAGTTCTTGCAGCAGGCATGTTTGCGGGTGCAGGCGCGGCTGAAGCCGCACAATGCGGCAACAATGCTGCCGGCTACAATGCGTGGCTGCAGCAGACCCTGAAGGAAGCGCCGTCGCGCGGCGTTGGCAAGGCGGGCCTCAGCGCGCTGGCCAGCACCAAATATGCGCAGGCCACCATCAATGCCGACCGCAACCAGAAGAGCTTCAAGCTCTCCTTCGAAGACTTCATGAAGAAGCGCGGCGCGGATACGATCATCAAGCGCGGCAAGGCCATGAAAGCGCAGAACGCGACTCTCTTCGCCAATATCGAAAAGCGTTATGGCGTTCCTGCCGGTCCGCTGATCGCGATATGGGGCATGGAAACCGGCTTCGGCAACTATCTGGGCAAGCAGCACACGATTTCAGCCGTTGCAACGCTGGCCTATGACTGCCGCCGCACCGAATATTTCACCGGTCAGCTTTATGCGGCTCTCAAGCTGGTCGATCAGGGCGATCTCAGCCCGCAGGCAGTTGGCGCCATGCATGGTGAAATCGGCCAGACGCAGTTCATGCCGGCAAACGTCCTGAAATACGGCGTCAGCGGTTCGGGCAGCGCCCATTTCGACCTGAAGAACAAGGCGGATGCTCTCCACTCGACCGCCAACTTCCTGGTCGGCCACGGCTGGAGCCGTGGTGCAGGCTATCAGCCGGGTGAGTCGAATTACGGCGCGATCCAGGGCTGGAATGCAGCGCAGGTTTACCAGCGCGCCATTGCCGTCATGGGCAAGGCCATCGACGGGAATTAACAGAAACCACGGAGCGCTGCCAAAGCGCTCCGCTCGGTCTGGAAACAAAAAAGCCCCGGTCGGACCGGGGCTTTTTATTGCCGTCTGGCAGGAATTACAGAATAGGCTCACCGGCTTCGGGGCGTTTGAAGTCGCCGCTCTGCTGGTCCATGACCCAAAGCTCGCCGGTTGAAATATCGAACCATGCGCCGTGCAAGGTGAGCTTGCCCTTCTTCTCCAGGATATCGACGCAGGGGAACGTGCGCAGATTATTGATAGAGTAGCGGATGGAAATGCGCTCCAGCGCCGTCTGACGCTCGGTCGGCGTCATCAGGCTGTTGCCGCTGACGGCTTCAGCCGCAGGTGCAATCAGGCTCATCCACTTGCCGATGAAATCACCGGGCGACAGGGGCGCGCTTTCCGTATCGAGCGCAGCCTTGATGCCGCCGCAGCGTCCATGGCCCATGACGACGATGTGCTTGACCTTGAGGCTTTGCACCGCAAATTCCAGCGCAGCCGATGCCGCATGAAACTCGCCGTCAGGCTCGTAAGGGGGAATGAGATTGGCAACATTGCGCAGGACAAACATTTCGCCCGGCGCAGAGTTGAAGATTGTTTCGGGAGCAGCGCGGGAATCGCAGCAGGCAATAACCAGAGTTTCCGGTGATTGTCCTTTTTCCGCCAGTTCGCGATAGCGCGCGGTTTCCCGCGCGAAATGCTCCGTCATGAAGGTTCTGTAACCTGAGAGGAGTGTGTCCGGAAGATCAGCCATAACGTTCCAATATCCCTAACGAAAACCGAGATCAATCAAAATGATCATGCCGCAGAAAGGTCGCTGAGGCGTCAGGCGCGCAATCCCTTGGTCGGGTGCACAAGACGGCGCGTCTGCACCATGGCCATCGGCGAGGCGAGGCTGGAGGCATCGGCTTCCAGCATCAATTCGTCGGCGCCGCGTTTTGCCGACCGCGCCATGATTTCGAACACGGCAGCGGTGGTGCTTTGCAGAGTCTTTTCTTCCGACAATCCTGAAAGGCGGCGCGCAAGAAACACCGCCGATGTCAGGTCGCCGAGTCCGTTGGTGGGGCCGTCTACCTTGCGATGTTCTGCCATCAGCGCCATGGTCGGCGTCAGCAATATATTGCCGATGCTGCCCGCCATCAGCGGGAAGGCGGAGGTGACCAGCATGGTTGCTGGGCCAGCGTCCAGGGCAGCTTCCATCAGTGATTTGTTGTCTTCGAGCGGCACGCCGGTCAGCCAGGATAGTTCAAACCGGTTGGGGGTGGCGATATCCGCAAGCGGCATAAGTTTGTCGCGAATGCCGATGGCGGTTGCCTCGGGCACATAGAGACCCTTTTCATCGCCGATGACCGGGTCGCAGAGATAGACGGCGTTCGGGTTGAGCGCCTTGACGCCTTTGACCAGCTCAGCGACAGCTGCCGCCTGTTCCGGGTGACCCAGATAGCCGGTCAGGATTGCGCCGACTTCGCCCAGCCACGGGGCGCGCTGGAGATCCCCCATCAGGCGGGAAAACTCTTCGGGCGGTGGCACGATGCGTCCGGCAGGACCATGGCCGGGATGCCAGGGCAGGACAACCGTTGGCACCGCCCAGACCGGAAAGCCCAGCGTTTCCAATGCGAAGACGGCTGCCCGGTTACCCACCGAACCGCGCACGACATGGCTTGAAATGACAATAACGGTTGTCGCGTCCGAAGGCGCAGAAAGCGTCATGTTAGACCTAGCTTTGCATGAGATAAAAGACGAGCCAGACGATGATCGCCAGCGTGATGAGAAGGCCAAGCGTCCGCCCGATGCGGGTGGCCCAGAGTTCGATGCGGTCGTTTTCAGGTGTGTCCCCGGCGGCAAGGTGTGTGGCGGTGCGGGCAAAACCACGACGGACGATACCTTCCGCGCCGGTTTGCTCGCGTTCCAGCCGCTCCAGAATACGGCGCGCTTCTTCCTGGCGCTCGCGTCCCGGACCGCCGGCGCCCTCGCCTATGCCAGCCTGCTGGCGCTCACCCATGATCTGCCTGCCTTGCCGAAGTGACTCACATCCGAAACCCGGCATAGCATCGTGCCCGAAATGATGTTCTGCAAGCGGAATAGTTGCATTCTATGTGAGCTTGACGACAAGCTTGCCAAAATTGCCGCCGTCGAGCATCGAAATGAAGGCTTTCGGTGCGTTTTCGAGCCCCTCCACAATGTCTTCGCGATAGCGGATTTGTCCGTCAGCGATCCATTTCGCCATATCGTGATAAAAAGCGGGGCGCTGATCGGCAAAGTCGCGCTGGATGAAGCCGCGAATGGTCAGGCTCTTGGACAGGATATCACGCATCACAAGCGGCAGGCGGTCGGGACCGTCGAATGGGCCGCTCTGGTTATACTGCGCGATAAGCCCGCAAACCGGCACACGGGCAAACTGGTTGAGAAGTGGGAAAACTGCTGCAAAGACCTTGCCACCGACATTTTCGAAATAGACGTCGATGCCGTCCGGGCAGGCCAGCGCCAATTCCTGCGCGAAATTCGGGCTGCGATGGTCAACCGCAACATCGAAGCCGAATTCGTCAATCAGCGCCTTGCATTTATCTGCGCCGCCGGCAATGCCGATGGCCCGCGCGCCTTTCAGTTTGGCGATCTGACCGACCGCAGAACCGACAGGACCTGTCGCTGCCGCAACGACCACCGTTTCGCCTTCCTTGGGCTGGCCGATGGTCAAGAGGCCGGAATAGGCGGTGAAGCCCGGCATGCCGAGAACGCCAAGGGCGGTGGTGAGCGGTGCCTGTTCAGGGTCAAGTTTGCGCAAGGTGGAGGCATTGGCCACCGCATAGCTTTGCCAGCCGGAATGAGACAAGACGAAGTCACCGGGCGCGAAGCCCGCGCTGCGGCTTTCCACCACTTCGCCCACCGTGCCGCCTTCCATGACGGAACCGATTTCCACCGGGGCGGCATAGGATTTGGCAGCGCTCATGCGACCGCGCATATAGGGGTCGAGCGAAAGATAGCGCAGCTTCAGAAGCACTTCGCCTTCGCCAGCGCTCGGAACTGCCGTTTCTTCCAGCCGGAAGTTTTCCGCCGTGGGGCGTCCGTCTGGACGCGATGCAAGCACGATGCGCTGATTGATCTTTTCGCCCATGGGATAAACTCCTGTTGTTGAGGACCGCCTTAAACCGGAACGGCATGCGATGCATCCGGTTCCGCGACGGTTACTCACTTTTGAAGACGGCTTGGTGAAGAACTGCTATGGAATGATGTAACAGTGATTTGTAAATCCATTCGCTTTGAGGCCAAAGCAAAATGACCCAAGATTCGTTGTTTCTTTTGACCCCGGGTTTCAAAGATCCGGCCTATCCCGGACAGGAATTCTATTGCTGGCACTGCGCGCTGATTGAGGGTGTTCTGGCGTCTTTTCCGTCGCTCGGTGGTGATCTGAAGATCGAGCGCGTCGCATTTTCCCGGCCACGTGAGAAGGTGATCCAGCTTGCGGGTGAGGAAAACCAGTCGCTGCCCTTGCTGATCTTGAAGGACGGCGACCGCTCGCCGCTGGAAACGGGCACCTATCTGGGGCGTTCGCTGATTGCCGATCCACACAAAATTCTGGCCGCGCTGACAGAGCGGCACGGTTTCCCAACGCCGCATCCGTGAACGTGTAAAAGCGTTAGACGTAGCTTCCGAGCGCCACGCGGCTGAACTGCCAGTTGACCTCCGGCAATTCGGAGGCCGGGAAGGACAGCACGATCTGCTTGGATGTGACAGGCCCGCGGAACCCAGCGAAGAAGATCGTGTCTTCCAGTTGCGGCACGACTTCGAAACAGGAGAACACCCAGGTGTCGTCCCGGTCGGCAGACAGGACGATCAGGCCGTTCTCATCATAGGAAATATCGACCGACGGGTGCAGGTGGAACCGCACCGCAATATTGTCGCGTCCATTGGCTTTCAGCGGTCGTCCGTCGCCACGATAAAAACGGTCTGCCCCCTGAATGACACTGCCATTGTGCGACAGCACAAGACGGCGCTCATGATAAATGCCGAACAGGCGCGCATAGCCGTCATGGCTCGCAACAAAACCTTGTCGCCCCATTTCTTCGATGCGGTCACGCTGTACGCGCGTCGGTCCGGCAATGATCGGCGTACCGATCATGTTGGAGAGGCCAGCATTGAGGCTGAACCGGCACGACGATGTGTCGTTGATGGTCGCTGTCGAATGGGCAGCCGTGGAGCGTCCCAATGGACGAAATTCCGGCGGGCCGAAACGGTCGATGCCGGAATTGACGATATAGCGCTGGCGTCCGGAGGACATTTCAAAGGCAAGGCAGCCCGCATGGGCGTCGCGCGAGGCAGTGACCGGCGGCGGCAGGCCGGTATCGGCGATGATGGTCGTCGATCCCATGGAAAGCCGTTCATAGCCGGAATAGGGCGCGTGGGTCAGCGGCGAACCGGCGGTTTCGTCATGACGCAGCACGGAAATGATCCGTTCCGGCATGGTCGGGCCCACGCCGTTGAACAGTGCAAGGCTGCCATCCTGATGACGGAAGAAGCGCAGCGCAGGCAGCATGCGCTCGACCGCTTCGATCAGGGCCTTGGGCGGCGATTCCGTGCCGTTGGCATAGGTCTGGCGCAGCGGCAGAAGATCGGCCAGCAGCTCCAGAACGGTTACCGGATTGCGCGAAATATGCCCGCCATCGGGCAAAATCTGGCGCTTCAGCTCATATTCGAGATTGCGTCGGGCGGCGCGGGCAGTCGGCGGTGAGACCGGCAATGCAAGGGCGGCGAAAGCGAGCGCGATACGCGCGCGCAGACGCTCTTCGCCGTCGTCCATCGCGCCTGCAACGGTGCGCAAGTAGCGGACCTGCATGGCGAGAGACCGCATGAATTTGCGATAGGCCGGCATTTCTGCGCCGGAGAGGATCAGGTTGGAATGCTGCAACCAGGCGATGATGCGCTGTGCTGTCACTTCCGGCGCCCATGCGAGACCGCCGATGCGCTTGCCGAACATGCGCATCCAGTCATCGACCAGCGCCCGCGCATTTGCGGTCGCCAGTTCGCTGTTGGCGCTTTTTAAATGGCGCAGCCAGCCGAAGCTTTGAAGCGCTGCTTCCCATTCGGGGGTCGGCGGCTCAACGGCAAATGGCGAAAGCCCGCCGGTTTCGACAAGGCGACCTGCCAGCGCGAAGCGCCCGTGATAGAATTCCTGCGCCAGCTGCGGGTCGGCGACGCGCAGATCGGGCGGTGCAATCAGGATACGGTCGGGCGTAAAGCCGGTGAAGCGCCAGCTGTAAAGCGGCCCCATACGCAGGCGGCGGCTGAACTTGCGCCACGCCTGTGCAACGGCCAGTCCCCAAAGGTGAGGGGTTTCGCTCAGCGCGACTGCCACCCGGTCTTTCTCCGTGTCGTTTGTCATTGTGTCTACGCATTATCCAACGCAAAACCGCTTCGCACTTTTGCTGGAAATGCTCAAATCCTTTAGGCCAGATCAGAATTCCAGCCTTCTTTACAATTCTATAGAATGATGAATCGAGCGTTAACCATAACGGGTATCGCACCCCGTTATGACAATTTTTACGATTTAGTTTGGCTTACGCGCGCCGCTTGAAGCGTGCTGCGAAGAAACCGTCCATGCCCGCCCTATGCGGATCGCCGTTGAAACGCTCGGGCGGAAGATCGGCTGGCGTGGAACGAAGATAGCCTTCGCTGGTGATCAGACCTTCCAGACCGGCGCAATCGTCCACGGTGATCGGGAAAGGCTCCAGCAGCGGATTTTCTGCCGCCTTGCGCGCCATTTCCTCGCCTTCGAGCGGATGCAGCGAGCAATTGGAAAAGACGATCACGCCGCCGGGCTTTACCAAGGTTGCAGCATGGGCCAGCAGCTTGCCCTGAAGATCGGCAAGCTTGGTGATATCCTGTGGCGTCTTGGTCCACGGAACGTCGGGATGACGGCGCACCGTACCGGTGGAAGAGCAGGGCGCATCGAGCAGAACTGCGTCGAAAAGCTCTTCCGGCGCAAAATCCATCAGATTGGTCGCAACGGTCTTCGCCTCGTAACCAAGCCGTTCCAGATTACCGCGCAAGCGCTTCAGCCGGTTCTCGGACATGTCGAGCGCCGTGACGTCTGCACCTTGCTGCACGAGTTGGGCTGTCTTGCCGCCCGGTGCCGCGCAAAGATCAGCGACGCGTTTGCCATTGATATCGCCCATCAGGCGTGCAGGCAGGCTTGCCGCCACGTCCTGCACCCACCAGTCACCCTCGGCGAAGCCCGGAAGGTCGGTCAGCGCACCCTCCACCGTCTGCACACGGACAGAACCGTTCGGCAGCGCAATGCCGCCCAGTTTTTCGGCCCATAGCTCCGGGTCGCTCTTCACGGTGAAATCGATTGGCGGCTCATAGGCATGCATGGCGAAGATGGCCGCAGCTTTTTCCGCGCCGTAAGCATCGACGATGCTCTTGGCGAACCATTCGGGCAGGTTGCCTTCCGGTAGCAACGTGTGTGCCAGCGCGCGTTCCTTGTTGCGCGACAGGCGACGCAGCAATGCGTTGACCAGACCGGCATATTTGCGATTGCGCGGATCGGCATTGGCGGCTTCCACCGCCAGATCCACCGCCGAATGGTCGGGAAGGTTGAGATAGAAAATCTGCGCCACGGCGACATGCAGCAAATGCTTCAGCGCAACGGCATTTTCCGGCAGCGGGCGGTCGAGACGTTTTGAAATGGCCCGTTCGATGGCACCGCGATTGCGCAGGCTTGCACCCAGAATCGCACGTACCAGCGCGCGATCACGCGGTTCCAGTGCCAGATATTGCGGATGGCCATGGCTGTTGTCGGTGAGACCGTCCAGCGAGGTGTTCTTTTCGATCACCGCACCCAGCAGGCGCGCCGCACATTGACGCGCGCTCAAGCCGGGGCGTTCCACCGCGTTGTTCTGCACCGATGGCTTGTTGTTTCCGCGCTTTGGCGCGGGCTTCTTATCGTTCACGCTATTCTGCTTTTATGAGATGATTTTCAGGACCATGGCCCCCGATAACCGGAACCGCCACTGTTGTTATCGCCTGCATTACCACTTCTTTGGCCCCAGGGACCACTGTTTTGTGACGGGGCAGCAGCGCGGGGAGCCATTCCGGTTGAGCGAATGCCCATTTCTCCGGCCAATTGTTCAAGCGCCGCGATGCGATTGTCGGTGTCCGGATGGGTTGAGAAAAGATTGTCGGCACCCCGTCCGCTCAGCGGATTGATGATGAACATATGCGCCGTTGCCGGGTTGTGTTCGGCATTTTCATTGACGGTCGCCTTGGCGCTGCGGGCGATCTTGTTAAGCGCCGAAGACAGCCATAGCGGATTGCCGCAGATTTCTGCGCCACGTTTGTCGGCGGCATATTCGCGGGTACGGCTCACGGCCATCTGA
This sequence comes from Ochrobactrum soli, assembly GCF_003664555.1. Lineage (NCBI taxonomy): Bacteria > Pseudomonadati > Pseudomonadota > Alphaproteobacteria > Hyphomicrobiales > Brucellaceae > Ochrobactrum > Ochrobactrum soli. The sequence continues at coordinate 169,690 of NZ_RCHH01000008.1, read as the reverse complement.
ACGATCATCGCGGCAAAGGGCGCGACGATCATCGCCAGAATGGTGCCGATAACACCAATGACACCATTGCCGTTTTCACGGTTGCCGCCGAGGAAAAAGGCGAAATTGCCGAGCATCGAAATGGCACCGGCCAGCGTCGCCACGATGGTCATGGTGAGTGTATCGCGATTTTGCACATGCGCCAGCTCATGCGCCATCACGCCCGCGACTTCTTCCGGTGTCAGGCGCTGGAGAAGACCCGTGGTGGCGGCGACAGCCGCATTTTCGGGATTGCGCCCGGTGGCAAAGGCGTTGGGCTGGTCCTCGTGGATGATGAATACCTTCGGCATCGGCAGACCGGAATTGGCGGCAAGGCCGCTCACCATGCGGTAATAATCCGGGGCCGTGCGCTCATCCACCTGCTGCGCATTGTACATGCGCAGCACCATCTTGTCGGAATTCCAGTAGCCGAACAGATTCATGCCGATAGCGAAGACGAGCGCGATCATCATGCCGCCGCCGCCGCCCAGCAAATAGCCGATGCTCATGAACATGACTGTCATGAGAGCAATCAGCATGGCAGTTTTCGTCATATTCATGCGTCGTGATCTCCAATTCAGCGAGAGTTTATCTCAAACAGGGTTTTGCGTCCCACCTATTCCTGCCTATATGATGGGTATCAAAAGCCTGCGCTTCAATAATAGGACTTCAGCGGATGACCGATAAACGCAACGAAACCGACATCGACGAGAACGCTGCGCCGCGCAAGTTTGACGATCTGCCTCCGGCTGCCCAGCGCGCCCTCAAGGAAGCGGAAGAACGCCGCGCTGCCGAAACCAGTGCCAAGGCTCCGCGTGAAATCGGCGGGCGCGGCGGCAAGGACCCGGCGCGCTTCGGCGATTGGGAGATCAAGGGGCGGACAATCGACTTCTAAGCTTCAGATATTTCCGCTCCTGCGGCCTGCGCGCGCCCCTCATCCTGAGCCGGTGCGTAGCACCGTGTCGAAGGACGAGACTGTGCTTCCCTCCTGATCCTTCGAGACAGCGGCCTTCGACAAGCTCAGGACGCTTCCTCAGAATGAGGAGGGCGAGGGCGCATCCAAAAATGAAAAGGCCGGGAAAATCCCGGCCCTTCTGTTTTACTTCTTGTTTTGACGGTTTTCGATCAGGTCGTCCACCACGCCCGGATCGGCGAGGGTTGACGTGTCGCCCAGTGAACCGAAATCGTCTTCGGCGATCTTGCGCAGGATACGGCGCATGATCTTGCCCGAACGGGTCTTCGGCAGGCCGGGCGCGAACTGGATCTTGTCCGGCGTTGCGATGGGGCCAATTTCCTTGCGCACGTGCTGGGTCAGCTCCTTGCGCAATTCGTCGGCGTCCTGTGTTTCCGCGCCGGTCATCAAGGTGACGTAGCAATAAATGCCCTGTCCCTTGATCCCGTGCGGATAACCAACAACGGCAGCTTCGGAAACCGAATGATGTGAGACAAGCGCCGATTCGATTTCCGCCGTGCCGAGGCGATGGCCGGAAATATTCAGCACGTCATCGACGCGACCGGTGATCCAGTAATAACCGTCTTCATCGCGGCGGCAGCCGTCACCGGTGAAATACTTGCCCTTGTAGGTGGAGAAGTACGCCTCGATGAAGCGCTTGTGATCGCCGTAAAGCGTGCGCATCTGGCCTGGCCAGCTGTCGGTGATGCAGAGATTGCCATCGGTCGCACCATCGACCACATTGCCTTCATTATCCACGAGCTCCGGCTTGACGCCGAAGAACGGGCGCGTGGCGGAGCCGGGCTTGAGGTCGGTCGCGCCGGGCAGCGGCGTGATCAGAATGCCGCCGGTTTCCGTCTGCCACCAGGTATCGACGATGGGCGACTTTTCCTCGCCGACCACATGATAATACCATTCCCAGGCTTCCGGATTGATCGGCTCGCCGACCGAGCCGAGCAGGCGCAGCGAGGAGCGCGAGGAACGCGTCACGAATTCATCGCCAGCGCCCATCAGCGCGCGGATCGCCGTTGGCGCGGTATAGAAGATGTTGACATGGTGCTTGTCGATGACTTCCCAGAACCGGCCCTGATCGGGGAAATTCGGCACGCCTTCAAACATCAGCGTCGTGGCGCCATTGGCCAGCGGTCCATAGACGATATAGGAATGGCCCGTGACCCAACCCACATCCGCCGTGCACCAATAGGTGTCGCCGTCGTGATAGTCGAAGACATATTGATGGGTCATCGAGGCATAGACCAGATAGCCGCCGGTGGTGTGCAGCACACCCTTCGGCTTGCCGGTGGAGCCGGACGTGTAGAGGATGAAGAGCGGATCTTCCGCATTCATCGGCTCCGGTTCGCAATGCGGCTCGACGCTGGCGACTTCCTGATGATACCACAGATCGCGGCCACGGCCCCAGCTGACCTTGCCGCCGGTGCGGCGCACGACCAGCACCTTGTTGACCATGACATATTGCTTGGCGGCAATATCGATGGCGGTGTCGGTGTTTTCCTTCAGCGGAACCGGCTTGCCGCCACGCACGCCCTCATCGGCGGTGATGACGAAAGTGGATTCGCAATCGACGATACGACCGGCCAGCGCCTCCGGCGAGAAACCGGCAAAGACCACCGAATGCACCGCACCGATACGCGCGCAGGCCAGCATGGCATAGGCTGCTTCCGGGATCATCGGCAGATAGATCGTGACGCGGTCGCCCTTCTTGACGCCGTGCTTCTTGAGCACATTCGCCATGCGGCAGACGTTTTCGTAGAGCTCGCGATAGGTGATCTTCTTGTCGATATACGGATTGTCGCCTTCCCAGATGATGGCGACCTTGTCGCCACGGCTCTTCAGGTGGCGGTCGATACAGTTGTAGGAGACGTTGGTGACGCCGTCTTCATACCACTTGATGGAGACGTCGCCGTTGAAATCGGTGTTCTTGACCTTGGTGAAAGGCTTGAACCAGTCGATGCGGCGACCGTGCTTGGCCCAGAAGCCATCCGGATCACTCACGCTTTCCTTGTACCATTCGAGGTAGGTCTCATTGTCAATGAGCGTGTTCTTCTTTGCCTCCGGCAGCACGGGGTAAAGCTTTTCCGACATCATTTCCTCCAAGTTTCACCAACGTCCTCTCGTCGGTGCGTGGTTCGTAACCACTGTTGGGTCTTATCTAGCTTCGTAAGCGGTGAAGGTAAATTAGACGATAGGACCGTCTGCCGTCCACAATGACGCAGGCTAAATCTCCGCATTGGCAGCACTCATGCCTTCATGATGCTAACATATTGTTTTTACACTTTAAAAACCATTTTGAGCGATTATCTCAAATACAGGAGCCAAATATATGGCTCTTCACAAAAAGGGGAAATCGCCATGACGACGTCCGCTTTTCACGCGAAATCGGCCTTCGAACTGCAACTCGCCGGTTACGGTCTGACGACGGCAAAACTTTTCTATCACATGCCGGATCACCCGCATCTGCTGCAGCTGTTTGTCTGGCAGGAATATGATGTCGCGCCGGAATTTCCGGTGCTGCATCATTTCATCGAGTTCTGGAAACGGGAGATCGACGGGCCGCTGCATTCGGTGACATATACCCATTGCCGCTTGCTCGGCCCATCGGACTGGAAAAATGTGCAGGGGGAGATTGTCCTGCATTAAACGACAATGTGAGCTAACAGCGCGCCAAAGCCGAGCGGACCGTCGAGGGCTTATGGAATACCGTCGGCCAGATCGTCACGCTGTTCGAACCACAAGAATGCGCCAACTACTTCAAATCCTGCGGGTATGAACCCGAGTAAAGTGGACGCGCTCTAAGTTCTTCCACTATAGTTCCATCAACCAAATGCGCTGCCATGCTCGCGATTGGTTGTCCACATACAACTTTGCCAAACAACTCGGGGCTTTGAAGTCCCCAAGCCTTTCAGGAACGTTGGAAATCAGGGCCAGAAATTTTTGTCAATCCGAAACATCACATGCCGGAATCAAACAACTAGCGCCCGCCCGCAACTATGGCAATGGTCATGGTTGCGGGAGGTCATGCTCAAGGGCTACGAGGAATTTCTGCTTGCTTTTCCGCGGCATGTCGAGACAGCTACTCGGATGCACGGCGGGGATTGCGCTGGCGTGGGCGTATACGGTGATACGGCAATGTGTTGAACGCTATTTTATTGCCCGATAGAGTGCTGCCGGTTAACCAGGATAATCAGTGATTACAAAAAGGTCTTCTGCTGATGTAAATACTCCAGATCTTGATAATTCTTTAAAGTAGGTGAAGGGTTTTTCGTTTATAGGCCCGAAAAGACCATACGTTTTATCTGTTGTGGCTTGTATTGCGTATAGATCCATGAATGAAGATTCAAGTTTTATGAAATTAAATAGCTGTTTTTTTTGTAGCTTTCGCTGAAAGTCATGGTATCGTGAAGCTTATTTTCATCTATCGTGGATAGTTTTTTTTCGTCAAACCCCAAGTAAGTGTTCGAATTTGTAAGGGTAAATGTTCCAGATTGTATGTATGATGGTTCATTTCCTATATTACTATTTACAACCCATTGGGACCTGAAGCCTTTACATTCTCGAGTCAGGTACATAAGGTATGCGCCAGTTTCAACTTGAGTGTCATAGCTCAGGTAGTACCCTGTATGAAAGCTTCGTATCGTAACGCTTTTTAACATTTTTTTCTTCCTGTGGTTAATTAGCGTTTGCACGATAATTCTACTAGTTTCAAAAAAATACTGGCAGTTACTGCTGATTACCTGTGGCCGAAAATTGCTGAGCCGACCCGAACCGAAGTCGCGCCGAAGCCTATAGCGGTCTCATAATCGCCTGACATGCCCATGGAGAGCTTCCCGACGCCAGCTTCGCGGGCGAGCTTTTCCAGCAGGGCAAAATGCGGTCCCGGATTCTCATCTGCCGGTGGAATGCACATCAGCCCTTCAATGGCGAGGCCATGTTCATTACGACAGCGTGCGACAAAGGCGACGGCGTCCTTCGGTGCGATGCCGGCCTTTTGTTCTTCCAGACCCGTATTGACCTGCACATAGAGTTTCGGGCTCTTGCCCTGCTTGGCGATCTCGTCGGCAAGCGCGGCTGCGATCTTCTCGCGGTCCACCGTTTCGATGACGTCGAACAGGGCGACGGCATCGGCTGCCTTGTTGGATTGCAACGGGCCGATCAGATGCAGTTCGATGCCGAAATATTGGTCGCGCAGTTCAGGCCATTTGGCTTGGGCTTCCTGCACGCGGTTTTCGCCGAAGACGCGCTGTCCGGCATCGAGCGCCGGGCGGATCGCATCCGCATCGAAGGTTTTCGACACGGCGACGAGCGTGACCGAACCTTCGTTGCGATGCGCTTCCTTTTCGGCATTGGCGATTGCGGCCTTGACCGTGTTCAGGTTCGTGACGATATCTGACATGAAACTCTCGCTTTCAGGCTTTTCATCCGCAAAAGGTTGACGCTTTCGCCAATACGTGGTGAAGGTCGCCATTAAATATCGACTCTCCTTATTGCATCACCTTCGTACGAGTAAATACGGACATGGCAGCCGAACGTTATAATCCGCGCGTGGCGGAAGCTCACTGGCAGAAAGTCTGGGAAGAAAACCGGACTTTCGAAACGGACAACAGCGATCCGCGCGAGAAGTATTATGTGCTTGAGATGTTCCCCTATCCATCGGGGCGCATCCATATGGGCCATGTGCGCAACTATGCGATGGGCGATGTCGTTGCCCGCTACAAGCGCGCTAAGGGGTTTAATGTCCTCCACCCGATGGGCTGGGACGCGTTCGGCATGCCTGCGGAAAATGCCGCGATGCAGAACAAGGTGCATCCAAAGGAATGGACCTACCAGAACATCGACACGATGAAGCGCCAGCTCAAGTCCATGGGCCTGTCGCTTGATTGGTCGCGTGAATTCGCGACCTGCGATGTGGAATATTACCATCGTCAGCAGATGCTGTTCATCGACCTGTTCGAAAAAGGTCTGGTGACGCGCAAAACCTCCAAGGTCAACTGGGACCCGGTGGACAACACCGTGCTCGCCAATGAGCAGGTGGTGGACGGTCGCGGCTGGCGCTCTGGCGCGCTGGTCGAACAGCGCGAACTGACGCAGTGGTTCTTCAAGATCACTGATTTCAGCGAAGAATTGCTGGCCGGTCTCGACACGCTCGACCAGTGGCCGGAAAAAGTTCGCTTGATGCAGCGCAACTGGATCGGCAAGTCGGAAGGCTTGCAGGTTCGTTTCGCGCTCGACGGCAAGACGGCACCGGAAGGCTTCTCGGAGATCGAGGTTTACACGACGCGTCCCGACACACTGTTCGGCGCGGCTTTTGTCGCGATTTCCGCCGATCATCCGCTGGCCAAAAAGCTTGCCGAAGGTAATACTGCGCTGACCGGCTTCATCGAAGAATGCCACCAGCACGGCACCTCGCTTGCAGCGCTTGAAACCGCTGAGAAGAAGGGCTTCGATACTGGTGTCAAGGTCAAGCACCCGTTCGATGAGAACTGGGAGCTGCCGGTCTATGTCGCCAATTTCGTGCTGATGGAATATGGCACGGGCGCTGTGTTCGGCTGCCCGGCGCATGACCAGCGCGATCTGGATTTCGCCAATAAATATGCGCTGAAGGTAACACCGGTCGTGCTGCCGAAGGGCGAGGACGCTGCCACTTTTGCCATCACCGACACGGCCTATACCGATGACGGCGTGATGATCAATTCGCGTTTCCTCGATGGTCTGGCGCCGGAAGCAGCCTTCAACGAGGTTGCAAACCGTCTGGAACAGACCGCGCTTGGCAATCGTCCGCAAGCGGCCCGCAAGGTGCAGTTCCGTCTGCGCGACTGGGGCATTTCGCGCCAGCGCTATTGGGGCTGCCCGATCCCGATGATCCATTGCGAGAGCTGTGGCGTCAATCCGGTGCCGCGCGCCGACCTGCCGGTCAAGCTGCCGGACGATGTGGATTTCGACCGTCCGGGCAATCCGCTGGACCGTCATGCCACATGGCGTCATGTGAAGTGCCCGAAATGCGGCGGCGAAGCCCGGCGCGAGACGGACACGATGGATACGTTTGTCGATTCGTCCTGGTACTATGCGCGCTTCACGGCGCCGTGGGAAAACGAGCCGACCGATCGTGCGATTGCCGACCGCTGGCTGCCGGTCGATCAGTATATCGGTGGCGTCGAACACGCGATCCTGCATCTGCTCTATTCGCGCTTTTTCACCCGCGCCATGAAGGTTACGGGCCATGTCGGTCTGGATGAGCCCTTCAAGGGCCTGTTCACGCAGGGCATGGTTGTGCACGAAACCTACAAGGCCGATGGTCAGTGGGTTGCTCCTGCCGATATCCGCATCGAGGACATTGACGGCAAGCGCACCGCAACCATGCTGGATAGCGGTGCGCCGGTTGAAATCGGTTCCATCGAGAAGATGTCGAAGTCGAAGAAGAACGTCGTTGATCCCGACGATATCATCTCTTCTTATGGTGCAGATACTGCGCGCTGGTTCATGCTGTCCGATTCGCCGCCGGAACGTGACGTGATCTGGACGGAAGCAGGCGCCGAAGGCGCGCATCGTTTCGTGCAGCGCGTCTGGCGTCTGGTGTCGGAAGCAGCCGAACATCTGAAGGATGTCGCGCCGAAGACCGGTTCGCAGGGCGAAGCGCTTGCCGTTTCCAAGGCCGTGCATAAGACGGTCAACGCTGTTGGCGACGATATCGAAAAGCTCGCTTTCAATCGCGGCGTTGCGCGACTTTATGAGCTGGTGAATGCGCTTGCAGCACCGTTGCAGCTTGTCGCTTCGGACAAGGCCGATGATGAGCTGAAGGGCTCTGTTCGTGACGCCACGGAAAAGCTTATCCAGATGCTCGCACCGATGATGCCGCATCTGGCTGAACAGTGCCTGACGGAACTGGGCGGCAAGATCGCCGGACAGGAAACGTTGGTCGCCCGCGCGCCATGGCCGCTCTTCGACGCCGCATTGGTGGTGGAAAACGAGATCGTGATGCCGGTGCAGATCAACGGCAAGAAGCGTGGGGATTTGACAATCGCCCGCGACGCTGATCAAGCTAGCATCCAGCAGGCGGTGCTCGAACTTGACTTCGTCAAGGCTGCGCTCAACGGGGGCTCGCCGAAGAAGATTATCGTGGTGCCGCAAAGGATCGTCAATGTCGTTGCCTGATCGTTTCCTCTCCGCAATCAAGACTTTCCGCGTCGCTTTTGTGGCTGTGGGAGCTGCGGTTCTCCTTGCTGCCTGCACGGTGCAGCCGCTTTATTCGTCGGGCGGCAGCGCTGGTGGTTCGATCGGCGGCAGTGTGACGCCGGATATGCGCACCAAGCTTGCTTCCGTGTCCATCGATCCGGCTGGCGATGTCTATGGCCAGCAGGTGCGCAATCGCCTGATCTTCCTGCTCGGCGGTGGCGCTGGTGAACCAGCCAATCCGATGTATCGTCTGAGCCTCGGCCTCAGCACGAGCACGATTTCCGCCGTAAGCGTGGATATCGGCGATCAGACCGACCGCACGGGCCGTCCATCGGCTGGTATCGTCAAGGCGACTTCGAATTTCGTGCTGCGTGACAAGGACGGCAAGCCGCTTGCCACGGGCACACGAACGACGGGCGCTTCCTTTGATCGTCCGCGTCAGGAATTTGCAAACCTTCGTGCAGAACGCGACGCGCGCAAGCGCGCCGCGGAAGAACTGGCCGAACAGGTTTTCCTCGCATTGGCGCAGAAGCTGTCGAAGCTCTGATCGTTCCTCTGATCTGAAATCACAAAAGCGGCGCTTCCGGGCGCCGTTTTTTTGTTTCGCTAACCACAAAAAGGCTCAAGGAATTCAGCGAGGTAACATTGCTGTTCCCTGCAAACATTTTTATAACTCCTTGTTTCAAATGAACTAATTTACAATTTGCATATTGCCCGAGGCGTGACGTGAAAAATGGGAAGCGACTTCCCCATGCGTCATGCGTGAAAGCCGCGCGGTGTGTCCGTCGGTTCAATCATTATTTCAGGAGTATTCAGATGATGCGATTTTCAGACCTCATGAAAGGCATGGCCTTTGCGGCACTAGGCGTGGCGGGACTGGCCGTTGCGGGTCCGGCAGCGGCACAGGAAAAGGCAGCGCCGTTGCAGTGGCAGTTTTTCCAGGCCGATGAGAATGGCTTCAACCGGACGCCGGTTCTGTTGACGGGGGAAAAGGAAGCCATTCTGCTCGATGGCGGTTTTACCTTCTCCGATGGCAAGGCCGTTGCCGAAAAGATCAAGGAAACCGGCAAGAAGCTCACCACGGTCTATGTCAGCCAGAGCGACCCCGACTATTATTTCAACCTGCGCGAGATCAAGTCGGCTTTCCCGGATGTCAAAATCATCGCTGCTCCTGAAACCGTTGCCGCCATCAATGGCAATGTCGAGACGAAGCTTAACGTCTGGGGACCGCAGCTGAAGGATAATGGCCCGCAGAACCTGTCCGATCTGGTTCTGCCGCAGGCCTCGGACGTGAAGACGCTCACGCTGGAAGGCAACGAGATTGAGATCGTCCCGGCTGAAGGCATGAAGAACCGCCGCTATCTATGGGTGCCATCGCTGAAGGCGGTGTTCGGCGGCGTGTTGATTGGCGCAGGCGAGCATATCTGGCTGGCCGATACGGCTGACAAGGCGCAGCGCGAGGCATGGATCAAGAACCTCGATGCGATTGCGGCGCGCAATCCTGAAGTGGTTGTCCCGGCCCATATGAAGGCCGGTTCTGCGACGGATGTTTCGGCGGTCAAATTCACCCGCGATTATCTCGCTGCATTCGATGAGGAGGCCGACAAGGCCAAGGATGGTGCCACGCTTATCGCTGCGATGAAGAAGCGCTACCCGGATCTGGGCGGCGAAAGCAGCCTGGAACTGGGCGCCAAGGTCATCAAGGGCGAGATGAAATGGGAATAATGCGCGGCCAAGGGACTATCGCCGGTTCGCGCCTGTGACGGCCTTGGCCGGTTGATTGGAATTTGTGGTTCGCATTGAGACGGATATAAAGGGCGGTGCGGCATGTGCCGCCCTTGTTGTGTCAGCCTGTTGTGGAGATCATGCGCCTCGCTTCCTTTTCGGCCAAAGGCTATCGTTCGCTGCGTTCTGTCCGGTTCAATCTTGGACAGGTGACGGTGTTCGTCGGTGAAAACGGTGCGGGCAAGTCCAATCTCTATCGAGCTTTGCAACTGATCAAGGCGGCTGCGGAAGGCAATTTCTCCACGGAGATCGTGCGGGAAGGCGGTATGCAATCGGCCATGTGGAGCGGCGGTCGTCGCAAGCACGAATCGGCGCGGATCATTCTGGAAGCGGAATTCGAGGACGAAAGGCTGGCGTCGCGCCTTTCCTATCGGGTGGAGGCGGGTTTGCCGCCACCTGTTTCCGGGGCATTTCCTTTCGAGCCGCAGATCAAGGAAGAACAGCTCAATCTCGATACGGGTCGTCGCCCGGTCGATCTCATGGACCGGCGCGGTCCGGCGGTCTTTGCCCGCGATGGGGAAGGGCGGCGCATGGAGCATCCGACGCGGCTTCTGACATCGGAAAGCGGGTTGGCCGTGCTTGGTCAGTCGGGCCATTATCCCGAGATCGGCGACCTCGCGGCGCAACTGCGTGGCTGGCGGTTTTATCACGGCTTCCGAAGCGACCGCGACGCTCCTGCACGCCAGCCTTCCATTGCGGCCACCGCAGCCATGCTGGACGAGGATGGCGGCAATCTTGCCTCAGTCTTTGCCACGCTTGCGCATATCCGTCAGGATACGGTCGATCTGGATCGCTTTATAGAAGAGGCGCTGGATGGTGCGAAACTGGTCGTTCCTTATCCGGAAGAAACCGCCAGTTTCGGCCTGAATTTTCCAGCTTTCCCGCCCCGCATCTTTCGACCCGGCGAATTGTCCGACGGGCAGATTCGCCTATTGGCGCTGGCGGGCGCGCTTTTAGCCTACCGCCTGCCGACATTGATCGCGCTGAACGAACCGGAAGCAAGCCTGCACCCGGACATGATCCCGTCACTTGCGAGAATGATCGCGCAGGCATCCGAGCGCAGCCAGATCTGGGTTGTAACCCATTCCAGCGCTCTTGCCAGCGCTATAGCCGAGCATTGCGGCAGCAGGCCGATTCGGGTCAGCAAGCAGGATGGTGAAACGGTTCTGGAATAAAAAAGCGGGCCGAAGCCCGCCTTTCATTTGTTTCGCAAAAATCGCTGATTAAGCGATCTTCTGACCGGTCTTCGCCCAATCGGCGAGGAAGGTTTCGAGGCCCTTGTCGGTCAGCGGATGCTTGACGAGCGCCTTGAGCGTTGCCGCAGGCGCGGTCACGACATCGGCACCGATCAGCGCTGCTTCCTTGACGTGATTGACGGTACGAACCGAAGCGGCAAGAATTTCGGTGCGGAAATCGTAATTGTCATAGATCGTGCGGATTTCAGCAATCAGTTCCATGCCGTTGATAGCCATATCGTCGAGACGACCAATGAATGGCGAAATGAAGGTCGCGCCAGCCTTGGCTGCAAGAAGCGCCTGATTGGCCGAGAAGCAGAGCGTCATATTGACCTTGTGGCCATCGGAAGACAGAGCCTTACAGGCCTTCAGTCCGTCGAAGGTCACGGGCAGCTTGATGCAGATATTATCTGCATATTTGGCGATGTGGGCAGCTTCCTTCATCATCTGCTCATATTCGGTCGCGGCAACTTCGGCAGAAACCGGACCCTTGACGAAGGAGCAGATTTCCTTGGTAACTTCCTCGATATTGCGACCCGACTTCAGGATGAGGGATGGGTTGGTGGTCACGCCATCGACCAGTCCAAGGTCGTTCAGTTCGCGGATTTCCTTGACGTCCGCAGTGTCCACGAAAAACTTCATAACAGCGTTCCTCCATAGTGAGCGCGGGTGGTTTTGGGAGCTAAATCCGTTTAAGTCCCGGAAGGTGGCTTTTCTTTAGCGCAAAGCCGCGCCAAGGTCACGCGATCATGTCGAAAGATTCGCACGATATTGCTAACCCTGTTCTGGGCCTGTTTTCGGACGCGCTGCCGGGCTTCACGCCGCGCGTGGTTCCCGTGCTGGTGCCTATGCCAGCAGAACGGCCTTATTCTTATATGGTCCCGGAGGGCATGAACGTCCAGCCCGGGTCGATCGTGCGCGTCCCGCTCGGACCGCGTGAAGTCGCGGGCATCGTCTGTGAGGGCGAAACCGATGCGGTCGACGCCAAAAAGCTCAGAGCGATTTCCGAAGTGTTCGATTGTCCACCGGTGGATGGCGAGATGCTCCGCTTCATGCGCTGGGCTGCGGATTACACGCTTTCGCCGCCCGGCATGGTGGCGCGTATGGTTTTGCGCGTGCCTGCCGCCTTCGACCCCGAGCCGTCTGTGCCGGGCCTGCGTTATTCCGGCGGTGAACCGGAACGCATGACCGACGCGCGCTCCCGCGTGATGGAGCTTGCCCGCGACGGGCTTGCCTGGACCCGGTCGGGTCTCGCCCATGCGGCGGGCGTTTCGGCAACGGTCGTAGAGGGATTGAAGGCGCAGGGCGTCTTTGATGAAGTGATGCTGCCACCGCCCGCCGTAGTGGCGAAGCCCGACACGGATTATGCCCGCGCCACGCTCTCGGAAGACCAGCAGGCAGCTGCCGAAATGCTTTCTGATTCCGTCGCGGCGGATTGTTTTTCCGTTTCCCTCCTCGATGGCGTGACGGGATCAGGCAAGACCGAAGTTTATTTCGAAGCTGTCGCCAAGGCGCTCGATCAGGGCAAGCAGGTGCTGATTCTCCTGCCCGAAATCGCGCTGACACAGCAATTTCTCGACCGCTTTCATGATCGTTTCGGTGCCAAGCCCGCCGAATGGCATTCAGACCTCGCACCGCGCACGCGTGAGCGCGTCTGGCGACAGGTCACGGAAGGCACGGTGCGGGTGGTTGCGGGCGCCCGTTCTGCGCTGTTTCTGCCCTTCAAGGAACTGGGGCTGATCGTGGTCGATGAGGAACATGATCCGGCTTACAAACAGGAAGACCGGGTTTTCTACAATGCCCGCGATATGGCCGTCGTGCGCGGCCATATTGGCGGTTTCCCGGTGGTGCTGGCCTCGGCCACGCCGTCCATCGAAAGTCAGGTCAATGCGGATCAGGGCCGCTACAAGCGAATCAAGCTTTACGGGCGCTATGCGGAAGCCGCACTCCCCGATCTTAAAACCATCGACATGCGGCGGTCACCGCCGCCGCCGGGACGCTTTCTGTCGCCCGCACTCAACGAAGCGGTCGGCAAGACCGTCGCGCGCGGCGAACAGGCCCTGCTGTTCCTCAACCGTCGCGGCTATGCGCCGCTGACATTGTGCCGGGTGTGCGGTCACCGCTTTCAGTGCCCGCAATGTTCAAGCTGGCTGGTCGAGCATCGCTTTCGCGGCCAGCTGATGTGCCATCAGTGCGGTTATCATGAGCCGACGCCGGAAGCCTGTCCCGAATGCGGCACGCTCGATCATCTGGTCGCCTGTGGCCCCGGCGTGGAACGGATCGCGGAGGAAGTTGCCGCGACGTTCAACGAAGCGCGAATCATAGTGCTTTCGTCTGATATGGCGGGCGGCGTGAAGCGGCTGCGTCTGGAACTCGACGCCATTGCGAAGGGCGAGGCGGATATCGTCATCGGCACGCAGCTCGTCGCGAAGGGGCACAATTTTCCCAATATGACGCTGGTAGGTGTGGTGGATGGCGATCTGGGGCTGGCCAATGGCGACCCGCGCGCCGCCGAACGCACGTTCCAGCTTCTCAATCAGGTGACGGGCCGTGCGGGACGTACGGGGCGTAAGAGCCTCGGTCTGATCCAGACCTATCAGCCGGATCATCCGGTGATGCGCGCCATTGTCAGCGGCGACGCGGAAGCGTTCTACGCTCGCGAAATCGAGGAGCGGGAGCGCAGCGCTCTGCCGCCATTCGGACGGCTTGCTGCGTTGATCATCTCGGCCGATAACCGCCCGGATGCGGAAAACCATGCGCGTGCGCTTCGCCGCGCCGCACCGTCCTCTTCGGAGATTTCCGTGCTCGGTCCCGCCGAAGCGCCGCTGGCGCTGGTGCGCGGCAGGCATCGTTTCCGAATCTTGATCCACGGGACAAAACGCGCGGATATTCAATCCTTTATCCGTGCTTTGCTGGCTGCATCACCCAAGGAGCGAGGCTCCATCCGGGTGCAGGTTGACATCGATCCGCAAAGCTTTTTGTAAGGTTGGGCAACTATCGACGTGCATGCAAGAAATAGGGGCTTGCTTCTCTAGTCGCTAGAGGATGCAGACTGGTTTTCAAGGTTCCAATGAGGCTTGAGACCAATGAAATATACCCCTTCCCAACCCGCGCAATCATCAGCGAAGAATGGTCCCGGATTCTGGCTGGTCGCCCTTTTCGGGCTGGTGGTCTGGACATTGTTAATGTGGTTTGCCTATTCCATCTCGGATGCTGTGATCGTCTGGATCAGCGGCAACGGAGCGGTTCTGGCCGAGACCGGAAAAAGCCTGATCGGTTCGGAAGTAACAGCGCTGCTGGATACGACCAAACTGGACCAGATAGCCGGTTCAGGTATTGGATTGCTGCAGAGTTTGCTTGCGCCCGCCCTTGCGATCATCTGGGTGATCGGTGCCGTGGCCATCCTCTTCATCCGGTCGATTCTGGCGCGCATCATCGGGATGCGCGGTTCGCTATCGCGCTGAGGACTGGCTCCATTGATGTGCGTTCATGCCGTGCGATCGGTTTTCGTTTGGGCAAAACTGGTTTATAGCCGTGCTGTTCAAATTGAGGGGTGATCGCGATGGAATTCTATCTTCCCACCACGACCGGCGAATGGCTCGCCTGGAGCTCGGCAGCCGTGACGGCCTTTGCGGGCATCGTCATGCTGTTTGCGCCCGGCATCACCATGAAGCTGTTGCGGTTGCAGCCGGTCAATGCGCGACCGGAAGCGTTCAGTTCCATCCGCGCCGTGCTGGCCGGTCCCTATCTCGGTCTGGGTCTTGGCTGCCTCATTTTTGCACAACCCTTCTTGTGGGTTGTTCTGGGGGCTGCGTGGGGCTTTGCCCTGTTCGGGCGCTTCATCTCGATGATGTCCGATAATGTCGGACGCGGCGGCGGCACGATCTATAACTGGTTGGCAGGAATTGTAGAATTCCTTCTGGCCGCCGGGCCATTGCTCTACGCTTTTGGCTTCATCGGTTAACCCTGCGACTTTTTTGATCGGAAAACGCGACAAAACTTACACAAAAGTGCGGGATTCGCGTGTTGCGAGTCCGGTTCGTCTATGCTAGACGGCAATCACATTTCGGTGTTGACGTGCTCGCGCGTCAGTGGTTTTCCGGAAACATTCAATAAAATCATCAGCTTGGCGTCCTGAGCAACATTGGGCCCCAAAAGGATGGTTTCAACGTAGAGAGCAGGTTGTTCGTGGCTGAAACGTCTTCGCTCATTTCAGGTGTGGCACAGCGTTACGCCGGATCGCTTTTCGAGCTGGCGCTCGAAGCCAAGTCCGTTGCTGCTGTGGAGAAAGATCTTGTTCGTTTCGAGGCGCTTCTGAGCGGAAGCGAGGACCTCAAGCGTCTGATCTCCAGTCCGGTATTTTCTTCGGAAGACCAGCTCCATGCGATCGGCGCCATTGCCGACAAGGCGGGCATCAAGGGTCTGGTAGGAAATCTCCTGCGCGTCGTCGCAGCGAACCGCCGCCTTTTCGCCCTGCCGGGCATCATCGCCGCATTCCACAAGATTGCTGCTGAACATCGCGGAGAAGTTTCCGCCGATGTCACTTCCGCGCATGCGCTGACCGCTGCGCAGGAAAACGAATTGAAGGCAACGCTGAAGAGCGTGGCCGGCAAGGACGTGACGATCAACGTCACCGTCGATCCGTCGATCCTCGGCGGTCTTATCGTCAAGATGGGTTCGCGTCAGATCGACACGTCCCTTCGCACCAAACTATCTTCTCTCAAGCTTGCACTGAAAGAGGTCGGCTGATGGACATCCGCGCTGCGGAAATTTCCGCTATCCTGAAAGAGCAAATCAAGAACTTCGGCAAGGAGGCTGAGGTCTCCGAAGTCGGTCAGGTTCTGTCCGTCGGCGACGGTATTGCTCGCGTCTATGGTCTGGACAATGTTCAGGCTGGTGAAATGGTCGAATTCCCCGGCGGCATTCGCGGCATGGCGCTCAACCTTGAAAACGACAATGTTGGTGTCGTTATCTTCGGTGCCGACCGTGACATCAAGGAAGGCGACGTCGTCAAGCGTACCGGCGCCATCGTTGACGTGCCTGTTGGTCCGGGTCTGCTCGGCCGCGTTGTCGACGCTCTCGGCAATCCGATCGACGGCAAGGGCCCAATCGTTGCTACCGAGCGTCGCCGCGTCGACGTCAAGGCACCGGGCATTATCCCGCGCAAGTCGGTTCATGAGCCAATGTCGACCGGCCTCAAGGCTGTTGACGCTCTGATCCCGGTTGGTCGTGGTCAGCGCGAGCTGGTCATCGGTGACCGTCAGACCGGCAAGACCGCCATCATTCTCGACACCTTCCTGAACCAGAAGCCGATCCACGACAACGGCCCGGACAGCGAAAAGCTTTATTGCGTTTACGTTGCTATCGGCCAGAAGCGTTCGACTGTTGCTCAGTTCGTCAAGGTTCTCGAAGAGCGCGGCGCACTCGAATATTCGATCGTTATCGCTGCTACCGCTTCCGATCCGGCTCCGATGCAGTACCTCGCTCCGTTCGCAGGTTGCGCAATGGGCGAATACTTCCGTGACAACGGTAAGCACGCTCTCATCGGTTACGACGATCTGTCCAAGCAGGCCGTTGCTTACCGTCAGATGTCTCTTCTGCTTCGTCGTCCTCCGGGCCGTGAAGCTTATCCGGGCGACGTTTTCTATCTGCACTCCCGTCTTCTCGAACGCGCTGCAAAGCTCAACGACGAAAACGGCGCTGGCTCGCTGACGGCTCTGCCGGTCATCGAAACGCAGGGCAACGACGTTTCGGCCTTCATTCCGACCAACGTGATCTCGATCACCGACGGCCAGATCTTCCTCGAAACCAACCTGTTCTATCAGGGTATCCGTCCGGCTGTTAACGTCGGTCTGTCGGTTTCGCGCGTTGGTTCTTCGGCTCAGGTCAAGGCCATGAAGCAGGTCGCCGGTTCGATCAAGGGCGAGCTCGCCCAGTATCGTGAAATGGCCGCCTTCGCACAGTTCGGTTCGGATCTCGATGCCTCGACCCAGCGTTTGCTGAACCGTGGTGCACGTCTGACCGAGCTTCTCAAGCAGCCGCAGTTCTCGCCGCTCAAGACGGAAGAACAGGTTGCCGTGATTTATGCCGGTGTGAATGGCTATCTCGACAAGATCGCCGTCAACCAGGTTGGCAAGTTCGAAGCAGGTCTTCTTTCTTCGTTGCGCACCGAGCACAAGGATGTGCTGGATGCTATCCGCGATCAGAAGGCACTCACCGACGACATCAAAGCAAAGCTCAAGGCAGCGGTCGACGCGTTCGCCAAGTCTTTCGCTTGAATTTTGTGACGGGATGAACGGATGCCTTCACTAAAGGATCTGAGAAACCGTATCGCCTCGGTCAAGGCGACGCAGAAAATCACCAAGGCGATGCAGATGGTCGCCGCGGCGAAGCTGCGCCGTGCCCAGGAAGCTGCGGAGGCCGCGCGGCCTTACTCGCAGCGCATGGGCGCCGTTCTCGCTAATATCGCGCAGAATGTCAGCGGCGAAGATGCACCGGCATTGATGGCCGGTACAGGTAAGGACGACGTGCATCTGCTCGTCGTCTGCACTGCAGAACGTGGCCTTTGCGGCGGTTTCAACAGCCAAATCGCACGCCTGGCGCGCGATCATACCCGCAAGCTCCTCGCTGAAGGCAAGACGGTCAAGATCATCACGGTCGGCAAGAAGGGCGCAGATATTCTGCGTCGTGAATTTGCCTCTCTGATCATCGACCACGTCAATTTGCGCGAAGTCAAGCAGCTCGCTTTTGTGCATGCCGACCAGATCGGCCACAAGGTGATCGAGCTGTTTGAACAAGGCGCATTTGATGTCTGCACCCTGTTCTATTCCGAATTCAAGTCGGTGATTGCACAGATCCCGACCGCGCAGCAGATCATTCCGGCTTCGGCTGGCGATGTTGCGCAGGCGGACGCTGCAGGCGATGCGATTTATGAGTACGAACCTGATCCTGCGGCGATCCTGAGCACGCTGATCCCACGCAACATTTCGGTCCAGATTTTCCGCGCACTGTTGGAAAATGTGGCGGGCGAAATGGGCGCGAAGATGAGCGCCATGGACAATGCGACGCGTAATGCCGGTGACATGATCAACAAATTGTCGATCACGTATAACCGTCAGCGTCAGGCTCAGATCACCAAGGAACTGATCGAAATCATTTCGGGCGCGGAAGCGCTCTAGGGTTTACCGCATGGTCTATCCGGGAAGTCTGCAACTTTTCGGGACCATGCTAACGGAAGGTAAGGATCGATGGCAAAAGCAGCGACCCCGAAAACTACCGCCGCGGCCGAAGCAAAGCCGGCAGCGGCGAAGAAGGCTCCAGCCAAGGCTACACCAGCTAAGGCGGCTGCCGCCAAGACGCCAGCAGCTCCCAAGGCTGCAGCGACCGGTGCAGTTGGCAAGATCACTCAGGTCATCGGCGCTGTTGTCGACGTACAGTTCGAAGACGGTCAGCTGCCGCTGATCCTCAACGCTCTGGAAACCGACAATCTGGGCAACCGCCTGGTTCTCGAAGTTGCGCAGCATCTGGGCGAAAACACCGTTCGCACCATCGCCATGGACTCGACCGAAGGTCTGGTTCGCGGTCACGAAGTGCGCGACACCGGCAACCCGATCATGGTTCCGGTTGGTGAAGAAACGCTTGGCCGCATCATGAACGTCATCGGCGAGCCGGTTGACGAAGCTGGTCCGATCAAGACCACGGCGCGCCGCGCGATCCACCAGGAAGCGCCTGAATATATCGAACAGTCGACCGAAGCTGAAATCCTGGTAACGGGCATCAAGGTCGTCGACCTTCTCGCTCCTTACGCCAAGGGTGGTAAGATTGGTCTGTTCGGCGGCGCTGGCGTCGGCAAGACCGTTCTCATTATGGAATTGATCAACAACGTCGCCAAGGCGCACGGTGGTTACTCGGTATTCGCGGGCGTTGGTGAACGTACCCGTGAAGGTAACGATCTTTACCACGAAATGATCGAATCGGGCGTCAACAAGCTCGGTGGCGGTGAAGGCTCCAAGGCCGCACTCGTTTACGGTCAGATGAACGAGCCTCCGGGTGCGCGCGCTCGCGTTGCTCTGTCGGGTCTGACGGTTGCTGAAAACTTCCGTGACAAGGGCCAGGACGTTCTGTTCTTCGTGGACAACATCTTCCGCTTCACGCAGGCTGGTTCGGAACTTTCGGCTCTTCTCGGTCGTATTCCTTCCGCTGTGGGTTATCAGCCGACGCTGGCAACCGACATGGGCGCGATGCAGGAACGCATCACCACGACGACCAAGGGTTCGATTACCTCGGTTCAGGCAATTTACGTTCCTGCCGACGATTTGACCGATCCTGCACCGGCTACGTCGTTCGCTCACTTGGACGCGACCACCACGCTGAACCGTTCGATCGCTGAAAAGGGTATTTACCCGGCTGTGGATCCGCTGGAATCCACGTCGCGTATGCTCGATCCGATGATCGTTGGTGAAGAACACTACGCCGTTGCCCGTCAGGTGCAGGCGATCCTGCAGCGCTACAAGGCTCTTCAGGACATCATCGCCATCCTCGGCATGGACGAACTGTCGGAAGACGACAAGCTGACCGTTGCGCGCGCTCGTAAGATCGAACGCTTCCTGTCGCAGCCGTTCTTCGTTGCTGAAGTCTTCACCGGTTCGCCAGGCAAGCTTGTCGCGCTCGAAGACACCATCAAGGGCTTCAAGGGCCTTTGCGCAGGTGAATACGATCATCTTCCTGAACCGGCCTTCTACATGGTGGGCTCGATTGAAGAAGCGATCGAAAAGGCGAAGAAGCTGGCTGCTGAAGCCGCTTGATGAATTGAGTTTCCCGGTGGGCTGAAAGGCCCACCGAGACGACCTGTTCATTTGTTTGAGCACGATCTTTCCGCAAACCGGTTTCCAGTTTCGAGATCACGCTCAGGAAATTTAAGTGAGAACCATGGCTCAAGCTTTCCAATTCGAACTCGTGTCGCCTGAACGCCTCCTGCTTTCCGCGCAGGTGACGGAAGTCGTCATTCCGGGTAGCGAAGGCTATCTGACGGCTCTCGCCGGTCATTCGCCGCTGATGTCGACGATCATGCCGGGAGTCGTTTCGGTGAAGCTTGCCGACGGCAAGTCTGACTCTTATGTGGTTTTCGGCGGTTTTGCCGATATTACCCCGCAGAGCTGCACCGTACTGGCCGAATCCGCAACGCATGTCGACGCCATTGAGCCGTCGGACATTACGCGCCGCATCGATGAAGCCCGTAAGGCGCTCGATGATGCGACTTCGCCGGAGCATCGCACCAAGGCCGAAATCTTCCTGCACCAGCTGATGACGCTGCAGGGCGCGGTTATACCGGGCTGATACGGTAGAAAATTCACATATATTTGGGAAAGCGGACTCTGGTCCGCTTTTCTTTTTGTTTTTATTGTTCGTGTATATTTTTCTTATTTAAAATTTATTCATACTACCCGTTACTTCGGTTCTTTAATTCAGTCGTTCGCGAAGATCTTATTCTCGCACAACCTACCTTCAGAAGGTTTAAACTTCACGCTTGCGTGAGTTTTGCGTGCGGCCATTGAAAATGAACCGTGGGCCATTTATCCAGAAACACAATCGTTAGTTTACTAATATATAAGGCATCGGATATGAGCACCGCAGATCTCAGAGCAGAAATGATTGATGCCATGGCGAAGGTCAACCGCAGGCTTCGCACCGTTTTTGACGCCAGGGTAAAAGAGCGGGGCCTGACACTGGCGCGCGCGCGCACGCTACTGGCATTGATCGAGCAGGAAGGTCTTTATCAAAAGGAGCTGGCCGAAACGCTGGAGATCGAGAATGCGACCATGGTTCGTCTTCTCGATGGCCTGGAACGCCAGTCATTCATCGAGCGCCAGACGGTAGAGGGTGATCGCCGCGCCAAGCGGGTGGTGATGACCGAAGAGGGCAAGATTCTGGCCGAGCAGGTCGAAAAGCTTGCCGGTGATGTGCGTGAAGACCTGCTTGAAGGCGTGACCGACGAGGAATTGAGCGTGGCGCTGAATGTGTTGCGCAAAATGTCGGAATCAATGAACAAGACACATTGAGCGTCGCTCTCTTCGCACGACAACCAGCCGGGGCTAGCGTTCCGGCTTTTTCGTTTGCTCACGGTTTTGTGTAAATCTGCCCTTAAGCTGGTCTACTTGTGCCATTTTTCGGTCGCCAGTGCAGCGTTCACTGCACCCACAATTTTCAGGTTGGCTGCCGAGAGCGCCGGAAATGCGTTATTCGACTCAGACCCTTGTGGGCCTCATGGCTATTCTTTCCATCGTTTCGGTGCAGGCCAAAGATATGCGCCACGGCACCCGCCATTCCTATGCGCTGGCGCTCAACGATGTGAATACGGATGACGGCATGGTTTTCGACACCAATGCATCGACTTCGTTCGACGTGGCGACCGAGCGGACGCGAAGAAATGTTGTTTTGCGTTGAGCCGCCAGAGCATTTCCAGCAAAAGTGCGCAGCGCCTACGCGGGGAAATCAGTCCACTGGACTGATTTCTGATCCCGCTTCGATACGTAGGATAATGCTTAAAAACAAATAAATAGAGCGGTTCCACGATTCCTTCTTAACCGGAACCGCTCTAGTGGATTGAATTTGACGTTTGAATCCCGGCTGACATAGATGCTGTTTCAAACGTCAAATTCGAAAAATCCACTAGATACATATACTTGCTAGTGGTCTTTTTGATTCCAACATTTGCTCAGCGCGTGAACCGAGGGATGCAAATGTTGGAATCAGACCACTAGGTCAGGGGGCAAGCGTGCGCAGATATTCCATCAGTTCACTTGCCGTATTGCTGGCGCGTTCCGGTTCGCGTGACACGATGGCCTCAATGAGCGCCGCATGGGCATTCGCTGAACCGGTGATGCTGGCCGAGGGCCGCAAACGGAACCAGAACCGGCGACTATGCGTCTGAAGCGGGGCCGCGAGACGGGTCGCATAAGGATTATTGGCCGCCGAGCCAAGCACGATGTCGAAAGCCTTGTCGGCATCAAGAAATGATTGCACATCTTCATTGGGAATTGCCTGCCGCATGGCGGCCGCTGCCGCTTCCAGCCGCTGATAGTCACGCGGGCTGCCGAAACGGGCGGCATCGCGCGCCAGCACACGCTCGACGCCTTCGCGGGCATCGAGAACCTTGGCGAAATCCTTGGGGTCGATGGGCGTGATCGCAATGCCGGAACGGGGGCGAACCTCCATCAGCCCTTCCCAGGCAAGCCGCTGAATGGCTTCACGCAGCGGCGTGCGGCCCATGCCCGTCAGCTCAATGAGCGTGCGTTCATTGACCACAGCTCCCGGCTCCAGCTCAAGCGTGACGACCATGCGTTCCAGCGTCTGATAGGCTTGCTCGGCAAGGCTTTCGCCGCCCAGGCTATCAATGGCGGGGATCGATTTGCCGGTGGCGCTCTTGATCGACCGTTCGCGGAGGCTCGTCTGTGTCATGTGGTCCAGTGTCTTCTATGATGGCAATTGACAGGAAACGATCCTACAAATATATCTCTGATATATCAATATCGACCAAGGTAATAGCCTTGCTGCACCCGTCCTCGCACTACCGGGTTTGAGCATAGTGTTATTCCGAAAATTTGTTGGACGGGGGATTTCCCCAATTTCAAAGTTGGCCTGATTTCGAACCAGTGTCGTACCGGGCAGGGATCGATAGCGAATACGAAATCAGTTACCGGGAACCCGGTATTGACAAAGGCAGGGGCTCCATTCGTGATGACGCCTCGATCTGCATCGGTGGGGAGCCGCAAAAAGAATGAAATCTGATCCCAAAAATCAACAGAAAATGGGTCAGCAGGATATTGTTATCATCGGTGGCGGCATTGTCGGTTCTGCGACGGCAGCCTTGCTTGCCGAGGCCGGACGAAATGTCCTCGTCATTGATCGCACTGGAATCTGCGAGGAAACGAGTTCGGGCAACGCGGCGGCGCTTGCTTTTTCGGATATTCTGCCGATGGCGTCCAAGGGCGTCATGCGCAAGGTGCCAGGCTGGCTGATGGACCCGCTGGGGCCGTTTTCGATCCGCCCGTCCTATTTCCCGAAAATGGTGCCGTGGCTTTATCGTTTCTGGCGTGCCAGCAGCGCCGGGGCGCTGGAAAAGACCGCGGTGACGCAGGCGAATATCATGCGGCTTGCGGAAAGCGAGATGCTGGCCCTGATCGACCGGGCCGGTCTGCGCGACCGCTTGCGGGAAGACGGCAATCTGGAGCTTTATGAATCCGAAGCGGAACTGACTGCCGCGTTGCCAAGCTGGGAAATTCGCGAGAAGGCTGGCATTGCGCACGATCATGTCCATGGCGCGCGACTGGCCGAATTGCAGCCGGGCCTGAGCCCGCGCATTGTGGCGGGAACTTTCGTGCCCGGCTGGAAGAATGTCAGCGATCCGAAACTGTTCGGACAGGCCATCTGGGCCCATGCGGAGCGCCTCGGTGCGCGCTTCCTGAAAGCGAAGGTGACGAGCGCGCAACCGGCTGATGGCGGCGCGCGCGTGCATCTTGAAGACGGCACGGAAATCAGCGCGAAGAACCTCATCGTGATGACGGGTGCCTTTTCGCGGGAATTCGCCAAGGGCTTCGGCGATGTCGTGCCGCTTGATACCGAGCGCGGTTACAACACCACGCTGCCGGTCGGTGCTTTCGATGTGAAGCGGCAGCTCACCTTCCCAAGCCATGGTTTTGTCATCACGCCGATGGCGACAGGCTTGCGCGTCGGCGGCGCGGTTGAATTCGGCGGGCTTGATCTGCCGCCAAATTATGCGCGCTCCAAAGCCATGCTGACCAAGGCCTCCCGCTTCCTGCCGGGTCTCAAGACCGAAGGCGGACGCGAGTGGATGGGCTATCGTCCGTCCATTCCGGACTCTCTGCCAGTCATCGGACGGGCATCATCTGGCGGCAATGTTTTCTACGGCTTCGGCCACGGCCATCTGGGCCTCACGCAATCGGCAGCGACGGCACGTCTCATCCGCGATCTGATCACCGGCGCGAAGCCTGCAATCGATATCGAACCATTCAAGCCTCAACGTTTTCGGAACTGACCATCATGGCAAGACATTCTTTTTTCTGCGTCGACGGACATACCTGCGGCAACCCGGTGCGCCTGGTGGCTGGCGGCGGCCCGAACCTCGAAGGTTCGACCATGATGGAGAAACGCGCGCATTTTCTGCGCGAGTTTGACTGGATCCGTACCGGACTGATGTTCGAACCGCGCGGCCACGACATGATGTCTGGCTCCATCCTCTATCCGCCGACGCGTCCGGACTGCGATGTGGCGGTGCTGTTTATCGAGACCTCGGGTTGCCTGCCCATGTGCGGTCACGGCACCATCGGTACGGTGACCATGGCGATCGAGCAGGGCCTCGTGACACCGAAGACGCCGGGCAAGCTCAATCTCGACACGCCAGCGGGTCTCGTTGCCATCGAATATGAGCAGAACGGCCAATATGTGGAGCGCGTGCGCCTCACCAATGTTCCGGCTTTCCTTTATGCGGAAGGCTTGGAAGTGGAATGCCCCGATCTTGGCACGCTCAAGGTCGATGTGGCCTATGGCGGCAATTTCTACGCTATCGTTGAGCCGCAGGACAATTACACCGACATGGCCGATTACAGCGCCTTGCAGCTGATCGCGTGGAGCCCGGTTCTGCGTCAGCGCCTGAATGAGAAATACAAGTTCCAGCACCCGCTGCTCGCCGATATCAATCGCCTGACGCATATTCTGTGGACCGGCAAGCCGACCAAGCCGGAAGCCCATGCGCGCAATGCTGTCTTCTACGGCGACAAGGCCATCGACCGTTCGCCTTGCGGCACCGGCACATCGGCTCGCATGGCGCAGCTGGCCGCCAAGGGCAAGCTGAAGCCGGGCGATGAATTCGTGCATGAATCCATCATCGGTTCTCTGTTCCACGGACGTGTGGAGCGGGCGGTGGAAGTAACCGGACCAGCAACGGGCCAGGAAACCGTGGTGCCGGGCATTATTCCGTCAATTGCGGGCTGGGCACGCATGACCGGTTATAATACGATCTTCATCGATGACCGGGACCCTTTTGCTCACGGTTTCACAGTTGCATAAAAACGGGTACGGTTGGTCAAAAATGACCAGCCACCCTATTTCTTGCCTTTTGAGGCTTCGGGGAAAATATGGAATAACGCGCCCGTTTCGGTAGAAAAGGACGCATAAAGGGGCTTTTCATAGGGGACATAACCGGTTTGCGGAGGGATGAAGCAATTAGTCTTTTGTTTTAGACGAAAGGGCTTGCATTCCGTGATGCAGCCGTTAGGTGTAATCGACCGGGAAAAAAATGAGGGTGCACGAAATAATAATGCGCCAATAAGATTCCGGCTTGTAAAATGGGTGGCTTTTCGATGGAATATTTCCTCCAGCAGGTGATCAACGGGCTCGCGCTCGGTTCGATCTATGGCCTGATCGCCATCGGCTACACGATGGTCTATGGTATCATCGGCATGATCAACTTTGCTCATGGCGATGTCTTCATGCTCGGCGCCTTTATGGCGCTGATTGTTTTTCTCATCATCACAACTTTCATCGGGGCGCTGCCGATTGCGTTGCTGCTGCTTCTGATGATGGTGGTCGCTATGCTCATGACCGGCTTGTGGAGCTGGACGATTGAGCGCGTGGCTTACCGGCCGCTGCGCGGTTCGTTCCGCCTTGCGCCGCTGATCACGGCAATCGGCATGTCGATCGCATTGTCCAATTTCGTCCAGGTAACGCAGGGCCCGCGCAACAAGCCGGTTCCACAGCTTCTGAACGGCTCCTACAGCCTGTTCGGCACCGACGTCACGATTTCGCTGAAGCAGATCGTCGTGATCGTGGTCACCGCCGTGCTGCTGACGATCTTCTGGTACATCGTCAATCGCACGTCGCTTGGCCGCGCCCAGCGCGCCTGTGAGCAGGACCGCAAGATGGCCGCACTTCTCGGCATCAATGTCGACCGTGTGATTTCGCTGACCTTCGTGATGGGCGCCATGCTCGCAGCCGTCGCCGGTACGCTTTATCTGTCCTTCTACGGTGTGATTTCCTTCGCCGACGGGTTCATCCCCGGCGTTAAGGCGTTCACGGCTGCGGTTCTGGGCGGTATCGGTTCGCTTCCGGGCGCTGTTGTCGGCGGCCTGCTGATCGGTCTGATCGAAGCGCTCTGGTCGGCTTATTTCTCGATCGACTACAAGGATGTCGCGGCGTTTTCGATCCTGGCCATCGTGCTGATCTTCATGCCGTCGGGTATTCTTGGCCGTCCTGAAGTCGAAAAGGTGTAATCATGGCTGTACAGTCGAGTTCACGCCCGGATTCCCTTTTTGGCCGGGCCATTCGCGAGGGTATCGTCGCCGGTCTTCTGGCGCTGGGCCTCTTTATCCTGATCATCGGTTTCAAGACCGAGCAGAACATCAACAATGAACTGGTGCTGGTGCAGCGCTGGGGTGCACTGGCCGTCATGGTTGCGCTGGCGGCGGTGGGACGCTTCCTGTTCGTCGCCTTCCTGCAGCCGCAGCTGGAGGCGCGCAAGCTCGCCAAGAGCAGCCGGACGGTTGCCGCCACCGATGGCCAGTCATTCTTCCGCACCCATTTCTCCAAGCTCGGCGTTGCCTTCCTCTTTGCCTATCCGATCCTGATCGTTCTGGCGTTGGGCTGGCAGGGCTCGCTCAAATGGGTCGATAATTTCGGCGTCCAGATCCTCATCTATGTGATGCTGGCCTGGGGGCTCAACATCGTCGTCGGTCTCGCCGGTCTTCTTGATCTCGGCTATGTGGCTTTCTACGCGGTCGGCGCCTATTCCTATGCGATCCTGTCCAGCTATTTTGGCCTGTCCTTCTGGATGCTGCTGCCCATGGCAGGCATTCTGGCCGCAACCTGGGGCATCATTCTGGGCTTCCCGGTCCTGCGATTGCGCGGTGATTATCTGGCCATCGTGACGCTCGCTTTCGGTGAAATCATCCGTCTGGTGCTGATCAACTGGACCGATCTCACCAAGGGCACCTTCGGTATTTCGGGTATCGCCAAGGCCACCTTCTTCGGTTTGCCGTTCAAGGCCGGCCCGGATGGTTTTGCCGCCCATATGGGAATTGCCTTCTCACCGGCGCATTACAAGTTCTTCCTCTATTACGTCATTCTGCTGCTGGCACTTCTGACCGCCTGGGTCACGATCCGTCTGCGCCGCATGCCAGTTGGCCGGGCGTGGGAAGCGCTGCGTGAAGACGAAATCGCCTGTCGTTCGCTCGGCATCAACACCACGACCACCAAGCTCACGGCTTTTGCCACGGGCGCCATGTTCGGCGGTTTTGCAGGCTCGTTCTTCGCGGCGCGTCAGGGCTTCGTGAGCCCGGAATCCTTCGTGTTTCTCGAATCGGCGGTTATTCTCGCCATCGTGGTTCTTGGCGGCATGGGATCGCTCGTCGGTATCGCCATTGCTGCAATCGTCATGATCGGCGGCACAGAAATCCTGCGTGAAATGGGCTTCCTGAAGGCGATCTTCGGTCCCGATTTCACGCCGGAACTCTATCGTATGCTCATCTTCGGGCTCGCCATGGTGGTTGTCATGGTCTGGAAGCCGCGCGGTTTTGTCGGAAGCCGAGAACCAAGTGCGTTCCTGCATGAGAAGAAGATGGTGTCGGGTGCCTTTACCAAGGAAGGGCACGGCTGATGGCGGAGACAGCGAGAATGCCTGACAATGTTCAGAAAGACACTGTTCTTCAGGTTGAGCATCTGTCGATGCGCTTCGGTGGCCTCGTCGCCATCAACGATCTGAGCTTCGACGTGAAGCGTGGTGATATTACCGCGCTGATCGGCCCGAATGGTGCCGGTAAAACCACGGTCTTCAACTGCATCACCGGCTTCTACAAGCCGACTGGTGGCATGTTGACCATGCATCGCAATACGGGCGAGACTTTCCTTCTGGAGCGTCTTCCTGATTTCCAGATCACCAAGCAGGCCAAGGTCGCGCGTACCTTCCAGAATATTCGCCTGTTTTCGGGCCTGACCGTTCTGGAAAATCTACTGGTCGCGCAGCACAACACGCTCATGCGCTCGTCGGGTTACACGGTCCTTGGGCTTCTCGGCCTGCCGGGTTACAAGAAGGCCGCCAAGGAGGCTATCGAAAAGGCCCGTTACTGGCTGGAAAAGATCAACCTCACCGCACGTGCGGATGATCCGGCTGGCGATCTGCCCTATGGCGATCAGCGCCGTCTGGAAATCGCCCGTGCCATGTGCACCGAGCCGGAAATCCTCTGCCTCGACGAACCGGCGGCAGGTCTCAATCCGCGCGAGTCGGCGGAACTGAACAAGCTTTTGCTCGATATCCGCAAGGAAACGGGGACCTCGCTCCTGCTGATCGAGCACGATATGTCGGTGGTGATGGAAATTTCCGACCACGTGATCGTGCTGGAATATGGCACCAAGATTTCCGATGGATCGCCGGAAGAAGTCCGCAACGATCCGCGCGTCATCGCCGCTTATCTCGGCGTGGATGACGAGGAAATCGCCGAGCTGATCGATGAGGCCGACAAGCCCGGTACGGGCGATCCGGCGGATTTCATCGCGACCCAGCTTGCCGAAGAAGCGATCGAGCAGGAAAAATCGGCGGAAGTCGTGCAGTTCGCCGGTGGACTGGGCGCGCCACGCGATGGCAAGGCCGACAACCTGACGCTCGTCAAGGGCATCGGTGCGGTCAACGAGAAGAAGCTGAACGAGCACGGCATCTATCATTTCGATCAGATCGCCGCGTGGTCCGAGGCCGACATCAAGCAGGCCGAAACCTATCTGGAATTCGATGGCCGCATCGCCCGGGAAGACTGGGTGGGGCAGGCGGCGCAATTGGCCGCCGGTCAGGCGACCGAATTCTCGAGCCGCGTCGAAGCCGGTGATGTTCCGACGAGCCACAAGACCACTCCCGCAAAGGCGCCGCGCAGCCGCAAAGATCCGGCCAAGCCGAAGAAGGGAGGCGAATGATGCAGGCTGAAACCATGCAGAAAAAGCAACCGCTTCTGGCCGTTGAAAAAGTCGAGACCTATTACGGTAACATCTGTGCGCTGAAGGGCATCGACCTGACGGTGGACGAAGGTGAAATCGTCGCCCTGATCGGCGCCAACGGTGCTGGCAAGTCCACGCTGATGATGACGATTTTCGGTTCGCCGAAAGCCCGCACCGGTCGCATTCTCTTCAACGGCAAGGACATTACGTCCATGCCGCCGCATGAGATTGCGAAGCTGCGTATCGCGCAGTCGCCGGAAGGGCGTCGCATCTTCCCGCGCATGACGGTTCTGGAAAATCTCCAGATGGGCGCGAGCCTCGACAATCAGCAATACTTCGAAGAAGACGTGAAGCTGATGTTTGACCTGTTCCCGCGGCTCAAGGAGCGTATCAGCCAGCGCGGCGGTACGCTGTCGGGTGGTGAGCAGCAGATGCTGGCTATTGCCCGTGCGTTGATGGCGCGTCCGAAGCTTCTGCTTCTCGACGAGCCGTCGCTTGGTCTCGCACCGCTGATCGTCAAGCAGATCTTCGAGGCAATCAAGGAACTGAACCGAACACAGGGCCTGACGGTGTTTCTTGTCGAGCAGAACGCATTCGGCGCGCTCAAGCTTGCTGACCGCGGTTATGTGATGGTCAACGGGTCGATCACGATGAGCGGTTCGGGCCGCGATCTTCTGGCTGATCCGGAAGTGCGCGCCGCCTATCTCGAAGGCGGAAGGCATTAAGGAGGAAATCATGCAGGGTATTCTCTACGAAGAACCGTCTTTCTGGCTGTTTTTCCTCATTACGTGTCTTCTCGGCGGCTGGGCTGCCTGGATGACAGGCCGCGCCTGCGCGCAGACCTGGCGCAGCCTGCCGCAGCTTCTGATCTATCTGATCCCGCTGGGCGCTGCGGTGCGTTTCATCCACTTCGCGCTGTTTGAAGGCACGCTGCTCTCGCTGCACTATTATCTGGTGGACACGATCGTGCTGATGATCATCGGTGCGATCGGGTTCCAATATACGCGCACCAAACAAATGGTGCGGCAGTATGGCTGGCTTTATGAAAAAGCTTCTCCGCTGAGCTGGAAAGCAAAATAATTCGAAGCTTCGCCGTTCGCGGCGGAGCTTTTTTTACAAGATCACGTTGACAGTATCATGATTCAGCGTAGATATTGCTGAGTATTCAGCAAGATAATAATGCGATGCTAAGACATCGTATCGGGGTAAATACAAGGATGGGAGTTCCAAAAATGAAGAAGTATCTTTTTTCGGGCGTGGCTCTTGCTGCTGTGATGGCTTTTGGTGGCTCTGCATGGGCTGATGTACTTCTGGGCATCGGTGCGCCGCTGACTGGCCCGAATGCCGTTTACGGTGCGCAGATCCAGAAAGGCGCCGAAGCTGCTATCAAGGAAATCAACGATGCCGGCGGCATCAACGGCGAGAAGATCGCAATCACGCTCGGCGACGACGTTTCGGATCCGAAGCAGGGCATTTCGGTGGCTAACAAATTCGCTGCCGATGGCGTGAAATATGTTGTCGGTCACTTCAACTCGGGCGTTTCGATTCCGGCTTCGGAAGTTTATGCCGAAAACGGCATTCTCGAAATTTCGCCTGCTGCAACCAACCCGGTCTATACCGAGCGCCAACTGTGGAACACGTTCCGTACCTGCGGCCGTGACGACCAGCAGGGTATCGTTGCCGGCCAGTACATTTTCGACAACTTCAAGGACGGAAAGATCGCCGTCATTCACGACAAGACCCCTTATGGTCAGGGTCTTGCCGATGAAACCAAGAAGAAGCTCAATGAACTCGGCACCAAGGAAGCCCTTTATGAAGGCGTGAACGTCGGCGAAAAGGACTTCTCGGCGCTGATCGCCAAGCTCAAGCAGGCTGGCGTGACGGTCGTCTATTGGGGTGGCCTGCATCCGGAAGCTGGTCTGATCATCCGTCAGATGGCTGACCAGGGCCTCAAGGCCCAGTTCATCTCGGGCGACGGTATCGTGTCGAACGAACTGGCTTCGATTGCTGGCGACGCTGTTGCCGGTACGTTGAACACCTTCGGCCCGGATCCGCGCAACAACCCGGACAACGCCGACCTCGTCAAGAAGTTCCGCGACGCTGGTTTCGAGCCGGAAGCCTACACGCTTTATTCCTATGCGGCTGTTCAGTCGCTCGCTCAGGCCGCCAAGGCCGCGGGCAGCAACGACCCGCAGGAAGTTGCCAAGGCGCTGAAGGAAAAGGGCCCGTTCAAGACCGTGCTCGGCGATATTTCCTATGACGAAAAGGGCGATCCGAAGCTCCCGGGCTACGTCATGTACAAGTGGGAAAAGGGCGCTGACGGGAAATACACCTACATTCAGCAGAAGTAAAAACGCATTATTATTGCGTTAATGGAGAATGCCCGGTCATCGTGCCGGGCATTTTTCTTTTGTTTGCTAATATAAAATCTTAAAAAACAGAATGTTCTGATTGAGCGCGTTGATCTTGAGGGGGGCAATGCGCGCGCAATTTTCTGTAAAAAATGTATTTAAAAACAGTGTATTATAACATTTCCGATACTCGACCTATTGTTGAATGACCTCCGTCGCATGACCTCATGCGAAAAACGCCGAAAGTTGAGGATTTCTACGCTTTACTTTTACGTCTCTGCGATTTTACCTAGCAAGGTGATTTTGCGTAGTGTGATTCTCTACGTTTAATCTCGCCTTCTGGGGAGGAGGCCGGTCATGCGGGCGGAGGTGCTTCATTTTCCCCCAAACTGCACCCGAAACGGGAATGCGGAATAGCCGGTTTCTTTCGACATAAAGAGACAGGGCAGTGCCGGTTCAGTTGGCAACGCTCGAAGTGGGAGTAATCGAAATGAAGAAGTCTTTGTTCTGCGGCGTTTGCCTTTCGGCTCTGGTCGCTTTTGGCGGCGCAGCCTTTGCCGATGTGATGGTCGGTGTTGGCGCGCCTTTGACCGGCAGTCAGGCCGCATTCGGCGAGCAGATCAAGCGTGGTGTTGAAGCTGCTGTCGCGGAAGCCAATGCCAAGGGCGGCATGAATGGCGAAAAGATCAGCATCGTTTATGGTGATGATGCCGCCGATCCGAAGCAGGGCATTTCGGTTGCAAACAAGTTCGTTGGCGATGGCGTTCAGTTTGTCATCGGCCACTTCAATTCCGGCGTCAGCATTCCGACCTCGGATATCTATGCCGAAAACGGCGTGCTGATGATCGCACCGGGCACCACCAACCCGACCTTTACCGAGCGTGAACTGTGGAACACCTTCCGCACCTGCCGTCGTGATGACCAGCAAGGCATCGTCGCCGGAAAATACATGGCCGACCATTACAAGGATGGCAAGGTTGCGATCCTGCACGACAAGACGCCTTACGGTCAGGGCCTTGCCGACGAGACCAAGAAGTCGCTCAACGAGAACGGCATGAAGGAAGCGCTTTATGAAGGCGTGAATCAGGGCGACAAGGATTTCTCAGCGCTGATTTCCAAGATGAAGGCCGCAGGCATTACCGCTGTCTATTGGGGCGGTATGCATCCGGAAGCCGGTCTTCTGATCCGCCAGATGGCCGATCAGGGCCTCAAGGCGCAGTTCATTTCGGGTGACGGTATCGTTTCCAACGAACTGGCTTCGATTGCGGGCGATGCGGTGGCTGGCGTCATGAACACTTTTGGCCCGGACCCGCGCGACGACAAGGCGAATGCAGACCTGATCAAGGCTTTCCGCGACAAGGGTTTTGAGCCGGAAGCTTATACTTTCTATGCCTATGCCGGTGTGCAGTCGCTGGTCAGCGCTGCCAATGCAGCAGGCAGCAACGATCCGCAGGAAGTTGCGACGGCGATGAAGGACAAGGGGCCGTTCAAGACCGTGCTGGGTGAAATTTCCTTCGACAAGAAGGGTGATCCGAGCCTGTCGCCTTACGTCATGTTTGAATGGCGGAAGGGTGAAGACGGCAAGTATAATTACTTCCAGAAGTAATTCTGCCTGATATATTGGCATAAATTGCTATAAAATTAATCAGAATGCCCGGCTTTTAGCCGGGCATTTTGTTTTTAATTGGTGTTTGCACAGTTTGTTTGCGCTTGATCATATTGCAAGGTAAGCAATGGCGCCTTCGTCTTTGCAGTTAGGGAGATCTGCCTTGCCTATCAGGAAAATTCTGGTCGCCAATCGATCTGAAATCGCAATTCGCGTATTCCGCGCCGCCAATGAGCTGGGGCTCAAAACGGTGGCCATATGGGCCGAGGAGGACAAACTTTCCCTGCATCGCTTTAAAGCGGACGAGAGCTATCAGGTCGGTCGTGGACCGCATCTGGCGCGCGATCTGGGGCCGATCGAAAGCTACCTGTCGATCGACGAGATCATCCGCGTCGCCAAGCTTTCCGGCGCCGACGCCATTCATCCGGGCTACGGCCTGTTGTCGGAAAGCCCGGAATTCGCCGAGGCCTGTGCCGAAAACGGCATTATCTTCATCGGTCCGAAGCCGGAAACCATGCGCCGTCTCGGCAACAAGGTTGCAGCACGCAATCTGGCCATCGAAATCGGCGTGCCGGTGGTGCCAGCCACCGATCCGCTGCCGGACGATATGGAAGAGGTGAAGAAGCTTGCGGCACAGGTCGGCTATCCCGTCATGCTGAAAGCCAGCTGGGGTGGCGGCGGTCGCGGCATGCGCGCCATTCGTTCCGAAGCCGATATCGCCCGCGAGGTCACGGAAGCCAAGCGTGAAGCCAAGGCAGCCTTCGGCAAGGACGAGGTCTATCTTGAAAAGCTCATCGAGCGCGCGCGCCATGTTGAAGTGCAGATTCTGGGCGATACCCATGGCAACGCGGTGCATCTTTTCGAGCGCGACTGCTCGATCCAGCGCCGCAACCAGAAGGTCGTGGAACGGGCGCCTGCGCCTTATCTCAACGACGCGCAGCGTCAGGAACTTGCCAATTACGGTCTGAAGATCGCCCATGCCACCGATTATATCGGCGCGGGCACGGTCGAATTCCTGATGGATGCCGATAGCGGCAAGTTCTATTTCATCGAGGTCAATCCGCGCATTCAGGTTGAGCATACGGTCACCGAGCAGGTGACGGGCATCGATATCGTCAAGGCGCAGATCCATATTCTGGAAGGTGCTGCCATTGGTACGCCGGAATCGGGCGTGCCGCGTCAGGAAGATATCCGGCTCAACGGTCATGCGCTGCAGTGCCGTATCACGACGGAAGACCCGGAACAGAACTTCATTCCCGATTACGGGCGCATTCAGGCTTACCGTTCGGCTTCGGGCTTCGGCATTCGCCTTGATGGCGGCACGGCCTATTCGGGAGCGTTCATCACGCGCTATTACGATCCGCTGCTGGTGAAGGTCACGGCTTCGGGCGCGACGCCGCTGGAAGCCATCCGCCGTATGGACCGCGCGCTGCGTGAATTCCGCATTCGCGGCGTGGCGACGAACCTCACCTTCCTCGAAGCGATCATCAACCATCCGAAATTCCAGTCGAACGACTATACGACGCGGTTTATCGACACCACGCCGGAACTGTTCGAGCAGGTGAAGCGGCAGGACCGTGCCACCAAGCTTCTGACCTATATTGCCGATGTGACGGTCAACGGCCATCCTGAAACCAAAGGTCGCGCTAAGCCGGCTAAGGATGCTGCAAAACCACGCGTGCCATGGTTCGGCGATACGCCGGTTGCGGACGGCACCAAGCAACTTCTGGACAGTCTCGGACCGAAGAAGTTTGCCGAATGGGTACGCAATGAAAAGCGCGTTCTCGTCACCGATACGACCATGCGCGACGGTCACCAGTCGCTGCTGGCCACCCGCGTGCGCACCTATGACATTGCGCGCATCGCCAATACCTATGCGCAGGCGCTGCCGAACCTGTTCTCGCTGGAGTGCTGGGGTGGAGCGACCTTCGACGTTTCGATGCGCTTCCTGACGGAAGATCCGTGGGAGCGTCTGGCGCAGGTGCGCGAGGGCGCGCCAAACTTGCTGCTGCAAATGCTGCTGCGCGGCGCCAATGGCGTTGGCTACAAGTCCTATCCGGACAATGTGGTGAAGTATTTCGTGCGCGAAGCCGCGCGCGGCGGCATCGACCTGTTCCGCGTGTTCGACAGCCTCAACTGGGTTGAGAACATGCGCGTGTCGATGGATGCGGTGCTGGAGGAAAACAAGCTCTGCGAAGCCGCCATCTGCTATACGGGCGATATTCTGAACCCGGACCGGGCCAAATATGATCTCAAATATTACGTCAATCTGGCGAAAGAGGTCGAAAAGGCAGGCGCGCATATCATCGCCGTCAAGGATATGGCGGGCCTTTTGAAGCCTGCTGCTGCACGGGTGCTGTTCAAGGCGCTGCGGGAGGAAACCGATCTGCCGATCCATTTCCACACCCATGACACGTCCGGCATTTCTGCCGCGACAGTGCTGGCTGCGGTGGATGCGGGTGTGGATGTGGTCGATGCGGCGATGGATGCCTTGTCGGGCAACACTTCGCAGCCTTGCCTCGGTTCCATCGTGGAAGCGCTGCACGGCGCCGAGCGTGATCCGGGTCTCGACCCGGAATCGATCCGCCGCATTTCCTTCTATTGGGAAGCGGTACGCAATCAATATGCGGGCTTTGAAAGCGACCTCAAGGGACCGGCTTCGGAAGTCTATCTGCACGAAATGCCGGGCGGCCAGTTCACCAATCTGAAAGAACAGGCGCGTTCGCTGGGCCTCGAAACCCGCTGGCATGAAGTGGCGCAGGCCTATGCCGATGTGAACCGGATGTTCGGTGATATCGTCAAGGTCACGCCGTCCTCCAAAGTGGTGGGCGACATGGCGCTGATGATGGTGAGCCAGGATCTGGACGTCAGCGATGTCGAGAACCCGGACAAGGATATCGCCTTCCCGGATTCGGTGGTTTCGATGATGCGCGGCGATCTTGGACAGCCGCCTTCGGGCTGGCCGGCAGCGCTGCAGAAAAAAGTGCTGAAGGGCGAAAAGCCGTTCACCGTGCGCCCGGGTTCGCTGCTGCCTGCCGCCGATCTTGATGCGGAGCGCAGCGGTTTCGAAGAAACCGTAGGCCGCAAGATCACTGATCAGGAGTTCGCTTCGGCACTGATGTATCCGAAAGTGTTCACGGATTTCGCAGCCGCGCAGGAAACCTACGGCCCGACAAGTGTTCTGCCTACGCCGGTTTATTTCTACGGCCTCAAGCCGGAAGAAGAAGTTTTCGTCGATCTGGAGCGTGGCAAGACGCTGGTGATCGTCAATCAGGCGATGAGCGAAACCGACGAGAAGGGCATGGTGACCGTGTTCTTCGAACTGAACGGCCAGCCACGCCGCATCAAGGTGCCGAACCGCGCCAAGGGCGCCTCCGGCGGTGTGCGCCGCAAGGTGGACGCCGGCAATGACAAACAGGTCGGCGCGCCAATGCCGGGTGTCATCTCGACGGTCGCCGTTACCAACGGTCAGAAGGTTTCGCAGGGCGATGTGCTGCTTTCCATCGAAGCGATGAAGATGGAAACGGCAATTCATGCCGAGCGCGATGGCGTCATTGCCGAAGTGCTGGTGCGCCCCGGCGAGCAGATCGACGCGAAGGATCTCCTGGTCGTCTATTCGGAGTAACTCTTGGTTCAATGGAAGCGGGGGATTTGGGGGCGCAGTACCCGACGCCTCCTTTTCCCTCATCCTGAGGAGCCGTTGAAAACGGCGTCTCGAAGGGCGAGGGAAATGCACGGCGCCTGCCCTCGTCCTTCGACAGGCTCAGGATGAGGGGGAGGCGTAGCGCCCGTCAGACCGAACGGTCGCCTTCGCAGCAGTGAAACCATCGGAAATCCCATGCCGCGCCTGTCAAAAGGCGCGGCATTTGTTTGCGCTTGCAGTATGTGCAAATTCTGATATGCATGTTTGTGCCGGTTTATGCATGTTTATGCTTGTTGGGAGAATTAAGTGGCGACGGAGCTTTTGCTTCACGAAAGACAGGCGCGTATTCAGGACCTGTTGCAGCAGTCGGGTCGCGTGCTGGCGACGGAGTTGGCTGAGAGTTTTGGCGTGTCGGAAGACACGATACGCCGCGATCTGCGTGATATGGCGGCTGCCGGTCTCTGCAAGCGTGTTTACGGCGGCGCTCTGAAAGCTGCACCGTCATCGCTGTCGCTGGCCGAGCGCGACGGGGAACGCACGGCGGCCAAGGCGGCGCTGGCGGGTGTGCTGCTTGGTCTGATTGAGCCGGGCATGACGGTGTTTCTGGACGCGTCCTCGGTCAACACGGCATTGTCGCGGCTTCTGGTGGAACGCGGCGAGGCGCTCACAGTTGTTACCAATACGCCGTCGATTGCCGCTATTTTGCTTCAGTCGTCGAAAATAGAGGTGATCACGATCGGCGGGCCGATTGATCGCCGTGTCAGTGCGGCGGTGGGCGCGCGGGCCTTGCGCGATGCGGAAACAGTGCGTCCTGATCTGTGCGTGCTGGGTGCCTGCGGCGTTGCGGCGGAAATCGGCGTTACGGCTCTTTTTCTGGACGATGCCGAGTTCAAGCGCACCATTGCCAGCCGCAGCCGGTCTGTCGTACTGGCAATCACCAATGACAAGCTTGGCACTGTTGCAGCGCATGATGTCGTCTCGCTGGATGATATTGGTGTCATGGCTGTTGAACAGGATGCCGATGAGAAATTGCTCGCGCCTTTTGTGGCGGCGGGCGTGAATATATTACGCGCGGCAACAGGCCGTGGCTGAGGGACATATGGAACAGGTTTCCGGACGGGAAGATACCGCGCCATCACGCGCGCCGATGATCACCAAAGAGCGTGTCGCTGTCGCGCTGCTCTTTCTGGCTAACGGCTATATTTTCGGCGGCTGGGCTCCGAAAATTCCAGAATTCGCCGCACGCCTCGGGCTGGATAGCGCAGGCATGGGGCTGATGATCCTCGTCTTCGGCGTCGGTTCGCTGGCCATGATGCCGGTGGCAGGCGCTTTGTCGGCGCAGCGCGGTTCCGGCGCGGTGGTGCGTATTTTCGCGCTGGCCTTTATTCCGGCGTTACTGATCATCGCTCTGGTGCCCAATGTGGTCACAGCGGTCATCGTGATGTTCTATTTCGGTGGCACCATGGCTGCGATGGATGTGGCGATGAATGCCAATGCGGTCGCCGTGGAAAAATCCATGCGCCGCGCCATCATGTCGTCCTGTCATGCATTCTGGAGCCTCGGCGGGCTTATCGGCGCAGCGACAGGCGGCTTTCTCATCACGCAGTTCGGCTCGACTGTTCATGCGCTGGTCGCGACCATCGCTGCGGCGATAATGATTGCTGTCGCGTGGCCATCGATCATTGCCGACAAGTTCCACCATCCAAGCGGCGAAAAGCAGAAGCTCACCCTGCCGCGCAATCCGCTGCCCTGGCTGGTGGGTGTGATGGCCCTGTTCTCGATGGTGCCGGAAGGCGCGATCATCGACTGGAGCGCTTATCACATGCGCCAGGATCTGGGCGCGTCGGTCACGCTCGCGGGTTTCGGCTTTGCGGCCTTCTCCTTTTCCATGGCGGTGATGCGCTTTGCGGGCGATCTGGTGCGCGACCGTTTCGGCGCGGTGCGCACGCTGCGCGCCTGCACGACGATTGCCATTATCGGCATGTTGATCGTCGGCTTTTCCACCGATCCCTATGTGTCGCTGGTCGGTTTCGCCATCTGCGGCATCGGCATTTCCAACATGGTGCCGATTGCCTTTTCGATGGCCGGCAACATGCCGGGCGTGAATCCGAGCGTCGGCCTGTCGATTGCCACCACGCTTGGCTATTCCGGCATGCTGGTGGCCCCGTCGCTGATCGGCTTTGTTGCCAAACATAGCGGTTTCGGCGTGGTGTTTATCGCGCTGCCAGTTTTGCTTCTTGTTGTGCTGGCCTTTTCCAGCCTCGCCCGCTACGCCGACCAGAAGCATTAGTCTCTATTTTTACGCATTATCCAGCGCACCGAAGCGGGATCAGAAATCAGTCCAGTGGACTGATTTCCCCGCGTAGGCGCTTCGCACTTTTGCTGGAAATGCTTTTTATTCCGCGGTCCAGCCGCCTTCGACCGGCAAGGCCGCGCCATTGATCTGCGCGGCGGCATCGGTGGCGAGAAAGGCGGCAAGCGCGCCGATCTGCGCGGTGGTGACGAATTCCTTCGTCGGCTGTTTATCGAGCATCACTTCGCGGATCACCGTTTCACGATCCATGTTGTGCGCTTTCATCTGATCGGGAATCTGTGCCTCCACAAGCGGCGTCAGCACATAGCCGGGACAGATGGAATTGGCGGTGATCTTCGCGGTCGCCAGTTCCAGCGCCAGTGTCTTGGTAAAGCCGACAATGCCATGCTTGGCCGCAACATAGGCCGACTTAAACGGCGAGGCGACCAGTCCGTGGGCGGATGCAATATTGATGATGCGTCCCCAGCCGCTCGCGCGCATATGCGGAATGGCGGCGGCGGATGTATGGAAGGCGGAGGTCAGGTTGATCGCGATGATGCGGTCCCACTGCTCGGTCGGGAATTCTTCCACCGGGGCGACATGCTGGATGCCCGCATTGTTGACCAGAATATCGGCGCTGCCGAAAGCCTTGACGCTATCGGCGATCAGCTTGCGGCAGTCGTCGCCCTTCGACATATCGGCTGCGATATAGACCACGCTTGCGCCATGTTCCTCGCCCAGCATGCGGGCCAGCGCATGATCTTCGTCGCGGTCGGTGAAGGAATTGATCACAACGTTGTGTCCCGCAGCCGCCAAGGCGTGGGCGATGCCAAGGCCGATCCCTGAATTGGAGCCGGTGACAATAGCGGTTTTGCGGGCAGTTGCGTCGGTCATGGTCTGGCATCCTCGTTTATGATGGCGCGCATAATGAGAGGGCGACAATGCGTCGGCAAGTGATTATATAGATCGAAATCCTCATAAGTGCAGACCCAGTTAAGAACAGAGCAAAATGTCTTCCGAGACCGTCAGCTATTTCTCGCATCCTTTCCCTCGTCGCCAATCGGTGGGCGTCAGTGTCGGCGGCGTTGTCGTCGGCGGCAGCGCGCCGGTTGTCGTGCAGTCGATGACCAATACGGATACGGCGGATGTGGACGCCACCGTCGCGCAGGTCGCAGCCTTGCATCGCGCGGGTTCCGAGATTGTGCGTATCACGGTGGACCGCGACGAATCCGCTGCCGCCGTGCCAAAAATCCGCGAAAGGCTGGAGCGTCTGGGACATGAAGTACCGCTGGTCGGCGATTTCCATTATATCGGCCACAAACTGCTTGCCGATCATCCGGCCTGTGCGGAAGCGCTGGCGAAATATCGCATCAATCCGGGCAATGTCGGTTTCAAGGACAAGAAGGACAAGCAGTTCGCCGATATCGTCGAAATGGCGATCCGCTACGACAAGCCGGTGCGTATCGGCGTCAACTGGGGTTCGCTTGATCAGGAATTGCTGACCACACTGATGGATCGCAATCAGGATGCGGGCGCGCCGTTGAGCGCGCAGGAAGTCATGCGCGAGGCCATCGTGCAGTCGGCGCTGATTTCCGCCAATCTGGCCGAAGAGATCGGGCTTGGCCGCGACAAGATCATTCTGTCGGCCAAGGTCAGTCAGGTGCAGGATCTGATCGCCGTCTATACGATGCTGGCGCAGCGTTCCGATCATGCGCTGCATCTGGGTCTCACCGAGGCTGGCATGGGCACCAAGGGCATTGTCGCCTCGTCGGCGGCCATGGGCATTTTGCTGCAGCAGGGCATTGGCGATACGATCCGCATTTCGCTGACCCCCGAACCTGGCGGCGACCGCACCCGCGAAGTGCAGGTGTCGCAGGAGCTTCTGCAGACGATGGGCTTCCGCCAGTTCATCCCGATTGTCGCAGCCTGTCCCGGTTGCGGACGCACGACATCGACGGTGTTTCAGGAACTGGCGCAGACCATTCAGGACGATATCCGCCGCAACATGCCGGTCTGGCGCGAAAAATATCCGGGCGTGGAAGCGCTTTCGGTCGCGGTGATGGGCTGCATCGTCAACGGTCCGGGCGAATCGAAACATGCCGATATTGGCATTTCGTTGCCCGGCACGGGCGAAACGCCGTCCGCGCCGGTCTTTGTCGATGGCAAGAAGGTCACCACTTTGCGCGGCCCTGCCATTGCCGAAGAGTTCCAGAAGATGGTTGCCGATTATATCGAGAACCGTTTCGGCCTTGGGCAGAAGATCGCTTCTGGGCAGAACTAAGCCGAGCAGGTCACTGCGCGCGTCGCAGCTTCTGGTGTTGTTTTTAGTGTTGCCGCCCAGAAGACGAGCGTGGCAAGGCTGATGCCTGCGCCAAGCAGGCACACGCCATTCCAGCCCGCATGGGCATAGACCCAGGTTGAAACCGCCGAGCCAGTCGCGCTGCCGATGGAATAAAACACCATATAGGCAGCGGTCAGCCGGTTCTGTGCGTCCGGGCGCACACGATAGATCATCGCCTGATTGGTCACATGGACTGCCTGTAGGCCGAAATCGATGATCAGAACACCCGCGACCAGCCACAGCAAAGACTGTCCGAGCAGGGCGATAGGCACCCACGCCACCAGCATCAATGTGAGTGCTACGCCGGTCATGCGCTGTGCATGGCCGCGATCCGCAGCACTCCCGGCCCGTGAGGCGGCCAGCGCTCCGGCGGCGCCCGCAAGGCCAAAGAGGCCGATCTCCGCATGGCTCAATTCAAAGGGCGGTGCACTCAGCGGCATTACCAGCGGTGCGAGCAGGGTGGTGATATCGGCAAAGATCAGCATGGCGATGATAGCGCGGATGCGCAGCACGGGCTCCTCTTTGAAAAGGGTTGCGAGCGAGAGGATCAGCGCCGGATAGGAAACGCTTGCGGCTTGTCGGATCTGGCGCGGCAGGCTGCACCAGAGCATGAGGCCGATCAGAAAGGTAATCACCGCTGAACTGAGATAGACGCTGCGCCAGCCGCCAAGGTCGGTTAGCGCGCCTGCAACCGCGCGGGCGAGCAAGATGCCAAGCACGATACCGCTGGTCACAATCCCCACGACATGGCCGCGCCGCGCCGGTTCGGCAAGGCTTGCGGCATAGGCGACGAGGGCCTGTGTCACCACGGCAAGAAGGCCGGTCGCTGCCATCGCGAGAAAGAGCAAGGATGGTTGTCCGGCAATGCCTACGGCGGCAAGTGTCAGCGAGGACAGGAGAAAATGCGCGACGATCAGTTTGCGCCGGTCGAAGAGATCGCCGAGCGGCACCAGAAAGATCAGGCCCAGCCCGTAGCCGATCTGGCTGGCACCGACGATCAGTCCTGCCGTGGAGCGGTCTAGCCCTATATCGTCCGCCATCACATCCAGAAGCGGATGCGCAAAATAGACATTGGCAACGGCAAGACCGCTCGCAATGGCAAACAGAAGAAGCGTTGGGGTGGATAGTGATGGGCGCGCGTCACTGTTCGCGGCAGTTTGCGCTGCCGCGTCGGGAGAGATCTGCATGATGAACTCCAGCAATTTTGGTTTTACTATGAAACCATTTTGTTTTTAGCCAAATAGGTTTTATATTGCAACCAAATTGAATGGATGGAGTGAGATGGTTCGCAAGAAGAGCCTGAAAGGCGACTATTGCCCCAGTGCGCGGGCGCTGGACGTGATTGGTGACTGGTGGTCGCTGCTGATCGTGCGGGAGGCCTTTGACGATGTGACGCGCTTCAGTGCCTTTCAGAAGAATCTGGGCATTGCGCGCAATATTCTGGCCGAGCGTCTGCGCAAGCTGACGGGCGAGGGCATTCTGGAAAGCGTGCCTGATCCCAATGGCGGCGCACATCAGGAATATCGGTTGACTGCGAAAGGGCGCGATCTTCTGCCAGTGGTCGTCGCGTTACGGCAATGGGGCGAGAAGCATCTGTTTACGCCGGAGGAGCCGCATTCACGGCTGGTGGACAGCGTGTCCGGTCACGACATCGCAAAGCTCGACGTGCGCGCACAGGATGGACGCGTACTTTCCGTCGATGATGTCGTTCTGATCAAGGTTCGAGAGGACGATCTCTGAGTATCAGCTCTGGCGTTCGGCGATGAAGCGCGCGGCCTGCTTGAGAATGTCGGCATCCTTGCCGAACGGCGCGAGCAGGCTTTCCGCC
The DNA here is from genome assembly GCF_003664555.1 of Ochrobactrum soli. Lineage (NCBI taxonomy): Bacteria > Pseudomonadati > Pseudomonadota > Alphaproteobacteria > Hyphomicrobiales > Brucellaceae > Ochrobactrum > Ochrobactrum soli. Next base: position 126,456 of record NZ_RCHH01000008.1, on the reverse strand, counting down.
TGGGCGACGAGGCCGGACAATTGCTTGCGCGTCCAGTCGATGCCATGCAACGCCACAAGCGTGGCCTTGCCAGCAGCCGCATCCTTGCCCGTTGCCTTGCCCATTGCAGCGGCGTCTGCCGTCACGTCCAGAAGGTCGTCGGCAAGCTGGAAGGCGAGACCAATGGCCGAACCGAATTCCGCCATGCGTTCGCGATCTTCGCAGAAGGCGTCGGCGATGATGGCTCCTGCTTCGCAGGCAAAGCGGATCAGCGCGCCGGTCTTCATCGCCTGAAGCGTGATGATACCGGCTTCGTCTGGCTTTTTTGTCTCGGCCATCAGATCGAGGGCCTGCCCGCCCGCCATTCCGCCAAGGCCGGAAGCGCGGGCAAGGGCGGAAACCAGTTTTACGCGCACGGAGGAATCGAGATCGGTCTCGTCAGCGGCAATAATGTCGAAGGCGTAGGTGAGGAGGCTGTCGCCCGCGAGAATCGCAGCCGCTTCATCAAACGCCTTATGCACTGTCGGCTGGCCGCGGCGCAAATCATCGTCGTCCATGGCCGGAAGATCATCGTGGACAAGCGAATAGCAGTGGATGCATTCCAGTGCAGCCGCGACCCGCAAGACGGCATCGCCGCTCTTGCCGAACAAGGCCGCACTTTCCACAACGAGGAACGGACGCAGTCTTTTGCCGCCATTCAGCACACCGTGACGCATGGCCGCGATCAGCCGTTCCGGTCGGGCGATCTCGCCGGTGCGCAGGCGCTCGTCAAGAAGCCCGATCAGCGTCGTCTCTACTTCGTGGGCGCGACGGTTGAGGGCATCGGTGAATTCGACAGTCACATTTTCCATGAAGATCGGCATGGACGAAAGCGCTAATTTGGTCAACTGGGCATATCGATCAGCACAGGCTTTTTCATCAGACGGTCATCAAACGTTGTGTTTCCAGCTTGTTTCCAACGCAGGATTATGGAATCGGGTTCTATATTATTAAAGAATGGTTTATGTCGCTGGGGGAGTACATCAGGCGGTGGACGTGGCCAAAATCATCATCAAGAGCAAAAACGGGCGCAATTACCTGGCTGATCCCGTGTGGGGGCGCCGCATTGTTCTCGCCTTCCGCTTTCTTGTGGTGCTGGCGGTGTTGCCCCTGTTTCTCCTGCTTGTCTATTCGGTTCCCTTTGTGCGCCCGGTCTCGATGCTGATGGTGAAGGACTATGTTCTGTTGCAGGATGTGGACCGGCGCTGGGTGAGCATCGATGATATTTCCCCGCATTTGATCAATTCGGTCATGATGGCGGAAGACGGTCAGTTTTGCAGCCATGGCGGCGTGGACTGGCATCAACTGAGCATCGTGCTGGATGATGAGGGCGGCCCAAGCCGGGGTGCTTCCACCATCACCATGCAGACGGTGAAAAATCTCTTCCTGTGGAATGGACGCTCTTTCATTCGCAAGGGGCTGGAATTTCCGCTGGCGCTGGCCGCCGATGCAATTCTGTCGAAGCGGCGCATCATGGAGATTTACCTGAATATCGCCGAATGGGGACCGGGCATTTATGGCATCGAAGCCGCCGCGCAGCATTATTTCAAGCGACCGGCGGCAAAGCTCAATGCGCAGCAGGCAGCCCTTCTCGCCGTGACGCTGCCCAATCCGGCGCTGCGCAATCCGGCCAAGCCGACCCGCAACATGCAGCGCCTCGCACGGGTCGTTGCCGGTCGCGCGGTGCGCTCCGGCCCCTATGTGACCTGCGTACAATAAATGCGGGTCATGAAAAAAAGATCAGACTCCGGCTGGTCAAAGCCCGCAAGAGCGTGTATAGGCACCTGACTTTCCGGAATTTTGTCCGCTGTGACAGGCTCCACCGGGGCCGTGCCGGACGTTTATTGACCGATCAGTGGAGCTGGATCCATGGCAGTACCTAAAAGAAAAACGTCTCCGTCGAAGCGCGGCATGCGCCGTTCGGCTGACGCTCTGAAGGCCCCGACCTATGTCGAGGACAAGAACTCGGGCGAACTTCGTCGTCCGCATCATATCGATCTGAAGAGCGGTATGTATCGCGGCCGTCAGGTCCTCGAAGCTAAGGAATAGGTCTGACGCTGCGGTTACCGCGGCTAGCAGACAGGTTTCAAAAACGCCGTTTCCGGGAAGCCGGAAGCGGCGTTTTATTTTATTATCTTTTGGAATTTTAGAGAAACAAAGAATAAATCACCTGAAACAGCCACCCTAAACTGACCGGACATTTTTCCGCCTCAATTTATTTCTTGATTAATAAAGTATATTTATTTTATTGGGTGGATACAAAATGGATAATTTTGTTAGAGCAATTATATTGAACTCTGGAATTTCATTTAATTCCGTGTCCTCGTTTTTCTACATACTAGATAATACTCGCTATAACGAGGATGCAACTATGGATATGTCTGACACGCCACAGCGAGTAGGCAACGTCGAGCAAGCACAGCCCGGCGCTGTGGTTCATTTTGCGAGCAAGAACTTGCGATGACAGATCAAAAATAAAGGCCGCGAGTATTTCGCGGCCTTTCTCATTTTGTGCTCAGCCTGCATCCGCAGCAAAGCCTGCCTTTTCTATACCGGCGATCGCGACAGCTTCGTCATTGTCGGACGTATCTCCTGAAACACCGACAGCGCCGATAATTTCTCCATCGCTATTCTTGATGATGACACCGCCCGGCACAGGAACGATTCTGCCGCCGGAGACGCCCGAAAGACCTTCCAGAAAATGCGGGCGGTCCTTGGCCTGATTGTGCAGCCAGCGCGAACCGCTTCCGACCGCCAGAGCGCCGAAAGCCTTACCGGATGCGATTTCGAAGCGCAGGATCGACGTGCCGTCCTGACGCTGAAACGCCTTGAGATTGCCGCCAGCATCGAAAACCGAGACCGCCAGCGGCTTGAGCTTCAGTTCGGCGGCCTTGGCAAAGGCCGTCGCGATGATGGAATTGGCCTGATCGAGCGTGAGTTGGACCATGGGGAACCCTCCTGTTTCAATGCGGCCAGTGTAGCGCCTGTCGGATGATCCGCATCCGCTAAAGTACTTCGTTTTCGGAGAAACAGCTTTTCGCTTTGCTGAAGGTTTGATGTAATCCTTGCCAAGGCGCGCTTTTTGGTTTTTCTCTGTCGCAACAGTTTGTCACGGAGGAATAGCATGACTGCCGCAACCGATCCGAAAGCTATCGTTATCGCCAGCGCCGCGCGTACGGCGGTGGGCTCCTTCAACGGTGCTTTCGCCACTGTTCCCGCCCATGAACTGGGCGCGACGGTCATCAAGGCGGCTCTGGAACGGGCGGGTGTTGCTGCTGATGACGTCGATGAGGTTATTCTCGGACAGGTGTTGACGGCAGGCGAGGGGCAGAACCCGGCGCGTCAGGCTGCTATGGCGGCTGGCTGCCCGAAAGAAGCAACGGGCTTTGCGATCAACCAGCTTTGCGGCTCGGGCTTGCGCGCCGTTGCGCTCGGCATGCAGCAGATTCAGTCGGGCGATGCGAAAGTTATCGTCGCTGGCGGTCAGGAATCGATGTCCATGGCGCCGCATTGCGCGCATCTGCGCGGCGGCGTGAAGATGGGCGATTTCAAAATGATCGACACCATGATCAAGGACGGACTGACCGATGCGTTTCATGGCTATCACATGGGGATCACCGCAGAAAACATTGCGCGCCAGTGGCAACTGACCCGCGCCGATCAGGATGAATTCGCGCTCGCGTCCCAACAGAAGGCAGAAGCGGCGCAGAAGGCCGGAAAGTTCGAGGATGAAATCGTCCCGTTCACCGTCAAGACGCGCAAGGGCGATGTTGTCGTTTCATCCGACGAATATATTCGTCCGGGCGCGACCCTCGAAGCGCTGACCAAGCTGAAGCCAGCTTTCGACAAGGAAGGCACGGTGACGGCGGGCAATGCATCCGGCCTCAATGACGGCGCTGCGGCAGTCGTGCTGATGGAAGCCGAGGAGGCAAGCAAGCGTGGCGTCAAGCCGCTGGCGCGCATCGTTTCCTGGGCAACGGCTGGCGTCGATCCCTCGATCATGGGGACGGGTCCGATCCCAGCCACGCGCAAGGCGCTGGAAAAGGCTGGCTGGACGGTGGCCGATCTGGAACTGGTGGAAGCTAATGAAGCTTTCGCCGCGCAATCCTGCGCCGTGGTTCGTGATCTGGGTCTCAACCCGGAAATCGTCAACGTCAATGGTGGCGCAATTGCTATCGGTCATCCGATTGGCGCTTCCGGCGCGCGGGTACTGACCACGCTGCTCTATGAAATGAAGCGCCGCGATGCCAAGCGCGGGTTGGCGACGCTCTGCATTGGCGGCGGCATGGGTGTTGCCATGTGTGTCGAGCGCGACTGATCAACTTACCGATCAGGCTTTATCTTTTGGGCAGGCTGTGGGTTTCTGCAGCCTGCCTTTTTATGTCCGCAATGGCAGGTTTGATGGCGAATGAGGGATAGGGCTGTTTTGGATCACCCGCTCAAAGGTTAACGCCAAACGCCTTCTCTGTTCGTTTTAGGGTGTATCGTTGCGTCAGCTGATGTTTCAATATGGTGCGGTTTGGCAAAAGCCTACCAGATGTGGTGAGAACAAAGAGGGAAAATTGATCGATCACCGATTCGTCGCCGATTCGTTCCGGCTTTGGCCTGAAGGTTAATGAAAATGGCTTTGGCGGCTTGATGTTCGATAACCAACTATTAGGAATTGTTAAGTTTTCTTTAAGCTGCTCAAACTGTCATCGCTCACTCTTGACGCGCTTTGGTCAAAAGTTAACGGCGATGGTGTTTTGTTCTGTTTATGTCAGGACGTTGCGCATGGGAGACTCAGCATATGGTGCCTATCGAAAATCCGGTTACCATATGTTGCCGTGAACAAAAGGCGAAGGAATCAGAGTCAGCGATTCGTAGCCGATTCGTTCCAGAGTCGTTCTATTCGTTAAATTGGACCCTTTGTTAAAATCGGGCGTTTGGTAAAACTGTCAGGCTGCCTATGTAAAAACTCGGGCGGCTTAAACTTAACAGGAGCGCTTTCGGCCAAGGTCGTATAGTGCTATCGCAACACACGACAATCGGCACCCCAGTTGCATGTTGGGGTGCTTGTACCGGGAATCAATTATTGGCATGAACCAACGCCCTGCCCATGATTTGCCGCTGAGCTTGAGCGGTCGCGACGTGACTGCGGTGCTGGGGCCGACCAATACAGGCAAAACCCATCTCGCCATCGAGCGCATGCTGTCGCACGGCAGCGGCATGATTGGCCTGCCGCTGCGCCTTCTGGCGCGTGAGGTCTATAATCGTGTCGTGGAGCGGGTGGGCGTCGCCAATGTCGCGCTGGTCACGGGCGAGGAAAAGATCGTCCCGCCCACTGCGCGTTATTCCGTCTGCACCGTCGAAGCCATGCCGCGCCGCACCGATGTGGCATTCGTCGCCATCGACGAGGTGCAACTCGCGGGCGATCTGGAACGCGGGCATATTTTCACAGATCGCATTTTGCATCTGCGCGGACGGCAGGAAACACTCCTGCTCGGTGCCGCCACCATGCGCGCCATTCTGGAAAAGCTCCTGCGCGGCATCAATGTGGTGACGCGTCCGCGCCTGTCGCATCTGGCCTATGCCGGTTCCAAAAAGATCACGCGCTTGCCGAACCGTTCGGCCATCGTCGCTTTTTCCGCCGACGAGGTTTACGCCATTGCCGAGCTGATCCGTCGCCAGCGCGGCGGGGCTGCGGTGGTTATGGGGGCTTTGTCGCCGCGCACACGCAATGCGCAGGTCGAGCTTTATCAGTCCGGCGATGTGGACTTTCTGGTCGCGACCGATGCCATCGGCATGGGGCTCAATCTCGATGTCGATCATGTGGCCTTCGCGCAGAACCGCAAATTCGACGGATATCAGTTCCGTGATCTGACGCCAGCCGAAGTGGGGCAGATTGCCGGTCGTGCCGGTCGTCATCTTCGCGATGGCACATTTGGCGTGACGGGGCAGGTGCAGCCCTTCGACGACGAGATGGTCGAACGGGTGGAAGCGCATAATTTCGATCCGGTGAAAGTGCTGCAATGGCGCACGGAGCGTTTCGACTTTTCGTCGATTGAAGCCTTGCGCCGATCACTGGAAACACCGGCACCAGTCGAGGGGCTGGCCAAGGCTTTGCCGGCTGTCGACCAGCAGGCGCTTGAAAATCTGTCGAAAGACGGAGAGATTGTGCGCCTCGCGACAACACCGGCGCGGATTGAACTTTTGTGGGATGCCTGTGCACTCCCGGATTATCGTAAGATCGCACCGGCACAACATGCCGATATCATTGCGTCTATCTATCAGGATCTAGTGCGCCGAGGGAGCGTCGATGAAGATTATATGAGCGAACAGGTGCGCCGCGCCGACAGTACAGAGGGGGAAATCGACACTCTGTCGCACCGCGTGGCGCAAATTCGAACCTGGACTTTTGTGTCGCACAGGCCCGGATGGCTTGCCGATCCGACACACTGGCAGGAAAAGACGCGCGAAATAGAGGACAGATTGTCCGACGCGCTTCATGAAAGGTTGACGAAACGCTTTGTAGACCGCAGGACAAGCGTGCTTATGAGGCGCCTGAGAGAGAATGCCATGCTTGAAGCAGAAATCAGCCCGGCCGGAGACGTGAGTGTCGAAGGCCACAATGTTGGGCAACTGGAAGGATTCCGTTTCACCGCCGACGTCCAGGCCGAAGGGCCAGACGCGAAGGCGGTGAAGACGGCTGCGCAAAAGGCGCTGGCCGCCGAGTTCGATCGCCGTGCGGAGCGCTTTGCGGCTGCTCCCAACGGAGACTTCGCACTTGGTTCGGACGGTGTGTTGCGCTGGGTCGGTGCAACCGTTGCAACTTTGGTCGCCGGTGACGACATTATGAAGCCGCGCACGGTGATCCTTGCCGACGAACAGCTCACCGGTCCTGCACGGGACAAGGTTGCTGCGCGCATCGATCGTTTCGTGGCTCACCACATCGAAACCGTTCTGAAGCCTCTGACCGATCTGGCCGGCGCCGACGCGCTGACCGGCATGACGCGCGGTCTCGCTTTCCAGATCGTTGAGAATCTCGGCATTCTCCAGCGTCGCGAGGTGGTGGAGGAAGTGCGCGGTCTCGATCAGGATTCGCGTGCGGCACTGCGTCGCCTCGGCGTGCGCTTCGGCGCCTATCACGTGTTCATGCCCATGCTGCTGAAGCCGGCTCCCGCCGGTCTCATCACGCTGCTCTGGGCCTTGAAGAACGATGGCCGCGAGCGTGCCGGTTACGGCGATGTGGTCAATGTTCTGGCCGCTGGTCGTACCTCGGTTGTGGTCGATCCGGCTTTCGATCCGATGTTCTATCGTCTGGCAGGCTATCGTGTGCTGGGCCGTCGTGCGGTTCGCATCGATATTCTGGAGCGTCTTGCCGATCTCATCCGTCCGGCTCTGGCCTGGCGTCCGGGTTCGGGTACGCGTCCGGATGGCGCTTATGACGGCGGACGTTTCATCGTCACGCCTGCCATGATGTCGATCCTCGGTGCGACCACTGAAGACATGGAAGAAATCCTGAAAAGCCTGGGCTATCGCCATGAGGCGATGGAAGCTGGCGATGTTGCCGCCAAGCTTGCGGAACTGGATGCCTTTGCTGCCGAAGCTGCCGCCAAGGATGCAGGCGCTGCCGTTTCTGCTGTTGCAGCGGAAGCGGAAAAGCCTGCCGTGCCTGCGGCGGAACCGGTGCCTGCGCCGGTTGTCGCTGTTGAAGTGAAGACCGAAGAGACCGCACCTGTGGCTGACGCGCCTGCTGCAGAAGCCGCTGCACCTGCCGGTGACGCGGTTGCGGAAGAGCCGAAGCCGGTTCTCCTGTGGCGTCAGGGCCGTTTCGAAGGTCGTAGCCGCAATCAGGACCAGAACAACCGTCAGCGTCATGGTGGCCAGCACAATCGCGGCCAGCAAAACGAGGCGCGCAAGTCCGAAGGCGGCGACGAGCAAAATGCGCGTGGCGGCAAGCGTTTCGACAAGAACAAGCGCCACAACCATGACGGCGAAGGTCAGGGCAAGCGCGAAGGCTTCAAGGGCAAGCCGCGTGACGGTGGCGGTCGTGATCGCCAGCCGAAGCGCGATCACGCTGCCCCCCATGGCGCGTCTAATGGCAACAAGCGTTTCGAACAGGAACGTCCGGCACGGATCGATCCCGACTCGCCGTTTGCCAAGCTGCTGGCTCTCAAGGAGCAGATGAAGAAGTAAGATGACCGGCGAACACAGCGGAAGACAGCGTATCGACAAGTGGCTGTTTTTCGCGCGCGTGGTCAAATCAAGATCGCTGGCGGCGAAACTCGCCGTCGGCGGCAAGGTCCGGGTCAACCGGGATAAGATCGAGCAGGCCGCTCATCAGGTGAAAATCGGCGATGTGCTGACCATCACGCTTGATCGCCGCATCCTCGTTTACAAAGTGCTTCTGCCCGGCGAACGGCGGGGTCCTGCTCCGGAAGCCCAGCTTCTCTATGAAGATTTGTCGCCAGCGCCAGCCTCTTCGTCCGAGACGACGGCGGCTGCCCTGCCGAAGCGCGAAAGCGGCGCGGGACGCCCCACCAAGAAAGAACGCCGCGATACGGACCGTCTGCGCGGGATTTGATCTGGACGCGTTGCCGCAGCGTTGAAGACAGCTGCGATGGAAATTGCGCCGTAAAGTGTTTTGACGAAAGTGTTTTCTACGCTTAGGGGTTGAGACGAAAAGCCGTTTCTGCTGTCTGGCCTATGCTTACAATGCGGCGATTGCACCCTTGTCAGAGAGAGATAAAATCGCTACCTCACGCTGTGTCACGAAGAACATGGCGATGAAAAGGGTCGGATGATCCGGGATTGCTCCATGGATCGTGATGTCGTGGCGAGATATTCCGTGACGCAGCCATTCCCATGGACCTGTCGAAATATCGGCGCAAATAAACAGGATAGACAAGCCTCCACTCGGGAAGAGGGGCGGTAACAGGAGTTCGACGATGACTTATGTCGTGACCGATAATTGCATTCGCTGCAAATATACGGACTGCGTCGAGGTCTGTCCGGTCGATTGCTTCTATGAAGGCGAGAACATGCTCGTCATCAATCCTGATGAATGCATCGACTGCGGTGTGTGCGAGCCTGAATGCCCTGCCGAAGCGATCAGCCCGGATACTGAGCCTGGCCTCGACAAGTGGCTGGAGCTGAATACGGAATATGCGGCGAAGTGGCCCAATATCACCGTCAAGAAAGATGCCATGCCGGAAGCCAAGGAAATGGACGGCGTCACGGGCAAGCTCGAAAACCATTTCTCCCCGGAGCCCGGCAGCGGCGACTAGGCCCAAAGGCCCGTCTATCGTCTTGTCATCGCATGTAGATTAGCTTTGCCTTTCACTTGCTTTTTCTACACGAAGGCGGCAAAAGACGAATAAAATCACGGGAAAGCACCGGCAAAACAGGTGTATTGAGTTGCCAGACGGGACATATCTGGCAATTTGTTGATTCTTTCGCGAAATTGTGTTAGTCTGCACCAATAATTTCGGTGACTGGACGTCAATTCGTGGCGCAAAAGCGTTTTTCTCAGAAAGGCTGATGTTTTTTACCGGGCTAAAATTGGCACCGGGGTGGATGATTGCGATCAAACGCAAGGTCCTGAAAAGTTGTTGGCTTCTCAGGGCGGTTTTATGCGCCGCAACACCATTCCGTTCCTGCTCCTTTTCTTGCCCGTTAGAGAAAATCTGCCGTTAGAGGCGTTTCCGGTTCATCGCATGTTGCAGTCAGATGAAAAGCATCTGACGCCGCATAAATGCGCCTAACAGCGGCTCAGAGTGCCGATCTGCTTATGAGATCGACTTGCTCTGGTGCCGACAACAGCTTCCGCGCTTCTCAGAAGTGCGGTCGGGTATCATGTGTCAACCGGCGGGTCGCGCCGGGCACAACAGGGAGTATTGAAGCGTATGTCATCCCAGCAGAAAAAATCCGCAATCCGTGGTGGTTTCAAGACCGGTGAGTCGATTGTGTATCCGGCTCATGGCGTTGGTCAGATCGTAGCGATCGAAGAGCAGGAAGTGGCTGGTCACAAGCTTGAACTTTTCGTGATCGATTTCGAAAAAGACAAGATGCGTCTGAAGGTTCCGGTCGCCAAGGCTGCAACCATCGGTATGCGCAAGCTGTCGGAAACGGATTATGTGGAGCGTGCTCTGAAGGTGGTGCAAGGTCGTGCTCGTGTGAAGCGTACCATGTGGTCGCGCCGCGCGCAGGAATATGATGCGAAGATCAATTCCGGCGATCTGATCTCGATTTCGGAAGTCGTGCGCGATCTTTTCCGTGCCGAAAACCAGCCGGAGCAGTCCTATTCGGAACGCCAGCTTTATGAAGCTGCGCTCGACCGCATGGCTCGCGAAATCGCAGCCGTCAACAAGCTGTCGGATACCGAAGCTGTCCGTCTGATCGAAGCCAATCTGGCCAAGGGGCCGAAGCGCGGCAAGGCCGATGCTGAAGCCGACCTTGAAGACGATGAAGTCGAAGCTGCATAAGTTTTGCTTTTCTTGATGTTTAAAAAGCCCGGCGAAAGCCGGGTTTTTTATTTGTGCTGTTCAAAGCGCCTCGTTTCACGCTGGTCTGTTTATGTTGGGCGGTGACGGATATTTGCTTCAAAGTGGAATTGTTTTCTCAAGCGATTGTTTACCCCAGCCGGCTTTTGTCAGCGTTGTCAGATATTTATACTTTTCGAAGGGAACCAGATCGCTTTTCGCGCGTTGTGAAAAGATACCAGTTCGTAATGGGTCTGTTTTGCGGCGTTTGAACGTGTGCCTCAAGACTGTTCCGAGAGGGCGTTCTGAACGACTTATGTAAGTGTTCAATTGTTCTTCGTGTAACTGGCATATCCTTCAGCCTGGCGTCCAGAAGGGTGCCAGTTCAGAACAGGAGAACCAGATGAAGCCGTCATCAATAAGCAGTTCTTCCGCAGTTCCCGCACCTCGCATGCTTCCGGCTGCGCGTAATCTCCCAACGCCAGCCTCATCCTCCCAATCCATGATCCGCAGCGCAATGTCGGCTCCTTATCTGGAGCGCGAAGAGGAGCGGGCTCTCGCCATTCGCTGGAAAGAATTGAAAGACCAGGATGCCCTGCATCGCATCACATCCGCGCATATGCGCCTTGTGATTTCCATGGCCGGGCGTTTTCGCAAGTTCAAGCTGCCGATGAATGATCTCATTCAGGAAGGCTATGTCGGTCTTCTGGAGGCCGCTGCCCGTTTCGACCCGGACCGGGAGGTGCGTTTCTCAACTTATGCTTCCTGGTGGATACGCGCATCCATGCAGGACTATATTCTGCGCAACTGGTCCATCGTTCGCGGGGGCACGAGCTCGGCCCAGAAAGCCTTGTTCTTCAACCTTCGCCGTCTGCGCTCGAAACTTGCCCAGGCTGACGACAGCATGACCAAGGCCGAAATCTATCGCGAGATTTCGGATCAGCTTGGCGTTTCGGCCACCGATGTGGAGTTCATGGACAGTCGCCTGTCCGGGCCTGACAGCTCACTGTCCGCTCCGGTCAACAATGATGAGTCCGGGGCTTCGCGGCGCATGGACTTTCTGGTCGACGATCATCCGCTTCAGGATGAAGTTGCCGAAAGCTCCATCGATATGGAACGCCGGAACCAGTGGCTGCATGTGGCGCTGCACTCGCTCAATGAGCGCGAGCTGCACATCATCCGCGAGCGGCGTCTGGACGATGATGGCGTGACACTGGAGGCGCTGGGCGAAAAGCTCGGTATTTCAAAGGAACGTGTGCGCCAGATCGAAAGCCGCGCGCTGGAAAAGCTCAAGATTGCTCTGCTCAGCCAGCATGAACTGGCAGCCTATCAGGCTTGAGAAGCGGATAAATCAGGCAACGCAAGAAAAGGGGCGGTTCGACCGCCCTTTCTTTTGGGGTCAGGACTTGTCGCCTTCGAGGCGGTTTGTCCAATCTTCGACCTTGCGGTTTTCCAGACGGCGCACCGCATAGCGCTTCCAGCTATCAGCCAGATGCGGGATATTGGCCATGAGCGCCAGCTCGTCGTAATTCAGCATATCGACATAAAGCAGATGCCAGACGCGGTGCAGCGACCATTCCGGTGAAAGACGGTCGACCAGCACTATGCTGTCGCCAGTCTCCGCTTCCCCTTCTTCCAGCACGCGATAATACCAGCCGGTACGTCCGGTCTTCTGGACGCGGATTGCCATGTCCGGCGTTTCGAAACGCGCATTAAGCTTCCAGCAGGGCTGACGTCCTTGCGACACTTCGACCAGCGCGGTTCCGAAACGGAAACGGTCGCCGACAGCGACGTTGTGTTCGTCGAGGCCGGTGGTGGAAATATTCTCGCCAAAAGCGCCAGCTGCGCCGAGGCGGTGATTGTCGCCGATATCCTTGCGCCACAGGGCGTAATGATCGCGTGGATAATGATGCAGCGCCTTTTCCGGCCCGCCATGCACCTTGCGATCGCCTTGCTCATCGCAATCCAGCCCGACTGATGTGACGCGGACCTTGCCGGTGACGGGGCGCTTGTCGATGGCGCTTGGCGCGTTGCGCGGACCGAGCGGAGCGATCTGGCCTGCAAGCAAGGCGTCGATGCGGGTTTCCATGTTACTCACTGATGATTTTCACACGGTCGCCGACCGAGACGGTGGCGCCGGCTGGCATAGCGTTGAGCAGGCGGAACAGTTCCAGCTTGCGTGTGGTGCCCTGAACCCGTGACGAAAGGCTCGCCATGGTGTCACCCGGCTTCACCGTCACAACGCGGATGCGCAGCGGCTTGATGGCGTTCTGCTCGGCAGGTGTCAGAAGACGGAAGGACTGCGTCACCGTCTGCGAGGCCGGAAGCAGCGCGGTGCTGCCCTTTGGCGCGGCGGTGAGGAAACGATAGACCTTATCATTTGCGCCAATCACCACGATGTCGAACTGCCAGCGGTCGGCAGCGGCACGTGCAGTTGCGGCTGGCAATCCATTGACGGTGGTTGACTGAATGGAGCTTTCATCCAGCCCCGTGACCCAGCCCGATTTGATATAATCGGTGAGGCTGGAACCGGATGGCAGGGATGCGCCGTCAAACCGGATCGCCACTTCGCCCGGACCGCTCGCCATGACGGCGGTGGCGGAATTGTCGATGGTGAAGCCGTCGGGCGCGCGGAACGTTACGCCGAGCTTCGGATGGATGAAGGTCTGTTCGCGAATATAGCCCTCATTGGGCGAGTCGCCGTAAAGCAGCCCGTCAATGCCATTGAGGAACGAATCACGGTCGGTTGTACCGACGCCCGGCGCGCCGATACGGCGGGCATGGCCGAGCGCCAGTTCGATGCGTTGCGGCGTTGCGGGATGGCTCGCGAGGAAGTCGAGGCTGGCATCGGTCGCGCCGGATACGGAACGGAAACCGGTATAGGCTTCCATCGATTGCAGGAAACGTGCCGAGGCGAATGGATCATACCCCGCTTCGCCGATCATCTTGATGCCGATGGCATCGGCTTGCAGTTCCTGATTGCGCGAGAACTGGGCAAGCCGCAGCTTGCCGCGAATGAGCGCTTCGCGGCTGGCCGATTCATTATGCAGCACTTCGCTGGCCACGCGACCGGCGATCTCTGTCTCCGCTTCCTTCTCCTGCCGCAAAATGCCGTGATTGGCGACGACGTGGCCCATTTCATGGGCGATCACGGCTGCGACTTCCGAGGAATCATTGGCGAGCGCCAGCAGGCCGCGCGTCACATAGAGATAGCCGCCGGGCAGGGCAAAGGCGTTGATGTTGGGCGAATCGAGAATGGTGATGCGATAGGTCTGCTCTGGCTTGTCGGAAACGGTGGTAAGCTTGCCCACGATCTTCGCAACCATGCGCTCCAGCCGCTGGTCCTTATATTCGCCGCCATAGGTGGCGAGGATGCGCGGATGCTGTTGCGCGCCGATCTGCGCCAGCTTGTCGTTGCGCGTCACATTATCGACCGTCACCGGATTGTCCGATGGCTGCAAGCCGAGATCCTTGCTGGAATTGATCGACTGGCAGCCGGAAATCAAGGCGACAGCAAACAAGCCAAAGCCAATGGCTGCTTTCCGCCAATTGCGCTGCGCCCGTTCTGGCAGGGAGACTGGAAGACACAGGGAGGCCCGGATACGGGTCTTGTGACGGAACAGTATTTTATCCTCGCGATTCATAGATCATCAGGTCGTCCGCAAATCTAGTCACAGACCAGCAGACGTACAAGCGGCCCAATAGAGTTGAATACGGTTCTTCCGGGCGGATTGCGAACAAAATATGTCCGCACCCGTAACTCTATTTGAGATTTACCCGCGCTTGTCACCGATATAGCGCCGCAGCGCTTCAGGTCCAGTCTCCGACAGGAGGTCGCGAGCGTGGCCTTGCGCCGCAACCGCACCATTTTCGATGAACAGCAATTGCGCATCGAGATAGAGCGCATCTTCCGGCGTGTGCGTAACCATCAACACAGTCATGCCGGTTTCGCGGCGCAATTCATTGACGAGATCGAGCATCTGATGGCGCAATGCTGGCCCAAGCGATGCAAAGGCTTCGTCCAGCAGCAGCACCGGGCGTTCGCGAACAAGTGCGCGGGCAATCGCCACACGCTGGCGTTCGCCACCGGACAGGGCTTCGGGCTTGCGCTGCTCCTTGTCCTTGAGGCCGACGCGGGTCAGCGCTTCGGCGATGGCTGCGCGGTCGCTATCCGTCAGTTTCAGGTTTGGTGCGCGACCAAGGCCGATATTTTGCGCGACGGTGAGATGGGCAAACAGGTTGTTTTCCTGAAACACCATCGAAACTGGCCGCTCCGGTGGCGGCAGTCGGGTCACATCGACACCGCCGATGGCAATGGTGCCGGATGAGGGCGTCTCAAAACCGGCAATGAGGTTCAGAAGCGTGGATTTGCCGGAGCCGCTTGGGCCCACAATGGCCGCAATGGCGCCGCCCGCGATCGTCAGGTCGAAGCGCATTGCGGTTTCGCCATAGCTGAAGCGCACGTCGGTAAGGCGGATGTCGGCGGATGCAGTCATGCGTTGAAATTCACTTTCCGGGATATGGCAGCACGGTCGGCAAGCATCATCAGACCAAGGCAGAGAAGCCCCAGAATGAGCGCCAGACCGGCGGCATCGAATGTGCGGTAACTACCCATGCGCTGCAAGAGAAGATAGGGCAGGGTCATCAGCGCATCGCTGCCGAACAGTGCGATTGTGCCAAGATCGCCGATGGAAAGCGCCATGGCGAAAGCGAAGGCCATGCCGAAAGGCTTGCGGATCGACGGCCAGTCGATGAGCCGCAGCCGGTTGAAGCCCTGAATACCAAGCTGGGCGCAAAGCCGGTTGTGGCGCGCTGCTGCCGTATCCCAGGCCGGGCGCAGCAGGCGAACGGCAAAAGGCATGGCCATGGCCGCGTTGACCGTCACCACCATCACCGGCGCAATTGTGAAGGGATCGGTGATGTGGCGAAGCAGGATGAACCATCCGGCACCGATCACGATGGATGGCATGACGAGAATGAGGCTCGCGCCGGTATCGAACAGGCTGGCTATCCGGTTGCTCCTGACCGCTTCCCGCGCTGAAACCAGCGCCAATGAAAGGATGACCGACAAAGTGGCGGTGGAAAAGCCGAGCGCAAGGCTGGTGCCAATTGCCCGCCAGACGGTCTTTTCGCTGAGCAGGCGGCCGAGGTCGGCAGCGAGGCCAGACACGACCACGCCGGCAATCGGCAAGGCGACATAAAGAAAGCCGATGAGAATGGCGACGATGTTGAACAGGCGTTCGCCCCCGGAAGGTCTGCCGTAGCGGCGTGGTGTTGCCGTGTGGGTAAAGCCTTCTTCGGAAGGACGACCGGTCAGACGCAAGGCCAGCAGGATCAACAAGGTCAGGCCGAGCTGGGTGGCGGTGAGCGCAACCGCACGCGCCGGGTCGAAATCGAAATGCAGGCTTTGATAGATCGCCACTTCCAGCGTTGTGGCGCGCGGGCCACCGCCGAGCGTCAGCACGGTGGTAAAACTCGTCACGCAGAGCATGAAGATCAGCCCCGCCATGCCGGGCAGGCTGCGGCGGATAACCGGCCACTCGATCAGCCGGAAACGGGCGCGGTTGCCCATGCCAAGCTGGGCCGCGAGTTTCCAGTAATCGGCGGGTATCGATTCATAGGCGGCGAGGATGAGCCGCACTGCCAGCGGCATGTTGAAGAACACATGCGCGATCAAAATACCGGTAATGCCATAGATATCCGGCTGGAAAGGGTATCCCACAGTGTCTGATATATGGGCGATGAGGCCGTTGCGGCCATAGATGCTGGTCACACCCAGCACAGCGACGAGGGCAGGCAGTGCGAGCGGCAGAGCGAAAAGCCGCAGGATAAGGCCGCGTCCGGGAAAATGCGCTTCCGAATGGAGGGCGCGGGCAACGGGGATCGCGAAGGCGACCGAAAGCAGGCTGGATGCGATGGCTTGTGTGATGGTGAAACGGGCGGTTCGCCAGAGATAGGCATCGAAATTTGCGGCGGCATCGAAGCCGCCGCTGGCCTCAAAGGCAAGTGCGACGAGCGCACCACCGGCCAGCACGGCAAGGAAAGCCAGCGCCAAAGCCCCCGCGACGGGTTTCATCGCGGGGGTGGGGTGGGTAGCTTTGCTTGCCGGAGCGTTTATCATTTGCTGGTGGCTGCCAGCCATTCATCGACCCAGGCCTTGCGGTTCTTCGCAACCTCGTCGGATGGAATGAGCAAGGTCTTTTCCGGCTTCGGCAAAGCGTCGAATGCGGCGGGCAACGGCGTCGAGGTCTTGCCTGCCGGGAACATCCAGTTGGTTTCGGGAATCACATCCTGAAAGCCGGGGCCGGTCATAAAGGAGAGGAATTTCTGCGCCAGCGGGTTCTTGGCGCCGGTCGTCGTCTGGGCGGCCAGTTCGATCTGCAGATAATTGCCTTCCGGAAAGGCCAACGCCTTGTAGCGATCCGTCTTCTCCGCGATGACATGATAGGCGGGCGAACTGGTATAAGAGAGTACCATCGGCGCTTCACCCTTGGTGAAGAGACCATAGGCTTCAGACCAGCCCGGCGTGACGGTGAGAATGCGCTTTTGCAGCTTCTGCCAGGCGTCGTCCGCCTGATCGCCATAGACGGACTTCATCCACAACAGCATGCCGAGGCCGGGCGTCGAGGTGCGCGGGTCCTGAAGCACGAGCTTCTGCGACGGGTCGCCTTCGACCAGTTCTTTCAGGCTCTTGGGCGGATTGGGCAGCTTTTCCGAATCATAGACGACGGCGAAATAGCCATAGTCATAGGGTACGAAAATATCGTCCTTGAAGCCGCCCGGCACGCTGACATTGCCAAGATCGATGCCGCTTGGCGCAAAGTAGCCGCTGGCGCGCGCTTCCGTGGTCAGATTGGTGTCGAGACCCAGCACGATATCGGCCTTGGTGTTGCCGCCTTCGAGCTTCAGCCGGTTGAGCAGCGCCACGCCATCGGCGGAAGCAACCCAGTTGATCTCGCAGTCGCATTCCTTCTCGAAGCTTTCCTTCACCTTGGGACCGGGGCCCCATTCAGAAATGAAACTGTCATAGGTGTAGATGGTGAGCTTGTCTTTCGCCTGCGCTGCGGGCGTAAGGCTTACCGCTGCCGCGAAAGAGAAGGCCAGCAAAGATAACAGCCGCATAACGGCACGTCCTTTCATCATGTTAAAAGGATATAGCGCCGCTTGGGTTCAGGAACACAATCATCACCGAAAGGTTGGAACTTGAAGCTGCAACTTTTCGGGATCGTGCCGCAGAGCAGCATCTAATCCCTCCGCCGGTGCAAACCGGATCAGGTTCGGCGGGTTGGCTTTTTGAAAAGCCTCTCAGCCATCTGCTTGCGCCGATGGCACCCCGTTAGAGCGTTGCGACATTAATATGTCAGGCCGTGAAGGGCAAGAGAGGCAAAACCATCGACAAGTCGGGCACAACGGACTTCCGGCTGCGATTTGCCCATGATATGAGCGACTTATGAGCACATTCGTCATCCTTCTCGGCGGCGATCTTGTCGTAACCGAACGGCTGCGGCAGCAGATAGCCGGCGCGCGCATTCTTGCCGCCGACGGCGGCATTCGTCATGCGGCGGCATTGGGCGTCGAGCCAGAACTTTGGCTTGGCGATTTCGATTCGACGCCACAAGCGCTCGTTGAACAATATGCGCATGTGCCGCAAAAGACATTTCCCCGCGCCAAGGACATGACGGACGGCGAACTGGCTTTCGAGGAAGCGTTTGCCCGTGGCGCAACGCGCGCCATTTTGTGCGGCGCTTTCGGCGGACAGCGCACCGATCACACGCTTCTGCATCTCACCATGGCGACGGCGCAGGCGGAAAAGGGGCGGAACGTCTTTCTTTCCAGCGGTGCGGAAGAAGCCTGGCCGGTGACATCCGGCGAATTTGCCTATGATTTTCCAGATGGTACGCTGTTCAGCGTCATCAGTTTTTCGGCTTTGGACGGACTTTCAATCACAAATGCCGAGTGGCCGTTAGACAACGTGACCTTACCTTTTGGTTCTTCGTGGACTGTTTCCAATATAGTGCGTGGAACACTTCGTATTACTGTGCGTTCTGGCTTAGCGATACTTGTCGCAAACTTAAGTTCTGAACACGCCAACAGTGTGCCGCTAACCTTACCGATTGAAAAGGCTTGACGCTCGATAGCGAAACGTATTTCAAATGCAGCAAGCGGGTAAATTCGCTAACGCCGAAATTGGGGACGCAAAATCGGCACCTGAAATGTCAACTTTGACAGGAGATTGTTTGATGAAATCACGTCTTTCCATGATTGCGGTTGCCGGGGTGCTCGCTTTGTCAACAGCAGCCTGCACGACCAACGAACAGCGTACGGCTGGTTACGGCGTTGGCGGTGCAGCAATCGGCGCTCTTGCCGGTGGTGCAATTGGCGGCAATGGCCGTGGCGCTCTCACGGGTGCAGCGATCGGCGCTGTCGCCGGTACGCTGGTGGGCGCTGCCCAGTCGCGCAATGGCGTGCAGTACTGCCGCTATCGTGACAATTACGGCCGCATCTACGAAGCGCGTTGCCAATAAGTTCGCGCCACTAAGCTCGGCAAGCTCGCAGAGCTTGAGCCGGCTTAGGCTGGAAAACCAATCACGGCAGGCCGGGGAAACCCGGCCTGTTTGTTTTTCATGCCTCTTTCCTATCGATCCATTTGACAGAACGGCTTTTGTCGCGGACAAGCAGGGCGGAATTTCAAAGCCCATCGCGCGAACCGCCCAGAAAGCCTCAGAAGAACCATGGCACCACCGCTCCTTCGTCTAGACCAGATCAAGCTCACCTTCGGCGGCACGCCGCTTCTGGAGGATGCGAGCCTTTCGGTGAGCGAGGGCGACCGCATCGCGCTGGTCGGGCGCAATGGTTCTGGCAAATCCACGTTGTTGAAGATCGCCGCAGGCATGGTCGAGCCGACCTCGGGCGAAGTGTTCAAGCATCCGGGCGCGACCATTCGCTATCTGCCGCAGGTGCCGGACATGGACGGTTTTGCCAGCGTGCGCGCCTATGTCGAAGCGGGACTCGGACCGACCGACGATCCGCATCGCGTGACCTATCTTTTGGAGCATCTGGGCCTGACCGGCGAAGAAAATCCGGATCATCTTTCAGGTGGCGAAGCGCGCCGCGCAGCGCTGGCGCGTGTGATCGCGCCGCAGCCCGATGTGCTTTTGCTGGACGAGCCGACCAACCATCTCGATCTGACGACGATCGAATGGCTGGAAGGCGAGTTGCGCCAGATCCGTTCGGCTATCGTTCTGATCTCGCATGACCGTCGCTTTCTGGAAAATGTCAGCCGCGCGACCGTCTGGCTTGACCGTGGTATCA
Source organism: Ochrobactrum soli (assembly GCF_003664555.1). Lineage (NCBI taxonomy): Bacteria > Pseudomonadati > Pseudomonadota > Alphaproteobacteria > Hyphomicrobiales > Brucellaceae > Ochrobactrum > Ochrobactrum soli. The sequence goes on along the minus strand of NZ_RCHH01000008.1, from coordinate 106,663 downwards.
CACGCCGTCTGGAGCAGGGATTCGGTCATTTCGAGGAATGGCGCGACAAGGTTCTGGAAGAGGAAGAGCGCGATCATCACAAGCTTGGCCGCCAGATTGCCCGTGAAGAGCACTGGCTGCGCTATGGCGTGACGGCGCGCCGCAAGCGCAATATGCGCCGCCTTGGCGAACTGCATTCCATGCGCGCTGATTTCCGCAACCACCGCAAGGCGCAAGGCACTGCGGTTCTGACCGCCAGCGATTCCAAGGAATCCGGCAAGCTGGTGATCGAAGCCAAGGGGCTGAACAAGGCCTATGGCGACCGCGTGCTGGTCAAGGATTTCTCGACCCGCGTGCAGCGCGGCGACCGGATCGGTCTGGTTGGACCGAATGGTGCCGGAAAAACCACGCTGCTTTCGCTTCTGACTGACAAACTTGCGCCGGATTCCGGTACGCTTCGGCTGGGCGTCAATCTGGAAATGGCCGAGCTTGACCAGAAGCGTGACAGTCTCAATCTGGATGAGACGCTGTCGCATTATCTGACCGATGGGCGTGGGGAGAACCTCGTCATCAATGGCGAGCAGCGCCATGTCGTTTCCTACATGAAGGATTTTCTGTTCCAGCCGGAACAGGCGCGCACGCCGATCCGCGAACTTTCCGGTGGCGAAAGAGCGCGTCTGATGCTGGCCCGTGTGCTGGCCCGTCCGGCCAATCTGCTGATCCTCGACGAACCGACCAACGATCTCGACATGGAAACACTGGATCTGTTGCAGGAACTGGTGGCGGGTTTTCCGGGCACGGTCATTCTGGTCAGCCATGATCGCGATTTCCTCGACCGCACCGTGACATCGGTGATTGCGCCGGAAGGCGATGGCCGTTGGCTGGAATATGCGGGCGGCTATGCCGACATGATGGCGCAGCGCAAGGAACAGGCGCTGGAGCGTCGCAACGTGAAGACAGCGACTGCCCGCGATAAGAGCGACGACAGCGGTGACGAGGCTTCGCAGCCGAAGCGTGAGGAAAAGCGCAAACTTTCCTACAAGCAGAAATTCGCGCTGGAAACGCTGCCGGGCAAGATGGACGCCTTGGGCAAGGAAATTACCGTGCTTGAAGGCAAGCTTGCCGATCCGCAGCTTTATGCCAAGGACCCGACGCTATTTGCTAAGACTGCCGATCTTTTGGAAAAGAAGCGCAGTGAGAACGCGGCCATGGAAGAAGAGTGGCTGGAACTCGAAATGCTGCGCGAGGAGATCGAGGGATAATGGAACCCGCCGATCTGTCGGCGGGTTCTCTCTGATCTAGGCGCTTGCCTTGTTGAGCAGGGCCAGATCGTTTTTGCTGAGCTTCAGCTCGGCGGCGCTGATCAGTTCTCCTAATTGGGTCAGGCGCGTGGCGCTGGCAATCGGCGCAGTGATCGACGGGTGAGCAACCAGCCAGGCGATGGCCACCTGCGCCTGCGTGGCGTCGACACTGCGGGCCACCTGGTCCAGCGCGGCGATGATCCGCGAGCCGCGATCCGTCAGATATTTCTCAACCGATTTGCCGCGAGCGCTCTGGCCAAGATCGTCGGCAGAGCGGTATTTGCCGGTCAGGAAACCGGCGGCCAGCGCATAATAGGGAATGACGCCAATTTCATTGTCGCGGCAGATGGCTTCCAGCCCATCCTCGAACCCCGACCGGTCATAAAGATTATAGAGCGGCTGCAAGGTTTCGTAGCGCGGCAGGTTGTGCTGTTTTGCAACGTCCAGCGCTTCCGTCAGCCGCTCCGGCGTCAGGTTGGACGCGCCGATGGCGCGCACTTTGCCCGCATCAATCAGCTCTTTATAAGTTCCGAGCGTATCCTCGAACGGTGTTTCAGGATCGTCCCAATGGGACTGGTAAAGATCGATATAGTCGGTCTGCAGCCGTTTGAGGGAGGCGTCCACGGCTTTGCGGATATAAGCGGGTGAAAGACCCTTTTCGTCGGGCCCCATTTCCGAGCCGACCTTGGTGGCGATGACGACCCTGTCGCGCAAGCCGCGGGATTTCAGCCAGTTGCCGATGATGGTTTCGGATTCGCCGCCGACATTGCCATTTGCCCAGGCGGAATAGACGTCCGCCGTATCGATGAAATTCAGGCCTGCATCGACAAAACGGTCGAGCAGCGAAAACGAAGTCGCTTCATCGACCGTCCATCCAAAGACATTGCCGCCGAAACAGAGCGGCGAAACTTTCAGTTCGGTACGTCCGAGCTTCTTATATTCCATGGACCCAATCCCCTTCCTCTGAATGCGAATCAGGCGTGATCCGCCGGGTTCCGATTTCAGGAAGAAGGGGTAAAAGCTCCGGGTAGAGCTTTGGGTCAGCCCATGCCAAGCGCGTCCATATAGAGCTGGAGCATCGCTTCTTCTTCCTGACGTTCATGGTCTTCTTTTTTACGCAGACGAATAATGGTCCTCACGACCTTGCTGTCAAACCCCGAACCCTTCAATTCCGCGTAAACTTCCTTGATATCGTCGGCGATGGTCTTTTTTTCTTCCTCGAGGCGCTCAATGCGCTCGATGAAGGCACGCAATTGGCCGACGGCAATGGTTTGGGCTTCGCTGGTAATGTCGTCGCTCACGCGGCTTCTCCAATTCTTGTCTTGATGGGTGCGAACGGCGCGGAGGCACGATTTCGCATGTCTGAAATTCTGCACCGGTTTTCCCGCGAGTCGCGGGCAAAATTAAGAGCCTTTTCGATGCCCGGCACGATTTATGGGGCCAAACCTTGTGGAAGAGTGTGGAACACTGTGGAAAAGCGGTGGTTCACGCCACCGTGCCGGTGCGCGAGCCGAAATGCCGGACCTCGTGCATGCCGTCGAGCGTGTTGATCTGCCGCAGCATCGGAGCAAGCCGTTCCGCCCATTCCACCGCTCCGGCCTCGTCGGCGATCAGGTCCTGCCGCACCTCGATCAGCACATGGGCAAAGCCCTTGGCCGTGGCGTGGCGATACATGGCGTCGTTGCGCAATGCGCCGTCATAGGGCTCGTTGTCGCCGACCACCAGACCGGGCTCGGCGCGCAACAGCGACAGAAGCGGCGCGACGGCGCGGTCGTCCTTGTCCCACAGTAGGCCGATCTGCCAGGGGCGGGCCTTGTCTTTCCAGCGCGGTGTGAATGAATGGATGGAGACGATGAAGGGCGCATGTCCGCTTTCGCGTTCCACGCGGGCACTCATTTCCGTCACAGCCTCATGATAGGGACGGTAAAAACGGGTCAGCCGATCTTCCCGCTCACCCGCCGACATCGGATAATTGCCGGAAATAACCGCGCCATCCGATAGCTGCATGATGAGCGTCGGGTCATCCTCGCCGCGATTGGGATCGATCAGCAGACGGGAAAAGCCGCCAAGCACTGCGGGCGCCTGAAGGCGGCCAGCCAATGCCCGCGTCAAGGCTTCGACACCGATGTCATAAGCGATATGACGGTCGAATTCGCTTTCTTCCAGACCCAAACTACCGTATTCGGCAGGCACGTCGCGCCGTGCGTGGTCGGCGGTCAGAAGCAGGCCGAGGCGAAAATCGCCTTCGATCCTGTAAACGGGCGAGAACGAAGTGGCTGACGGTTTTGCGAACGACACGGATTGAATTCCCAGGAACAATTCGGGATTGATTTTCATCGGGCGCGGGAAGCTGTTTCAGGTCTGTCATGAGAAAGCCGGGATTGCAACGATCATTCTTTCGTCATGTGCTTTCTTCTCGGCGGGACTGCGTTGACATCACCGGCGAAACTGCCGAAAAGAGAGCGACCGAAATGGGATTTCCAGACGTGAAACAAAAGCGATTGCGGGCTGAAGGGGTTCGGCGGATGCGACTTCCACACTTCCTGGCTGTATTTTCCGCCGTGTTGCTTGGTGCGCTCGGCATGACCTCTGTGGAGGCGCGGGCCGATTTCCGCGTCTGTAATTCGACGCAGAATCTTGTCGGCGTCTCCATCGGTTACCGGGCCAAGACCGGCTGGGTAACAGAAGGCTGGTGGCATATCGAAGGCTCGACCTGCAAAACGCTGATCGAAGGCCCGCTGACGTCGCGCTATTATTATCTCTATGCCGAGGATGCCCAAGGCGACGGCCGCTGGCAGGGCAATGTGAATATGTGCGTCGCGGAAAAGGAATTCCGCATCTCGGGCGTGCAGGATTGCTACGCGCGCGGCTTCCAGCGCAACGGCTTCCAGGAATATGATACCGGGGAACAGTCGAGCTGGATGGTTCAGCTTGCAGACGAAACACCGCCGGAAACCCCCACTGTTACAGGAACGAATAGTCAATGAAGCGCAACCGCAAGGTCAAGATTCTCGCAACGCTGGGTCCGGCGTCTGGCGAGGAAGCCGTCATCCGCAAGCTCTTTGAAGCCGGTGCCGATGTTTTCCGCATCAATATGAGCCATGCCGACCATGACCTGATGCGCACCCTCGTGAAGCGCATCCGCAATGTGGAAAAGGCCATTGGCCGCCCGATCGGCATTCTCGCCGACCTTCAGGGGCCAAAGCTGCGCGTCGGCAAGTTCAAGGACGGAAAGGTCGATCTCGTTCCCGGCCAGACCTTCACGCTCGACAACAACGAAGCGCCCGGCGACGAAACCCGCGTCTTTCTCCCGCATCCGGAAATTCTGGAAGCGGTCGAGCCGGGCCACCGCCTGCTCATCGATGACGGCAAGCTGCATCTCGTAGCCGAAGCCACCGATGGCAAGTCCATCCGCTGTAAGGTCGTTTCCGGCACCCGCATTTCCGACCGCAAGGGCGTCAGCCTGCCGGACACCACGCTCGGTGTCGGTGCACTGACCGAAAAGGACCGCAAGGACCTTGATGCCGTGTTGAAGGAAGAAATCGACTGGGTTGCGCTGTCCTTCATCCAGCGCCCGGAAGATCTGGCCGAAGTGCGCAAGGTTTCGCGCGGCAAGGTCGGCATCATGTCGAAGATCGAAAAGCCGCAGGCGGTAACACGCCTTGACGAGATCATCGAGCTTTCCGATGCCCTGATGGTCGCCCGTGGCGATCTCGGTGTGGAAATGCCGCTTGAAAGCGTTCCGGGCATTCAAAAGCAGATCACCCGCCGCGCACGCCGTGCCGGCAAGCCGGTTGTGGTGGCCACGCAGATGCTCGAATCCATGATCACCGCGCCGGTGCCAACGCGCGCCGAAGTGTCGGACGTTGCAACGGCTGTGTTCGAAGGCGCGGACGCCATCATGCTTTCGGCTGAATCGGCATCGGGCCAATACCCGGTCGAAGCGGTCGCCACGATGAACCGCATTGCCGAACAGGTTGAGCAGGAACAGACCTATTCGACCATCATCGATGCGCAGCGCGCAGCACCTGAACCAACCGGTGCCGATGCGATTTCGCTTGCGGCCCGCCAGATTGCCGAAACGCTGAAGCTCTCGGCCATCGTGACCTACACGGCTTCCGGCACCACCGGCCTGCGTGCCGCCCGTGAGCGTCCGCGCACACCGATCATCGCGCTGTCGCCGGTCGTCGACACCGCCCGCAAGCTGTCGCTCGTCTGGGGCCTGCATTGCGTCGTAACCGCCGATGCCCACGATCTGGAAGATATGGTCGATCACGCTTGCCAGATCGTCTTCGAAGAAGACTTCGGTAAAGCCGGTTCGCGCATCATCATCACCGCCGGTGTGCCTTTCGGTACGCCGGGTGCGACCAACATGCTCCGCATCGCCTATATAGGCGCCGACGGAAAGTCCGGCGTCTAAACTGGCGATATTCGGGCTCTGGTGGCCTGCAAATGGCACGTCTTTGAGCTTCCGGTGCTCACGTACTTTATGTACGCTCCGCTCCGGGTCTCAAAGCCCCATCATTTTCGGCACACCATCATCCCGAATCTCATCCAGTTTCGGTGCTCTTGCGTATAAGTAAAAAACGCGCTCCTTCCGGGGCGCGTTTTGTTTTATGGGATAGGTCTGTTTGCAGACCGGCATCACAAAGAATGCAACTGTAGTGTTAGGTGCGCGTGTCGGCCAGCTCATCGGCTAGATCGCTGAAATTTTTCTGGGCGTCCCGCATCATCGGATAAACAATCAGCGCCTGCTCATAAGCCTTCATGGCCTGCTCCTTGAGGCCACGGACGCGCAGAATGGCCGCCATGCCCGTCAGGGCGCCGTAATGGCGCGGCTCCAGCTCCAACGTACGATTGATGTCATACATGGCGTGAGCATAATCTTTTTGCAGGAAATAAACCGTCGCGCGGCGGTTCCATGCTTCCGCATAATCCGGATTGAGAGCGATGGCTTCGTTCAGGAAATCGAGCGCTGACGTATAGCGATGTTCCAGCATGGCGGCGTTCGCCCATTGCACCAGAAGGTCGATGGTGGCGCTGCCGGATTGCGACCAGAGCGTATTGATCTGCGATGCGATGCGTCGTGCCTTGGCTTCGTCCGTTGTTTTGCGAAGCTCGGCAAACAGCTTGTCGAGACGCTCTTCCGGCGTCTGGGGCGCTGCCGCTTTGGCGGGGGCTGTTTGCGAGGAGGAGGGCTTCTGCTCGCTGTCTGCGCCGATCTGTACAGGCGTGAGCGGAGCAGTCAGCGGGGCGTTTAAAGGCGCCTCATCGGGTGCCATCTCGGCGCGTGCGCCGTGAATGGTCAAGGTCGCCGCGCTGAATGCGGCAACCGTCGCAAAAATCTTCAGACATGCAAAAACGTTCCGCATATGCATAGATTTCCCTATGCACGGCGGAACGTCAAATGCAAAATCAAAAATAAGATTAGCCCTGACGAGCCTTATAGCGCGGAGCAGTCTTATTGATGATGTAAACGCGGCCCTTGCGGCGGACCAGCTGGCAGTCGCGATGACGGCCCTTAAGCGCTTTAAGCGAGTTCTTGATCTTCATGTCAATCACCGGTCTGGTTGGCCCATCGACATGAACACGCCGCCGGGCTTCATAAAAACAGCGCCCAAGGCGCCAATTGATTACAGACACGGTATATGTGCCTGAAGGGTTGGCCGAAATACACAAGGTTTCGGGTAAATGTCAACTCCTGCGCGGCAGATTCACGGGCGGGAGCCTGAAAATCTTGTCGCAGCGGGCGGAGTCATCGGGAATCGTCCAGATTCCCGACAAAGCCTAGCGCGCGCGGGGCTTGATATGGGTCACATGGCCCATTTTCCGGCCTTCGCGAGCTTCCTTTTTGCCATAGAGATGCAGCACGGCATTGGGTTCCGATAGAATCGCTGGCACGCGATCAATATCGTTGCCGATCAGGTTTTCCATCACGCAATCGGAATGCCGGTCCGTATTGCCAAGCGACAGCCCGGCAACGGCGCGGATATGCTGTTCAAACTGCGAGATCGCGCAGGCGGCTTCCGTCCAGTGGCCGGAATTGTGCACACGTGGCGCAAATTCATTGGCGAGCAGCGAACCGTCCTTGAGGACGAAGAATTCGAGCCCCAGAACACCAACATAATCCAGCGCATGCAAAAGCTTCTCTGCCGCCTGCCGCGCAGCATCCGCCGTCTGTGCGGAAATGCGGGCAGGAACGGTCGATGTCGAGAGAATGCCATCCTTATGGACGTTTTCGGCGATGTCGAAAATGGCAACATTGCCGCTGCGGTCGCGCGCGGCGATGACCGAGACTTCACGATCGAAATCGACAAACCCTTCGAGGATCGCCGGGGCCTTGTTGATGGCGGTCAGCGCGTCATGGGCAGCTGTTTCGTCCAGCGAAGTCAGGCGCACCTGTCCCTTGCCGTCATAGCCGAGGCGGCGGGTTTTCAGGATACCGCGTTCGCCAAGCGCACCAAGTGCTGCGATCAACGTTTCTTCGTCATCGACCAGACGCCAGGGGGCGGTTTCGATGCCGCTTTCATTGAGGAACTGCTTTTCGTTGAAGCGATCCTGCGAAATTTCCAGCGCCGCTGGCGGCGGCAGGACGATTGCGGTCTCGGCAAGCTTGTCTGCGGCGCTGACCGGCACGTTTTCGAATTCATAGGTAATGACGTCGGACGCTGCGGCCAGTTCGGCCAGCGCTTTCGGATCGTCATAGGCGGCGACGATCTGGCGGTTTGCAACCTGCGCCGCGGGGCAATCTGCCTGTGGCTCCAGAATGACCGTCTGGAAGCCGAGCCGCGCTGCGGCCATGGCCAGCATGCGGCCCAATTGTCCGCCGCCGATGATGCCGATCGTTGCGCCGGATGTGAGTGCGGATTTTTCCATATCAGACCTCATTGGTAGGACGTTCAGCCACGCTCTCGGTCTGGGCGCTGCGCCACTCATCCAGACGGGCGGCAAGAGCATCGTCGTGCAGCGCCAGAACGGCGGCGGCGAGCAGGGCGGCGTTGACGGCACCAGCGCGTCCAATGGCCAGCGTGCCGACGGGAATGCCAGCTGGCATCTGCACGATGGACAGGAGCGAATCCTGGCCGGAAAGAGCTTTGGACTGAACCGGCACACCAAACACCGGCAGCGGCGTCATGGCGGCGGCCATGCCGGGAAGATGTGCGGCGCCGCCTGCGCCAGCGATCACAACCTTGAAGCCGTCGGCCTTCGCGCCCTTGGCAAAGGCCACCAGCCGGTCGGGCGTGCGGTGCGCGGAAACGATACGGGCGTCAAAGCCGATACCGAGCGCCTCCAGCGTATCTGCGGCATGGCGCATGGTTTCCCAATCAGACTGGCTGCCCATGATAATGGCGACGTCGGCGGTAACGCTCATTGGTCTTTCCTGCTCCGTTTCATGCTTTCGCGGATGAGATATTGCGTGGGTAAAAATGATAAAGCCGGGCGGACCCCGGCTTTGCTTTCGATATGAGGCGCGATCAGGCGATGATGTCAGGAATGACCTGATCTTCCATTTCCTGAAGCTTGTCCTTGATCGCGAGTTTTTTCTTCTTCATGCGCTGGACGCGCAACTGGTCGCAGCCGACGGCAATCATCGCATTGATGGCCGCATCGAAATCCGCGTGCTCCTGTTTCAGACGTGCGACGGCCAACCTGATCTCGGCCTGTTCCTGATCGGACATGCGAACCCCATTCTGTTGAATAGTTTTACGGGCTGCGCCGAACCTCGTTCAAGGCGCTGCGCAAGCCCGTTTCGGGCGAAGCCCTTATCACATTTTTCGCGATTGGAAAATGCTACCACGACAAATTCGACTTTGCACCAAACTCATGCCAAACTGTCATGGTTCTGTCATGGATGGCGGCTGTCGAAGGCGACAAATCAAAACCGCATGCATGGCAGCCGGGACTGCGTGTTGGCCCGGATAAACAGGAGGTGTGCCGGGCGTTCATGCAGTTAAGCAGATGGAACAACAACACCTGCCGCAATGGTTGATCTGGGGTCGGTCTGGCTGTTCCGTTATCGTGTGGAAATCAACCAAAGGAGAACTGATGATGGCTATCGAGTCCCATCTTGCCACGCTTGAAAAGAAGCACGGCGCTCTGGAGCAGGAAATTTCCGATGCTTTGGCGTCACCGGCAATGGATGATCTTCACGTTGCGTCTCTCAAGCGCAAGAAGCTTATGCTGAAGGACCAGATAGAGAAGCTCAGATCTCAGGTAACGCGTCACTGACGCAAACCCAAGGGGCATGGACAGGGAAGCCGCAAAGGCGCTTCAAGCCATTTCATATCGGACGTGGAACAGACTGGCTTAAGCCGGGTGTTGCTGCGGCCTGATATAGCGATAAGCATCTCGGCCAGAACGGTCGAATGGCGGCAGCGCCTTTGAGAGCGCATCTTGAAAACTGAAAAGCGGTTTTCAGAAAAGACGCGCGTTAAAATAAACGGTTAGAGCGCCGATGTGATGAAATCAGATCGAACCTCGCTCTCACGGCTGCACCTTGCCCGACCTGAGTTTAATATTGGCGGCTGTGCCACAGCCGCCGAACATTTTGATTCATGTTTTTTCTATCGGCGCGGTTTCAGCGCTATCCCGCTTCTTTCAATAGACGATCAGATCAGCTTTCCGTTTCGGCTCTCGGATCGAGGTTCATTGCTTCCGGTGTCGCACCACGTTCAGATGGCATGCTCTTGAACTGATCCTTCTCTTCCTTGGGCACCGCGGCGCGCTGGCGCGAGCGGAACAGCGCGTAGCCGGTAATCGAAATATGCGCCAGCATGGTGACGGCAAAGAGCCCGGACGGCCAGAATATATCCATGGCCGCAGCGGCCAGAAGCGGGCCGAGCATGGTGCCGAAACCGTAGAGCAACAGCAGGCCGCTGGAGACTTTCACAAAGCTTTCCGCCGTTGCATGGTCGTTGGCGTGCGCCACGGCGACCGGATAAAGCGCATAGGCAAGTGCGCCGTAACAGCCTGTCATAACGATGATGACCGAGCCGTTCGACGGCCCGATGATGAATGCGACGAGGCCGACAAGCGCGGCCAGTGCGGCAACGCCCGCAAGTACAAAACGGCGATCCACCAGATCGGAAATGCGCCCGATAGGAATCTGCATCAATGCGCCTGCCGCGATGGTCACGCTGACCATGAGGGCGATTTCAGTGGTCGATATGCCGGATTTTGCGCCGAAGACAGCGCCAAGCGTGCCCCAGGCGCCATTGGCGATGCCGATCAATATGCAGCCGACAAAGGCAGCGGGCGAGTTGCGGTAGAGCGCCTTGAGGTCGAGTTGCACTTCGGTCAGCGGTCTTGGGCTGACGGCTGTTGAAATGGCGGTTGGAATGAGCGCCAGACAGAAGAGAATGCCGCAAATCATGAACAGATGATCGGAGCGCACGTCGCCGCCTGCAACCAGCATCTGGCCGGTCATGGTCGCCCCGTAATTGACCATCATATAGAGGCCGAAAATCTTGCCGCGCGATTCGTTGGTGGCGCGCTCATTCAGCCAGCTTTCAATGACCATGAAGGCGCCGGCCATCGAAAAGCCGGTGAAGGCGCGCAGAATGACCCATATCGTCGCGTCGACGAATATGCCGGAGAGAAGTGCGATGACCGCCGCCGATGCGGCAAAGCAGCCGAAGGCGCGTACATGCCCGACACGGCGCACAAGGCGCGGGGCGAAAAGACAGCCCGCCACGAAACCGCCTGCCCAGGTGGTGCCCAGCATACCGAGCGAGGTGACCGAGAAACCTTCGGCACCGCCGCGCAGGGGCAAAAGCAACCCATGCAGACCCGATGCCATCAGGAGAAAGGCTGTTCCACAGAGAAGGGACAGGACCTGAATGTAAACGCGCACAACGACATTCCTATGTGATTGCCCCGCATTGATGCCGGGGATTTATGGAAGCCGCTGGCGTGGCTTCCACTGGCATTTTCAGCGAAACAAAGCTTCTGCCGCAGCGCGACTGTCGCCTTTCTTCAGTCTCTGGGTTTTCAGACGCTCGATTTCCGATTGCAACAAGACAATGCGCTGATCGATCTCCGCGACTGAAAGCAGCGACAATTCATCTTCGCTGAGCACAGCGCTGTCGCGTGGCTTTATCGCATCTTCTTCGAAACCGCTCATGGCCTTCCTCCGTGGTCAATGATGCCATAGTTACCGAGAAAAGATTTAACACCTTGAATCTTCGCATATACATTTGGGAAAATCGATTACGATTTCTCTAACGGAATTGCGTGTGGCCAGGATCGAACCCAGATCAGACCTTTTGTGAGGTATTTCTGCGACGGTGCGAAACTGTGTATGGCGCATGCGCTTCCGGCTGCGTTCGAACAGGAGTTTTGATGATGATGGCCGATTTACCTTCACGGATGACTGCAATCGAGATTTCCGAACCGGGTGGCGCGCATATGCTGCGCCCCGTGCAGCGGTCCATGCCGGAGCCGGGGGAGGGACAGGTGCTGGTGCGTGTGCGGGCTGCGGGCGTCAATCGGCCCGACGTGCTGCAAAGGCAGGGAAATTATGCGCCGCCGACGGGTGCATCCGATATTCCGGGTTTGGAAATCGCAGGCGATATCGTGGCGGTTGGTGCGGGCGTGCAGCGCTTCAAGAAGGGCGATCAGGTCGTGGCGCTGCTGCCCGGCGGCGGCTATGCCGAATATGCTGTGGTGCATGAAACCAATGCGCTGCCGCTGCCCTCCGGCTATGGCTATATCGAAGCTGCGGCCATCCCTGAGACTTTTTTCACCGTCTGGCACAATGTTTTTCAACGTGGGGGCCTGAAGGAAGGCGAGACCCTGCTGATCCATGGCGGTTCGTCGGGTATCGGCACGACTGCTATCCAATTGGGCAAGGCGTTCGGAGCGACGGTGATCGTGACCGCCGGGTCCAAGGATAAATGCGATGCCTGCGTGAAGCTCGGCGCCGATCACGCGATCAATTATCGTGACGAGGATTTCGTTACTGCCGTGAAGGAGCTGACTGGCGGGAAGGGTGCCGATGTCATTCTCGACATGGTGGGCGGCGATTATGTCGATCGCAATTATAAGGTTGCCGCCGAAGATGGCCGCATCGTGCAGATCGCGTTTTTGAACGGCGCCAAGGCCACCGCCAATTTCGCGCTGCTGATGACCAAGCGTCTGACCCATACCGGATCGACCCTGCGCGCCCGCCCGGTTGAATTCAAGGCAGAACTCGCACGCGAGCTGGAGGCAAAAGTCTGGCCGCTTCTGGCCGAGCGTCGTGTCGCGCCGGTCATGGATATGATCTTTTCCCTGAAGGATGCCTGGCGTGCCCATGAGCGCATGGAAGAGGGGCGGCATATCGGCAAGATCGTGCTCGATATCGCCTGAGAGTTTCGGCTCGTCATAGCCGCAATCGGGAAATCACGCACAGATTGTTGTGCGGGCTTCAGCGCATTCTTGCCCTGCTGCCAAAAAACCTATATATAGGCCGTGATTTCCCGGAAATTGTGGTTTTTTCCACGTCCCGCGCCACCGGAGCGGACGAACAGAAGGATTATATCTAATGGCCACTCAGCTTCTTATGCCGAAGGCAACGGCCGTCTGGCTTGTCGATAATACGGCTCTGTCGTTTGACCAGATTGCAGCTTTCTGCAAGCTGCATCCGCTGGAAGTGAAGGCGATTGCCGATGGCGAAGCCTCTCAGGGTATCAAGGGTCTCGATCCGGTCATTACAGGACAGCTTTCGCGCGAGGAAATCGCGAAGGGCGAAAAAGACCAGTATTACCGTCTGAAGCTTGCTGACCCGAAGGTTCGCGTTCCTGAAGCCAAGCGCAAGGGCCCGCGCTATACGCCGCTGTCAAAGCGTCAGGACCGTCCGAACGCGATTCTCTGGCTGGTGCGCAATCATCCCGAGCTGAAGGATGCGCAGATTTCGCGCCTGATCGGCACGACCAAGTCGACCATCGAACAGATTCGCAATCGTTCGCACTGGAACTCGGCCAATCTGACGGCGATGGATCCGGTCACGCTCGGCCTTTGCTCGCAGATCGATCTCGACATCGAAGTCGAACGCGCAGCGCGCAACCGTCCGGCTGCACCGGAATCCGACAGCACGCTGCTGCCAGCTTCGGCAACAGAAAACTTCGATTATCGCGACGAACCACCTGCGGAAGAAGAACTCGACGCGGACAAGGTTTTCGCGAAGCTTTCGTCCCTCAAGGGCACGAACACCGACGAAGACGAAGAATAATCGTCAGGCATCCGCCTCTCGATATCTGTCAGTTGGCGCCCGGCTTTATGCCGGGCGTTTTCGTTCAGGCCGCCTTGTGTTCGGTTTTGTCCACGGGTGTTGCGTCTATCCAGCGCTCCAGAACCTGAACATAGCGGCTTGCCGCGCTTTCGAGCGCATCCGGTGCCAGTTTGTCTGTTGCATAGACGAAGAACGGCTCTGCCCATTCCAGCCCGCACCGATTGGCTGTGGCACGCAACGGAGCCATAAGATCATTCATTGGAAACAGGTTGCGTCCGCCGGGCGTATAGGCTTCGGGCACGTTGCCAGCGGTCGCGGCGATCATGATGGGCGTTCCTTCCAGCGCCCGGCCTTCCTGTTCATAAGTCACGTAAAACATGCGGGTCAGCACGGCATCCTGCCAGGCTTTTAAAAGCGGCGGCGTTGAATACCACTGGAGCGGAAATTGCAGCACGATGCGATCCGCCGCGAGAAGGCGTTGCGCTTCACGCTCGCCATCTTTGTAAAAGTCGATCCCGGTGGGATAGGCAGTCTGCATATCGACAATGTCCACTTCCGGCAGTTGGGCGGCTGCACCTGCCAGCGTGGCATTGGCTTTTGATTGCGACAAATCGGGATGAAAAAGCAAAATCAAAGTTCTGGACATCATCTGTTCCTTTCAACGGCTCCTTATGTTGGAAGGATGATGAAATCGATGCGGTAATTATTCCAATCTATTATTTATATATGTTATTATTGATTTCATGAATTTAAGGGCGATAGATCTCAATCTTCTGGTCATTCTGGATGCACTTCTCGACGAGGCGCATGTCAGTCGCGCGGCGGATCGTCTGCATCTGACACAGCCAGCCGTATCCAACGCCTTGCAACGCTGTCGAGCCGTCTTCGCTGATGAGTTGCTCGAACGCGGGCGCGGTTCGATGCGGCGCACGGCGCGCGCCGAAGCCTTGCGCGCGCCGTTGAAGACCTTGCTTTCCGATGTCATGGCGCTGGTCGACCCCCCGCATGTGCCATTGGCTTCGATCCGACAGACAATCAAAATCTGCATGGCCGATTATCCAGCCATCTTTGTAATCAAGCCGTTGTTGCAGGTCCTTGCTGCGGATGCGCCGGGCATCGATATCGTGGTGCAGCCGTGGCATGGCGCGGCGGCCGCAAAAGAAGCGCTGGTGAGCGGCGCAAGTGACCTCGCACTATCGGTGTTTCCAGATGCGGACGACGATCTTCAGCGCAAGCATCTGCTGGACGAGACGTACCGTGTCGTCATGCGCCGTGATCATCCAGCGGCCAGAGGGTTTACGCTCGATCACTGGCTGGCTTATCCGCACATACTGGTGTCGGGACGCGGCGACACCAACAGCCCGGCAGACAAGATTCTCGCTGAAAAGGGTTTGAAGCGGCGCATCGGTCTCGTGGTGCCCAATTTTGGCATGGTGCCGGATCTGCTGAAAAGCACGGATATGATCGCCATGCTGCCTTCGCATTGCGTTCTGGATGCGGATAGCGACCTTGTTGCCTTCCCGCCGCCTATCACAGTCAGCGGCTTTCCGTTGCATATTGCCTGGCACAAGCGCCGACAGGAGGATCAGGCGCTTCAATATATCGTGGCACAACTCAGTGCGATTCTGACGGAGCAATGAAGAAAAAACTCCGTCGAATGCAGAACATTCGACGGAGCAGAGGCTGCAGTCTTCTTGGGTGATTTCAATCCTTGAATGCGTTGTACTCGCTCATTTCCATCAGGCGGTAGAAATCGGCCAGCGTTTTGCCGCGCTCGGCGCGAAACCGGCGGCCCGCTTCGCTTGCTTCGACAATACGGTCGGTGCGGAAGGTGCGGAACGCATTGCGCAACTCGCACCAGCCGATGACGGTCCACACCTTGCCCCAGAACCACAGGCCGAGCGGGCGAATGTCGCGTTCGCTCTCGCGCGCTTCGAGGTCGCGGTAGCGGATATTGAGCACACTGCTTTCATCCACGGCGCGCTCGACAGCATCGATGATGCGGCGCTCGTCAATGCTGATTCTGGCAGTAGGGGCGTGGATCTGCGTGCCGGTGATCCGCGCACGTTCTTCCTTGGGCAGAACGGCTTCGATCTTGACCAGCGCTTCCTCGGCGCCGCGCGCCATGGATACGCCACCCCAGGCGCGGATGAGGCGCGCTCCTGCCACCAGCGCGACGATTTCATCCCGCGTGAACATCAGGGGCGGCAGCTCGAAACCCTGCCGCAATATATAGCCGACACCGGCCTCGCCATCGATCGGAACGCCGGTTGATTGCAGGTCGGATATGTCGCGATAGATCGTTCGTTCGGAGACTTCCAGCCGTTCGGCAAGCTGGCGCGCGGTGACAAGCCTGCCACCGCGCAGGTGCTGAACGATCTGGAAAAGACGGTCTGCTCTGCGCATTCCGGGTTCACTCTCCGTTGCAATATTTTGTCTTGCGCTGTTCCAGATAGCGATCCGGCCAGCCCAAATCCTTGCGCAGATCTTTCGGTAAACCGTCCAGTGCCCGCTGGGTGCGGACAAAACGGCGGCGCTCATCATGCTTGCGCCGGTATTCCTTCAAGATTGCGATCAGCGGTGCGATTGCGAGTGCCATAGTTCATCTCCCTCATCCTTAGGGAAACACTATCGCACACCCCTCCTGACAGCTTTCTGTCAGGAGCAAAGCGATATTATTATGTCGCTAATATATGCCCACTGCAACAAGGGCGCGGGGTCTGCTTATGGTTTGAAGGGCGGTTCAGCCAGATAGCTGAGCGGCAGGCGACCGCCATCGGCATAGATCGTCTGGCCGGTGATGTAGCTTGCGTCCCGCGATGCGAGGAAGGAAGCGATGGATGCGATTTCCGCCGGATCGCCAATGCGGCCAAGTGGCGTTCGCGACAGGATCGTCTTTCGCGCCTCGGCGTCCGTATTCACCGCTGACAGCATATCGGTCTGGATCGAGCCGGGGCCGATGGCGTTGACGCGAATGCCCCATTTCGCCAGCGCCACGGCCATGGTGCGTGTCAGCTGGCTGAGCCCGCCCTTGGAGACGGAATAGGCAAGCTGGTCCGGCAGTCCGAAAATCGCGTTGATCGATGACATATTGATAATCGTGCCCGCTTCGCCGCCAGCTTCCACACGCGCGACCATGCGTTTGGCGACGGCTTGCCCGCATAGAAATGCGCCCTTCAGATTGACGCGCATGACGCGGTCGAAATCCTCTTCCTTGAGGTCGAGAAAATCCGCCTTATGGACGATACCAGCATTGTTGACGAGAATATCGATCTCGCCAAGATTGGTGACGGTATAGGTCATCAGATTATGGATATCGAGCTTGTCGCCGACATCCGCCGCCATGGCGCGCGCATCGCCGAATTGTTCGAGGTCTTTGACCGCCTGCAAGGTGGCCGTGTTGTCGATATCCGACAGAACGACGCTGGCGCCGTCCATGAGGAAGCGTTTTGCGATGGCATAGCCAATACCGCGGGCAGCGCCGGTGACGATGGCTACCTTGCCTTCAAGCTGCATGGTCTGTTCTCCGTTTCGCGCGGAGAGTGGACCGGCGAAAACCGCCGGTCAATAGTTTGGCTGATGCCGCTATAAAGCTCAGGCGAAGGCCATTCCGATATGGCGCTCCCGCAAAAGAGTGCTGATTTCATCGAGAACCGCCGGGTCTTCGATGGTGGCGGGCATTTTCCATGTCTCGCCATCGGCGATCTTCTGGATGGTTGAGCGCAGGATTTTGCCCGAGCGGGTCTTGGGCAGGCGCTTCACGGTCAGGGCCAGCCGGAAGGCGGCGACCGGGCCGATGGCGTCGCGAACCATGGCCACGCATTCCTTTTCGACCTCGTGCGGATCGCGGTCGATATTAGATTTCAGCACCAGAAAACCGCAAGGCGCTTGCCCCTTTACGGGATCGGAAATGCCCAGCACCGCGCATTCCGCCACATCGGGATGACCGGAAAGGACCTCTTCCATCGCGCCGGTGGACAGGCGATGGCCCGCGACATTGATGATGTCGTCGGTCCGGCTCATGATATAGAGATAGCCGTCGCTATCCATATATCCGGCATCGGCGGTTTTATAATAGCCGGGGAACTCCGCGAGATAGGCTTTCCTGAAGCGTTCATCGGCATTCCACAGCGTCGGCAGGCAGCCGGGCGGCAGTGGCAGCTTGATCAGGATATTGCCGAGCTGGCCGCGTTCGACCTCATGGCCTTCATCATCCAGCACGCGGATATCGTAGCCCGGAAGGCAGACCGCAGGCGATCCGTATTTCGTTTCCAGAAGGCCGAGACCAAGCGGATTGGCTACCATCGGCCAGCCGCTTTCGGTCTGCCACCAATGGTCAAGCACCGGGCGTCCGATCAGATTCTCCGCCCAGTGGATTGTGTCCGGATCGGCGCGTTCGCCTGCCAGAAACAGCGCACGGAATTTCGACAGGTCATAGTTGCGGACGAAATTCCCGTCGGCATCTTCCTTCTTGATGGCGCGCAGCGCCGTCGGCGCGGTGAACATCACCTCCACGCCATGTTCGGCGATGATGCGCCAATAGGTGCCCGCATCGGGCGTGCCAATGGGCTTGCCTTCGAACAGGATCGTCGTGGCCCCTGCGAGCAGCGGCGCATAGACGATATAGGAGTGGCCAACCACCCAACCGACATCCGAGGCCGCCCAGAAGACCTGTCCCGGCTCCACGCCGAAGACGTGTTTGAGCGACCAGGCCAGCGCCACCATGTGCCCGCCATTGTCGCGCACCACGCCCTTTGGCTCGCCGGTGGTGCCGGATGTATAGAGCACATAAAGCGGATCGGTCGCGGCGACTGGCGTGCAGGGCACGTGTCGGCCCCGCGCGGCGTCCACAGCAGCCGTGTAATCGATGTCGCACCCTTCAACCGGGGTATGGGCATGCTGCTCGCGCTGCAGAATGATGCAATGGCCGACCTTGTGGTGGGCGGATGCAATGGCTTTGTCGAGCATGTCCTGATAGGGCACCACGCGCGTCGGCTCGATGCCGCAGGAACCGGCAATGATCATCACCGGCTTGGCATCGTCGATGCGGGTTGCGAGTTCATTGGCGGCGAAACCGCCAAAGACGACGGAATGCACAGCGCCTATGCGCGCCGATGCAAGCATGGCAACTGCCGCTTCCGGCACCATCGGCATATAGATCAGAACGCGGTCGCCCTTCTTCACGCCATTGTCCAGCATGACGGCGGAGAGCGCCTCCACTTCCTCCAGCAATTCGCTATAGGTGAACTTGCGCACCTTGCCGGTGACGGGGCTTTCATAGATCAGCGCCAGTTGATTGCCGCGCCCATTGGCGACATGGCGGTCGAGCGCATTGTAACAGGTGTTGCATTCCGCACCGGTGAACCAGCGGCCATAGACGCCTTCGTCGCCTGCAAAAACCTGATCCCAGGGCTTGAACCAGTCGATCGCCTCTGCGGCTTCCGCCCAGAACCGTTCAGGATCGGCCTGCCATGCGGCATAGGTTTCGGCATATTTCGAATTCATGCTGTTTCCTCCCAGAAACACGCACCGCGCACCGCCCGCATGACGGACGTTCCAAGGTGCGATTTTTCATCTGATGTCAGCGCGAGCGCGGCCTCCTCAGACCGGCATCCTCCTGGATTTCTCCGTGCGCTTTCATCTCCTCCATCCTTAATTTACGCCGAGCCGTGAAGCTTCGTCCATGGGACTTAAGATGAAGATTGGAATAGAACAAGAAGACTTGCAGCTCGCAAGCGCCTGCGTCACAAGGAGGGGAGAGGTGTCGCCCGTGACCAAAGTTTTGCCTGTGTTGCTTGTCCTGCTGATGGGAATGCACATCATCAAACCGCTCGGCCTGCCGGGATTGAAGCGGCGCGGCGATTTCTGGAAAATTGCCGTCATCGCCATATTCGTCATGGCGCTGGCTGTCGGCTTTCATTTCCACGAATCATGAAAAAGCCCGGCCCAAACCGGGCTTATCCTTTCTATCGCTGCCCTGAAAAAAATCAGGCTGCCTGTTCTAGTTCTTTTTTCCAGCCGCCGGTTGCTGCAAGGCTGTTCATGCGGGCGCGGTGGGTGAAGGCGCGCTGACCGGCAGCGACGTTCTCCGGCTTGCCACCCCATGCTTCGAGGGCTGCCGCCTGCAACGCGCGTCCGTAAGAAAATGTCATTTTCCATGGCATGTCGTAAGCTTCATTCATGGCCGAGAGATGCGCTGTCGCCTCTTCGCCCGTCTGACCGCCGGACAGGAAGGCAATGCCCGGAACTGCGGCGGGAACGGTATTGAGGAAGCAACGCACGGTCTTTTCAGCCACTTCCTCGACCGACGCCTTGCGCGCATTCTTGCCATCGAGAACCATGTTCGGCTTCAGGATCATGCCTTCCAGCTTGACGCGGGCGTCATAAAGCTCGGCAAAAACCGTCTTTAGAACCAGCTCGGTCACTTCATAGCAGCGGTCGATGCTGTGATCGCCCGGCTTGCCATCCATCAGGACTTCCGGCTCGACAATTGGCACAATTCCAGCTTCCTGACAAAGTGCAGCATAGCGCGCCAGCGCCTGTGCATTCTGCCTGACCGCGCCCAATGTCGGCAAAGCGTCGGAAATTGATATGACGCCGCGCCATTTGGCAAAACGCGCCCCCAGGCCGTGATATTCGTTCAGGCGTTCGCGCAGGCCATCCAGACCTTCGGTGATAGTCTCCCCGGGGAAACCAGCCAGAGGCTTCGCGCCCGCATCGACCTTGATGCCCGGAATCGAGCCCGCATTGCGGATGATGTCGGTCAGCGGCGTGCCGTCTTTGGCTTTCTGGCGGATGGTCTCATCGTAGAGAATGACGCCGGAAATATAGTTCTTCATCGCATCGTCGGCGCGGAACAGCATCTCGCGGTAATCGCGGCGCGTCTCTTCCGTGGATGCCAGATTGATGGAATCAAAACGCTTCTTGATGGTTCCGGAGCTCTCGTCAGCAGCCAGAATGCCCTTTCCGGAAGCGACCAGGGCAATCGCAATATCTTCAAGACGTTCGGTCATTCGTAAGCTCCTCTTCAGAACCGGCCGACTGGAGTTCGCCTCGGTCGGCATCGGAAATTGATGACTTATCGCCGATGGCAGAAGTGTCCGGTAAAAAGATGGCATGCGCAACTGATTGAAACGATAGAAAATTTTTTAAACGATTTAGACTGGACATGTTTTCTTGTCGCCAGTCGAACGAGGCCGGTTCAAGGTTTTTACGGTGAGGGGTTTCATCTGGGCGACAAGACCCCATGTAACAATAATCTGCCGTTCTCATCGCCCAACGCCTCCGAGGAGAAGACATGCGCGCCGCTCATCTTAGCCTGTTATTTGCTCTCGCCGCATCGGTTACATCTATTCCGATGCAATCCGCCTGGTCCGCCAGCATCAATGCGGGCGACCGCGAAACCAAGGCCGAAGCGCCATTCACCGTCACAAGTGTTGCGGAGTTCAACACGCCGTGGGCAATTGCGTTCCTGCCCGATGGCCGTCTGGTCGTGACGGAAAAACCCGGAGAGATTTTCATTGTCACCGAGGTGGGCAAAAAGACGGAAGTGGCGGGCGTGCCCAAGGTTGCCTTTGGCGGGCAGAACGGTTTGCTCGACATAGAGCCCGCGCCGGATTTCGCGAAAAGCAAGGCGCTTTATTTCACCTATAACGAACCTGCGGACGGCGGCAGCAGCGTGGTGCTGGCGCGGGCCAGACTGGCAGAGAGCGGCGACAACGCCACGCTTGACGACCTGACCACGCTGTGGAAGCAGGATGTGGTCGCCAAGGGCGGTCAGCCGGGCGGAAAGATCGCCTTCGCACCGGACGGCAAGCATTTGTTTCTCACGGTCGGGGACCGTATGCAGCCTGCCACAGCGCAGGATGATAAGGCCCCGATGGGCAAGATTCTCCGCATGAATCTGGACGGGTCCGTGCCGCAAGATAATCCCAATGCGGGGGAGGGCGGCATTCGCGGCCTGACCTGGACGACCGGTCACCGCAATCCTTATGGGCTGGCCTTCGCGCCCGATGGCACGCTGTGGGAACACGAGATGGGGCCGCGCGGCGGCGACGAGTTCAATCTGATCAAACCCGGCCTCAATTATGGCTGGCCGGTGGTTTCCAATGGCGACAATTACAGCGGCAGGCCGATCCCGCGCCACAGCACGCGCCCGGAATTCGAAGCGCCGCGGGTCTACTGGAATCCGGTGATTTCGCCGGGCGGTCTGACCTTCTACAAGGGTAATTTGTTCAAGGCGTGGGACGGTTCCGCCCTGATCGCCGGTCTTTCTTCGATGGCGCTGGTGCGTGTCGCTTTCGACAGCAAGGGCCAGCCGGACGAAGCCGAGCGCTTCGATATGGGCAATCGCATCCGCGACGTGGCCGTTGGTCCAGACGGCGCGATCTGGCTGATCGAGGATGATGATCCCGGACGCCTATTAAAACTGAAGCCGAAATCTTGAACCGAAAAAGGCCCCGTTTCCGGAGCCTTTGATTTGTTCTTCCGCATTGTCCTGCGCATCGAAGCGGGATCAGAAATCAGTCCAGTGGACTGATTTCCCCGCGTAGGCGCTTCGCACTTTTGCTGGAAATGCTTTATTTCTTCAACACATCGACGCCCGGAAGCGGCTTGCCTTCCATCCATTCCAGGAAAGCGCCGCCTGCGGTCGAGATATAGGTGAAGTCGTCGGCCACACCGGCATGGTTCAGCGCCGCGACCGTATCACCGCCGCCGCCGACCGAAACGAGCTTGCCTGCCTTGGTGCGGGCGGCGACATGCTTCGCGGTCTTGACCGTCGCGGTGTCGAACGGGCGCAGTTCGAATGCGCCGAGCGGGCCGTTCCAGACCAGCGTTGCCGCATCGTCGATGGCCGAGGCGATCAGATCGGTGGACAACGCACCTGCGTCGAGGATCATGCCATCGCTTGGTACAGCGTCGACGCCATAGGTCTTGTTCGGTGTATCGGCGGCAAAGTGCCAGCCCACAACCGCATCGACCGGCAGGATGATGGCGCATTTGGTGGTTTCGGCCTTGGCCATGATTTCACGCGCCGTATGGGCGAGATCATGTTCGCAGAGCGACTTGCCGACATCATGGCCCTGTGCGGCGAGGAAGGTGTTGGCCATGCCGCCGCCGATTACCAGCGCATCGACTTTTTCGATGAGGTTCGAAAGAAGGTCGAGCTTGGTCGAAACCTTGGCGCCGCCGACAATTGCGACAACCGGACGGGCCGGATTGCCGAGGCCCTTTTCCAGCGCTTCCAACTCGGCTTGCATGGCGCGACCGGCAAAAGCAGGCAGGACATGGGCCAGACCTTCGGTCGAGGCATGGGCGCGGTGGGCAGCCGAAAACGCGTCATTGACGTAGAGATCGCCATTGGCGGCCAGCGCCTTGACGAATTCCGGATCGTTCTTTTCCTCGCCCTTGTGGAAACGGGTGTTTTCCAGAAGCAGAACGTCACCGTCCTTCAGCGCATCGACAGCGGCCTCGGCCTTGTCGCCGATGCTGTCTTCCGCGAAATGGACGCCCCGACCAGAAATATGGGGCCCGAGCACCTTGGCGAGCGGCTTCACGACATGCTTCAGCGAATTTTCGTCGGAGGCAACGCCTTTCGGGCGACCGAAATGGGCGAGCAGAATGACCTTTGCGCCCTTCTTCGACAATTCGGCAATCGTTGGAACGATGCGCTCGATGCGGGTGAGGTCGGTCACCTGTCCGTCGGTCATTGGCACGTTGAGGTCAACGCGGACCAGAACGCGTTTGGATTTGACGTCGGCGTCGTCGAGAGTGCGGAAACCCATAAGTTTTCTCCCTGGCTTGTTCCGGCGCGTGGTGAAGCCTTATCGCTCGGATAGTGTGGCTTAAACGGGCAGACGCTGGAACAGGGTTGGATAATCGGTAACAAGCCCGTCTTCATCGACGGGTAGATCGGCGGTGAAAGAGCGGTCCGCCGCCGCGTAACGATAGAGCCTGCCTTCTTCCAGACAGCGGTAACGCTGGCTGTCGCGGAGGGGCTGAAAACTGTCGAACGGCACATAAAGCATGTCGAGCTGAACGATGCCGCTTTCCGGTGTCAGGCCAAGCCTGCGTATTGGCAGCGTGTTGGTGAAGGGCGTTCCTGCCAGATCGATGTCGATGCAGCCGTCGAACTCCGGCAAAGGCTCGCCAGTCATCGACTGCCAATGGCCCTCGCCATCGGAGGAGAATTCCAGCTTCTGGCCGGATGTGGTCTCGATAAGGAAATGAAGAACGCGCCAGGTGCTGTCGCAGTCGATGCTGTAGCGGACACCGTAAGCATCGCCGCCGCGATTGCCGATCACCACGCTTTCGGCATGAATATTGCGGCCCGCGGGCGCAAGATTCAAATGTTCGAGCCCTTCTCCTTCCAGCGGACGCCAGCGGGCGACAGTGGGGAGAAGGGCGCGAAACATAGTCAGGCCACGGGGCTTAGATCAGCTTGCCGAGAGCGACGGCGGTGTCGCCCATACGGTTGGAGAAGCCCCATTCATTGTCGTACCACGACAGGATACGAACCATGGTGCCGTCCATGACCTTGGTCTGATCCATGTGGAAGACCGAGGAATGCGGATCGTGGTTGAAGTCGTGCGAGACAAGCGGCTCGTCCGTGTAGCCGAGGATGCCCTTGAGGCGGCCATTGGCGGCTGCGCGGATCGCGTCGTTGATTTCCTGCACGGTGGTCGAACGCTTGGCAATGAAGGTCAGGTCAACGACCGAGACATTCGGGGTCGGGACGCGGATAGCGACGCCGTCCAGCTTGCCCTTCAGTTCCGGCAGCACGAGACCAACAGCCTTTGCGGCACCCGTCGAGGTCGGGATCATGGAGAGCGCTGCCGCGCGGGCGCGGTAGAGATCCTTGTGCATGGTGTCCAGCGTCGGCTGGTCGCCCGTATAGGAGTGGATCGTGGTCATGAAGCCCTTTTCGATGCCGATGGCATCGTTGAGGACCTGTGCCACCGGCGCAAGGCAGTTGGTGGTGCACGACGCGTTGGAGATGACCTGATGCTCTTTGGTGAGCTTGTCGTGATTGACGCCATAAACGACCGTCAGGTCAGCGCCGTCGGCAGGAGCCGAAACGATGACGCGCTTGGCGCCAGCTTCCAGATGCATTGCCGCCTTGTCACGCGCGGTGAAAATGCCGGTGCATTCCAGCGCGATGTCGACGCCTTCTTCCTTCCACGGCAGTTCGGTCGGGTTGCGAACGGCGTGCACCTTGATCGGACCATAGCCGACGTCGATGCTGTCGCCAGCGACCTTCACTTCCTTGGGGAAACGGCCGTGGACGCTGTCATAGCGCAGAAGATGCGCATTGGTTTCCACCGGGCCGAGATCGTTGATCGCGACGACCTGAATGTCGGTGCGGCCCGATTCCACGATGGCGCGGAGAACATTGCGGCCAATGCGGCCAAAACCGTTGATTGCGACGCGAACTGCCATTTTCTGTAAATCTCCCGATAGGATACTGCACTTGCAGTGCTTCATAATTCAGACGGTGCCGGGCACTCGGATAAATCCCGCGCGGCACTGACCGGAAACTTAAACGCCGGCGTTTTTGAGACGCCGGCGTTCAAAAAATCATGCTGCGGCGTTGAGCTTCTTTTCCGCGGCTGCAACGGCGTGTTCTGCCGTGATGCCGAAGTGCTTGTAGAGATCGTTGATCTCACCCGAAGCGCCGAAGCCCTTCATGCCGATGAATATGCCGTCTTCGCCGATGAAGCGCTCCCAGCCGAGCGAGATTGCCGCTTCGATGGCAAGCTTGACCGGCGCATTGCCGATGGTTGCCTGCTTGTAGGCGTCGCTCTGGCCTTCGAAAAGTTCGAAGCACGGCACCGAGACCACGCGTGTGGCAATACCCTTGCCTTCGAGAAGGTCGCGGGCCTTGAGCGCGATTTCCACTTCCGAGCCCGTGGCGAAGATCGTCACCTTGGCGTCGTCGCTGGCGGTCGCCAGTTCGTAAGCGCCGTAAGCGGAGAGGTTTTCTTCGCGATGCTCGGTGCGCACGACCGGCAGGTTCTGACGGGTCAGGGCCAGCGTCGACGGTGTTTTGGTCGACTGCAGGGCGATCTGCCAGCATTCCGCCGTTTCCACAGCGTCTGCCGGACGGAAGACATTGTGGTTCGGAATGGCGCGCAGTGCTGCCAGATGTTCGACCGGCTGGTGGGTCGGGCCGTCTTCGCCCAGACCGATGGAATCATGCGTCATGACATAGATGACGCGGATGCCCATCAGCGACGACAGACGCATGGCCGGACGCGCATAATCCGAGAAGGTCAGGAAGGTGCCGGAATAAGGGATCAGGCCGCCATGCAGCGTGATACCGTTCATGGCTGCCGACATGCCGAGTTCGCGGATGCCGTAATGGACATAACGGCCGCCGTAGTTTTCCGGCGTCACTGCCTTGGTCTGGCTGGTCTTGGTGTTGTTCGAACCGGTGAGATCGGCAGAGCCGCCGATGGTTTCCGGTACGACGCCGTTGATGACTTCCAGCGCCATTTCCGAAGACTTGCGGGTGGCGACCTTCGGCTTTTCAGCAGAAAGCTTCTTCTTGTATTCGACGATGGCCGCATCGAAACCGGCAGGCAGATCGCCACGCATGCGGCGTTCGAATTCTGCGCGGGTTTCCGCGTCGGCAGCGGCGAAGCGCTTTTCCCATTCCTGGCGCTTCTTGGCGGCGTTGAGGCCAGCCACGCGCCATGCGTCCAGAACTTCAGCCGGAACGACGAAAGGTTCTGCCGACCAGCCGAGCGCCTTGCGGGTGGCTGCGATTTCTTCCGCGCCGAGCGGCGAGCCATGCACCTTGTTGGTGCCGGCCTTGTTCGGTGCGCCAAAACCAATGGTCGTCTTGCAGGCGATCAGGGTCGGCTTGTCGGAAACCTTGGCCAGTTCGATTGCCTTGGCGATGGCTTCCTGATCGTGGCCGTCAACAGCCAAGGTGTTCCAGCCGGAAGCAGCGAAACGGGCTGGCTGGTTGGTGTTGTCGGCCATCGAGATCGGGCCGTCGATGGAAATGTTGTTGTCGTCCCAGAAGGCGATCAGCTTGTTGAGCTTCAGGTGACCGGCCAGCGAGATGGCTTCCTGGCTGATGCCTTCCATGAGGCAGCCGTCGCCGACAAGCACATAGGTGTAGTGGTTGACGAGGCTGTCGCCGAACTGTGCGTTCAGGATGCGTTCGGAGAGCGCCATGCCAACGGCATTGGCAATGCCCTGGCCGAGCGGGCCGGTCGTCGTTTCGATGCCGGCAGCATGGCCGTATTCCGGGTGACCGGCGGTACGCGAGCCGAGCTGGCGGAAATTCTTGATTTCATCGATGGTGATGTCTTCGTAGCCCGAAAGATAGAGCAGCGAATAAAGCAGCATCGAGCCGTGACCGGCTGACAGCACGAAACGGTCGCGATCCGGCCAATGCGGGTTCTGCGGGTCGTGCGAAAGGAAACGGGTATAAAGCGTCGTCGCTATGTCAGCTGCGCCCATCGGCAGGCCGGGGTGGCCGGAATTGGCTTTCTCAACCGCGTCCATCGAGAGGAAGCGAATTGCGTTGGCCAACTGATTTTGTTTGTCGGAATTGCTCATGGTCTCAGCCGTCTTTCCATGGGAGGGTTTAACGGGGTTGCGGCGATGCCTTTTGGCTGAGCACGAATGGCGCCGAAAACCGTCCTCCGTTTTTCGGGTCCGTACTCCAGAAGGCACCGGGACACATAGCACCTGCGCATGAGGAGTCAATAAATGCGTGGCTTTTGGGCAATAAACTGTCTGCGACTAATCGATTGAGTTCTGTGGAAAGCAGCCCGACAATCGCTCAAAAGCCATTTTTGCACCGATTAACGGTGCATGAAAGCTCATATGGACACCTCATTTGTTGCTTATCCGGCGGTCGATTATTACAATCTTTTCAAAGAGGCCTGTCCGGCAGACGCGATTCGATGCCGTTGAATGGCATCAGAAAGGACATGGATGGCACCCGAAGCGACCCTCAGGCAAGTTTTGGAACGGCTGGAAAAAGCACTCAACACGCTCGAAGGCGCGGTTGATCTGCGGCTGGACAAGGAAGGCGATTTCGCCGAAGCCGAGGAAGAGGTGCAGCGCATGAATGCTGACCGCAGCCGTCTCGCTCAGGAACTCGACCAGTCCGAAGCCCGTGCAGAGCGGCTTGAAGCTGCCAACCGCGAAGTGTCGCGGCGCCTTGTCACGGCGATGGAAACCATTCGCGCCGTTCTGGATCGATAGGAGGCTATCATAGCGACCGTTACCGTAACCATCGATGGCAAGGCTTATCGCATGGCGTGCGATGAGGGGCAGGAAGAGCACCTCAGCGGACTTGCCGACCGTTTCGATCAATATGTCACGCATCTCAAATCGTCGTTCGGAGAGATCGGCGATTTGCGCCTGACCGTCATGGCCGGGATCATGGTGATGGACGAGATGGCCGAGATGCAGAAGCGCATCAATGGTCTGGAAAGCGAAGTCGAGACGCTGCGCCGCGCGCGTGATGAAGCGCTCGGGCGCGCCGACAGCAACGATGCGGCGCTAACCGGCATACTGTCGGATGTCGCGTCGCGTCTGGAACAGGTGGCGTCCCGCATTGCGCCACGCGCCAGTTCATAAGCTAAGCGCTTTCTGAATTTTCTGAAAAGATTTCGCGGTGAAAGCCTCGCAGCCTCTGGCGCAGCCCGTTGCGAGCGACTATATTCATCAGCGGCGTACTGCGCTTCCCGACAGGTGTAACAGCATCCCCGGGGCCTTATTGATCTCTAAGGGAACTGTCCCTGTGAAGGCTTGCGGGCTTTCGCATATGGTGCCCACCTACTTTGTAGGTTCCCGGGATCAATCACTACCATCGGTTGTCGTGGTCGCCGCTTTCCTTTCATCGTGCAATGCTTATGAAAATCCAGTCGTCAAGACTTGATCTGTGCTACGCATTGCCCGTAAACATGCGATAAACCTTAATTATTCGCATGTTCTGATGGAATCTCCCCAAGCTGCACCGCCCCAAAAGCCGCGCCCATTTGAAAGACTGTCGGTCGCCGTGCCGGTGGCTTTCGCCTATGGCCTGATTTTATACATGCTGATCTGGTCCGGTGTGGCTGACGATGAGATGCCGTTCTTTGCCGGGCTGATGCTGCTGCCGATGGCGGTGGCGAGCCTCGCATCCAGTCTGGCCGACCCGCGTGCCGAAAAAGACCTGTGGCGGCATGTCCGCATGGGCTGGGCCATCATAGGCGGGCTGGTCGTTGTCAGCATGGTGCTGTTCCACGAAGCGGGCATCTGCGTGGTGATGGCTGCGCCCTTCTTCGTGGTGTTCTCGACACTCGGCTCGACATTGACGCTGTGGATCATCCGCAAGCTCCGCTCGCGCCGTTCGACAATGCTGGTGGTCGCCCTGCCGCTGGCCGTCTTTCCGGCAGAGCTTCAGTTTTCCTATGTCCCGCATGACGGGTCGGTGACGACGGTGATCGATATTGCCGCACCGCCGGAAGAGGTGTGGAAGCAGACCGTCGAAATCCGCAATGTGCGTGCCGATGAACTGTCCTGGACATTCAGCCATGGTATTGTGGGCGTGCCGCAGCCGGTCGATGCGCGCATCGAAGGGGAAGGCGTGGGCGCCGTGCGTCAGTTGCAATGGACGCGCGGGGTGACTTTTCAGGAGATCGTGACGCAGTGGGAGGAAAACCGCCTGCTGGCCTGGGATTTCCGCTTCGGGCCGGGCTCCATTCCCGCTGCCGTCGAAGCCCATATCAAGGTGAACAGCAGCTATCTTCAACTGGCCAATGGCGACTACCGGCTGGAGCCTCTGCCCGATGGCCGCACCCGCCTGACGCTGACCACGCATTATCGCATCGCGACGCCGATCGACTTCTATTGCGACCTGTGGGGCAAGGTGTTTCTCAACGATTTTCATGGCGTCGTGCTGAAGGTGATCCGTGACCGGTCGGAGCGGATTGCCGACGCTGTCTGATCCATCACTTGACGGATCGTCTCATTGCGGTTCCACTGTTACAGTCGGATTATGCAAATGGAGAGGTTTTGGGGGATGGCAGCAGCGGCTCCGGATGGCAGTCAGGAAAAACAGGCGCTCAGGCGTGCCGTGCTTGCCCGCCGCGATGCGCTGGACCCCCGTTACCAGTATGAAGCCTCGCTCGCGGCTGCGAAACACGGCGAAGAGGCGCTGGTCATTCCCAAGGGAACGCTCGTGGCGGGCTATTGGCCGATCCGCTCTGAAATTGATCCGCGTCCGCTTCTGTCCGTCCTGCGCGGCAAGGGCGCAAGGCTCTGCCTGCCGGTGGTGCTGGACAAGGAAACCATTGCCTTCCGTGAATTTCTGCCCGATGCGCAGCTTGTTCAGACAGGGTTCGGCACGATGGGTCCCGATGCACGGGCGCCGCTGGTGGACCCGACCATCATGCTGATGCCACTTGCCGGTTTCGACCCGCGTGGGCATCGTCTGGGCTATGGTGCGGGTCATTATGATCGCGCGCTGGCACGGTTTGCCCAACGCGGTTTGCAGCCCTTGCTGATCGGCATGGCCTATGACTGTCAGCAAGTGGAGCATGTGCCCGACGAGCCGCACGATATCGCGCTCAACCAGATACTGACGGAGAGCGGCTTGCGTTCGCTGGGCGCAGGCTTATAAGGCTCATCTCATGAGATTGCTTTTTCTTGGTGACATGGTGGGCCGGTCGGGGCGCACGGCAGTTTATGAAAAGCTGCCGGGGCTGATTTCCGATCTGAAGCTGGACTTTGTGATCGTCAACGGCGAGAACGCCGCGGGCGGTTTTGGCATTACCGAAGAGATTTTTCATGAAACGATCCGCGCTGGCGCGGATGTCGTGACCACCGGCAATCACGTCTGGGATCAGCGCGAGGCGCTCGATTTCTCCAAGCGCGAGGACCGCTTCCTACGCCCGGCCAATTTTCCGAAGGGAACGGCAGGCAAGGGCGAGGGACTTTACATCGCCAGGAACGGCGCGCGCGTGCTCGTGTCCAATGTCATGGGGCGCGTCTTCATGCATCCCGATCTGGATGATCCGTTTATCGCGGCGGAGAAGATCCTTGAAGCCTGTCCGCTGGGCGAGCAGGCCGATGCCGTGTTCTTCGATTTCCATGCGGAAGCAACCAGCGAAAAGCAGTGCTTCGGCCATTTCGTCGATGGCCGTGCGAGTGCTGTCGTCGGCACGCACACGCATGTGCCGACCGCCGATTGCCAGATCCTGCGCAATGGCACGGCCTATATGTCGGATGCGGGCATGTGCGGCGATTACGATTCGTCGCTTGGTATGGACAAGGAAGAGCCGCTCAACCGCTTTCTGTCCAAGGTGCCGAAGGGGCGTTTTGAAGCAGCCAATGGTCCGGCGACCATTTGCGGTGTCGGTATTGAAATCTCCGACCGCACCGGCCTTGCCGAAAAGGCAGCACCTTTGCGCATCGGCGCGCGTCTGGAAGAAACTATCCCGGAATTCTGGCGCTAGCCTACAATCGCAAAAGAATCGCGCATCTTGCCGGAGGCCGTTCTGACCGGGCGGTGGCCGATCCATTGCACATGACGGGCGAGAATGGCGGCGGCGTGGTCGATGTCGTTCTTGCGCAGGGCATCGAGAATCGCCCGGTGATCGTGATCGGTGCGTGCTTCCCACTCCGACCGCCAGGTCGCAAACAGAAACCGCGCGCTGGCCGCATGCAGATCGTCAATGGCGGCGAGCAGGCGCGGCATCCGGCATGGTTCCAGAATGAGCCGGTGAAAGCGCCGGTTGGCGTCTTCCCAGCTTCGCACGTCCCGTGATTTGTCGCCGTCGAGCGTGGCGCGTTCGGCAGCATCAAGCGTGGCGCGGGTGATGTGCGCCGCCGCATGCCGTAAAGCCAGCACTTCGAGCGCGGCGCGCATTTCCGCCACTTCGCGAATCTCGCCAATGTCGAAGGAGGCGACGCGCACACCCCGGCGCGGCTCCGAAACGGCCAGTCCCTGCGCTTCCAGCCGCCGAAACGCCTCACGCACCGGCACATGGCTGGTCTGGAACTCTTCGGCGATGTGATCCTGCCGCAATTTGGTGCCCGGCTCGATTTCCCCTTCGATGATACGGTCAGCCAGAACCCGGCTGATACGGGCAGCGATGGTCTCGTTCGGGGCCTTCGGGGATGGGGCTTGCGGGCGTTGATTCATGATTTTATCGATAAGCTGCTTTGTCGCCCGGGTCGAGCCTTATTGAATTTTTTGACAGGTGAGGGCCTCGATCCGCGCTTTTGCTGGACGAATGAGGCTCAATTCCTTATAACGCCGCCATTCTGCACGGAAAGCATTGTGGCCGGACTTGCGGCCCCGCTTGTGTGATACTCTCTGCGTGAGATTGTCTGTTCATGCGTAACGCTTTTCCGTGCGCGACGATTAGAACAGAACAGGGGTGCCATGGCTGGCCATTCACAGTTTAAGAACATCATGCACCGCAAGGGCCGTCAGGACGCCGTGCGGTCGAAAATGTTTTCCAAGCTCGGACGCGAGATTACCGTCGCCGCCAAGCAGGGTCTGCCTGACCC
This sequence comes from Ochrobactrum soli, assembly GCF_003664555.1. NCBI lineage: Bacteria > Pseudomonadati > Pseudomonadota > Alphaproteobacteria > Hyphomicrobiales > Brucellaceae > Ochrobactrum > Ochrobactrum soli. The sequence goes on along the minus strand of NZ_RCHH01000008.1, from coordinate 74,647 downwards.
GACGATGAATCCGCGCCTGCGTCTGGCGATTCAGAACGCCAAAGCGCAGTCGATGCCGAAAGATAACATTGAGCGCGCCATCAAGAAGGCCGCCGGCAATGACGGCGAAAACTATGATGAAGTGCGCTATGAGGGCCGCGGCCCCGGTGGCGTTTCGGTTATCGTTGAAGCGCTGACCGACAATCGCAACCGCACCGCGTCCAACGTCCGCGCAGCCTTCACCAAGTCTGGTGGCGCGCTGGGCGAAACCGGTTCGGTTTCCTTCATGTTCGATCGCGTTGGCGAAATCGTCTACAAGTCCTCTGTCGGCGATGCCGACAAGGTCATGGAAGCGGCTATCGAAGCTGGCGCCGAGGATGTGCAATCCGGCGAAGAAGAACACGTCATCATCTGCGCATTCGAAGATATCGGCGAAGTGTCGAAGGCGCTTGAAGCAGCTCTTGGCGAAGCCGAATCGATCAAGACGATCTGGAAGCCGCAGACCAATACCGAGCTGGACGAAGAAAAGGCCCGCTCCGTTCTCAAGCTTCTCAACACGCTGGAAGACGATGACGACGTGCAGAACGTCTACACCAACTTCGAAGTCAGCGACGAAGTGATGGAAAAGCTCAGCGCCTGATTATAGCCGCTCATGCACTATCGAAGCTCCCGGTCAAAACACAAGTTTGTCCGGGAGTTTTTTATTGCCTGCTTCTGGCAAAGTGCAGGCAATAAAAAACCCCGCCGAAGCGGGGTTTTCCGAATAAGTAACCTGGTATTAGATGCCGAGGTTGCCGAAACGGTTCTTGAACTTCGTAACGCGACCACCGCGATCGAGCAGGGTCTGCGAACCGCCAGTCCAGGCCGGATGGGTGGTCGGGTCGATATCGAGGTTCATCGTATCGCCTTCTTTGCCCCAGGTCGAACGGGTCTGGTATTCGGTGCCATCGGTCATCACGACCTTGATGGTGTGGTAGTCGGGATGGATATTGGCTTTCATCTTCTCAATCCTGATAGTCTGGCCTGAAAGTCTGGAAGAAAAGCGCAGCCTGAATGTCAAAACTGCGGCACTTTCGCCCAATGGCATTTACGAAGACCCATCACCCGCAGGTGACGGCTTCCAAAAGGGTTGCCGAGCCTATACATCAGGCGCACGGCAATAACAAGGGCACAATCTCAAGAATGGCCGATCATAATAATCCAACTGGTGTGAATCTGGAATCGAATGCAGACGAGGCGCGCAAGCGCCGCTCCCTCAAGCCTCTGCGGCGCATGGTTCCGTTCGTCGCCCGCTATAAGCTGCTGGTTATCGGCGCTCTCTTTTCGCTGGTTCTGGCCGCCGTCACGACGCTCGCAGTGCCCGTCGCACTGCGCCGCATGATCGATCACGGCTTCACCGGCGCCAACGCCATTTTCGTTAACAATTATTTCGGGATGCTGGTGCTGCTGGCGCTGGTTCTGGCGGTTGCGTCGGGGCTGCGTTACTTCTTCGTGATCTCTCTGGGTGAACGGGTCGTGGCCGATTTGCGCAATGCGGTCTTCGCGCATGTGACGGCGCTTTCGCCGGAATTCTTCGACCGGTCGCAGTCTGGCGAAATCGTGTCGCGGCTTTCCGCCGATACGACACAGATCAAATCGGTGGTGGGTGCCACCGCGTCGGTCGCGCTGCGCAATGTCATTTTGGGTGTCGGCGCACTGGCCATGATGGTTGTCACAAGCCCGAAACTCTCCGTGCTGGTGATTGCAGCCATTCCGGTGATCGTCGTACCGCTGATCGCTTTCGGGCGTTCCGTGCGCCGCCGCTCGCGTTTGACGCAGGATATGCTCGCCAATGCCAATGCCTATGCCAGCGAGCAGATTGGCGCGATGCGCACCTTGCAGGCCTTCACCAATGAAAACATGGTGGTCGGGCGGTTTGCCCATGCCGTGGAAAACGCCTACCAGGCGGCGCGCTCGTCCATCAAGGCGCGGGCGGTGCTGACGGCCTTCGCCATCTTTCTGATTTTTTCCAGCGTGGTTGCGGTGCTGTGGTTCGGCTCGCGCGATGTTTTGTCCGGCACCATGTCGCCGGGCACGCTCGGTCAGTTCGTGCTCTATGCCGTTTTCGCGGCCAGCGCCTTCGGTGCTTTGTCGGAAGTCGGCGGTGAACTTGCGCAGGCGGCCGGTGCAACAGAGCGTCTGGCTGAAATTCTGGATGAAGACCCGGACATTTCAGCGCCTCGCAATCCGATTGCCTTGCCGGAGCCGGCGCGTGGTGAGATCGTCTTCGATGACGTTTATTTCTCCTATCCGACGCGCCCTGATGCGCCATCGCTCAACGGCGTGAGCTTTGCGGTCAAACCCGGCGAAACGGTTGCCATTGTCGGCCCGTCCGGTGCGGGGAAGAGCACGGTGTTTTCGCTGGTGATGCGCTATTACGATCCGCAGTCCGGCAAGGTGCTGATGGATGGCGTTGCCTTGCCGGAGGCCGATCCAGCAGCCGTGCGCGGGCGCGTGGCCATGGTCCCGCAGGATGTGGCGATCTTTGCGACCTCTATCCGGGACAATATCGGCTTCGGCAGGCCGGGTGCGAGCGATGCGGAAATCGAAGCTGCGGCCAGGGCTGCACTGGCGCATGATTTCATCATGGCGCTCGCCCATGGCTACGACACGGAAGTCGGTGAGCGCGGCGTAACATTGTCTGGCGGACAGCGCCAGCGCATTGCCATTGCTCGCGCCATCCTGCGCGCCGCGCCTGTCCTGTTGCTGGACGAAGCCACCTCGGCGCTCGATGCAGAAAGTGAAATGCTGGTGCAGAAGGCGCTGGATGGTCTCATGCAAGGCCGCACGACGCTGGTGGTCGCCCATCGTCTCGCAACGGTGCTGAAGGCGGATCGCATTCTTGTGCTCGACAAGGGCCGGATCGTCGAGGAAGGCACCCATCAAAGCCTTGTGGAACGCGGCGGCATCTATGCGCGTCTCGCCAAGCTACAATTCGAAGCCGGGGCAGGGGTGTACTAAGCGGGGCTCGAAAGAAAGGGGCGCTTTATCCATACGCATTTCCGAACGCATCGAAGCAGGAACAGAAATCAGTCCGGGGGACTGATTTCCCTGCGTAGGCCCTTGGCACTTTTGCTGGAAATGCTTTTACGCCCCTTTTGTTTACCTCTCGGTCAGTTTCAACTCGATGCGGCGGTTTCGGGCGCGGGCATCGGGTGAATCCGAGGCTTCCAGCGGCTGATACTCACCGAAGCCTGCCGCCACGAGGCGGTTGGCCGGAACGCCGTTGGCGATCAGGAATTTCACGACCGCCGTCGCGCGCGCCGAAGACAGTTCCCAATTGTCGCGGAAACGTCCCGTACCGGCGAGCGGCACATTGTCGGTGTGGCCATCCACGCGCAGCACCCAATTGATATCGTCCGGGATTTCCTTGTTCAGCTCGATGACGGCGTCGGCGAGCTTCTTCATCTCCACTTCGCCAGCCGGGTTGATATCCGACGATCCGGTCGGGAACAGCACTTCCGACTGGAAGACGAAACGGTCGCCGACAATGCGGATATTGTCCTTGTCGGAGAGAATTTCACGCAAGCGCCCGAAGAAGTCGGAGCGATAGCGGTTCAGTTCCTGCACGCGCTGGGCCAGCGCCACATTGAGGCGCTTGCCAAGGTCGGCAATCTTGGCGTTCGATTCGCGGTCGCGGCTTTCCGATGCGTTGAGTGCGTCTTCAAGCGCTGCAATCTGGCGGCGCAAGGCGGAAATCTGCTGGTTCAGCAGTTCCACCTGACTGAGCGCGCGGGCGCTGACCTGTTTTTCCGCATCGAGACTTTCAGACAGTTCACCGGCGCGTTTTTCGGCGGCGGCACCCGCGCCGCTGCCCTCGTTCAGCAGTGTTTGCAGGCGCGAACGCTCGCTTTCGGCAGAGGAGAGCGAGGCTTGCAGATTGGCGATAGTGTCCTGCATATCCTGCGAATTGCTCTTCTCCAGCGACAGAAGCTGGGTCAGTTCCTGAATCTGGCTGTTGAGGCGGGCCAGCACGCTGTCCTTATTATTGACCTCGCGGCTGAGCAGAAACTGCGCCAGCACGAAGACGGTCAGCAGAAACATAATGGCGAGCAGCAGCGTCGTCAGCGCATCGACGAAGCCCGGCCAGTAATCGACATGCCTTTGCTGGCGGCGGTTGCGGGCAAGAGCCATGAGCCTTACTCCGCCTTATCGCTTTGATGTGTATCGTTGCGATCAGACTTGCGTTCGTGCGACGTCGCGCCAATGGCCTTGGACAGCCGGTCGAGCGTCTGGCGGATAGCCTTTTGCTCGTCCGCCTGCTTTTCCACCCAGTCACGCATGATCTGCTGTTCGCTACGCATGCTTTTCACCAGACCCTGAATGCCCTCGGCCAGATTGGCGAGCGCAGCCGTCGTGCGCTGGGTGGAATCGCCGCCCTGCGTCTTCAGCCGCTCGGCCAATGCATGCAGTTCGCCTGCCTGACCATTTTCGGCGTTGAGGTCGGAACCAAGATCGGTCACGGAGGAAAGCCAGTTTTCGAGCTCGGTATAGAAACGGTTCTGGGCGCGGCCCGCCTGCAGATCTAGGAAGCCCAGAATGAGCGAACCCGACAGACCGAACAGCGACGACGAGAAAGCGGTGCCCATGCCGGACAGCGGCGCCTGCAAACCGGCCTTCAGCGCATCCAGCACATCGCCGGTACTGCCAGAGCTTGGGTCCAGCGTCTGGATGGTGCGCCCGATGGAGCCAACGGTTTCGAGAAGGCCCCAGAACGTGCCGAGCAGGCCGAGGAAAACCAGAAGCCCGATGAGATAACGCGAGATGTCGCGGCTTTCATCAAGGCGTGTCGCGATGGAATCGAGGATCGAGCGCATCGACGTGGTCGTCAGCGCCATCGATTGCCGACGTCCGATCAGCGCACGCATCGGCGCAAGCAGGACCGGCGGGCGGGTGGTGCCGTCGCGGTCGCCATCGCGGAAGGAATTGACCCAACGAATTTCGGGCAAAAGGCGCAGCACCTGTCCGAAAGCCAGCAATATGCCGACCAGCAGAACGCCGAGAATGAGGCCGTTTAGGCCGGGATTGGTAACGAAGAAAGTATGGATCTGCCGCATCAGCACCGCTGCCAGAAAGGCAACGATGATGAGGAAGATCACCATGGATAATATAACGATACGCGGGCTGCTCAGGCGATAGGGGTCATAATCGCGTCCCTCATCCAGACGTGTTCTCGGTTCCCTAAAGTCACTCATGCGTTCCGCTCCATCGTCGGCTGTTTGAGGGGGAGCCTACTTCATAAATTGGGGAAGCGGAATCGCCTGAGCAGGAAAAAATGAGCTGTAAAAAACTTCAGCGCGCCGGTGGCGCGCTGAATAAGGTTTCATCAGATGGAGTTTGGTCTGGATCAGATCGGCTTCTTGATCGTCTTGAGAAGTGCTGCTTGAACGGCTTCGTTCCCAGCAACAATGTTCTTCTTTTCGAACATGTTCTGTCCGCCGTCCTTATCGGAGACGAAACCGCCAGCTTCGCGGATCATCAGCATGCCTGCGCCGATATCCCATGGATTGACGCCTTCTTCCCAGAAACCATCGAGGCGACCGGCGGCGACATAAGCAAGGTCGAGTGCGGCAGCGCCCAGGCGGCGGACACCGGCTGTTTCGGCCATGACATTGCGCAGTTCGACCAGATAATGGCCATGATGGCCGCGGCCAAGATGCGGGATGCCGGTGCCGATCACCGTATCGACCAGCTTGGTGCGGGCTGCAACGCGCAGACGACGATCATTAAGGAAAGCGCCACCACCGCGTTCGGCAGTGTAAAGCTCGTCCATGGCCGGATTATAGATGACGCCAGCCACGATCTGTCCCTGACGCTCAAGAGCGATGGAGACTGCGAAAACCGGGATACCGTGCAGGAAATTCGTTGTGCCGTCGAGCGGATCGATCAGCCAGCGATGCTGTCCGTCCTTGGCTTCCACCTCGCCGGATTCTTCCATCAGGAAGCCGAAATCCGGGCGGGCGCGGCTCAATTCCGTATAGATGATCTGTTCCGCCTTGCGGTCCGCCTGGCTGACATAGTCGCCGGGGCCCTTGAGGGATACCTGAAGATTCTGGACTTCGCCGAAGTCGCGGGCAAGGTTACGGCCAGCTTTCATAGCGGCCTGTACCATAACGTTAAGAAGGGCTGAGCGGGCCATTTCTTTATCCTTTTTGGCACGATCCCACGGCCATCGAAAAGGCGTGGATATGGGCGTGGATCGTGCAGTTAAACAGATCCTTGAAAATCCGGGCGCATACACGCACACAGGCTTTCGAGGAATTGAGCAATCTGAGAAAGAACAGTCGCGGTTCAATCGCGACAAGCTGCGATGCCCGTTGGGGCATCGCAAAAGACGGGCGCTGGATTAAGCGCGGCTGACGTAGGTCAGTTCATTGGTGTCGACGATCACGCGCTCACCGGAAGCGATGAAGGGCGGAACGAGGATACGGATGCCGTTTTCAAGCACGGCAGGCTTGTAGGACGAGGCTGCGGTCTGGCCCTTGACGACCGGATCGGCTTCGGTGATTGCCAGCGTGACCTGATCCGGCAGACGAATGCCGATCGGCTTTTCTTCGTAGAGTTCGACGGTGACCATCATGCCGTCCTGAAGGAAGGCAGCGCGGTCGCCCACGAAATCCTTCTGGAGTTCGAGCTGTTCGTAGGATTCCGTATCCATGAAAATCAGCGCTTCGCCCTGTTCATAGAGGAACGAAAAGTCCTTCTGCTCGAGGCGCACGCGCTCGACGGTTTCAGCGGCACGGAAACGCTCGTTGAGCTTGGTGCCGGTGATGAGGTTCTTCAGTTCGACCTGATTGTAGGCGCCGCCCTTGCCGGGCTTGACGGCGTTGGTCTTGACGGCAACCCAGAGCCCGCCGTCATGTTCGATGACGTTGCCGGGACGGATTTCGTTACCATTGATCTTCATGAGCTTGATCCGGAATGAATTGAAACCAATTGCGGTCCGGCGCACGACGACAGAAAAGGCAACCGCCCGGCTTTTTTACGGGGATTGCGTAAGCGTCTTATACTCGAACCACGATAATCGGCGTCTCCAAGACCACAAAATGGCGCTTTGTGCAAGCCTGAGCGCGAAAAGAGAATCTTTTGGAGACGTAGAATCGTCAGAATTGCTAGCGAACTCTGAGATCGTTAGCCGTCTCGATGGCCTGTTTGATCTGATCATCGGCCAATCCGTCCATCAGATCGTTGAGGTCGGGCGAGCGAAAACCGGCGCGCTGCGCAATGATATACCATGCCGCTGCCTTCACGGAATCGCCATCGGTGCCGATCCCGTCGCGATAAAGCCGGGCAAGCCAGACTTGCGCCATCACCATGCCGCGCCCGGCGGCAATCTGAATCCAGCGGAAGCCCTGTTCATAGTCCTTGTCGCCGCCACGGCCCTCCACCAGCCAGCGCCCAAGATCGAACTGGGCCGTGTCATAACCTTTGCGCGCCGCGCGGATCAGATATGTGCGGGCCTTGTTGTCGTCACGGGCGATCTTTTCGGTGCCATTGGCATAGATCTGGCTCATCGCATATTCGCCGTCGGCAAGCTTTGCCTCCGCCGCTTTCTCGAACCATGGGAAAGCAAGATCGAGGCCGGGTTTGCCTGGATGTTTCACCATCAGCATCTGGCCCCAGTTGAACTGGGCCATGGCATTGCCGCCTTCGGCTGCCTTCTGCATCAGGGCTTCGGCCTTGGCCTGATCCTTCTTGACATAAGTGCCCTGTAGCAGCAGCGCCGCATAGCGGAACTGCGCCTCGGTGATGCCCTTTTCGGCGGCTTTGCCATACCATTCGGCTGCGAGCTTCTGGTCGGCAGGGATGCCCATGCCGCGCGCATACATTTCGGCAATCAGCGTCTGCGAAGCCGGATCGCCTTTTTCGGCCTGCGGTTTCGCCAGATTGAAGGCGGTCAGATAAAGCCCGCGCTGGAAAGCGCCGAAGGCCTCGTCGGCAGGCTTGTCGCCGAAGCGGCTGAGATCGATGGCGGGCATCGGGTCCGTCGTCGCGGGCTGTGGCAGCATCACCGGCTGCTTCGCGGGCTTGTCGCTTTTCTTGTCCTTGTGAGTACCCTTGGCACTATCGCTCTGGCTTTTCGCAGGCTCGCCTGCAGCGGCAGCCGGCAGGGCAGGCAGCGCGAATGTCAAAGCGGCAGCGAGAAGAAGTTTGCTCTTCGTGGGCATCAACAAGACCTTGGGAATGGAATGCGTTGGCTTAGTTTTCAAAACGCGGCGCGTGTTCATCGAGAAGGCGGTTTGCTTCCGCAACCGCTTTCGCCGGATCTTCCGCCTCGAACACGGCGCGACCGAGCGCCACGAAATCCGCGCCAGTCTCGGCTGCCGGGATGATGCTTTCAAGCGTGTTGCCAGCCTGCGCAATGGAGGGGATTTCGACCATTTGCGCCCACCATTCGGCTAGCGCAAGATTACGCGGATGTGCGTCCGGCTTGTTGTCCGCGCCGATCTTGCCGAAGAAAATATAGTCCGGCTGCAATTCGCCGATTTCCATCGCGCCATGACGGTCGCGCAGATTGCCGGTGCCCACGATCATTTTCGGCGTGTGCTTTTCGATGGCGTCTGCAAGCTCAGCCGCTTTGCCTTCAATATGCACGCCATCGGCGCCGACACGGCCAGCAATGCGCGTATCGTTCAAGATGAGGGCGGCTGCACCCTTTTCCTGGATGATCGGCACTGCCTTTGCGGCGACGGCCTGAAAGGTTGCTTCATCCAGATCGCCGGTGTCGAGAATCACACTTGCGACATCGCCGCCGGAAAGCGCTTCCGTCAAAAGTCTGGCCAAAACCGCGCTATCGGCAGTCGGCGGGGCGACCAGCACGATGCGGCAGCGTTCGGGTTCTGTCTTGGGAGCGGACTTGTTCATGGGGCGAAGCCTAACGAGAAAAACATGATGGAATTCGGGCAAGAGTGAAGTTCTGTTTATCCGAAACGGATGCAGCGCTCTATCTATTTGTTTTGGCGCAAATAGGCGCCTGGCTAATTGTCCTGATGCGTGTATGCGATCCAACGGGCCAAGAGCAAGCGCTGCGCGCGCGTCGTGGCAGCCCTGCCGGAGAAATCCGATAGCCGCTTAGCATTATGTTATCCACTGGAACGAAAGTTGATCGGAACCAACCCCGTTCTGCCGGGATTAATGGGTATATAAGCCCATCAAACGTCGGGCAATAAACGCTCCGATGAAGCATGTGGCTTTCATCCGATCTCCCATTCGGAGAGCTGCAACTTGAGAGATTGGAGAGCGTCGCGGTCCCAAGCGCCGGTGCTTTCCAGCAGAGACAGACAGGCTGGTAAATGACGATTGCGACCGCTAGAGAAGCGATGCCCGCGCCGACCGCGAAAGTGCGCGACACGCGCATTGACGTGTTTCGTGCACTTGCCCTGCTGACCATTTTCATCAACCACGTGCCGGGCACCATCTACGAGCATTTCACGCACAAGAATCTCGGCTTCTCCGATTCTGCGGAAGCCTTTGTGCTGATTTCCGGTATGGCCGTGGCGCTGGCCTATGGCGGCAAGTTCGGCCCCGGTAGCCGCCTTCTGCTGACATTGAAGATGTGGCGTCGTGCGGGTGTGCTTTATACGACCCACATCATGACGACCATGGCGACGATCGCCATCTTTGCTTCCGCTGCGATTTTCCTGAAGCGCGCGGAGCTGCTCAAGGAAATCAATATCGAGCCGCTGCTCAAGCACCCGGTGGAATCGCTGTTCGGTCTCGTCACGCTGGGCCATCAGCTGGGCTATAACAACATCTTGTCGATGTATGCCGTCATGCTGGTCCTGACGCCGATCCTGCTACTGCTGGCGCGCATCAGCCTGCCCCTGATGCTGGGTGTCTCGGGCGTAGTGTGGTTCCTGTCGGGACTTTATAACGTCGCGCCGATCAATTATCCGACGGAAGGCGTCTGGTTCCTGAATCCGCTTTCCTGGCAGTTCCTGTTTGCCATCGGCATTGCAGGCGTGATGCATGTGCGCCGCGGCGGCCAGTTGCCCAACCATCCGGCGCTGATCGCCCTTGCCGTTGGCTATCTGGTGCTGGCGCTGGCCTGGGTCCGCATTCCGCTTTGGGGGATCGATGCCTCGATGGGCTTGCCGATGGTCATCACCGGTTTCGACAAGACTTTCCTGTCGGGCCCCCGTCTGCTGCATATTCTGGCGATGGCTTATCTCATTGCCGTTGTGCCGACGCTGAACAATATCGCCCGCACCGCGCCGGATAATCCGCTCGCCATCCTCGGCAAGCATTCGCTGCCGGTGTTCATCGCAGGCACGCTGCTTGCTATGGTGGCGCAGGTGATGAAGCTCGTGAACCCGGGTGGTCTGCCTTACGACACGCTGCTGATCGCAACCGGTATCGTGATGCAGTTCGCGCTGGCCTATTATCTGGAGTGGCTGCCGACAATTGGCTGGGGCAAGAACGGTGCGGCTGCCAAATCTGGCAAGCCTGTTGTGCCTGCCGCCGAGCCGGTGAAGATGCAGTCAGGACCGAAGCCGCAGCCAGCGCTGCAGCGCTATTGATAAAAAGCCGCCTTCGGGCGGCTTTTTCTTTCTGCGCGGCCGTCCCGCTGGCATTTTCCACAGGTCCAACTCAAAATTAACCATTCATTAATCTTAAGAGGGTTTAATCATTTACATCCAGTTCGGCTGGATTCTTACCGAGTGGTTTTGCCACTCTGTTTGACGCCTCCCTGTTAAACTCCTGAGAGCCGCCATTGCGGCTCTTTTTTTGTGCCTGCAAGGCTCTAGCCGCCAGCGTTTAAACGCATGAGGGGAACCGGAAACCGGTTCGACCCGTTCTGCTTGCAGGGATAGTTAACCACCCCTTGAAAATGTTAACCGAACGTTAAACATAATCTTGCGCGACCGTGCATGAAGGTGCAGTTTATCGTGGACTTGTTTGTCATGACAGTTCCGTCCGAACGTCCTGCGTGATCGAAAGACGGTTCAGCAATTTTCAGTCGCGTCCATTTTTCGGATGGATGCGGGCAACGGAATGGGCCGCCGATGCAGGCGGTCACGCAAGGTGGCAGAGCAGTGATTAGCGAACAGAGACAGATGCCGAGCAATATGATCAGCCTCGCGGAGCGCATGGTCTTCTCGGATTCGTTCAAGCCGATCTACAGCCAGGGCATGGATATGGTCGAGGAAGCGGCGAGCTATCTCGACGGTGAAGGCCGTGAAGAAGCGCGCAACCTGTCCCGGATTGCTGCAACCCTCTATGCCGCCGAATCAATGCGCCTCACCACCCGTCTCATGCAGATCGCTTCCTGGCTGCTGCTCCAGCGCGCCGCCCGCAACGGTGAAATGAACCGCCAGCAGGTGTCTGCCGAAAAGGCCAAGGTGCGTCTCGACACGCCATCGGCTGGAGAGGGCGCGCCGGGCTGGAACGAGTTGCCTGCAGCTTTTGCCGAACTCGTGGAGCGCTCGATGCGCTTGCAGGCGCGGGTGCGCCGCATGGACCGAGAAGTCTATGGAGATGTGGTTTCCTTGCAGACCAATCCGCACGACAACCCGGTTTCCGAACAGATTGTGTTGCTGAAGACGGCTTTCGGCGCGTCTTGAGGGACAGCTGATATTTCGGCTTTGACGGCCTGCTAATGGCGTTGTTTTCCGCTTCAGGTGCTCACGTACCTTATGTGCGCTGCGCTCCGGTTCTCAAAGCCCACCATTTTCGGGTCGTCATAACCGAAATCTGCGCTGCCCCGACCGTGCTCTCGGCGCATGTTTCTCTTTTGTTCACTTTTCTGCTGTCAAGTGAATCCGTCTGAGGATAGGGTTCGCTTATGAAAGAAACGATTCGCATTATTGGCATCGATCCGGGCCTGCGCCGCACGGGGTGGGGCATTGTCGAATCGCTTGGCAATTCGCTGCACTTCATCGGCTCGGGCACGGTGACGTCGAATGCCGAGATGGATCTCGCCTCGCGTCTTTGCCAGTTGCATGAGGGGCTTTCCAAGGTCCTGCATGAATTCATGCCGCATGAAGCTGCGGTCGAACATACTTTCGTCAACAAGGATGCGACCGCAACGCTCAAGCTTGGCCAGGCGCGCGGCATCGCGCTGCTGGCACCGGCCCAGGCAGGTCTACCGGTGGCGGAATACGCGCCGAATGCGGTCAAAAAAGCGGTGATCGGCGTCGGTCACGGCGAAAAGCAACAGATTCACATGATGGTCAAAGTACTGATGCCGCGTGCGTCGTTCGATACGAGCGATGCCGCCGATGCGTTGGCTATTGCCATTTGCCATGCCCATCATCGTCAGAGCATTGTAAGCGCCCGCCGGATGCAGGCGTTGTTAGCGGGGTAGAACCGGAATGATCGGCAAGCTTAAGGGCGTGATCGATGAAATTGCCGAGGATCATGCCGTCATCGACGTGCATGGCGTCGGCTATGTGGCGTTTTGTTCGGCGCGCACGCTGGGCAATCTCGGCGGAGCGGGCGAGGCGGCCATTTTGTTCATCGAAACCTATGTCCGCGAGGACATGATCCGCCTTTACGGTTTCGCCAATCAGCTTGAGCGTGAGTGGTTCCGCCTGCTGCAAAATGTGCAGGGCGTCGGCGCCAAGGTGGCTCTGGCCGTGCTTGGCACATTGTCGCCGTCGGAACTCGCCAATGCGATTGCGCTGCGAGACATCGCCATGGTGTCGCGTGCGCCGGGCGTCGGCAAGAAAGTGGCGGAGCGCATCGTCACCGAATTGAAGAACAAGGCCCCGGCTTTCGCTGGTGAGGCGAGCGGCACCATCGGGCTCAAGCAGGAGCTTGGAGCCGGTGCGGCCCCGGCCCCCGTCGCGGATGCCGTGTCGGCGCTTTCCAATCTCGGTTATTCGCGCGATCAGGCGGCGAATGCCGTCGCGGCTGCGCTGAAAGAAGCGGGCGAGGATGCCGATTCGGCAAAGCTCATCCGGCTTGGTTTGAAGGAATTGTCGCGGTGATTAGCTTGTGTCGGCGATATGTTCATGCGAGGAGGAAGGCATGAGCGACCGCAACCCTCTCATCGATGCCGACAAACGCGTGGACGAAGACAATACGCTGCGCCCGCAGACGCTTGACGATTTCGTGGGGCAGGCAACGGCGCGCGCCAATCTCAAGGTCTTCATCGAAGCGGCCAAGGTGCGCGGCGAAGCGCTGGATCATGTGCTGTTCGTCGGACCTCCCGGTCTCGGCAAGACGACGCTGGCGCAGATCATGGCTAAGGAGTTGGGCGTCAATTTCCGCTCCACCTCCGGCCCGGTCATCGCCAAGGCTGGCGACTTGGCGGCTCTGCTGACCAATCTCGAAGAGCGCGACGTGCTCTTCATCGATGAAATTCATCGTCTGAGCCCCGCTGTGGAAGAAATTCTCTATCCGGCGATGGAAGATTTCCAGCTCGATCTGATCATTGGTGAAGGCCCAGCAGCGCGCTCGGTAAAGATCGATCTTGCCAAATTCACGCTGGTTGCGGCGACGACGCGTCTTGGTCTCCTGACCACGCCGTTGCGTGACCGCTTCGGCATTCCGGTACGGCTCAATTTCTATACCGTCGACGAACTCGAATATATCGTGCGCCGTGGCGCGCGCATCATGCAGATGGGCATTTCGCCGGATGGTGCGCTGGAAGTCGCACGCCGCTCGCGAGGCACGCCGCGCATCGCCGGACGCCTGCTGCGCCGTGTGCGCGATTTCGCGCTGGTCGCCGGTAGCGACGTCATCGACCGCAAGATTGCCGATGAAGCGCTGTCGCGGCTTGAAGTGGATAATCGCGGCCTCGACCAGCTCGACCGGCGTTACCTCAATATCATTGCACGCAATTTCGGCGGTGGTCCAGTCGGGATCGAAACCATCGCGGCGGGGCTTTCCGAACCGCGCGATGCGATTGAAGACATTATTGAACCCTATCTCATCCAGCAGGGCTTTCTGCAGCGCACGCCGCGCGGTCGCGTTCTGACGGCGATTGCGTGGCAGCATCTGGGATTGCCTGCGCCCGCCGAAATCATCCAGCAGGCGCAATTCGGCCTCTTCATGGAAGACAATGACTAAGACAACCGGGACTGATCGAAACGACCATGCGGCGCTTGAAGGCGTATCGGGTGCGCTGAAAGACGGGGCGCATCACCTTTATGCGCGCATCTATTATGCCGACACGGATTTTTCAGGTTTTGTCTATCACGGGCGCTATCTGGAATTTTACGAGCGCGGACGCACCGACTTCTTGCGCTTGCAGGACGTGCACCATATCGAGCTTGCCGAAGGTGCGCTTGGTGAAGAAATGGTCTGGGTCGTGCGGCGCATGGAGATCGATTACAAGTCTCCGGCCCGGATGGACGATCTGATCCTGATTGAAACGCGTGTCAGCGAAATACGCGGCGCGCGGGTCATCATGGCGCAGACAATCACCTGCGAAGGGCGCCTGCTTTCGGAAGCGAAAGTGGAAGCGGTGATGATCACCAAGGAAGGCCACCCGCGCCGGATACCGGACGAGTGGCGCGAAGCGTTTACCAAGGGACGCTGATTTTCTGCCGCCCTCCCAAGAATTGAGGGTGCGCCTATCGCGTTTATTTTTAAAGCGCTGGCTTATTTGATGACCGAATTTGGCATCCTGGGCCGTTATTGGTGTAAATGCTAACGCATCTTTAACCATAATCTCCGATTAATCATCCTGACGGAATCGGTTGAAGGGCAGGCGGCAAGCGCAGCGCCTTCCTTTCACCAAAATTAACCGTAACAAGCGCCGTAGGGATTTAAAGTTGTAAATCCGGCATGTGTGCTTTGGGGCGGTTGCGATGCGAATGTCTGCATGTCCTGCCTGGATGTGCGAACAGCGCTTGAAGCAGTTTCGGGAAAAGTGCCGAGCGTTTTTCCTGATCCAACTGCATCGAACAAGACGTAAAGCTGCGCAGATTTGGATCACCCGCATCAATGGGCGATCCGTGACGATTTGCGATGCCGCCCGGTCCCGTGCCGGGCGTTTGGATTCAAAAACAGGATATTTCCAGCAGAAGTACGAAACAGCTCTGCGGATGGAAATGCCTAAAGACAGAGAAGGTTGGGGTCTGCGGTCCGGGTGTCGGACCGGCAAGAACCTCGAAACGGTGGATCGATGGAAAATGTTGCGTTAGCGGCCCCCGCCGCCGATGTTACCCTCTGGGGCCTGTTCATGCAGGCAAACTGGGTGGTCAAGCTGGTCATGCTGGGCTTGCTTGGCGCTTCGGTCTGGACCTGGGCTATCGTCGTGGACAAGGTGATCGCCTATAGCCGCGCACGCCGCGCCATCGACCGCTTCGAACAGGCTTTCTGGTCGGGCCAGTCTCTGGAAGAACTCTATCGCAATCTGGGCGAACGCCGCACCACCGGCATGGCGTCGATCTTCATGGCCGCCATGCGCGAATGGAAGAAATCCTTCGAGAAGGGCGCACGTTCCCCCATCGGCCTTCAGATGCGTATCGACAAGGCGATGGATGTCGCGTTGGCGCGTGAAAGCGAAAAGATGGAATCGCGTCTCGGCTTCCTTGCCACCATCGGTTCCGCGGCGCCGTTTATCGGTCTGTTCGGTACGGTTGTCGGCATCATGACCTCGTTCCAGGCCATCGCGGCCTCCAAGAATACCAGCCTTGCGGTTGTGGCGCCGGGTATCGCCGAAGCCCTTCTCGCGACGGCCATCGGTCTTCTTGCCGCTATCCCGGCCGTTATCGCCTACAACAAGCTCTCGTCCGATGCGGGCAAGATCGGCGGACGACTTGAGGGTTTTGCGGATGAGTTCTCCGCCATACTGTCGCGCCAAATTGATGAGAAGCTGACGCCGCGCAGCTAAGCGCCTTCCAGCGAATACGGCAAATCGAGCTTTCGGGAATTTTGCAATGGGCATGTCGGTCGGAAATGGAATGCAGTCGGGCGGACGCCGCAGGCGCGGTCGCAGACAAGCATTGATGAGTGAAATCAACGTTACGCCGTTCGTCGACGTAATGCTGGTGCTGCTCATCATCTTCATGGTCTCTGCGCCGCTTTTGACGGTTGGCGTGCCGATTGACCTGCCGGATACGCAGGCCAAGGCGATGAACGCCGATACGCAGCCGATCACGGTTTCGGTCAGCAATGAGGGCAAGATCTACTTGCAGGAAACCGAAATTCCGATCGAAGAGGTTGTGCCGAAGCTTCAGGCCATTTCCAAGACGGGGTATGACGAGCGCATTTTCGTGCGCGGTGACAAGGCTGCCGATTACGGCACCGTCATGAAGGTCATGGCCCGCATTTCCGCCGCCGGTTTCAAGAATATCGGCCTTGTGACTCTCCAGGAGCAGGATAGCTGACGCCATCATGAAGGCTGGCCTGACATCTTCTGTAGCGCTCCATACCATCGTCATTGCGCTGGGGCTCTTTTCCTTTTCCTCGCCGAAGGCTTTCGACGTGCAGGATTCGGAATCGTTCCCGGTCGACATCGTGCCGATTGAATCCATCACGCAAATTCAGCAGGGCGAAAAGACGGCACCCATGAAGGAGAAGTCTGCGCCGATCCCGACCACCAAGCCGCAGACCGTTCCCGATGCCCAGAATGTCGGCGATCAGGACGTAGACACCACGACCCCGCCGAAGCCCGATACCAAGGCAAAGCCTATCGAGGCGGCGGAAGAGCCCAAAGCCCAGCCGGAACCGGTGAAAAAGCCGGAACCGAAGCCGGAGCCAAAACCCGAACCAAAGCCGGAAGAAAAGCCGACGCCGGTTCCCGCAACAGAAATGCAGGCCAAGCCTGAACCGAAGCAGGAAGTGAAGCCTGATCCGGTGGCGGAGGCCATCGAAAAGCAGGCCGAAACGCCGGATGCGAACACGCCGAAGCTGCCGGACAATGTTCCCGCGCCGCAGTCCAAGCCGAAGCCGCCCCAGGCGCAGACCGCCAAGACGCCGGATCGCAAGCCGACGGAAGAAAAGAAGCCGACGCAGTCCGCATCGCAGACCTCGCAGTCGAAGAAGGATGCGATTGCCGATGAGGTTGCAGCCCTTCTCAACAAGCAGAAGGCTTCCGGTGGTGGCGCGAAACGTTCGACCGATCAGGCTTCGCTCGGCGGCAAGAAGAATACCGGCGGCTCGAAGCTGAGCCAGAGTGAAATGGATGCGCTGCGCGGTGCGATTTCCAAGTGCTGGAACGTGCCTGCCGGTGTGGCCGATGCGCCGGGGCTGGTTGTGACCGTGAAGATGAAGCTGAACCAGGACGGATCTATTCAGGGCGTCCCGGAAGTGACATCCGGCGGCGGCGGCGACGGCGTTGGTCGCGCGGCGGCGGAAAGCGCCAAGCGCGCGGTTGCACGCTGCGCCCCGTATAATCTGCCCGTCGACAAATATGATTCATGGTCGGAAGTGATCGTCAACTTCGACCCGAGCGAAATGTTCTGATCGGGGTTTCCCGGTCGCCAGACTAAATGAAGCCCAGTAGGGGCAAAGGACAAAAGAGGTCCCAGAAGATATGAAAACCGGCATCATGAAAACAAAGATCCGGACAGTCCTCTCGGCTTTCGCCTGCATGATTGCCGCAAGTCTTGTCTGCACCATGCCAGCGCGCGCCGTGGTGGAAATCAACATCAACAAGGGTGTGATCGAGCCTCTGCCGATCGCCATCACGGATTTCCTGTCCGCGGACCAGCTTGGTCCGAACATCACGTCGGTCATCGCTGCCGATCTTGAGCGGTCCGGCCTATTTGCGCCCATCGACAAGGGTGCCTTCATTGAAAAGATTTCCAATCCCGATGCCGCGCCGCGCTTCGAGGACTGGAAGGTCATCAATGCGCAGGCACTGGTCACCGGTCGCATCACCAAGCAGCCGGATGGCAGGCTAAAGGCTGAATTCCGTCTCTGGGATACGTTTGGCGGTCAGCAGATGATTGGCCAGCAGTTCTTCACCTCGCCGGATAACTGGCGTCGTGTCGCCCATATCATCGCCGACGCCATCTATGAGCGCCTGACGGGTGAAAAGGGCTATTTCGATACGCGCATCGTTTTCGTCGATGAATCCGGCCCGGCCCAGAAGCGCATCAAGCGCCTCGCCATCATGGATCAGGACGGCGCGAATATCCGTTATCTATCCGATGGTCGCGACATGGCGCTGACCCCGCGCTTCTCGCCGAACCGTCAGGAAGTCACCTATATGTCGTTCGCTGGCGGTCAGCCAAAGGTTTACCTGCTGCAGCTCGAAACGGGCCAGCGTGAACTGGTCGGCAATTTCCCAGGCATGACCATCGCGCCGCGCTTCTCGCCGGATGGCCAGAAGGTCGTCATGAGCCTGCTTCAGGACGACGGCAGCGCCAATGTCTACGCAATGGATCTGCGCTCGCGCACCACGACCCGTCTGACCAACAGCCAGGCGATCGATACCAGCGCTTCCTATTCGCCGGATGGTTCTCAGGTTGTGTTCGCATCCGACCGCGGCGGTCGCCCGCAGCTCTATATCGCCGGTGCCGATGGCTCCAATCCGCGCCGCCTGTCGATGGGCGACGGCAGTTATTCCACACCGGTCTGGTCGCCGCGTGGCGATCTCATCGCCTTCACCAAGCAGTCGCAGGGTCAGTTCTCGATTGGCGTGATGAAGACCGACGGTTCGGGCGAACGCCTTCTGACATCGGGCTTCCACAATGAAGGTCCGACCTGGGCACCGAACGGTCGCGTGCTGATGTTCTTCCGCAAGGCGGCAGGCGCGGGCGGTCCAAAACTGTTCACCATCGATCTGACAGGTCGTAACGAACGTCAGATCCAGACGCCGAATTTCGCGTCCGATCCGGCCTGGTCGCCGCTGCTCGAATAGGCTGACGGTCGGAGAATCATAAAAAGATTAAGGCGCGGGATTTTGGTTCCGCGCCTTTTTCATTGGTCCTTATCGAGCGATATGCGATGTTTTTGGCCTACATTTAAGGCGATTGCCATAATCCGCCCCAAAAGCCCTGTTTCTGCCGCATTTTGCCATCAAGGCCTAAAAGCAGAATTGCAGTCGGAAACGCCGGTTGCATTTGGTCTCAAGACAATATTAACCATACTTCTTGAGCCTGCATTAACCTCGATATGATTATTGGTTGGTTACGCAGGAACATCAAATCTTAAGGAGCCTCGGCCCATGCGCCGCATCCAGTCGATTGCACGTAGCCCGATCGCTATTGCCCTATTCATGTCGCTCGCCGTCGCCGGTTGCGCATCCAAGAAGAATCTCCCGAACAATGCCGGTGATCTCGGCCTCGGCGGTGCAGGCGCGGCAACGCCCGGCTCGGCGCAGGACTTCACGGTCAATGTCGGCGACCGCATCTTCTTCGATCTCGACTCGTCGCTGATCCGCGGAGACGCACAGCAGACGCTTTCGAAGCAGGCCCAGTGGCTGCAGCGTTACCCGCAATATTCGATCACCGTCGAAGGTCATGCTGACGAACGCGGCACGCGCGAATACAACCTCGCTCTCGGCCAGCGTCGCGCAGCCGCCACCCGCGACTTCCTCGCTTCGCGTGGCGTGCCGACCAACCGTATGCGCACCATCTCTTATGGTAACGAACGTCCGGTCGCAGTTTGCGATGCCGACTCGTGCTGGTCGCAGAACCGCCGCGCAGTCACCGTTCTCAACGGTGCCGGCAGCTAAAATTTGCAAACGCACAACAGCGTTGCAGGAAAAGCGGCCTTCGGGCCGCTTTTTTTGTTTTCATGCCAATGGATCAGGCGTTTCGACAAACTTTGGCCGAAGTCACGCCTGTCATAGTGAACCGAGATCAGGGAAAGCATCTTTGCTTTTCGCGGATTTGCTCTAAAAGCGGAACTGGCCGTGCGGTATGGCGTGTTCAGCAAGCATTCAGGCGCGGCACTCGATCATCCTGTTCATTGTAAACTCGCAGGGGCAATAGGGAATGAGGACAACAATGAGGAAAGTGACACTGGCAATCGCCATGCTGCCGCTTTTGGCGAGTGCTCCGGTTTTGGCGCAGACTGGCGATCCGGGTGCAAACCAGTATTCGCAGCAGGTGTGCAATCTCGCGCATCAGAACGCGCAATCCTACAGCAAAATCCTGCAGCTCCGCGACAGAATCGTGAAAATCCATCGCGATAACGAAGCCCGTTTTCAGGCGCTCGAAAAGGGCAAGGGCGGCGGACAGAATCGCGTCAGCGTTGGCTCGACCGCTATTCTCGATGACGCCATGCGTGGCGGCGGTGCATCCGCACAGAATGGCGGCTACCAGAGCCCCGGCATGTTACAGGAACTGGTGCGTAACCTGACCGGCAAGATTGAGGATGTGGACGCGCAGATCGCCTTCACCGACAATCAGCTGCAAAAAACGCAGGAAGACAACGAATTCCGGTTCGAGGAACTCGAAAAGAAGAACGGCATCACCTCACCGGCTTCGAGTGTGGCGGGTCAGTCGGCTGCAGCCGCACCGGCCCCGGGCGCCGATCTTTGTGCGCAGGGCGGAGGCGATGCGGTCAGCATGGCCGATACGCTGGGCATGCGCGCTGAGGCCATGAACTTCCAGATCCTCGAAATGCAGGATCAGATGCAGAAAATGCAGGAAGAATATGAGCAGCGCTTCCAGTTTCTTGAAACGGGCAAGCGCGCCGAAACCGGTGAGCGGTTGGGCAATGGCGGCGGTTCCAGCGATGGTAGCGCTCTCGCCAGCAGCGGTGCCGCCGGAAACCCTGATGCCGGGGTTTCCGCAAGTGCCGGTCAGGACGGTTCGATTTCGGACCGGACACCAGCTCTGGATGCACCGCAGACCGCACAATCGGGCGCAGTCGGCGCCGATTCTCTTGCTACTGGTACAACCGGTTCGGGCGCGATGGCGCAGGGCGGCCCCCAGCGCGGCGAGCCGCCGCAGACATTGGGGTCTATCCGGTTCGATTCCAGTGGCAATGTAATCGGCGATTCGTTGAGTGCTACACCACGCCCCGTCGAACAGGGCGGTCTGCCTGCTGGCCAGGGTTCCGCTGGGAATGGCGGCGCGCAGGACGGCACGGCGGTTGCTTCGCTGCCAATGGGCGATAATCCGAACACGCTCTATCAGGCGTCGTATCAGTATCTGATGTCGGGTGACTACAAAGCTGCCGAATCGGGTTTCCGCCAGCATGTGAAGCGCTATCCGGCTGATCCACAGACGGCGGAAGCGCGCTTCTGGCTGGGAGAGTCGTTGTACGGTCAGGGACGTTATCCAGAGGCTGCGACCGTGTTCATCGACACGCAGCGCGACTATCCCGATTCCCGCCGTGCGCCGGAAAACATGTTCAAGCTCGGCATGACGCTTGAGAAAATGGACAATCACGACGTTGCCTGCGCGACTTTCGAGCAGATTCCGCAACGTTATCCCAAAGCGGCTCCCGCCATTTTGAAGCGCGTTGCCGAAGAACGCACACGCGTAAAGTGCTGATTGCGGAGTTGTTTCGTGGGGCTTTCCCCGACTGATATTTTTAAATCTTTTCATCTGGATCAGGCAAAGACTGTTATTGCGGCCGTTTCCGGTGGCAGCGATTCGCTGGCAATGCTGTTCCTGCTTAAGGATTATTTGGCGACACTGGTTCACTGCCCGGCATTGCTGGCGGTGACTGTTGATCATCGCTTGCGTCCCGAATCAGCCGAAGAGGCTGAAAATGTCGGGGTGCTGTGCCGCGAGCATGGTATCGCGCACCGCATTCTGGCATGGGACGATCCCAAGCCGACGCAGGGGCTGGCCGCAGCCGCGCGCAGTGCGCGCTACCGGCTTCTGGTGCAGGCGGCGCATGAAGCGGGCGCGAGTGTGATCGTGACCGGCCATACGCAGGATGACCAGATCGAGACTTTCCTGATGCGCAAGGAGCGCAGCCACCATGCGGAGGCGAGGGGGCTTGCCGCCATGGCCGCTCAATCGTGGCTGGAAGGGTCTGTCGAACTGATCCGACCGTTGCTTTCCGTTTCGCGGCAGGCATTGCGGGACGAACTGACAGCGAAAGGTCTCCGCTGGGTTGATGATCCGAGCAATGCCAATCCGGATTACGAGCGCCCGCGTGTTCGCCAGGGCGCTGCTGCTGATGCCGATCCGCAGATTGTTCTGGCGCAAGTGGCTTTGGCCAGCGCGGCGCGCAAGCGCGACAACGCCGCTCTCGTTGCGGCCTTGGCTGATCCCGCGAGTTTGCATGTGGACGCTTGCGACCGGATGGAAATCAACCCGGTTATTTATACCTCCTTGCCCGAAACCGTGCGGCGGCTCTTTTCCGGCCTCGTGGCTTCACTGGCTGGCGGGCGGCGTTTCCTGCCGGGCGACGCCGAGCGGGTGCGTATTGAACGCATCCTGTTGGGCGAACACGAAAGCCAAAAACACGAAAGATTGACCATTTTTGGCGCGTTGATCGAGCGGGGAGCCAAAGGGCAGCCGCATCGCTTTCGCCGCGAGCGGCGCAATTTGCCGTCCGTGCCGTTGCCCGCCGGGGGTAGTTGCATCTGGGATGGGCGCTTCCGCTTTTTCAATACAGGTGACCGCGATTTTGAAATCGCCGCGCCGG
Organism: Ochrobactrum soli; assembly: GCF_003664555.1. Taxonomy (NCBI): domain Bacteria; kingdom Pseudomonadati; phylum Pseudomonadota; class Alphaproteobacteria; order Hyphomicrobiales; family Brucellaceae; genus Ochrobactrum; species Ochrobactrum soli. Next base: position 52,171 of record NZ_RCHH01000008.1, on the reverse strand, counting down.
GACGACAGGCGCTGATCGATTTTCTGACCGATTCTCCAGTGTCCCTCCCGGAAAATCCTTCAGAAACAAATACGCGATGGCGCGAAGCGCTTCTGGTGCTGCCCGCGGTCTATGTGGATGGAAAGATTGTCTCTCTGCCGTTCCTTCCGGGGCAGAATCTCCCGGCGGAAGTTCGTATGGAGCGGCATTTCGCTTTGTTCGATCATGTGTTGCCGGGATATGATTTTGCACTTGCCCAGGCGATCGAGAAGCGGATTGGCCGTCAAACTTCGCTAAACTCCTAATTTTTATAAACCAGAGTGGGAAGAATCTCCCATGCGGCGTGATACGCGCCTTGGCAACGCCTTCCTTCGATCCTATGTTAGATCGAAACATCGTTCCGCGGTTGCGGAATGGCCGTGGTATCGATTGGACCCGATATGAATCCGAACTATCGCAACTTCGCCCTCTGGGCGATCATTGCTCTTCTTTTGATCGCGCTGTTCAACCTGTTCCAGAGCCCTGGTCAGCGCACGAATTCCCGTGAAGTTTCCTATTCGCAATTTATTGACGACGTATCCAATGGTCGGGTGAAATCGGTCACGATTACCGGCGAGCGCATTACCGGCACCTTTGCCGACAATGGCTCGACGTTCCAGACCTATTCGCCTGGCGATACGGGCCTCGTCGCGCGGCTTGAAAGCAAGGATGTTGCGATCACTGCCCGTCCCGAAAGCGACGGCTCCAGTTCGCTGATTGGCATTCTCCTGTCGTGGCTGCCGATGATCCTGATCCTTGGCGTGTGGATTTTCTTCATGCGCCAGATGCAGGGTGGCTCGCGCGGTGCGATGGGCTTCGGCAAGTCGAAGGCGAAGCTTTTGACCGAAGCGCATGGTCGCGTCACCTTCCAGGATGTGGCTGGCGTCGACGAAGCCAAGCAGGACCTTGAAGAAATCGTCGAATTCCTGCGCGATCCGCAGAAGTTCCAGCGTCTCGGCGGCAAGATTCCGCGCGGCGTGCTGCTCGTTGGCCCTCCCGGAACCGGTAAGACCCTTCTGGCGCGCTCGGTTGCGGGCGAAGCCAATGTGCCGTTCTTCACCATTTCCGGTTCGGATTTCGTTGAAATGTTCGTCGGTGTTGGCGCAAGCCGCGTCCGCGACATGTTCGAACAGGCCAAGAAGAATGCGCCTTGCATCATCTTCATCGACGAAATCGACGCTGTCGGTCGTCATCGTGGCGCCGGTCTCGGCGGCGGTAATGACGAACGCGAACAGACCCTCAACCAGTTGCTGGTCGAGATGGACGGTTTCGAAGCCAACGAATCGATCATTCTGATTGCCGCGACCAACCGTCCGGACGTTCTTGACCCGGCATTGCTGCGTCCGGGCCGTTTCGACCGTCAGGTCGTGGTGCCGAACCCGGATATCGTCGGCCGCGAACAGATCCTCAAGGTGCACGTGCGCAACGTGCCGCTTGCACCCAATGTCGATCTCAAGGTCGTCGCACGCGGTACGCCGGGCTTCTCCGGCGCGGATCTGATGAACCTCGTCAACGAAGCCGCCCTGATGGCAGCGCGCCGCAACAAGCGTCTCGTCACCATGCAGGAATTCGAAGACGCCAAGGACAAGATCATGATGGGTGCGGAACGCCGCTCCGCCATGACGCCGGAAGAAAAGGCCAACACGGCCTATCACGAGGCAGGTCACGCCATCGTGGCGCTCAACGTGCCTGCCGCTGATCCGGTCCATAAGGCGACCATCATTCCGCGCGGTCGTGCGCTGGGCATGGTCATGCAGCTTCCGGAAGGCGACCGTTATTCGGCCACTTATACCTGGATGGTGTCGCGTCTTGCCATCATGATGGGCGGTCGCGTGGCAGAAGAGCTGAAATTCGGCAAGGAAAATATCACGTCTGGTGCTTCCTCCGATATTCAGCAGGCAACCAAGCTCGCCCGGTCCATGGTCACCCAGTGGGGTTACTCCGACAAGCTCGGTCGTGTGGCTTACGGTGACAATCAGGAAGAAGTCTTCCTCGGTCACTCGGTCTCGCGCACGCAGAATATTTCGGAAGAAACCGCGCAGATCATCGATGCCGAAGTGCGTCGCCTCATCGACGAAGCCTATGCCGAAGCGACCCGCATCCTGACCAAGAAAAAGAAGGACTGGATCGCGCTCGCCGAGGGTCTTCTGGAATATGAAACGCTGTCGGGCGATGAAATCAAGGAACTGATCGCGGGCAACAAGCCGTCGCGCGATCAGGGCAATGATACGCCGTCGCGCGGTTCCGGTGTTCCGAAGGCGGGTAGCCCGCGCAAGCGCAAGAGCAGCGGCGAACCGGGTAATGAACCCGGCATGGAGCCGCAGCCGCAATAAGTTGCTTATGGCAAACAGACAAAGAAAGCCGGGTTTCGCCCGGCTTTTTTTTTGATTATATATCCAGGACAGCTGCCAAGCCCTGCAAAGGCTCGGTTAACGATTTCGGTGCATCATCTTTTGAGGGATACGCCTTTAGCGACCGGCATCGCTTTGGACGCTGCCAAAGACGAAATTGCATAGAACAGGCATTTTAGGATATTAACCCAGAAATTCGCTGTCAGAGTTGCGGGCCTGCGCGACTATTGCGCTCCGTTTGAAAGGAGCGGCATATATCGACGGCGCCGGGATGGCGAAGTGGCTCAACGCAAGGCTAAACATATGACACGGAAATACTTCGGAACTGATGGCATTCGCGGACAGGCGAACAGTTTCCCCATGACGCCAGATGTGGCCATGAAGGTCGGCATGGCGGTGGGCCATATTTTCCGCCGTTCAGGTCAGGTTTCGCGGGTGGTGATCGGCAAGGATACGCGCCGTTCGGGCTATATGCTGGAAAACGCGCTGGTTGCCGGTTTCACTGCGGCGGGCATGGATGTGTTCCTGCTGGGGCCGATCCCGACACCGGCTGTCGCCATGCTCTGCCGTTCGCTGCGCGCAGATATCGGCGTGATGATTTCGGCTTCGCACAATCCCTATTACGACAACGGCATCAAGCTGTTCGGTCCCGATGGCTTCAAGCTGTCAGACGAGATTGAGCTTCAGATCGAAAAGCTGATCGAGGGCGATCTGTCGTCGCTGCTGGCAAGCCATGGGGCCATCGGCAAGGCCAAGCGCGTCGACGGCGACATCTATCGCTATATCGAATTTGCCAAGCGCACCATGCCGCGCAACATCGCGCTCAACGGCCTGCGTGTGGTGATCGATTGCGCCAACGGTGCTGGCTATAAGGTGGCTCCGGCAGCGCTCTGGGAGCTTGGCGCGGAAGTCATCACTATCAATGACGAGCCGAACGGCATCAATATTAACGAGGATTGCGGTTCGACCCATCCGATCGGCCTGATGAAGAAGGTGCAGGAACTGCGCGCCGATGTCGGCATTGCGCTGGATGGCGACGCGGATCGCGTGCTGCTCGTCGATGAAACCGGATCGGTAATCGACGGTGACCAGCTGATGGCGGTGATTGCCGAATCATGGGCCAATAGCGACCGGCTGACCGGCGGCGGCATTGTCGCGACCATCATGTCCAATCTCGGACTGGAGCGTTTCCTGACCGATCACAATCTGACGCTCGCCCGCACCAAGGTGGGCGACCGCTATGTGGTCGAGCATATGCGCGAACATGGCTTCAATGTGGGTGGCGAACAGTCCGGCCACATCGTCCTGTCGGATTTCGCGACGACCGGGGACGGACTGATCTCCGCCTTGCAGATATTGGCTGTCATGCAGGAAGCGGAAAAGCCGCTCAGCGACATCTGCCGCAAGTTTGAACCCGTGCCGCAATTGCTCAAGAATGTGCGCACTGCCGGTGGCAAGCCGCTGGAAAATAAGAATGTAAAACACGCCATCGATGAAGCGCGCGAGCGTCTTGGCGTGCAGGGCCGCCTCGTGATCCGCCCATCGGGAACCGAACCACTGATCCGCGTGATGGCCGAAGGCGATGATCGCGTTCTGGTTGAGAAAGTGGTCAACGATATTGTCGATGTCATCTCGTCGGTGGGCAACGCGGCTTAACTTAATAATAAAAATTTGAATGATTGAAACGGCGCGTCTCTACGCGCCGTTTTTATTTTAGCTGCGTCTAAGATTTATTAAAAAGGATCGTTAAAAAACAAGGTTAAGTTGTAATTAACCTTTCAAAATTATGTTCCCTACAGAAAGCGAGGATGACGCTCTGGCGTCATGATATTTCAATGGGGCAGATGATGAACGGTCTTGTGAAAACTCTTTTCGGCGGCTTGGCTGCATCTGTCGCCATGATGGCTACGGGCGCTTTGGCGGCCGATATGATCGAACCGCCGGTGGTTCCGGAAGTTGTTGTAGCGCCGCCTGCCGTTGGCGGCTGGTATCTGCGCGGCGATCTCGGCTATTCCAAGCCGAAATTCAAGGATGCGGATTACTCAACGATCGACAATTGCGATTGCGGTCCGTCGACATTCGGCAGCAACACGCTTTATGGCGACTTGAAAGGCTCTTTCCTGATCGGCGGCGGCGTCGGCTACCAGCTGACGGATTACTTCCGTACCGATCTGACGATCGATTACATGACCCGCGCAAAGTTCGAGGGCAATACATTCGGTGAAGCCTGCAACGGCGATCTGAATTGCGCTTCCGATGAACGCGCCCATTTCTCGGCGCTGTCGATCCTGGCTAATGCCTATGTCGATCTCGGCAACTTCAGCGGCTTCACGCCTTATGTCGGCGCCGGTATCGGTGGAACGCGCGTCAGATGGAGCGATCTGGACGATGTGCGCTATGGCGGCTCCATGGAAGGCACGGCCAACTGGCGCTTCACCTACGCCCTCATGGCCGGTGCTTCGGTTGATCTGACGCAGAACCTCAAGCTCGATGCCGGTTATCGCTATCGCCATATCAATGGCGGTAAGATGTTTGAAGGCAACCAGTATATTGGCGACGGTTACGACAAGGGCATGGACATTCATGACTTCCGTGTCGGCCTGCGCTACATGTTCGGCGGAACGAATGCGCCTTATGCTCCACAGCAGGTTTCGACCATTGTGGACGGCCCGGTCTACAAGTAAGCGAACACAGAGATATCTGATTGTTGAGGGCCCGGGAAACCGGGCCTTTTTCTTTGCGGCTTCGCTTGAATGACCCCCCAATTTTTATCGGGCGTTAACCATAGGTGTTCATAATTGAGATAATTCTTATGAGCGGGGTTCTCATCATGTTTGCGAAGTGGCGTGCTCTCGATCTGTCGGCCATTGTTCTGGCGGGTTTCAGCGTTGTATCCGTTGCCTCGGCGGCCGATCTCGATGCCGTCGGCTATGAGCCAATTGTCGAAGCGCAGCCGGTTGAAGTCGGCTCCGGCTGGTATTTGCGCGGCGATCTCGGTTACAATATCTCTTCCAAAACCGGCCTTTCGGCCCGCGATCAGTTCGGGAACAGCATTTCCGAAAGCTTCGATCTGGATAAGAATTTCGTGCCTTCGGTCGGTATAGGTTATCAGTTCACTGATTATCTGCGCGCCGATGTGACGGGCAGCTATTCCAAGCAGGATATGGAAGACTTCCCCGCCGAAGCGCGTATCTGGGACATGATGGCCAACGCCTATGTGGACCTCGGCAATTTCGCTGGCTTCACGCCTTATCTCGGCGGGGGACTTGGCTTCGCCAATGTGCGCTATACATTCGATACTGGCGTTGGCGATCTGAAGTCCGACGATGACTATCGGTTCGCCTGGGCGCTGATGGCTGGTGTCGGCATCGATGTTGCCTCGAACATCAAGCTCGATCTCGGCTATCGTTACGGCGTCATCAGCAGCGGTGATGTCGTCAGTGGCAACGGCATCACAATCAGCGATCAGGATATCAAGTCGCATCAGTTGCGCGCCGGTATCCGTTTCACGACCTGGTAGTCAGTGCGATTGAAAGCAGACTGGAAACAGGGCCCTTGCGGGCCCTTTTTTGTTGCGACCACACTGTTCTACGAATTTTGATATCGTGCGGCAGTTAAGAGCAAAATATTCCTGAAAAGCCCCGTTGTGGAAAAATGCGCTTTCCGCTATTCCCATCAGTGGGCCACGTCTCCCCACCGAGACGCGTGCTATCTGAGAGGATAGAAACAACATGACGACGATTGCGAAGCCGGTAGTTCGCCCGGCTAACCCTAATTTTTCATCCGGTCCCTGTGCAAAACGTCCCGGCTGGTCGCTCGACGCGCTGGTCGATGCCGCTCTTGGCCGTTCGCATCGCGCGAAAATCGGCAAGACCAAGCTGAAGGACGCCATCGACCTTACCCGCGAAATCCTGCAGGTGCCTGCCGATTACCGTATCGGCATCGTTCCGGCATCCGATACCGGCGCTGTGGAAATGGCGCTGTGGTCCATGCTCGGCGCGCGTGGCGTCGATATGGTCGCGTGGGAAAGCTTCGGCGCGGGCTGGGTTACGGATGTGACCAAGCAGCTCAAGCTCGAAGATGTGCGCACTTTTGTGGCGCCTTACGGCGAGATTGTCGATTTTTCGCAGGTCGATTTCGACCGCGATGTCGTCTTCACCTGGAACGGCACAACGTCGGGCGCGCGCGTACCGAACGCCGATTTCATCCCGGCCGATCGCAAGGGTCTGACCTTCTGTGATGCCACCTCTGCGGCTTTCGCGCAGCGTCTGGATTTCGCGAAGCTCGACGTCGTGACCTTCTCCTGGCAGAAGGTTCTGGGCGGCGAGGGCGCACATGGCATGCTGATCCTCAGCCCCCGCGCCGTGGAACGTCTGGAAAGCTACAAGCCTGCATGGCCGCTGCCCAAGATTTTCCGCATGACTTCCGGCGGCAAGCTGATCGAAGGCATCTTCGTCGGCGAAACCATCAACACGCCGTCCATGCTCTGCGTGGAAGACTATCTCGACGCGCTTAACTGGGCGAAGTCGATTGGCGGCCTTGATGGTCTGGTCGGACGAGCCGACAGCAATTTTGCCGTTCTGGATGCTTTCGTGGCCAAAACGCCATGGATCGCCAATCTGGCCGCGAAGCCGGAAAACCGTTCCAACACCTCCGTTTGCCTGACCATCGTCGATCCGGAAGTGACCGCACTTTCTGCCGAAGCTCAGGCTGCTTTCGCCAAGGGCATGGTTACGGCGCTGGAAAAGGAAGGCGTCGCCTATGACATCGGCGCTTATCGCGATGCGCCTTCGGGCCTGCGTATCTGGGCCGGTGCGACGGTTGAGACGTCAGATCTGGAAGCACTGACCCATTGGCTCGACTGGGCTTTTGAAGCGCAGAAAGCTGCACTCAAGGCTGCTGCCTGAGGCGCGTTCCTGTTAAGCCGTGGCCATTCGTTGGGCCACGGCTCGCATTCCCAAAATATTTGCAGCATTTCGCATGAGCCCAATGCGGTGCCTATCTGCAAGCTCACGGTTTGAAATGCTTGGTCAGGAATTGTTTGAAGGAGGCCCCAATGGCACCTCGCGTTCTCGTATCCGATAAGCTTTCGCCCACTGCCGTCCAGATTTTCAAGGATCGCGGTGTTGAAGTCGATTACTTGCCCGATCTCGGCAAGGATAAGGAAAAGCTCCTCGAAGTTATCGGCCAGTATGATGGTCTGGCAATTCGTTCGGCCACTAAGGTCACGGAAAAGCTGATCGCCGCTGCTAAAAATCTCAAGGTTGTCGGTCGCGCCGGTATCGGCGTGGACAATGTTGATATCCCGGCTGCTTCGCGTCGCGGTATCATCGTGATGAATACGCCTTTCGGCAATTCGATCACCACAGCGGAACATGCCATTGCGCTGATGTTCGCCGTGGCGCGTCAGTTGCCGGAAGCCGACACTTCCACCCGCGCCGGCAAGTGGGAAAAGAACCGCTTCATGGGCGTGGAAATCACCGGCAAGACGCTCGGTGTCGTCGGTTGCGGCAATATCGGTTCGATTGTCGCCACGCGCGGCATTGGCCTCAAGATGCATGTGGTGGCTTTCGATCCGTTCCTGTCCGAAGCCCGTGCGCAGGAACTGGGCGTTGAGAAAGTGGAACTGGACGAGCTGCTTGCCCGCGCCGATTTCATCACGCTGCACACGCCACTCACCGACAAGACCCGCAATCTCATCAATGCGGAAAGCCTTGCCAAAACCAAGCCGGGCGTCCGTATCATCAATTGCGCGCGCGGTGGTCTGATCGTTGAAAAGGACCTCATTGCCGCATTGAAGTCCGGTCACGTGGCCGGTGCCGGTATCGATGTTTACGAAACCGAGCCCGCGACGGAGAATGAGCTTTTCACCCTGCCGAATGTCGTCTGCACGCCGCATCTGGGGGCTTCGACCTCGGAAGCGCAGGAAAATGTCGCGCTTCAGGTGGCCGAACAAATGTCGGACTATCTCACCAAGGGTGCGGTTTCCAACGCCATCAACATGCCGTCGATCACGGCGGAAGAAGCGCCGCGCCTACGGCCTTTCGTCAAGCTGGCGGAAGTTCTCGGTGCTTTTGTCGGTCAGGTGACGGATGAACCGATCGAGGAAGTGGAAGTGCTGTTCGACGGTTCCACCTCCGCCATGAACACCCGCGCTTTGCTGAGTGCGGCTCTGGCCGGTCTCATTCGCCCGCAGGTCGCCGATGTCAACATGGTTTCGGCGCCGATCATGGTGAAGGAGCGCGGCATCATCGTTTCGGAAGTGAAGCGCGACAAGTCCGGCATTTTCGACGGCTATATCAAGCTGACCGTCCGCACGACGCTGCGCGAGCGCTCCATCGCCGGAACCTGCTTCTCGGATGGCAAGCCGCGCTTTATCCAGATCAAGGGAATCAACCTCGATGCCGAGGTCGGTCCGCACATGCTCTACGTCACCAACAAGGACGTTCCGGGCATGATCGGCCTGCTCGGCACGATCTGCGGCAAGCACAATATCAATATCGCAAATTTCTCGCTTGGACGCGATCATCCCGGTGGCGACGCCATTGCCATGCTCTATGTGGATGAACAGATTCCGCAGGCAGCACTTGACGAACTGATAGCTCAGGAGGCAATCAGAGCGGCAACACCGCTTGAGTTCAACGTCGGAGAAGTTTGAAAACATGACTGAAGAGATGGCACAGCCGGAATGGCGGCGCATGCACGAGCAGGATATCGAGCGCGTGACTGTGGTAGCCAATGTGGTCCATCTCGACTTTTTCGAGGATGAAGCGGTCTTCCGGGACCGCTTCAAGCTCTATCCGGCGGGTTGTTTCGTCTATGCCCGTGACAATGACATTCTGGGTTATGGCATCAGCCATCCCTGGAAACTCGATACGGTGCCCGCGCTGAATTCGGTTCTCGGCGAACTGCCGGAAGACACCAGCACCTACTATATCCACGATATTGCGCTTTTGCCCGCCGCCCGCTCCGCCGGTGCCGCCACGCGCGTGCTGGAACTGATGGCCGCCCAGGCCGAAACAGACGGCTTTTTCACCATGTCATTGGTGGCCGTGAATAACTCCGAAGGTTTCTGGGAAAAGAAGGGCTTCGTCTCCCGCGACCTGCCAGCACTGGAAGAAAAGCTGAAAAGCTACTCTGATGATGCCGTCTATATGGTTCGCGCAGGCTAGCTCGCAGATATTCCGCTTCTGACGGTCTGCAAATGGCGTGATTTTTCGCTTCCGGTGCTCATGTACCCAAAAGTACATTCCGCTCCGGTTCTCCAATCCCACCATTTTCGCCTCGTCATAAACGGAATCTCAAGCGACCTAAGCGCCTCTTCTGTCCACCGTGCTCGCAAAAATCGTGATTTTTTTGCACGAAAGAGTCGCGCAAGCGGGATTCAGTCTGTATAGAGACGAGGGATCAGCACCCCGTGAACCTTTCGGGGAAGCTTGCGATCCTTGGGTTGTTAAAGGCCAATAGTTAGTTTTACGCATTTCCGAACGCAAAACCGCTTCACACTTTTGCTGGAAATGCTTCATGCCGACCGAGGAGTTTTCTTAAATGGCAAATGTGGTTGTCGTCGGGTCGCAATGGGGCGACGAGGGCAAGGGTAAGATCGTGGACTGGCTGTCCGAACGCGCCGATGTCATCGTGCGCTATCAGGGCGGTCACAATGCCGGTCATACGCTTGTTATCGATGGCGTCAGCTACAAGCTTTCGCTGCTGCCATCGGGGCTGGTGCGCGGCAAGCTCAGCGTCATCGGCAACGGCGTCGTCGTCGATCCGCACCATTTCGTCTCTGAAGTCGCGAAGCTGCGCGCACAGGGCATCGAGATTTCTCCCGACGTTCTGCGCATTGCCGAAAACGCGCCGCTCATTCTGTCGATCCACCGCGACCTCGACGCCATGCGCGAAGGCTCCAATTCGGGTCTCAAGATCGGCACCACCAAGCGCGGTATCGGCCCTGCCTACGAAGACAAGGTCGGCCGTCGCGCCATCCGTGTCATCGATCTGGCCGAACCGGAAACGCTGGAGCCCAAGGTCGAGCGCCTGCTGTCGCACCACAATCTGCTGCGTCGCGGTATGGGCCTTGAGGAAATCGCCGTTGAGACGATCCTCAAGGAACTGACCTCGGTTGCCGATGAAATCCTGCCTTATATCGATCAGGTGTGGCGTGTGCTCGACGAGCGTCGCAAGGCTGGTGACCGTATCCTGTTCGAAGGTGCGCAGGGCGCTCTGCTCGACAACGACCACGGCACCTATCCGTTCGTGACCTCGTCGAACACCGTTGCCGGTCAGGCTGCTGCCGGTTCGGGCCTTGGCCCGACGGCTATCGGCTATGTGCTGGGCATCACCAAGGCTTACACGACCCGCGTTGGCGAAGGTCCGTTCCCGACGGAACTCCACGACGAAATCGGCGAATTCCTTGGCACCAAGGGCCATGAATTCGGCGTGGTGACGGGCCGCAAGCGCCGCTGCGGTTGGTTCGATGCCGTGATCGTGCGTCAGACGGTTCGCACTTCCGGCATTACCGGCATCGCGCTGACCAAGCTCGACGTTCTTGACGGTCTGGACGAAATCAAGATCTGCGTTGCCTACGAACTCGACGGCAAGCGCATCGACTATCTGCCGTCCTCGATGGGCGCGCAGGCTCGCGTCAAGCCGATCTATGAAACGCTGCCGGGCTGGTCGGAAACGACCGCAGGCGCCCGTTCCTGGAACGATCTTCCGGCGCAGGCCGTCAAATATGTTCGCCATATCGAAGAACTGATCGGCGCTCCGGTGGCCATGCTGTCCACCAGCCCGGAACGCGAGGACACCATCCTCGTCACCGATCCTTTCCAGGATTGATCATTTCAAGGTGGCGTATTGATCAACCCGAAGCAGTTTTGCATAAACTGCTTCGGGTTTTCAGTTTTTGAGCATTGCAGTGGTGTCCGGTGGTTCAGATTGGCCAGAAAATGCCCGAAGCTTCGTCAAATCTGCCGCTATTTCGCCTCATCGTTTTGAAAAGCTTCGCTTAATTACTGCCAGACACTTTGCTTTCCCTTGATTATTGTGATTATTGGGACATTTAATTGCATCCAGTGCTTGTGGTATCTGAACGGGCGATAAACCGGGTAAGACGGAATGGCGGATTTTGTAGCTGTACTGAAAAAGACGATCGATGCGCAGGCGGACAAATCGCCTGAATTACGCCAGCGCGTTTACGCGAAGGCGCGCGCGACGATCGAGCAGAAGCTTGTGACGGCAAATGCCTCGCAGGCTGTGGCGGTACGCCAGCGCAATATTCTTGAAGATGCGATTGCCGAAGTCGAAGCCTTTTATGCGCCGCCGGCGGCTGCGGCGGCACCCGATCCGGTCAATGATGCGCTCGAAGATTTTCTGCAGGAAGCGAATCAGGGCGTAAGCGCCACACGCGCTCACCATGACGACGATGACGACGCCGCTTTTTCTGCCGCACCAGCTGCGGAGCGTCACGACCATGTGTCGGAACCGGACGAAGATGCGTCGTTCAGCGCGGATCGCAGCGGCGACTGGAAGATCGACCGCGCCAAGGAAAAGGCGCAGGCGCGCCGCAGCGAATATATCGAGCGCAGCGCCGTCAAGGAAAAGCGCTCCTATAAGGGGCTGATTGCCGGTCTCGTCGCTCTGCTCGTTCTGGGCGGCGCGGGTTACGGCGTCTGGACCAACAAAGACAAGATTCAGGAACTCGCATCGAGCCTCGGTCGCAACGATGCGCCGTCCACGCCTGCCAGCGGCGACGCGGGCACGACGACGCCGCCTCCCGCCGAGAACCACACGGCAGATCAACAAACCACGCTACCGCCGGAACATCAGGCTCAACCACCGGCTGGCGAGCAGAAGCTCACCCAGCGTTTGATGCCGGATGGCAGCGAAACCGATGAAGGTCCCGCTGGCGGCGCGCCGGGTCTCGGCGAAGGCAAATCCACGGCAGCATCAACGCCGTCTGGCTCGCAGGCGACACCGGGCGAGCAGCCACCGGCCTCGCAGCAGGCTGTGGCCGTCGGTCAGCAGGCGCTGCTTTATGAAGAGCGTGGCGGCACCGAATCCGGTTCTGTGGAAAAGGGCAATGTCGTCTGGTCGGTCATTCAGGAAAGTCCGGGTGACGGTCAGCCGGAAGAACCGGCGGTCCGTGGCACGGTGACGATGCCGACGAGCAATCTTCAGCTGAAAATGACGATCCGCAAGAATACGGATCAGTCCATCCCCGCCAGCCATTTGATCGAGATGGTGTTCACCGTTCCCGATGGCTTCACCGGCGGCGTGATCGACAATGTTCAGCGCATCACCTTCAAGGATACAGAGCAGGCAGCGGGTAACCCGCTGATCGCGGTTCCGTCCAAGATTGCGGATAATTTCTTCATCATCTGGCTCAACGATGCCCGCACGGCACAGGATACCAACCTGTCGCTGATGCGCCGTCTGCAATGGATCGATATTCCGGTTTCCTATCGTAACGGTCGCCGTGCGCTGATCAGCCTTGAAAAGGGCGTTCCGGGCGAGAAAGCCTTCACCGACGTTCTGGGCGCTAACTAAAGCACCGTTATTGCAATGAAAAAAGGCCGCGCGAGCGGCCTTTTTGTTTGCAGAAATCTCTGCGTTATTTCTTGTTCTTTTCCGTGAAAGCCCTGATGGCTGCGGCAACTTCATTCTGTGCTGTTTCAGCGGTATCAAAGCCACCCAGTTCCACGACCTTGCGGCCTTCCGGCAGCTGCTTGTAGACGCGGAAGAAGGCTTCCAGACGCTGCTGCTCAATCTTCGGCAGGTCGGCGACTTCCTTGATGTTGTCGTAGGTCGGATCGATATCGGAAGCCGGAACGGCGACGATCTTGTCGTCCTTTTCGCCGCCATCGATCATCTTCAACACGCCGATCGGGCGAACCTTGATGATGGCGCCCGGTACGATCGGCTCGCGCGTGTAGACAAGCGCATCGAGCGGATCGCCGTCGCCGGCCAGCGTGCTGGTGATCGAGCCATAATTGGCCGGATAGATGACCGGCATCGACTGGTAGCGGTCAACGACGATATGACCGGTCTTGTCGTCTATTTCGTATTTGGTGAAGCTGCCCTGTGGAATTTCGATGGCCGTGAAGAATTCCTTCCCATCCTGTTCCTTCTGCGGATAGTCGAGATAGGAAACATAGTCGGAAGCAGATGCGGCAGTAGCAGCGGTCAGCGCAAGAGCTGCGGCGAGCAGGCGCTTTTTCATGGGATGTCCTTTAGGCATCGGTGAAACACGCTTTGTGCCTAAAGGCCTACCATTGCAGTTATTTGAAGCTTTTATTGCGGTTGGATGACGGTTCCGCGAGAAAGCGTCTGCGATATTCCGCCGGGCTGATGCCGATCTTCTGTCGGAAATGGTGGCGCAGCGTGTAGGCGCTGCCAAAGCCCACGGAAGCGGCGATATCGTCCACACTGGCCGGGGTCTGGCAGAGCAGTTGCTTGGCGGTCGTCACCCGTTCGGCAACCAGCCATTCGCCGGGCGTGGTCGCGGTCGCTTCCGCAAAACGCCGCAGAAAAGTGCGGGCGCTCATGCGGCTCTCGCTGGCCATTCGTTCGATGGTCCATTCAGAGCCGAGATTGCTTCTGATCCGATCGAGGAGGGGGCTGATTTCGGCGCCTTCGCGTTTGGCGACCGGCCTTTCGAGAAACTGCGCCTGTCCGCCGGTGCGGTGCGCTGGCATGACCAGACGGCGGGCGACGGAATTGGCCGCCACCGGACCAAAGTCCTGCCGCACGATTTCGATCAGCAAGTCTATTCCCGCAGCACTACCCGCAGAGGTCAAAATACGATCATGCTCCCGATAGAGCGATGCGTCATCGACCGCAATGTCAGGGTGTCTGGCGCGCAGGGCCTCCGCATAGCGCCAATGGGTCGTGGCCTCACCTCCATCAAGCAGACCTGTCGCTGCCAGAACAAATGCGCCGGAACAGATCGAAGCCAGCCGTGCGCCGCGCCGGTGCGCGCGCCGCAGTCTTTGGCAGATCGCTTCGGGCACGGGAATATCGGCGCCTTTCCAGCCCGGCACGATGATGATGTCAGCCTCATCGATCAGTTCCGGCCCATGGTCCGGGGTGATGACGAAACCGCCATGCGCGCGCAATGGGCCATCCTCAATCGGGCAGCTGGCAAAGCGATACCAGTCCGGCCCCATTTCCGGGCGGGGCAGACCGAAGATTTCTGCCACGATGCCGAATTCGAACGTGCAGAGTCCATCGTAAAGAAGGGCGACGACCAGCGGGCCGGCGGTTTGGGGCGTCTGTTTTGTCATGATCTTTACGTATATTGTCAATCTCGCCAATTGCAAGCGCGATGATGTTCAGGCGAAAAGAATGGCGAACATCACAACAGGAGATCGCCATGACCATTGCGTTGAAGACCCCGGCCAAATCCGCCGTGACAGCCATTGAAGCCGCGCCAAGTGCTTTGGCGCGCGACCATTTTGCAGCGCAATTCGCTTTCGAGACGGATTGCTGGGATGTGCATGATGCGCTTTCGAAGGGGGCCGATTTTGTGCTTCTCGATGTGCGCAGCCCAAGCCAGTTTGCAAAAGGGCATGTGCCGGGCGCGATCAATCTGCCGCACGGCAAGATCATTGGCTCGAAAATGGCAAAATGGCCGGAAGAGACAGTGTTTGTCACATATTGCGCGGGGCCGCATTGCAATGGTGCGGCGCGTGGCGCCTTGCGGCTCGCCGATCTCGGCAGGCCGGTCAAGCTCATGGCTGGCGGGATAACCGGCTGGATCGATGAGGGTTTTGAGCTGGAAACCGGGGAGGCGGCAGAATAGCCGTGCCCATAAACAAATCTGCCGCAGGGCGCTTCACGCATCCTGCGGCAGAAAAAAGTGCTTAAGGTTTAAGCCCTTACGCGTGCGCTTCCTCGACGTGGTTCAGCGCCTTTTGCTGCTTGAATGCGGCAGCCTTGACGGCAGCCTGCACCTTTTCAAAGGCGCGCACTTCGATCTGGCGCACGCGCTCGCGGCTGATACCGAACTCGCTGGACAGGTCTTCCAGCGTCATCGGATCGTCGGAAAGACGGCGGGCTTCGAAGATACGACGCTCGCGATCATTCAGCGTGTCCATGGCCTGTTCAAGCATCGAGCGGCGGTTTTCCAGCTCGTCCTGTTCGATCAGAACCTGTTCCTGGCTGTTGCTGTCATCGACCAGCCAGTCCTGCCATTCGCCGGATTCACCTTCGCTTGCACGCAGCGGCGCATTGAGCGAGGCGTCACCCGACAGACGGCGGTTCATGGAAACCACTTCGTCCTCACTGACATTCAACTTGGTCGCGATCTGCTTGACCTGATCCGGACGGAGATCGCCATCGTCGAGCGCCTGAATCTTGCTCTTCATCTTGCGCAGATTGAAGAACAGACGCTTCTGGTTGGCGGTCGTGCCCATCTTCACAAGGCTCCACGAACGCAGGATATATTCCTGGATCGAAGCCTTGATCCACCACATGGCATAGGTCGCAAGACGGAACCCGCGTTCCGGCTCGAAACGCTTGACGGCCTGCATCAGGCCGACATTGCCTTCGGAAATGACTTCGCCGATCGGCAGGCCATAACCGCGATAGCCCATGGCAATCTTCGCCACGAGACGCAGATGGCTCGTCACCAGCTTGTGAGCGGCTTTCGGATCCGTATGTTCATGATAACGCTTGGCCAGCATATATTCTTCCTGCGGCTCAAGCATCGGAAAACGGCGGATTTCTTCCAGATAACGGGTAAGGCCACCGTCACCGGACGTAATGCTCGGGAGATTCATTTGGGCCATAGAGCACCCTCCTTTATAATTTCAGGTTCCCATTTGGCGAACCTGTCGCGGGGGGCTGCCTCCTGCACTTCCCTCACGCGAGCCTCCATATATAGGCATGATTTTGGCGAAAACACGATCCTTTAACTCATGAAACAATCTGTCACTGCAATGTGAACGCTGATCTGCGTGAAAAGTTGCAGAAAGCGTTTGTAAAGCACAGCGGATCGGACTGTTCCCGATGATCCAGGCGCAGTTTTCGAAGTAACTGCACCCGGAACGACAATGGTTCGGTCCTACCCATGCGCTTCAAAAGCTATGTTTACATGCGACGCGAGGCAGGGGAGAACCGGAAGACCTGACAGTATTATATGGAGTGCGCGCGGAAATTTTCCAGTAGGTGCTCCATATCTTCGGGCACGGGCGCTTCAAAACGCATCAAGTCATCGGTTGCGGGATGCGTGAAGGCCAGAAGCCAGGCGTGGAGCGCCTGTCTGTGAAAGCCGTTTACAGCTTCCTTCAGCGGTTCCGGCAGCTTGTTCGCTTTGGTTTTATAGGCGCTGCCATAATCCATGTCGCCGACCAGCGGATGACCGATATGGGCCATATGCACGCGAATCTGGTGTGTGCGACCGGTTTCAAGACGGCATTCCACCAGAGACGCCAAAGCTGTGGCATCCTCGCGGGGGCCGAATTTTTCCACCGTCGCATAATGGGTGACAGCGTGGCGCGCATCTTCGCGCTCCTCATTCACCACGGCCTGCTTCGTGCGGTCGCGATGCGAGCGCCCGAGATGCGCATCGATGACGCCTTGCGGGCGCTCGGTCATGCCCCAGACGAGGGCGAGATAAGCGCGCTCCAGATCGCCAGTGCGGCCATGATCTGCAAATTGTTCGCTCAAATGCCGGTGCGAACGGTCGTTCTTGGCCACCACCATGACGCCGCTCGTATCCTTGTCGAGACGATGAACAATGCCCGGACGGCGGATTCCGCCTATGCCGGACAAGCTATCGCCACAATGATATATAAGGGCATTGACAAGCGTTCCCGTCCAGTTGCCGTTGCCAGGGTGAACGACAAGGCCAGCAGGCTTGTTGATCACGATGAGATCATCGTCCTCGTAAAGAATATCGAGGGGAATGTTCTCGCCTTGCGGTTCGGCAGGTTCAGGCTCGGGCAGCACGATGGCAATCTTCATGCCTTCGCGTAGCTTCTGCTTGGTTTCACGAGCAGGTTCGCCGTCGATGGTCACATGACCGTCGGCAATCAGGGACTGAACGCGACTGCGGGAGAGTTCCGGCCCTAATGCTGCGGCCAGCCACTGGTCCAATCTTTTGCCCGCAGCATCAGTGTCGGCAATTAGTTCTTTCAATTGTCTCTTCCCTTCGTTATCACGCGCCACGGGTGCATGAACCGGAGTCATTTAATGCAGGATCCACACTATCCGCGATACCAGAATCAGCAGGATTCAGGATATCAGGACTATCAGCAGGGCTATTATCAGGACGAACAACCGTCCGAGCCTGTGCTTGATCCGGCAATGGAACGTGTGCGCCGCAAGATGATCCGGCTTCTGGCCGTTTCCATCGGCGTTATGCTGATCGGTCTTATGGCCGTGCTCGCCGCTGTTGTCTACAAGATCAATCGCGCGCCCGAAACCCCTGCCACGCAGGAAGCCCGTTCGGATATTCCGGGCCAGACCGCAGCGCAGCCTGTAAAACCGGAACCGCCGAAGCTGATCGAGTCGCAGATCAACCTCGTGCCCGGCACCCGCCTTCTGTCGCAAAGCCTGTCCGGCAATCAGCTTTCTCTCGAAACGCTGCTGCCCGATGGCGGTACCGAACTCATCATCTATGATTATCGCGAATCCCGCGTGGTCGGGCGCATCAAACTCGGCAGCGTCGAGTAAGATCGGGCTGTCTATCAATGCAAAAAGGGCGGCTGGAGCCGCCTTTTTATATTCCCGGATTGCGCTTTTCTGTAAGGGCGATTATATCAGCCAGCAATAGACCCTATGCGCCCATCGTCTAGCGGTCAGGACGGCGCCCTCTCACGGCGCAAACAGGGGTTCGATTCCCCTTGGGCGTACCATTGATTTCCAGCACATTTTTTCGATGGCTCATAAACCGTGGTTATCCCTTGCCGCGCAGTTCTTCGACAACCAGCAATAGGACGGCTGGTAACCATCACGAAAAACGCCGTCAGCCCAACATTGAACCAGTCCATGGAAGCCCCCCCCAACACCCATTCGGCCCCCCGAACCGTCCGCCCTATTTAAATTGAACGTCGAGATGTTGATTCAGTTAGTGGTTTTTACAGAGAGAACCAGTGGAGATATTGGCTAAAGCGCTTTTGAATAGACGAAAAACCCCGCCTGTGGCGGGGTAAAAGAGCAGAGGGGAATAGAACAGATGCTTTTAATTATTCCGGGCACCCCTTGTTGGGTTGAAGCTCAACACCCCTTTCACCAACGACCAAACACATTTTGGTATGCGATATACAATGTCCTGGTAATGAACTGCCTGGGCAAACGACGCCTAGTTCCTGAGCAGTAGCGTTGGAAATCAAGGTGCCTATAAGCACAGCTACGCTTAATGAGAATTGAAGAGTTGCTTTCATCTTTAAATCAACCTACAAGTTTTTATTTTAATATTATAATTTTGAAATTATATTCTTAACAATGCAAATTGCAATCGCAATAGGTTTTCCGCCAAAAACCTTTGGCAATAAATATGGCGCTTGAGAGCCTCATTTAAATCGCTGGGGAGATTGCCTCATTCCAGTTGCGAAAATTTGCAACTGGCGGCGGGAGGGTGCATAATCAGCTTATGAGCGAACGTTACAAAAAGCCCGATTACGAACAGGAATTGCGACAGGCCGGGGTGCGCATCACGCGCCCGCGCCGCATCATCCTGAATATTCTGACTGAAACGGAAGATCATCCGGATGCTTTGGAGATTTTTCGCAGGGCGGTCGAGATCGACAGCAGCATTTCGCTTTCGACCGTTTACCGCACCATGAAGCTTTTGGAAGAGCGCGGTGCCATCCATCGTCATGCCTTTGCGGGCGGCCCGTCGCGGTTCGAACAGGCAAGCGGCGCCCATCACGACCATATCATCGATATGGATTCCGGCGAGGTCGTTGAATTCCGCTCCGACAAGATCGAAAAATTGCAGGAAGAAATCGCCCGCTCGCTCGGCTATGAGATCGTTCATCACCGTCTCGAACTTTATTGCAAAAAAATAAAATCCTGACGGAACCAAATTCCAGGGCCTGCGTTTTTGGTCCATGAAGCCCGTGACCCCGCCCCCCAACACGGTCTTCACAGTTCGCCCCAACTCCCCCAACAAGGGTGGACGGCGTGAACGCCGCGCAGACGGTTAACCGTTGTGCCAGCAGGCGTTTCGCTCTTTTTTAATAAGCCGTCATGGTTCGTCCATGACGGCTTTTATTTGGGCCGGAGTGTTGTCTGGAAATCAGGAATCGAACTGTTCGTCCGGTATGGTCAGCGAATAGACAGCGCCGGTGCCATCGATGCGGTATTGCGCCTGGCCGTTGACCGAGGCGGGGACTATGCGCTGAAGCACAGCGCTGCCGAAACGGGGATCGTGCTGATAGACCTCCGGCATGGCCGGATTGGTTTCTTCCCAGCGGAAGACCAGCTTTTCGCCTTCGTTTTCGGTGCGGACGACTTCTGCCGAAATCGCCACACGGCCATAAGGGATCGAAAGGCCACCGAATGAGGTCGCATTGACCACCAGCTCATGCAGCGCCAAACCGACATGCAAGGCGGCGCCCGGGAATAGATAGGGGTTGTCTCCTTCGAGACTGAGTCGCTCATCGGTGACGTCGATATATTTTTCCACCTGAGAATGGACAAGGTCGCGGAAAAGCGCGCCGCGCCAGTTGGAATCAGTCACCAGATCCTGTGAATAGGACAGCGACTGGATACGTCCGCGGAATTTCAGGAGAAAATCATCGATCGTGTCGGTGAAGCGCGCTGTCTGGCTGGCGATGCTCTGCACGATGGCCAGCATGTTCTTCGACCGGTGACTGACTTCGCGCAAAAGCGTTTTTAATACCTGCTCGCGGCGTTTCAGCTCGCTGATTTCCAGTGCTGTCGTCACCAGTCCGAGGAGATTGCCGCTGGTATCGCGGTCGCAATCGATATGCAGTTCGACCCAATGGAGCTTGTTGCCGTCCATGATGGAAAGTTCGACATTCTGCGCCGTCATGGTTTGAAGCGCCGTCTCTTTGGCCGATTTCAGCTTGGCGAGCGATGTGGAAACGATGAAATCCTCGTCGGTGCCGCCGGCTTTCCAGTTATTTTGCCAGTAGACGGGTAGATTTTCCCCCCAGGCATAGGTCAGATCGGGACGCTGATAGAGCACGCAGACATTGCTGTTACGGACTGCCCGAAGGAGCGCGCGCAGACGGGCTGCATCCGGTTCGGCTTCGCGTAATGGCAGGTCTGATGCGCTCATTATAGTCTCGATAACGGTCGATTGGGCCGGATGGCGTGCGCTGACTGAAGGTCGGGACGGTGGACCCTATTTTTCTCCAGAAAGCAAACCGCCGCGCAATCTCGCGCGACGGTATGTTGTTGTTCATATCGGTAGGGCCGGTTTACGGCCAAAAACAGACCAGTTCTGAACTGGGTTTTTCTCCGCTCTATCAGGCCTTGCGGATCGCCGAGGCTATCAGCGAAATGACCAGCAAGGCTAGGAACACGAAGAACAGAATTTGGGCGATACCCGCCGATGCTCCGGCAATGCCGCCAAAGCCCAGCGCACCGGCGACAAGAGCCACGACGAGAAATACGAGCGCGTAGTAAAGCATATCCGATCTCCTCTTTTGTATATGAGGAATAAACTACTTTGCTATGCATTCGGTTCCTGCCAGCGCTTAAAAATGAGTTATTCAGGGTTGAGAGCGGGGCTTTCTCAGGTTGCAAAGCGGGAATGCACGCCGCTCCGGGAAGAGGGTTTCCCTTTCCCGGAGGCGATTACAACCGCCAAACTTGGCTGTAGCGGGCCGAACTCAGGCCGCGACTTGAGAAGCCTCTTCGAAAAACAGCGCCTGACTGATCAGGGCTTTCACCATGTCGGGATTGAACGGCTTGGTCACGAGGAAGGTCGGCTCGGGGCGTTCGCCGGTCAGCAGGCGTTCTGGAAAGGCCGTGATGAAGATGACAGGGATTGTGTCGTCTTTCAGGATTTCATTCACGGCGTCGATGCCCGAGCTGCCATCGGCAAGCTGGATATCAGCCAGAACCATCCGCGGCTTCTCTTTTTCATAGAGTGCGAGGGCCTCATCCTTGGTGCGGGCGATGCCGACGACCTCATGTCCGAGGCTTTCGACCATCTGCTCGATATCCATGGCGATCAGCGGTTCGTCTTCGATGATCATCAGGCGGGTTGCGACCTGACGCGAGATTTCCGTCGATGCGGCGGAAAGGAGACGCCCCAGTTCGCCATCGTCGACATTGAGAACCTCGGCGGCTTCCTTGTCGCTGAAGCCTTCGACGGCCACCAGCAAGAAGGCCTGACGGGGCAGCGGCGCAATATGCGCCAGATTGCGGTTTGCCCGCTGTTCCCAGCCGATCTCCGAAGATTGTTCCGGCACCCGGATCGATGCGGTCTTGTAGAGGTCGCAGAACAGGCGATAGACGCCGATGCGGTCCGACGATGTATCCGGGAAAATGCTCAGATCGGCGATCAGAGCTTCTAGCACGGCCGCCACGTAAGCATCGCCGGATGTCTGAGAACCGGTGAGGGCACGCGAAAAACGGCGAAGATAGGGAAGATGCGGCGCGATACGCGTCGATAACGTCATGGTAATGGAACTCCTCATCTGCCGCTTTGTT
Source organism: Ochrobactrum soli (assembly GCF_003664555.1). Classification (NCBI taxonomy): domain Bacteria; kingdom Pseudomonadati; phylum Pseudomonadota; class Alphaproteobacteria; order Hyphomicrobiales; family Brucellaceae; genus Ochrobactrum; species Ochrobactrum soli. The sequence goes on along the minus strand of NZ_RCHH01000008.1, from coordinate 30,167 downwards.
TTACATTCGCATGAATCCGGTTTGAACAATCGGCTCGAACCAGCTTTTGGCCAAGCGCGATCATCCGCAATCGGGCGCGGCATTACGGATGGAAACGATGCGACTTGAAAAAAGTTCCGAACTGACGGCATAATTTCTGGAACTTTTTTGGGGCTGGTGCATTCCCCGTCCAACAGAAGCTTTGTAACAAACAGGACAGGGCTCATCGCCTAGAACGATACAATATGACAGATAAAGATAACCTTCATACGAATGGCGTCGCGGCGTCGCGGCGCGTCCCGAAGGACATATTAGGACCCAATTGTGAAGTCGGATTGAAACTCAAGGCGTTATACGCCTCGATTCAAGATGAGACGATCCCGGACCGTTTTCTCGATCTTCTCGAAAAACTCGATCAGGCTGAACAGGAGAGTATGCGTGGACAGAGCACCCGTTCCGTCGGTTGATGGAAATGCCCCTCAGGAGGGCCCGCAAGGCGCGCAGTTCAAGCGAGAGCTGCTGGCGTCGCTGCCAAGCTTACGCGCATTTGCCGTGTCACTTATCGGCCAGCATGACAAGGCAGACGATTTGGTACAGGACACCATCATGAAGGCCTGGGCCAAGCAGGAAACCTTCGAGATGGGCACCAATATGAAGGCCTGGCTTTTCACCATCCTGCGCAATGAATTCTACACTCAGATGCGCAAGCGTGGGCGTGAGGTGCAGGATACGGATGGCCTGTTCAGCGAACAGCTCGCCGTGCATCCTTCGCAATATGGTATGCTGGATCTGCAGGATTTTCGCTCGGCGCTCGAGCAATTGCCCGACGATCAGCGCGAAGCGATCATTTTGATCGGCGCTTCCGGCTTTGCTTATGAAGAAGCGGCAGAGATTTGCGGCTGTGCGGTCGGTACGATCAAGAGCCGTGTCAGCCGTGCGCGGACCCGGCTTCAGGAAATCCTGAAGATCGAAGGCGAGGGCGATTACGGCCCCGATGCCGATTCGTCCCGCGTCACCTTGAGAAGTTTTGCATGAGGCTTCATGCCGCCGGATTCTTTGATCCGGCGGCATTCACCACAAGCTTAAGCAGTTTGTGTGCCATTTTGGCTTAAATGATCCGGTGCCGTCGCCCGGCGGCATTTATTTTCGCTGGTCATGACAGTTTTTTGCCCCAGAGACTTGAAGGTTAGCCGCCACTGATATTTGCTATCAGAAGTGGGTGTTCAATTTGTATTGGGGCGCGTTTTGCCATCAGTCTTGTTGCAGAAACTGCTTCAGTCTTCACCGAAACCGATTGCGGTTATCGTCTCGCTCGGACTTGTGCTTCTTTCTGCCGTGATGACGCTGTTTCTGTCCTCGAGCGTTACGCATCAGATTGTCGATATTTCCCGCAATTATGCCTTGCGCCAGCAGGTGGACAAGGTTGCCCGGCTTGCCAACAATATCGAGATGAGCCGTCGCGGCTATCTTCTGACGCTCGACGAGGCGCATCTCGATCTCTATCGCAATTCGATCCTCTCTGTTGAGCAGACATTGACCGATCTGGAGGCCCTGTCGGTCCCCAATCCGTTGCAGGATACGCGGGTAAAGCAGATTCGCGCTCTGATCGAGCGAGAAGAAGCGGATGTGCGCCAAACGGTGGAGCTTGCATCGTCGGGCAATGTCGCAGCAGCGATGCAGCGGGTGCGCAGCGACGAAGGCAAGGCGTTGATGGACCAGCTGTCCACCACCGTGTCGGACTTTATCGATGTGGAAGAAAAGCAGCTTGCCGAACGGAACGAGCGCATCAACCGGATGCGCTACTGGATGACGGCCACCTCCATCGTGGCGCTGGCTTCGGCGGCGATGCTGGGCTTACTGCTTTTCAGCCGCGTGCAGCGTTATGCGCGCACCATGTTCGAAGGGCAGTCGGCGCTGCGCTCTGAAAACGAGATTCTTGAACAGCGGGTGCGCGAACGCACAGCCGAGCTGGAGGAGGAGCGCCGCATTGCGGAGCGTGAGCGTTATCGCGTCGAGCTTCTGCTACAGGACACCAATCACCGTATCGGTAATTCTCTGGCGACCGTCTCCTCCCTGCTGGGTTTGCAGATGCGACAGGCGCGTAGCGAGGATGCGCGTGCTGCCCTTTCGGCGGCGCGCGACCGGGTGCAGACGGTTTCGACAGCCCATCGGCGTTTGCGGCTGGGCGAAGACATGGAAACCGCCCGCGTCGACGAGTTTCTGACCACGGTTATCAACGATATCCGCAATGCCATCGGTCAGGACCGCCAGATCGAGATCGTGACGAATTTCGAGCAACTCGACCTGAAAGCCCGGGATGTGACGACCATTGGCATCATTGTCGGCGAACTTGTGACCAACGCCATCAAACATGCTTTCAAGGGGCGACCAGGCGGACAGATTTCCGTCAGTTTTCAGGCGGATGCCGATGGTGTGCCCGTTCTGGCGGTGGAAGATGATGGCGTCGGTTGGGGGACGGAAGGCGCGAAGCCGGGCGACAAGAACGGACTTGGCACGCTGGTGGTGGAACAGCTTTGCATGCAGTTCGGCGAAAAGCCGGTCTATGGTGAAGCCGTGGATCGCGCTGGCACACGCGTTTCTGTGCGCCTTGCATCGCTGGTCGATAGCACCGACGCGGCTGCGCAGTAAAGCGAAGCGCCTCCCGATGACCCATGAAAAAACACCGGAACAGGTTCCGGTGTTTTTATTTTTATAGGGCTTTTGTCAGGCTTTGGGCGGTCGCTTCTTCTTGTCTGAGAGGAGCGAAACCAGAGCAATGCCTGCAAGCGGCAGGGCGGCTGCCAGTATCGGCCGCTTGAGGATTGATGGGATCGTCGCAAGAGCGGCTGTCGCCATCATTGCCGATTTGTCGGCTGCGATCCGCTCTTTGCGCTTTTTCGCCTCTGCTGCGGCCTGTATCTTCAGCACAGCGAGAACGAGCAGCGCAAGTATCAGCGAAATGGCGGCAAGAATCAGTGCTGCAAGCGGACCGCCATAGGTCTGCGCCAAAGCCAGAAAGGCCGCGACACAGAGAAACGTGACCGTGATGATGCCGAAAATGCCAATCGCCACGCCGTAAATCGCTGCGCGTCGCGTTTGGCTGACGGTGAATCTCACTTCTTCGCCAGCCAGAGCGGACAGGATAGGGACCAGAGCTTTAAGCATGGGACGCCTCAGCGGCGGGAAAGAAGGGCGAGCAGATAGCCGATGCCAAGCGCGGTAGCGAGCGATGTAATCGGACGTTCACGAACGGTTGCCGTCAACTGCGCTTCGAGGTCCTGCGCCTTTCCGCACAATTCATCAACAACATCGCCGCCTTGCAGATAGGCGCTCTGATAGGTTTCCTTCGCGGTGCGCTTGGCGTCGCGGACGGTCTGGTTGCCGAGATTGGCGAGCGTCGCGGCGATGGCTGCGATGTCCTCCTTCAACTGCTCGACCTGCGCCTGCAAGTCTTCCGTGGTCGAATCGGTCAACGCTTCCTCGATCTTTTCTTCGATCTTGTTCGTCTTCGCGGATGCACGCGCCATATCTGGCCTCCTGTCATAACGGATTATCGTTGTAACAACGCTTTTCGTCACCAATGGTTGCACGCATTAGCCAATTGCAGCAACGCTGCGCGTCACTTCTCGTGCGTCATGGTAAACGGGCAGAGCCGTCGCAGGTGCTGGTCAGAACAAGGCGTGGTCAGACCATGTCAGACGAGGAACAGATAGGCTGCGCCTGCAATCATCAGGAAGGCAAGGCCGACATGGGCCGGTTTCAGCGCGCGCTGCGGAGCTGGCAGCGGATCATCATTGCCCGCCATGGCGGTTCTTGCCGCATGTTCGAGTGCCTGAATGTCTTTGTGCATCATGTGCATGCTCCTCCTGCCGGACCGCACGCTCCAATATTGTTGATCAGGGAGACGAACACATCCGACATGGTTATCAGGTCTGATTTGTCCGCATTATGCAACAGCTATTTATAAGGGGTTTGACAGGCCCCACCTCCCACAAAAGCTGGCAGAAAAAGGCAGTTACAACAAAACATGACTTGCATCATCATATTATTGGGGGTTAAAAAGGGTTCAACAAGCAGCGCTGCGGCGTGCGTGATGGGTCGTCCTTGGCGCCCGAGTTGAACAATCAAAAGGCGATCAAGATGACTGGTTTCTGTCGGAAAGGCTTCATGGCTGCGGCGATGGGCATTGTCTTGCTGGGCGTTGGTCCGGCATTGGCTCAAGAGGCGACACAGCCCAATCCTTCAACTGCGCCCGCAGCCACTCAACCAGCCACCCAGCCTGCGCCGGCAGCGCCTGCCCCTTCGGCCCCGCAAGCCGAGCCACAGCCCGTAATCGCTGGCCAGCCTGCCGCTGAAGAGCGCGATGCCAGCCTTCCGCATGATCTGTCGCCCTGGGGCATGTTCATGGCTGCCGACTGGATCGTGAAGGCGGTGATGATCGGTCTCGGTCTTGCCTCGCTCGCAACATGGACCATCTGGGTCGCCAAGTCGCTCGAATTGGCTGGCGCTCGCCGCCGGGCTAACAAGGCGCTGAAGACCATCGGTCATTCCGCCACGCTTTCCGAAGCCGTCCGCGCGCTTGACGGCGTCAAGGGTCCGGGCGCCATCATGGTGCGCGCCGCAGAAGACGAGGTTCGTCTCTCCAGCCCCGCACTGGCGCGGGCTGGCGGCGAGGGCCTGAAGGAACGCGTTTCGTCGCGCCTGTCCCGCATTGAAGCCAAGGCTGGCCGTCGCCTGTCCAAGGGCACCGGCATTCTCGCCACCATCGGCTCGATTGGACCATTTGTCGGTCTGTTCGGCACCGTCTGGGGCATCATGAATTCCTTCATCAACATCAGCGAAGCGCAGACGACCAATCTGGCCGTGGTAGCTCCGGGTATCGCCGAAGCGCTGCTCGCCACGGCCATCGGGCTTGTCGCCGCTATTCCGGCGGTTGTGATCTATAACGTCTTTGCCCGTGCGATCACCGGCTACCGTTCGCTTCTGGCCGATGCATCGGCAGGCGTTGAACGTCTGGTCAGCCGCGATCTGGATTTCAGGGCAGCTGGCGTGCGTGAAGGCACGCTGCACGCAGCGGAGTAGGCATCATGGCGAGTAAAGTTCGCGAAGGCGGTGGTGACGATCTCGAACTCAATCACGAGATCAACGTAACGCCCTTCATCGACGTGATGCTGGTTCTGCTCATTATCTTCATGGTGGCAGCGCCGCTTGCGACCGTGGACGTGAAGGTTGATCTGCCAGCATCGACCGCTGCCGCCGCGCCGCGTCCCGACAAGCCGCTTTATGTGACGCTGAAGGAAGATCTGAGCGTCAGCGTTGGCAATGATGTCGTGGCGCGCGAGCGTCTGGGGGCGGCACTGGATGGTCTTTCGGAGAAGAACAAGGAAACGCGCGTTTTCCTGCGCGCCGACAAAACCGTCCCTTATGAAGAGCTGATGCGCATCATGAATTCGCTGCGTGAAGCGGGCTATCTCAAGATCGCGCTGGTCGGCCTCGAAACCGTTGGCGCGGCTGCTCCCGCTGCTTCTGCGTCCCCAGCACCGGCGCCTGCTGCGCCCGGAGCGGCACAATGAACGCACTTCCGCCCGATCATCCTCCCGTGAAGGTGGCTTCTGCCGACGCCCATCATCATTCCTTCTGGCATGATGCGGGACGCTGGATCGGCGCGGGAATTCTTGTGCTGACTGTGCATGCGGCTGGTGCTTATGCAATCCACCAGATGCGGGAAGAAGAGCAGCCGTATGGCGCTGAGGTTGCGGCTATGGTAGTCGAGCTTGCGCCGGAGCCGATGGCTCCGATGGAAGAGCAGGTTGCTGATGAGGCACAGCCGGAAACGGCGGAAGCGCCGCAGGAAGTCGAGCCTGAGCCGGTCGTTCAGCCGGAACCGCAACCTGAAGAGCCAACGCCGCCAGAGCCCGAGCAGGTAACACCACCGGAACCCGAGCCGCAACCTGAGCCGGAAGTTCAGGAGAAGCCGGAAGAGATTATTCCGGATGTGGTCGAGGCTGAAAAGCCGGAAGTGGCCGTACCCATGCCGGTTGAAAAGCCGGAACCAAAGCCCGAGCCGAAGCCAGAACCCAAGAAGGTTGAAAAGCCGAAGCCTGAAAAGCCCAAGCCGCAAAAGGTTGAGAAGCCGAAGCCCAAGAAGGCGGAAAAGGCACCTGAGACCCGTCAGGCCAGTGCGCCGCGCATGGATGCCGATAACGGCCCGAAGGCGGCTGCAAACCGCCGTGGTCAGAATAACGCGTCGGCCGGTGTCAATTCGGACAAATGGAAAGCGAAGCTTTTTTCTCACCTGAATCGCAATACCCGGTACTTGCAGCGCAAAATGCGCAACGCCCGGGGTCTTGTGACGGTGACATTCGTTGTCGATCCTACCGGTACTGTCTTGTCGGCCCGTGTGGCCGGGTCGTCGGGTGACCCTGCGGTTGATCAGCTTGCACTTGAAGCGGTGCGTCGTGCGTCACCCGTACCCGCTCCGCCGCCAGCGCTCGCCGAGCCGCGCAAATCGATCAGCGTGCCGTTGATGTTCAAGTAAGTTCTCGAGCGTGTATTCGAAAAAAAGCCGGTCTGGAGGAACCAGACCGGCTTTTTGCTGTGTCCTATTCGGACGACAGCGCGACGGCTGGAAGTAGGCGCGACGCCTTGCGGGCAGGCAGAAAGCCGAAGACTAGCCCTGTTGCGAAGGCGCAGGCGAAAGCCAGCAGAACCGGTCCGATGCTGTAACCGACCGAAAGTCCGGCCCAACCGGCGATGGCGGCGGCCCCAAGGCCGATGACCACGCCGAAAGCGCCGCCAATGGCCGAGACAGTGAGCGCTTCCGTGATGAATTGCAGGAGGATATCCCGCCGCCTTGCGCCGGTGGCCATGCGCACGCCGATTTCGCGTGTGCGCTCCGTCACGCTGACCAGCATGATATTCATGACTCCGATACCGCCGACCAGAAGCGAGATGGCGGCAACTGAACCGAGAAACAGCGTCATGGTGCTGCCCATGGCCGCCGCATCGTCGCGAATCGACGACATATTGGTGATCATCGTGTCACGCTGCTTGTGGCGCTCGTCGAGCAGGCCCTGAATCTGCTCCTGTGTCGTGTTGATGAGGTCCGCATCCATCACCTGCACGGTGATGGTGCGCACATATTTCTGGCCGAACAGGCGCAGATTGCCGGTCGAAAGCGGAACGATGACCACATCATCCTGATCCGTACCGCCGAAGCCAGCCCCTTTCGGCGCAAGCGTTCCGATGACCTGAAACGGGATTTTCTGGATCAGAATATATTGGCCGATCGGATTGCTGCCATCCGGAAACAGCGTCTTGACCACGGTGGCTCCGAGCACGGCAACCGGCGCATAGGAGGTTATATCGTTCTGCGTGATGAAATCGCCCGTCGCGAGCTTCCAGGATTTGGCCTCCGAAAAAGCCGGAACCGTGCCGTTGGCCTGTGACTGGTAATCGACATTGCCGCGCCTGAGCGTGACTGTGCCTGTCACTTCCGGCACGGCGGATTTGATGTTCGGCAGTTCGAGGATCGCGTCCGCATCGGCTGGCACAAGCGTTGCGATACTGCCCGAGCCGCGAAAACCCGTCATGGACGGGCGCACCAGCACCAGGTCGGTGCCCATGGCGTTGATGCGGTCGAGGATCGAATTTTGCGCGCCGGTGCCGATGGCGAGCATCGTCACCACCGAACTGACGCCGATGATTATGCCGAGAAGCGTCAGTACCGTGCGGAAAATATTGGCCCGCAAGGCGCGCATGGCCATTTTTACGGCTTCCGAAATATCGGCAATGCGCGCGGCATGTCCATCGCCCGCCCGCTGCAAGCGCTGCGGCGCCTGCCGGTCTGGAATGCCCCGCTTGGTCGTATCGGACAGGATTTCGCCATCCTTGATCTCGATCAGCCGGTCTGCGCGCTCCGCCACTTCGCGGGCGTGGGTGATGACGATGATGGTGTGGCCCTGCTGATGCATGTTGCGCAGCAGTTCCATCACATCCTCGCCGCTCTGGCTGTCGAGCGCGCCCGTTGGCTCGTCCGCGAGAATGATGCGTCCGCCATTCATCAAAGCGCGCGCGATGGAAACGCGCTGCTGCTGACCGCCCGACAGCTGGTTGGGACGATGGTCGATACGGTCTCCGAGCTTCAGCGAGTTCAACAGTTCGGCTGCCCGCTCGTGACGCTCGGCAGCGGGCATGCCTGCATAGATCGCCGGAACCTCGACATTTTCCTGCGCGGTCGATGTCGAGATCAGATTGTAGTTCTGAAAGACGAAGCCGAATGTGCGGCGGCGCAGGGCGGCCAGCGCATCGGCATCGAGGGTGGAAACATCCTCACCATCGAGCCGATATTGCCCGCCAGTCGGGCTGTCGAGGCAGCCCAGAATATTCATGAGGGTGGATTTGCCTGAACCCGAAGCACCCATGATGGCGACGAACTCGCCCGCACGGATGTCGAGGCTGATGCCATGCAGAACCTCAACGGCGAGGTCGCCATTGTGATACGTCTTGCTGATCTCTTCAAGCCGGATGAGGGGCGCGTCTTGCATGGGGGACGTCCTCAGAAGAAGGGCATGCCGCCGGGGCGACGACCGCCACGTGCATTGGCATTTCCAGCGGACGAAGTTCCCGAAGCGCTGGTGACGACGACCTTGTCGCCTTCCTCCAGTCCGCTTTTGATTTCGGCCTGCACGCGGTTGCGCACGCCGACTTCGACCGTGCGCTCGGCGATAGCGCCATTTGCGTCAACGACCCTGACGATGATCTGTGGTTTTCCGCGATGCTGGCCCTCACGCGGGCTGCCGCCATTGCGGGTGCCGTTGCGCTGTCCTTGCGGGCGTTCGGCTTGCTGACCTCCCGCCTCACCGGAAGGATCGCGGCGTTTGAAGCTCAGCGCAGAGGTTGGAACGAGCAGCACATCCTTGGCCGAATCGATCACGAAATAGACCTGCGCGCTCATATTGATCATGAGCTCGCCGGTCGGGTTCGGCACATCGAACAGCGCATAATAAAGCACGACGTTATTTTCGGTGGCAGGTGTCGGCTTGATCTGGCGCAGCGTGCCCGTGAAACGTTTTTCCGGCTGGCCGAGCAGGGTGAAATAAACCTCCATGCCGGGCTTCAGTTTGGCGATATCCGCTTCGGAAACCTGCGCTTCGACCGTCATGACCTTGAGGTCGGCGACCGTCACGACGGTCGGCGCGGTTTGCGATGCGTTCAGCGTCTCGCCTTCCTTGGCGGATTGATCGACGACGGTGCCCGCCATGGGGCTGTTGATCTTGGTATAGCCGAGATCGACCGTGTCGCTCGCCAATTGCGACTGCTGCTGGCGGATTTGCGCGCCAAGCGCCTTCACATCTGCATCGGCCATGGCGAGATCGGCTTCGGCCTGATCGACTGTCGATTGAGAAACGCCGCGCGTGGCAAGCAGGGACTTCTGCCGCGTTGCGTTGAGCTTCTTGAGCGTCAGTTGCGCTTCCTTGCTGAGAAGCTGGGCTTTCAAATTGTCGAGCTGCGCGCTGGCGATCTCAACCCTCTTCTCGAAGGGAGAGGGATCGATCTCGGCGATAAACTGGCCTTCCGTGACCTGGTCGCCAACTTCCACCTGCACGCTTTTGAGCTGTCCCGAGACCTGCGCACCGACATTGATGCTGCGCAGGGCGCTGACTGTACCCACCGCGGTGATCGCGTTTTCAATATCGCCACGCACAACCGTTTCAGCGAGATAGCTGCTTTTTTCATTTCCGGCTGCGCGCGCATCGAAGAAATACCAGCCAGCGCCGACAGCAATGACCGCAGCGGGCAGCCACAGCCACCAGCGACGGCGTTTGCCGAAGGCGCGCTTTTGCGACAATGTCGCCTTCTGGCCCGAACCGGATGAAGCGGAAGATGTGCCCAACGTTAAATCCCCTGAATTCTTGAATCCCCGCTCTCGCGGGAAAACCATGCCTTGTCCGTGAAAAGCACCCGTTCTGGCCGCAAGCCTGCACGCCCGATAACCGAAGCGTGCCCGTACTTCTCCCAATAAAGTGGTGCTTCGGGTTATCTAAACTTTCGCACTCAAGATTTCATCTTAATTATTTGTCATGCAACCAGCCATTGTCGACGCTTCGGGGACTGGTTGGCGGGTGGTCGCTTTCGCCGTAGACTTGCGCGGGTAAACAAGGGAAGCTGCGTAACTGCCGTTATTTTGTGCAACTTGTGGTTATAATTTACTGCGAGTTCAATAAGGTTTTGCTGTTTCTATCTATTTAGCTTTTATTAAATTATTTTATGTTGATATGGCATCGACGGCGTTAATATGAAAAGTAATAAAAATAAAAATCGAACGCATTTCTTCTGTCAAACAGTTGAATGCGCGTGCATGAAGCATGTTCATTCGTGATGTATATACATAAAAGTTTATCTGCTCTTGGACGGGAGGGCATATGGACTGCGGGAACACAGTTAAAACGATTAATTCCCCATCGTTGAAGAGAAAAGCATGGTTTCAGGAGAGTTTAAGATCTGCTGTTCTTTTTCCACGTAATAAAGTGGGAACTGCGGCAGTAGAGTTTGCGATACTGGCGCCGGTTTTTCTGCTGCTGCTGATGGGCGTGATCGCCTTTGGCATTTATCTTGGGGCGGCCAATGCCGTGCAGCAGCTGGCTGCGGATGCGACGCGCACGGCCCTTGCGGGCATCGATGCGGCGGAGCGGCAGACGCTTGCCACGACCTATATCCAGAAAAACGCGGCCAAATACACGCTGATCAACCCGGCGCAGATCGAGACCGCAATCGACAATGCCGCGTCTGATCCAAGCCAGTTCACAGTCACGATCAGCTATAACGCGGCCAATCTGCCGATCTGGAATCTGTTCACGGGATTGCCTTTGCCGGGCAAGACGATCACGCGTGCCTCGACAATCCGGCTCGGAGGGACATGACATGCGGGCGGGGGGCTTACGGTTTCTCAAGGCGCGCGAAGGCAATCTGGCCACGATGGCGGCCCTTGTCGCGCCGCTCTTTCTGGCAATCGCTGCACTCACCATCGATTCAAGCTCGCTCTATCTGGAGCGACGGCAATTGCAGAACATGGCCGATCTGGCGGCTATCAGTGGCGCAAGCGCAATAGGCACTGCTAGCGACGCGGTGAAAAAGCAATTGCAGGCCAACGGGCTTGATCCGGTCATGATGACGGGCGCTTACGATCCGTCCGTTGTGAAAGGCAAGACGGATAATCTCACGCGTGTCTGGGTGGAGACCGGCAAATATACCGCCGATAAATCGATTGCTGTCGGCTCGCGCTTCGTGGCAGGTGGAACAAGTCCCGATGCCGTGCGGGTGACGCTCGCAAAACCTGGCAATCTCTATTTCGGTCAGGCGCTGATGGATCGCCCTGCGGTCAGCGCGAGCGGCATGGCCGCCTCCCATGCGGAAGCGGCCTTTTCCATCGGCTCCCGATTGGCCAGTCTGAACACGAATGAAAGCGCGTTGAACGGACTTCTCGGCGGTTTGTTGGGTACAACCCTCAATCTCAAGCTGTTGGATTATAACGCGCTTGCCGCCACCGATATCAATCTGCTTGGCTTTCTCGACAAACTGGCGCCGCAGGTTGGGCTGACCGCCGGGACTTACGACCAGCTGTTGAACACGGATGTGTCAGTCGGCGTTCTGGCAAAGGTGATGGCGGATGTCGTGACCAACAACGCAACAGCCAAGGCGGCGCTCAATGTTCTTGGAAAAAATGCTGCAGCACTTTCCACCAAACTGCCAGTCGGAAAACTGCTTGGGCTTGGTTCTCTGGCGAATGCCAGTATAGGGTCTGCTGGCAATTACAACATCACCGCCAATGTCTTGCAGCTTGTGACCGCATCCGCAATCTTGGGTGGCAAGCACCAGATCGACGTTGGAACAGGGCTCGACCTTGGCGGGCTTGCAACCGTTACGGTCAGTGTCGCTATCGGCGAACCAGCCCAATCGACTCCATATTTCAGGGTTGGCGCTCTCGGTTCGCTCGTTCGCACCGCTCAAATCAGAATATCGCTCTATGTGGGGCTGTTAAACAGCTCGGTTCTCGGGCTCATTACGCTCGGAGATTTGAAATTACCCATCTATGTCGATGTTGCTTCGGCGGAAGGGGAACTGAAAAGCGTAAGCTGCCCGGCGGGGCCGCAAAGTGCGAAAGTCGGCATTGGTGTGACGACCGGAATTGCTGGGGTTTACCTTGGAAATCTAAGCGATCCCGACTTTAAAAATCTCAACAAGAAGCCGGTGGTCACCAGCAAGAAGATTGCGCAAATAAAGGTTTTGGGTATTGGACCCGATGTATATGCGAAGGCAGAAATTCCGTTGGGAGATGATGTCCAAAGAATTCTCAACTTCAGTTATAGCGACATACAGAATAAAAAAATCCAAACTGCCTCGTCGACCAAGCTCCTGGGGGGACTCACATCCGCCCTGCTTTCGAAGATGGAAGTGAACGTAGATTTGGGTTTGATTTCTCTGGATTTAAGCGGCGTTTTCAGTCTTCTCGGTGCTCTTCTCACGCCTATCTCAGCACTGCTTGACAATCTGCTCTTTGCTCTTCTGGATTTGCTCGGTGTCAAACTAGGCCAAGCCGATGTGCAAGTGACCGGCGTGATCTGCCAACAGGCGGCGCTGACACAGTAACGCCCAAACCAAAAAACCGGGCATTTCGCCCGGCTTCTCATTCAAGCTATTTCGCTTGTTCAGGCCGTGCCGGTCGAGCCGAAGCCGCCCGCGCCGCGCGTGGTTTCGGTCACCTCAGTGCGTTCCTCGATCTTCGGCTGTACCACGGGTGCAAAGACTGCCTGTGCGATGCGCATGCCGCGTTCAATGCGGAAATCATCGTCACCCAGATTGACCAGCAGCACCTTCACCTCGCCGCGATAATCGGAATCGATGGTTCCCGGTGTGTTGAGGCAGGTAATGCCGTTTTTGAAGGCGAGGCCGGAGCGCGGACGAATCTGCACTTCAAACCCTTCCGGGATTTCGAAGATCAGACCCGTCGGCACCAGCGTCCGGCGTCCGGGCAACAGCACGATCTGGCGGTCTTCGGCAACGGCTGCGCGCAGGTCCATACCTGCAGAACCGGAGGTCTCATAGGCGGGAAGTTCAAGGCCTTTCGCATGTTCGAGGCGAATAATGCCGAGCGTTGGTGCTTGAGCGGATGCTGCGGTCATGAGGGAGCCTTTCCTGCGGGAATTCAAATTGGCGACGCTCATACGTGAAAACAGATCAAAGGTGTACCGCCTATTTGGCGTTTTGCAATGATAGTACGGCACAGGATCATGCTTTTTTCGTGTATAGCCGATCTGACGCTGCCGTCAGCGCAGGTCGAGCGGGACGACGGTGGTTTCCTTGATTTCTTCCATCACAAAGGAAGCCGAAACATCCGACAGCGGAACGCTGGCGATCAGTTGCTGATAGAGCCGGTCATAAGCCTTCACATCGGTGACCCGCGCTTTCAGCACGTAATCGAGATCGCCGGTCATGCGGTAGACACCGACGATTTCCGGGAAACGCGCCGTGGCGTTGCGGAATTTGGCCAGCCATTCCGGATCATGGCTGGATGTGCGCACCAGAATGAACACGGACAGGCCGCAACCCGCCAGCTCGGCGTCCACCAGCGCGACGCGCGCCTTGATGATGCCTTCCTCTTCCATGCGCTTGACCCGCCGCCAGCACGCATTGCGCGACAGGTTCACGCGCTCCGACAGAGAATCAACGGACAATGTGCCGTCAATTTGCAGTTCTCCCAATATTTTGCGGTCTATCTCGTCCATAGATGCTATCATGGTGGGATGATTGTCCCAATTTTTTACAGATTTCAAGGATATTTTGAGATTTCATCTTCCTCTTTCTTGCTAAAATGATTTTCCAGAAAGGCGCTTAAGCGCAGGGCATAAGAGAATGAATTTCTCAATCAAACGGGAGCACTTGCAATGACGACGCGTATTACCCGCATTTTCACCGACCATCCCGCATCGGTCGACGAGACCTATTTCGAGCATATGGCATTTGCATCGCGGTTTTCATTCAAACTGTTCGGGGCAGCCTTTGCTGCTTTGATCCATGCATTTTTGCCATTTTTGTTCGAAAAGACTGCAAGCACCATCGTCCGTCAGCTTTATGAGCGGACGCATAACAGAGGTCGCTGAGTTACGCGGTTTCCGCTTTCGGGCGACACGTTTATATCGGATCGCACATGTGCCGTTGGGCCGCCTATCTCGGACCTGAGACCTATCTGGAAGACATTATTTCGTCTCCCTGCCATTCGCTCGTGGCGCAAAGCCACGATGCGCATGAAGCCAAAACACGCACCAATGGCGATGGTTTCGGCGTCGCCTGGTATGGGCATCGCACCGAACCGGGCCTTTATCGGGATATTCTGCCAGCCTGGTCCGATCAGAATCTTGGTAGTCTGGCGCGACAAATCAGGTCGCGCCTTTTTCTTGCGCATGTGCGCGCCTCGACGGGCGGGCTAACCAGCCGTTCCAACTGCCATCCCTTTGTTTCCGGGCGCTGGAGCTTCATGCATAACGGGCAGATCGGCAGTTTCGACCGGCTGCGCCGCAGGCTGGAAGCGCATCTGAGCGATCATGTCTATGCGCAGAAGCACGGCGCAACCGATTCCGAACTGATCTTTCTGCTGATGCTGGAATTCGGCCTCGACAGCGATCCGGTTCAGGCCATGAAGCGCATGGTGGCGACGATCGTGGATGAAGCCGGAAAGGCCAATGTGCCTCCGTTTCTGCGGCTGACAGCCGCCTTTTCCGATGGCAACCAGCTTTATGCAATCCGCTATGCCACCGACGCCTTTGCGCCGACGCTTTATACCGCGACGCTTGGCGCATCGTCCGGCATCTGTGTGGTGTCGGAGCCGCTGGATGGCGAAGCCGCCAACTGGATGGCCGTGCCGGCAAACAGCTTTGTCACCGTCTCCCGGCAGGGGCGCATCGCCATCGACGGTTTTGAGGGGACGATGGCGTCTCCTCAGGGTGTGGCAACAGTTTAGGCGTTGCCGATCAGAATACCCGCCGCCAGAACCAATGCGCCGCCCAGCACCACTTGCAGGACCGAGCGGAAGAAAGGCGTTTCCATGAAGCGGTTCTGGATGAAGGCAATCGCCCAGAGTTCAAAGAACACGATGACCACCGCCAGAGACGTAGCCGTCCAGAAATCGGTGATCAGATAGGGCAAAGCGTGGCCGAGGCCGCCCAGCGCCGTCATGATACCGCAGGACAGGCCGCGTTTGATCGGCGAACCACGGCCAGACAGTTTACCGTCATCATGAATGGCTTCCGTGAAACCCATCGAGATACCCGCGCCGACCGAGGCGGACAGGCCAACGAGAAAAGTCTGCCAGGTGTCCTGCGTAGCAAAAGCGGCAGCAAAGATCGGCGCAAGGGTGGAGACCGAGCCGTCCATCAGACCCGCAAGGCCGGGCTGCACATAGGTGAGGATGAACTGCTTGCGCTCCAGCGCACGCTCCTCGTCCTGTACGGTTTTGGGCGTCAGCTCATGTTCCAGCGATTCGGCTTTAACCTCGTGCTGCTTTTCCTGAAGCGCCAGATCGCCCAAAAGCTTGCGCGTGGCCGCATCTGTGACGCGCTTTGCGGCCTCGACATAGAAGCGATAGGCCTGATCTTCCATCTCGGAGGCCGCGTCGCGCACCTTGTCGATGCCCAGCGGACGCACCAGCCAGTCGGGCTTGCGGTCATAATAGCCGCTGACATGTTCGCGACGAATGAGCGGAATATGGTCGCCGAAACGCGCGCGGTGCCGCTCGATCAGCGCATCGCGGTGCCCGTGTTCCTCCGCCGCCATCTGCTCGAAAATCTTCGCCGACTGCGGGAATTCTTCGCGCAAGCCATCGGCATAGGCGAGATAGATGCGCGCATCGTCCTCTTCAGACGAGATGGCAAGCGCAAGGATTTCCTGTTCGGAAAGCGAATCGAACGGGCGACGACCGTTGCGGAAAAATCGACTCAGCATAATCAAATCCATCAGTTTAGAATTATTCTAAAGTTATAATG
This sequence comes from Ochrobactrum soli, assembly GCF_003664555.1. NCBI lineage: Bacteria > Pseudomonadati > Pseudomonadota > Alphaproteobacteria > Hyphomicrobiales > Brucellaceae > Ochrobactrum > Ochrobactrum soli. The sequence goes on along the minus strand of NZ_RCHH01000008.1, from coordinate 14,151 downwards.
AGTCAGCTGAAAGTCAAGTCTTGCGGTGCGGGCTTGTTTGGCGCATTACATTTCGGCCCCGGTAAAGCGGGGTTTTGCAAAGCAATGACCTGACGAAAAAGCCAGTAAAGAACAGGATCGATGGCATCGATGAACACGCACGCGCAAGGCATTAGCCCCCGTCCGCTGAATGGACAGGATTTCCGCACCCTTGGCCTTTCGGCCCTTGGCGGCGCGCTGGAGTTTTATGATTTCATCATCTTCGTGTTCTTTGCCAGCGTCATCGGGCATCTGTTCTTTCCGCCGGATATGCCGGACTGGCTGGTCATGATCCAGACTTTCGGCATTTTCGCAGCCGGTTATCTGGTGCGCCCGGTCGGCGGCATCGTGCTGGCGCATTTCGGCGACAAGTTTGGGCGCAAGCGGGTTTTCGCTTTCTCGGTGTTCCTGATGTCGATCTCGACATTGGCCATGGCCTGCCTGCCCACTTATGCGACGCTGGGTGTCGGCGCGCCGATCCTGCTCATCGTGTTTCGCATGTTGCAGGGCGCGGCCATTGGCGGCGAGGTTCCCGGCGCGTGGACCTTTGTGGCGGAACATGTGCCTGCCAATCGGGTCGGCATGGCCTGCGGCTTTCTCTGTTCCGGCTTGACGCTCGGCATCATGATTGGTTCGTTGATCGCCACGGCCATCAACTGGATTTTCACCCCGGAAGAACTCTCCGCCTATGCATGGCGCATTCCGTTCTTCATCGGCGGTATTTTTGGTCTGCTCGCGGTTTATCTGCGGCGCTGGCTGGCAGAAACCCCGATCTTCACCGCGATGAAGAACAGCCATTTGCTGAAAGACAAGCTGCCGCTGAAGACCGTTCTGCGCGAGCATATGCACGGTGTCATCATCTCCGTGCTTCTGACCTGGATCTTGTCAGCCGGTATCGTTGTGACCACGTTGATGACGGCGACTTTCCTGCAAAAGCTCTATGGTTATACGCCTTTGCAGTCGCTTGCCGCGACCAGCTTCGGCACGCTTTTCCTGATGTTCGGAACTGTGACTGCCGGTTCTATCGTTGACCGTATCGGCAGCGGACGTTTCTTCGCGGTGGCCGGTGTTTTCTTCGGCATTGCCACCTTCGTTTTCTACAGCTTTGCCGGTACGTCGCTGCCGGTGCTGTTTGCGCTTTATGCGGTGATGGGACTTTCCGTCGGTATGGTTGGCGCGGTGCCCTATGTCATGGTGCGCGCATTCCCGGCCCCGGTGCGGTTCTCCGGCCTGTCTTTCTCCTATAACATTTCCTATGCGGTGTTCGGTGGCTTGACGCCGGTGATCGTGACGACGATGCTGGCGGTCAACCCGATGGCCCACGCCTGGTATCTGGTGTTTATCGCGGTGCTGACCTCCGGGCTCGGTTTCTACCTCATGGCGCGCAGCGACCGGGTGGAAGGTGCTATCGGCCTTGATGATCTGTCGGTTGCAAACGCTGTTCCACACAGGAGCTAACAAAAAGGGCCGCATCAGCGGCCCTTTTCTTTTCGTGTTTAATGCGCCGCCAGTTTGGCAGTGCTCAAGTTCTTGTCGTGAACGGCGAAGCGGTCGATCATGTCGGCGCTGGCTTCGTTGAAACCGATCACCGACACCTCGGTGCCGCCGGTACGATATTTCATCACCACCTTGTCGAGTGCGCCGACTGCGGTGATGTCCCACAGATGCGCGTGGCTGACATTGATGGTGATCTTTTTCGCCGGCTTGGCGAAATCAAACGCGGCGATAAAATTCTGCGCCGAAGCGAAGAAAATCTGGCCCTGAACAGTATAGATGCGTTCGCTACCGTCGCTGTTTTCGGCCTCGGAGACGCGGAACATCTTGGCGACCTTGCCCGCAAAGAACACGCCGGAAAGCAGAACGCCGACCAGAACGCCTTTGGCCAGATCATGCGTTGAGACGACGGTGACCACCGTTGCCAGCATGACGAAGGACGAGGATGGCGGGTTACGACGCAGATCGAGGATAGACCGCCACGAGAATGTGCCGATGGATACCATGATCATCACCGCCACTAGTGCCGCCATCGGAATGATGCGCACAAGATCGTCGAGCACCAGAATCAGGAACAGCAGGAAGGCGCCCGCCACGAAGGTCGAAAGCCTGCCGCGTCCGCCGGACGACACATTGATCACCGATTGTCCGATCATGGCGCAGCCGCCCATGCCGCCGATCAGCGCCGAGGCGATATTGCTCGTGCCCTGACCGATACATTCCTGGCTTTTGTTGCTGGGCGTGTCGGTCATGTCGTCAACAATCTGGGCGGTCATCAGCGATTCGAGCAGCCCGACCGCCGCGAGCGTGATTGAATAAGGCAGGATGATCTGCAAGGTTTCGAGCGTTACCGGCACTTGCGGCAATGCGAAGACCGGCAATGCGGATGGCAATTCGCCGAGATCGCCCACGGTGCGAAGATCCATCCCGCTCCACCAGGCCAGTGCGGTGAGAACCGCAATGGCGACCAGCGGCGAGGGGATCGCCTTGGTCAGTCGCGGGAACAGATAGATGATGGCGAGGCCGCCCGCGATCATCCAATAGGTCTGGACTGGCACATGGATCAGCTCTGGTAGTTGTGCCATGAAAATGAGGATCGCCAGCGCATTGACGAAGCCGGTGATGACCGAGCGCGATACAAAGCGCATCAGGCGTCCGAGCTTCAGGAAACCGGCAAGGATTTGTATTATGCCCATCAGGATTGTGGCGGCAAACAGATATTGCAGCCCGTGTTCCTTGACGAGCGAGACCATCACCACGGCGGTTGCAGCCGTGGCGGCGGAAATCATGCCGGGGCGACCGCCGGTAAAGGCGGAGACGCAGGCAATGGCGAAGGAAGCAAAAAGGCCCACTTTGGGATCGACCCCGGCGATGACCGAAAAGCCGATGGCTTCGGGAATAAGGGCAAGTGCTACGACGATGCCGGAGAGAATATCGCCGCGAATATTGGAGAACCACTCGCGGCGGTAGGCAGCAAGACGTGTCATTGAATTTTCCGCAAATAGAAGACGGGCGTTGAGAGCCGTCCGATTCAACATGGCCGATTGTAAAAATGGGAGATGTTGTTGCGTTGTCTGGCGGATAGGCGGCCAGAAGAGCCACCCGGGCTTTCACCGGGTCCTTGCGAATACACGTGTATAAACAAAAAGAACGCAGCAGGGCAATAACCCGCTGCGTTTTCTATTGGGCACTATTGAATAGATCAGAGAATCTTCTGCATGAAGGTCAGATCGAGCCAGCGTCCGAATTTCTGGCCGACTTGTTTCAAGGTGCCACAATCTTCAAAGCCCTGCGATTTATGCAGCGCGATGGACGCGGCATTGCCCGCCTCGATACCAGCCACCAGCACATGCACCTTGCGGCGGCGCGCTTCTTCCACCAGTTCGGCCAGCAAGGCGCGACCGATGCCGCCGCCGCGCGCATCGCTTGCCACATAGACCGACAGTTCGGAGGAATGGCGGAAGCCTTCGAAGGGCCGGAAAGGACCATAGCTCGCATAGCCGACAACCTGGCCTTCGCGCTCGGCCACCAGCACCGGGAAGCCGTCGCGATTGCGGCCTTCCAGCCATTGGCGCCGGTTTCCCAGATCGACGAGCGTTTCATTCCAGATGGCAAGCGTGTTGTCGACCGCATCATTATAGATGGCGAGCAGCGCGGGAAGATCTGCTTCCGTCGCATGGCGGATGGAGAGGGTCATTTCAGATGCCTTTGTAAAAGAGCGTGGTGGCGCAGGGGCTGCCATCGGGAAAGAGCGCGTAATTCGGGATCACGCCGACAGGCTGCCAATTCAGATGCGTATAGATCGCTTCGGCGGGGCTACCGGTGGCGGTGTCGAGACAGATCAGCGTTTTGCCATGCATGCGGGCTTGGGCTTCCGCCGCGGCCATCAGCTTGCGGGCAAGGCCGAGGCCGCGCGCCTTGCGGTGGATCAGCAGCTTTTTCAGATCGGCGCGATGCGGCTGATTGGGCATTTGGGAGAGACCAAGCTGCACCGTGCCGACGATCGCGCCGTCATGCTCAGCGACGATAAGCAGCGTCTCGTCGTTCTCCGTCTCGCGGGCGATGCGGGTCCAGTAAGGCGTAAAATCCTGCGGCTCACAGGGTGCCATGAACCCGACCGATGCGCCACCCATGACGCAGTCGGCAAGAATTTCGGCGAGCGCCGGAATGGCTCGTTTCGCTTCTTCTGCATTGAGAACGTGGATCATCGGACGGTCTTTCAGAGGTTGCTGCGGCGTTCGAGCACAATGGCATAGCGTGCAGGGGTCGAACCGGGATTGTGAAAAGTGATGCCCGCCATGATCGGCATATAAAGGCAGTCGCCGGGCTTGAGGCTATAATGCGTGTCGCCGACGGTCATTTCCATGGCACCGGCAAAGAGCCACATATGCTGGGTGATACCGGCATTGGCGGTCTGGGGTGCGAAAGTGACCTTGCCGCCCGCCGGAAACTCGACCTCGATCAGATCGACATTCGAACCGGTGCCGGGCGGGGAGACCGACCGGCGCACATAGCCGGTGTCCGGATCTCGCCAGACCGGCTGGCGATCATGGGGGAGGTAGGGCGAGGGCGGAGCTTCCGCATCGCCAAAAAATGCTGATAGCGACGTGCCAAGGGCGGCGCAAATGCGCGCCAGAAGCTGGGCCGTCGGACTTGTCTCGCCGCGCTCGATCCGCGAGATCATGGCGCGGCTGACACCGGAAACATCGCCCAACGCATCCAGCGTCATGCCTTGCGCCAGACGCAGGCGGCGCAGGTTCTCACCAATGGCGTTGTCGAGCTGTTCGATAGCGTTTTCCACTATGTTAGAAATAATATCTATTATAATGGAGTCAAGCGATTTTGGCGTTAACGAGCGATATTTAAGGTAGCCATAGTGCGGAAAGAGAGCTGCTGTTTTCGCTTTCGAATGCACTACGCTGCGACTGATATCAATGTCAGTTTAATTTAAAATATTTTTGATATAATTTTAAAATTGTTAATGATATTTTTATCGATGATAATATAAGGAAATTAATATGAGTTTACGTGAAAGTATAGATGTCTATAAAGGCCATGACTTTATTCCAAGATCTAATTATAAAATACAAATTTCTTCACTTGAGTATTACGGTGTCGCGTCTGAAATAGATGATAAGGTTAGGTACGTTGCGTTCGGAAAATATGGAGGCGTATTTAATTTATTAATTTCCAATGATGATTTAGTAATGCAGATCAAGCTAAATACTGTAATTTCAATTTTCACAAGCTCAAAAGAAGATGATCCATATGTCTTATTTTTCTTGAATTATAAATCTGATTCAGAATCAGTGCTTGTCGATTTGTGGTATTAGGCGTCCTCTCGCGGAACATACCTTTCACAGTTTCAGAATGTGAAAGGTATGTTTTCAAGAATATTGGAATCAGCCTTGCGCCTTCAGTTCCAAGCGGCGGCGATGCAGGACCGGCTCGGTATAGCCGTTCGGCTGTTCGCGGCCTTTGAAGACGAGATCGCAGGCGGCCTGGAAGGCGATGGACTTGTCGAAATTGGCAGCCATCGGGCGATACAGCGCATCGCCTTCATTCTGTTTGTCGACGACAGCGGCCATGCGCTTCATGGTTTCCATGACCTGCGCTTCCGTGACAACGCCATGGTAGAGCCAGTTCGCAATGTGCTGGGCGGAAATGCGCAGTGTCGCACGGTCTTCCATCAGGCCGACATTGTTGATGTCCGGCACCTTCGAGCAGCCGACGCCCTGATCGACCCAGCGCACGACATAGCCGAGAATCCCTTGCGCGTTGTTGTCGATTTCCTTTTGGATATCTTCCGGCGTCCAATTCGGACGGCTGGCGACCGGCACCGACAGAATGTCGTCGAGCTTGGCGCGCGGGCGGTTCTTGAGCTTTGCCTGAACGGCCGCAACGTCCACTTGGTGATAGTGGGTGGCATGCAGCGTGGCAGCGGTCGGTGACGGCACCCATGCGGTGTTCGCGCCAGCCTTCGGATGAGCGATCTTCTGCTCCAGCATTGCCGCCATCAGGTCGGGCATGGCCCACATGCCCTTGCCGATCTGCGCGTGGCCGGAAAGGCCGCATTCGAGACCGATATCGACATTCCACTGCTCATAGGCACCGATCCAGGCGGCCTGCTTCATGTCGCCCTTGCGGATCATCGGGCCAGCTTCCATCGAGGTATGAATCTCGTCGCCGGTGCGGTCGAGGAAGCCGGTATTGATGAACACGACGCGATCCTTGGCGGCGCGAATGGATTCCTTGAGGTTGATCGTCGTGCGGCGTTCCTCGTCCATTACGCCCATTTTGAGCGTGTTGGGCTGCATGCCGAGCAGTTCTTCCGTCCGGGTGAAGATTTCATTGGCGAAAGCCACTTCTTCCGGGCCATGCATCTTCGGCTTGACGATATAGACCGAGCCTTCGCGTGAGTTCATGTGACGGCCATTCGGGCCGATATCGTGCAAGGCGATCAGGCTGGTAAAGGCGGCATCCATGATGCCTTCCGGCACTTCATTGCCGTCAGTGTCGAGAATGGCCGGATTGGTCATCAGGTGCCCGACATTGCGAACCAGCATCAGCGAGCGGCCCTTGAGCGTCAGGTCGGAGCCATCGGCGGCGCGATAGCTGCGGTCGCCATTGAGACGGCGCGTCATCTGCTTGCCGTTCTTTTCGAACGTGTCTTCCAGCTTGCCGTTCATCAGGCCGAGCCAGTTGCGATAGACCGCAACCTTGTCCTCGGCATCGACGGCGGCAATCGAATCTTCGCAATCCTGAATCGTGCTGATGGCCGATTCCAGAACCATGTCTGCAATATGCGCCGGATCGGTCTTGCCGATCGGATGGTCGGCATTGACGACGATATCGACATGCATGTTGTTCTTGGCCAGCAGCACATTGGTCGGGTTGGCGGCGTCGCCATTATAGCCCTTGAACTGGCTGGCATCTTTCAGAACCGTTGCGGAACCGTTCGTCAGCTTGATGTCGAGCTTGCCATCCTTGACGGCAAGGCCAGCGACGTCGGCCCATTTGCCGGAGGCGAGCGGCGCGCTTTCATCGAGGAAATTCTTCGCCCAGGCGATGACTTTCTCGCCGCGCTTCGGATTGTAGCCCTTGCCCTTTTCCGCGCCATCGGCATCGGAAATCGCGTCGGTGCCGTAAAGCGCATCATAAAGCGAACCCCAACGCGCATTGGCAGCGTTGAGGGCGTAGCGGGCGTTCATGACCGGGACGACAAGCTGCGGACCGGCAATATGGGTGATTTCCGGATCGACATTGGCGGTCGAAACGGTGAACTCCCCGCCTTCCGGCAGGAGATAGCCGATGTCCTTCAGGAACTGCTGGTATTCCGCCTGGCTATAGCCTTTGTCGCGGTTTTCCTTGTACCAGCTGTCGATCTTCGCCTGCATGTCGTCACGCTTTTTCAAAAGCGCGCGGTTCTTCGGGGCAAGATCGCGAACGATTGCGGCAAAACCTTTCCAGAACTTGTCCGGGTCTACGCCGGTGCCGGGCGCGGCCTCCTTGGCCAGAAACTCCACGAGTTCAGGGGCAACACGCAAACCTTCAATTTCGACGTAATTGCTCATGGCTTGGCCTCCTTCAGAATAAATACAACTACCGCCAGCGCTTTTCAGGCGTCAGCTACCATGCTGCCTTTGAACCGCTTTGGCGCGCTTTCGTCAATCGACGCGGCGGCACATCATCTGTGACGCTGGGGAGAAAATAAATCACAATTTTAAGGTGTGTCTTATTTGGTCCGGCGTCCATCCCTGTTCACGCAGCGATGCAAGAGCGGTATCCTTGCGGCTTTTCGACAGTTTCAGCCCATCGTCGCCCAGCACGAGGTCATGATGGTGATAATGCGGCTCCGGCAGACCGAGAAGCTTTTGCAGGAGGCGGTGTACAGCGGTCGCGTGGAAGAGATCGCGGCCACGCACGACATGGGTGACGCCTTGCAGGGCGTCGTCCACCACCACAGAAAGATGATAGCTGGTCGGCGTGTCCTTGCGTGCGATGATCACATCACCCCATCGGGCGGGATCGGCGGCAATGCGCCCGGTCTCGCCATCCGGTCCGGCGCCGTTTTCTTCCCAGAACAACGTTTCACCCACGGTGGCCAGCGCCTTTTCCATGTCGAGACGCCAGGCATAGGGGACGCCGGATACGATCCGTTCCAGCCGGTGCGCTTCATTGAGGTTGCGTTCGCCCTTTGGATAAAGCGGCGTGCCGTCCGGGTCCGACGGCCAGACCTTGCCCCTGGCGTGGGCTTCGCCAATCCGCTCGCGCACTTCGCCACGGCTGAGAAAGGCCGGATAGACAAGTCCCTTGTCGGCAAGCTTTGTCAGCGCATTGCGATACTCGCCAAAATGCTCCGACTGGCGGCGTACAGGCTTTTCCCATGACAGGCCGAGCCAGTGCAGGTCGTCGTAAATGCCCTGTTCCAGCGCAGGCGTGCAGCGCGCCGTGTCGATGTCTTCCATGCGTAATAGAAAACGACCGTCGCTTTCGTTCGCCATGCGTGCGTTGAGAAGAGCTGAATAGGCATGGCCGAGGTGCAATTGGCCATTGGGGCTGGGGGCAAAGCGAAAGACGGGTCTGGTCATGATCATGTCAGTTGATTGTCATCTGAGCACATTGGTACTTTGTCGGCGATTGAAATGAAAGGCCACAGCATGCAGCGCATCGATACATTGGAGGATATAGAGGCTGGCCTTGAAGCGCTGGTTTTGGCCGATATGCGCCTGGCCGATATTCGCAGCCGCGCCCATGCGGTTCCGCTGCGTCGCTCACCGCCAGGGTTCGAAAGTCTGGCTTCCATCATCGTGGCACAGCAGGTTTCAACTGCAAGCGCTGCGGCCATCTGGGGGCGGTTGAAACAGGTGATCGATCCGCTGACGCCGCAGGCCTATATTGCTGGCGGCGAAGAGGCGTGGCGCTTTGCCGGGCTGTCTCGGCCCAAGCAGAGGACGCTTCTGGCTGTATCGCAGGCGCTGGTGGATGACGGGATCGATCTGCACGGGCTTTGCGATCTGCCTGCGGAGGAGGCGATAGCTGCGCTCACCGCTATCAAGGGCATCGGGCCGTGGACGGCGGAAGTCTATCTGCTGTTTGCCGCCGGTCACCCGGACGTGTTTCCGGCGGGTGACGTGGCGCTGCAAGCTGCCGTCGGTCATGCCTTTGCCCATGAAACGCGCCCGGATGCTGTGGCGCTGCGCAAGCTTGCGGAAGACTGGGCGCCGTGGCGCGGCGTGGCGGCGCGATTATTCTGGGCCTATTACGCGGCAATCAAGGGCCGCGAGGCGGCCCCACTTTTGTAGATGCATCTGTAAATGTTGCGTGTTTCCGGTGGCACAAATGCGTTTCCGCTTCACAATCCTGTCACGTCAGGCTTACATTATCGCCATCAGCTGATGACGGTATTTCGATTCGCAGAAGCTTGATTTTCTGCTGATTGCAGTCCCGTCCTCACGAGGTTGGAGCGTCGTTGTTGCGCCCACAATGGACGCGCGGCGCTCCGATGAAGAGCGCAATTCCGCTGGGAAAGTCGTCGTTTCGCCCTTTCTCGGAGTTGCTCTGAAGGAGGTGCGTCCTTGACCATTGCAGTCTCACCCCGGACCGTCTCGACGAGTGGCTTGCCCGCTCTGGTCCTCAACGCGGATTATCGTCCGCTCAGCTATTACCCCTTGTCGCTCTGGTCATGGCAGGATGCGATCAAGGCGGTCTTTCTCGAACGCGTGAATATCGTCGCGGAATACGACCAGATCGTTTCCTCGCCGTCTTTCTCCATGCGTGTTCCGAGCGTGATCTGCCTGAAGGATTATGTGAAGCCGCCGCGCTATCCGGCGTTTACGCGCTTCAATCTTTTCCTGCGTGATCGTTTCGAGTGCCAGTATTGCGGCTCGCCGCATGATCTGACCTTCGATCACGTCACCCCGCGTTGCCATGGCGGCGAGACGACGTGGGAAAATGTGGTCGCCGCCTGTTCACCATGCAATCTGCGCAAGGGCGGTCTCATGCCTGCGGCTGCGCATATGTGGCCGCGCCAGAAGCCGGTCATGCCGACCGTGCAGGATCTGCACAATAACGGTCGTCTTTTCCCGCCCAACCATCTGCATGATAGCTGGCTGGATTTTCTGTATTGGGATGTCGAACTGGAGCCTTGACGCATGTTGCGCAAAACTGCGTAGCAATCCTGCGACAACATCATGCGAAAAAAGAAGACCTAAGCCCCTCAGAATCTTCCCTTACTTGCCACTCTTCGCAAAAGCGCCGTAGTAGCCGATGGCTGCAAAGAACAGGCTTGCGACGATATTCCATCCGGCAAAGGACAGACCAAGGAAAAAGCCGGGTGCGCTGTCGCATGCGGGCGGGCGCGTATTGAGATCGCCCAGAAGGTTGCCCGCGTCCAGCGTGACTTTCATCGTCGCCGCGCTGCAATCGGCCGGGCCCGGCCAATACTTCAGCTCAACACCCGTATGATAGACCGCCAGCGCCAGACCATAGGTCATCAAAAGCGCGCCGATCAGGATGAGGCCGCGTGTCAGAATCGGCGGCCATTTCAAGCCGTAGGAAAGCCAGGCCGCAGCCAGAACCGGAACGCCGATATAATAAGGCGTGCGCTGTTCAAGGCAGAGTTTGCACGGCATGAAACCGGCAATATGCTCGAAACCGAGCGCGGTGCCGACAGTTGCGGCCAGTCCGAAGGTCATGATGCCTGCGGTCCATGCCTGTGTTTTGCCAACCGGGTTATTGAGTGCAAATGCCATATGAAAATTCCTGACGCGGCTCTTTATGTGCAGCTAAACTAAGATAGAGACTTGTTTCCAAGCAATTTATTTTGACCGGCGTGAGGCAGCCGGCTCAGGCGTGAAGATATTTCACAGCAAAAAACAGGGCGATCAGCAAGACCGCCACGGCGCTGGCGATCAGGCCAAGGCGCTTTTCGATAAAATGGCGGATCGGCTCGCCATAACGGCGCAGCAGCCAGGCCAGGAAATAGAAGCGCGCGCCGCGCGCAACAATGGCCGATGCGATGAACAGCCAGATATTGACGCCAGCCGCTCCCGACAGGATTGTCACAACCTTGATCGGCGGGAGATGGGCGAGGCCCGATGTGATCAGCATCAGCAAAATGGTGTCGGCGCTGGTTGTGCCGCGCAATTGCTCGAACGTGTCCAGCTTGCCATACATTTCCAGCACCGGCTTGGCGATCTGTTCATAGGCATGATAGCCGAGATACCAGCCCGCGATGCCGCCCAGCACCGATGCAACGGTTGCGATGAAGGCGTAGCGCCAGGCGCGTTCCGGACGGGCCAGCGCCATCGGCAGAAACAGAACGTCTGCCGGGACAAGGAAAACCGAACTCTCCACGAAAGCAATGATCGCCAGCCACCATTCGGCTGATTTTCTTGCGGCAAGCGAAATAGTCCAGTCGTAAAGGCGGCGCAGCATGGATTGTCCGGATAATGTGCGGCGGATAGCCGTCGTTGCGGTTGCACCGTCTATAAATAAAAAAGACGGCGCGAACAATCCGCACCGTCTCTTCATTGGCTTATATCAATCAGCGCTTATAGGCGCTGCAGATATATTTGGTTTCGAGATATTCCTCGATGCCGTATTTGGAGCCTTCGCGACCGAGGCCGGACTGCTTGACGCCGCCGAACGGCGCGACTTCATTGGAGATCAGACCGGTATTGTGGCCGACCATGCCGTATTCGAGCCCTTCGCTGACGCGGATCGCACGGCTGAAGTTCTCCGTATAGAAGTAAGCGGCGAGACCGAAGATCGTGTCGTTGGCCATGGCCAGCACTTCCTCTTCCGTGTCGAAGGCAAAGAGCGGCGCGAGCGGGCCGAAAGTTTCCTCCTGCGCAACGGCCATGTCCGATGTCACGCCGGTGAGAACAGCCGGTTCGAAGAACAGGCCGCCCAGTTCCTTGCCGCCGGTGATGAGCTTTGCACCCTTCGAAACCGCGTCTTCAATATGCGCCTTGACCTTGGTGATCGCCTTTTCCTCGATCATCGGGCCGATGACCACACCCGGTTCGGTGCCGTTGCCGACCTTCAGCGCCTTGACCTTCTCCGCGAGCTTTTCAGCAAATTTGTCGTAAACGCCGCGCTGAACATAAATGCGGTTGGCGCAAACGCAGGTCTGACCGGCATTGCGATATTTGGAAATCATCGCGCCTTCGACAGCGGCGTCGAGATCGGCGTCGTCAAAGACGATGAACGGCGCATTGCCGCCGAGTTCCAGCGACACTCTTTTGATCGTTGGTGCGCACTGGGCCATCAACAGGCGGCCCACTTCCGTGGAGCCGGTGAAGGAGAGCTTGCGCACAGTATCATTGCTGGTGAGTTCAGCGCCGATTTCGCGTGCCTTGCCGGTCACGATCTGCAAGACACCGGCAGGGATGCCAGCCTTTTCAGCCAGCACGCCAAGCGCCAGAGCCGTCAGCGGGGTCAGATCGGCAGGACGCACGATCATCGTGCAGCCAGCCGCGAGTGCCGGTGCAGCCTTGCGGGTGATCATGGCGGCGGGGAAGTTCCACGGCGTGATTGCGGCGGTGACGCCAACCGGCTGGCGGATCACCGTCAGGCGCTGTCCGGCCTGCGGGGCAGGGATGGTGTCGCCATAGACGCGCTTTGCTTCTTCTGCAAACCATTCAATGAAAGACGCGGCATAAAGCACTTCACCGCGCGCTTCGGCCAAAGGCTTTCCCTGTTCCGATGTCATGATCAGCGCAATGTCATCGGCATTGGAGACAATGAGGTCGAACCATTTGCGCATGATGCCCGCGCGTTCCTTGGCAGTTTTCGCGGCCCAGGCGGGAAGCGCCTTGGCGGAGGCGTCGATGACTTCCTTGATCGTGTCTACCGACAGCGACGGAACCGTGCCGACCACAGAGCCATCAGCCGGGTTGGTTACATTGATGGTCTTGCCGTCAGCCGCGTCGATCCAGCGACCGTCGACCAGGCATTTCGATTGAAGCAGCGAAGGGTCTTTCAAGGTGATCATGTCTGATGTTCCGTCCCAGTCTTGCATGGATTGTCTGTTCAGTATATTGAACAGTCTTCGATATATTGAATTAAACAGATCATGGCAGCCAAAGTCAATCGGGCAGCCGATGATCTGTCGGGCAGATGGCGTGTCAGCATAGGAATGAAACGATGACCGAAGAGGCAGGTTCCCTCAAACTGGTTCCGGCGGTCATGCGCGCGGCACAGATACTGGATCTTATCGCCAAGGCCGGCGACGGCATGGGCGGGGCACTGAAACTATCCGATATTGCGCGTCAGGCCGGGCTGCCCAAAAGCAGCGTGCACGGGCTTTGCCAGACGCTGGTTTATCTGAAGCTTCTGAAGTTCAATAGTGACGGCAGCTTTTCCATGGGGCCACAATCGGTGCGCTGGGCCAATATCTTTCTGGCGGGCAGCGATATTGTCGAGGTGTTTCATGAGGCGGTGGCGCAGGCAGAGGGGCTTGGCGCCTACACGCTGACGCTTTCTCATCTGGAGGGACCGGATGTCATTTATCTGTCCTGCCGCAATTCGTCCGCGCCGCTTGGGATAACGTTCCGCATCGGCATGCGCGTCCCCGCAGTCTTTACGGCAACGGGCAAGGCCATGCTCGCGGCAATGCCGAATGACGAGCGCGCACGTCATCTTCCCGAACATTGGCCGGAACTCGCTACACCAGCGAGCGTCGCTTCGCTGAAGGCGCTCGAAGGCGAGATGTCCGGCATAAGAGAGAAGGGCTATTCCCTTGATGACGGCCAGTTGCGCGAAGGCATGTTCTGCATCGGCGCGGCAATCTACGAACAGCCAAACCGACCGAGCGCGGGAATTGCTCTTTCGATGATGGCCGCAGAGGCCCGTCCTGAAGTGATTGAGGAGATTGGCAAACGGATGCGGGCGCTCGCGGATGATGTCGCGGAGCGAATGGGGTGGGCTTCCGCATCAGAATCGCCTGTTCAAATTGTTGAATAAGGAGTAAATTTCGGTCTTTCTCCCTGTGGAAAAGAAAATCGCATTTTTATCGAAAGCCGTGTTGACAGTTTTGGTGTGCGGGGCCTATATAGCGCCACAACGAGGGCGGCGACGCTGCTAGCGGCAGGTTGCTTCGTCCTTGAGTTCTGGTGAAAGTGGTTGACTTTG
>NZ_RCHH01000007.1:0-237382 GCF_003664555.1 Ochrobactrum soli | reverse complement strand
ACAATCATCCAAATAGCCAGATCGACGACCTGCTGCCTTGGGCCTATGCCGCAACGCACGATCTCAAAGCCGTGGCCTGAAAACAGCGCTTACCCTGATCATAAACCCGGCCACCGATCATAGCGGACAAGGCCGGATCGTTCTTCAGCCGTTGGACGATAGCGCCCTGAAGCTCGTAAGTTGGTGATGTCATGGCCGTCTCACCATACCTTTGCGCTGTGCCATCTGCGCTCCTCTACCGACTGCGAGTGTGAACTGTGTCGTTCCCTGCCAAGCCTCAATGCCGCGAGCAACGCCTTGTTGAACCATGGCCGCTATCTCAGCATTACCGTTCGCGCCTGACACATTCACGTTGATGTTCGGTGAATTGTTCTGGGTGTTGTTGTTCGTCTGCGACATGCTCGCCAGTGACGGAATACGGGGCGCGCTAATTGCTGCCATGCTCGGCACTCCTACCGCGCCGCCGTTCGCATAACCTTTCAAGCCACGGCGCATGGCTTCGAGTGCAGCGGGACCGCCAGCCTTCCGAACGGCTTCTTGATCGAAGACATATTCGCCCTTGTGGACTACGCCAGCCGGAACATTCTTGCCGCCACCGCCCGTATAGCCGCCGGAAGCAAAGCCCGGAATGATGCCCGACAGGAACGATGTCTGCCCGCCACCTGTGAGGCCATTAAACAGCGCATCCAGGCCAGAATTGAGGAACCGGCTTGCAAGGCCTTTAAGTGCGTCTGACAGCACGTCTGTGGCCTTTGCGCCGGAAAGAAGCCCATCAACCAGCGTACCGGCGAACTCGCGCCCTGCATCGTTGATTTCCTCTATTGCGGCCCGCTGCTTGTCGAAAGCCTCATTAGCCTTGTAGGTGCTTTCCACAAGCTGCTCGATCTGGGCGCGTTCTGCTGCCGTGGCCGCTGCTCCTGCTTGGCGAAGAGCGGTCATCTTCTCTTTTTCCACCGCCGTCTTGCCAACCAGTGATGCTTCGAACTGAAGGTCTTTGATCAGATCGGTGACGGCCTTGCGTTCGCGCTCAGCGGCTTTGGCTGCCTTGTCACGCGCCTTTTCCTCATCTGACTTGCCCTTTTTCTTGGTGTCAGGCGGGGTATATGGCTTTACCGGCGGCTCGATTGTGATGGTGTCGAGTTTGACGGCGGTAAGCTCGTCCTTGCGGGCCTGTAGGCGCGCCATCTGATCGTCTACGGCCTTTAGCTCGGTGGCTGCATCCTTACCGACGACGCCCAGAACGCTATCTTCCCACCCGCCTTTTTGAGCAAGAAGCTGCTCTCTGCGCTTGGTAAGCGTGTCCAGTTCAGCATTGATGCCAGACAGGGTTTTGTTTTCCATGCCCTGCCACGACGACAGGAAGCCTTGCAGCGCCGTCGCTGCTTCCACGATAGCGCCTTTGACCGCCGTGCCCATCGTGGTCGCCAGACGGTTGAAAGCCTTGTCGATCTCGTCAGCCTTCTTGATGAAGTCAGCGTCGAAGACAGCGCCCATCTTCTCGGCTTCATTGAGCGTCTTGGTAATTCCGTCGCGGCCTTGCTCAACGAGCCTGACAAACTGCTCGCCACCCTGACCGCCTAGAAGCTCATCAAAGATGCGAACGCCTGCCGCTGTGTCCTTCAGGCGACGGGTACGGTCGATCAGTTCCAGCATGAATTTCGACGGGTCTTTGATGCGCTCCTTCACCTCTGCCGGTGACATGCCGAGCCGCTGGAAGCTTTCTGCTGCCGATCCCTTGCCGGTCTGGATATACTCATCAGCCCGGAGATTAAGCTCCTTGAAGCCGTCAATCAGAGCATCCACGCCGATCCGGTTCTGGTCGGCAACATAACGCCAGCGCTGGAAATCCTTGACGTTGATACCAGCTGTCTGCGCTTCGCGGCCAAGGTCCGCAAATGACTTTGTGACCGCCTGTACGCTCGCGGCGAGGCCAACCACGCCTCCGGCAGCGATGCCCGCAAACAGCCCCTTGCCGAATTCAGATACAAGGCCCTTCATCTTGGAGAAGCCGCGAGCGAGCGAACTTTCCATATTCTTCGCCGCCTTGTTGGTGCGGCGCTCCATGTTGCCCATTTCACCGTCAAGCTGCTTGGCAAACTTCGCCATCTGCTTTTCGGCCTCTTTCACACGCATTTCCATGCGCGCATACAGTGCGGGTTCATTTGCCATTGTTGAAATCCTTGATTGCCTTGTTCATGGCGCGGCTGCGGCGGCTCCCGAACTTCTTCTTCAGAAGACGGTAGGCAGGCCAGAAGAACGGGTTCGCCTGCATGTCTTGCGTCCCGAATTCCTGCGCTATGGCGTAATCGTAAGTGCCGCCGTCCTTGGTAGGCTTGCGCGTGGCTTCGCCGCCTGCGCGCACGATCTGCCCGCCTGTCTCGCTGTCTTGGTGGCGAATACTGGGCTTAAGATGAATGCCGTCCTCTGGATCGACGGGAGCCATGCTGCGAGACACACGGACCCATTCATCCGCGTTCTTTTCAATTGCCGCGTTCGTCTCCTTGAGCACCTTGTTAGGCAAAGCAAGGAGACGGCGCTTGAATGCAGCACTGGTATGCCACGCCTTAGCCATCGGCGTTCTCCTCCTCATCGGAGAAGGAAGCATCTGCTTCATCAATGCCGTACAGCGCGGCAAGGAGCACCATTGAAGCGAGCGGGGCATATGTCCCTACGCCATGTGCACGAACAGCCTCCCTGACCGCTGTAGACCGCACGGTCTCGGTGAATGCCACCAACACGCCGTGAACCTTGGTAAAATCCTTCTGCATCTGCCATTGCATCAGGTTTGTGCCTTCTGCGGGCTGTCTGCACATGGCAAAATCGAGAACGTCTGTGACATCCTTGGCCGTCCACGAATTGCCCATCAGGCGCTTGAGCATCGAGATTGCCGAACCGTGATCGGCCTCGAAATACGGCAATGCATGGCGCTGGATTGCGATAGTGTATTCGCTCCCATTCATCAGGGCCTTCACGCTATCGACGTGCTTCTTCTCATCGGTCATGGGTTGTTCTCCACCGAAACGGGTTCACATTTGAAATTGTTGGAATTCAATGGCTTAGACGGGCCATATCGTGCGAGACGCGCCGCGCATTTCCTGGAGCACGTCTGCTTAGGTTCTGAAGCCCAGCGGACGAAGAACCGATTGAAACAGACAACACATGCCCGCTCTTTGTCGGCCTCGTTACGTTTGTACTTGCATGCATCGGAACAGTAGCGCTGTGTTTTGTTCGCCTTGAACGGCTTGCTGCATAGAACGCATTCCCTGACCGGGCGCTTTTCGTCTTGGCGGCGTTGATATTCCCGTTGCTTAGCCTTGAACGCTTCAGGATCGGCAGCCTTGCGCTTTGCCCGGTTGATGACTTTCTGCGCCAGCGCATGCTCTTTGTTTCGTTCCATCCAACGCGATACGTTGACGTAATGCCGACAATGATCAGAGCAGTAGAGCTTCTGATTTTCTTCGAGCGGCGCATGGCACTTCTGATTGATGCAACGGCGCATGTTGCCGTGAAAGCCGTTGCCACGATATTCGGGCTGACCATCTGCCCATGACGGGCGCTTCGCTCCAATTCGGTTAAGAGCGGTCAGAACGATGTCAGCAGACGCGATATCCGCTTCTTCCCATCCCCATCCCTCAACACAAAGGAAAGCCCGCACATGGTGCCGACAGGTGCCCTCCAGAGCGAATAGCGTGGGTCTTCCTTCCTTCAGGATAACAATCACTGTATCCAGCAGGCGGGTGCGCAGATCGTCATTGAGCTTTCTCGGTTTTGCCCTAGCTGCGATCCGCTTTTTTGTTTCCCGAATATTCTGGCGCTCGTAGGCACTGCGCACGATCCTGATTTCTTCTTCGGAGAGCGCACGGCCTGTAAACTTGGCGACAAAGTTCATCAGATCGCCCCCATCTCGATAACTTCGCGTTCGTCCGTGGTGGCGTATGACGACACATTGCTTTCGCCAGCGGCACAGCGAGCGACGGCCATGGCAGCGGCTACAGCGCCGTCAATGCGATCCTTGGACTTGCCTTTGTGGAAGCTCTTGTTTCCTGACTTGTCGACTTCAACGGCTATGTTGTCGAAGTGCCAGCGTAGGATCGGATGACCCCCATGCTTGAACTGACGGCCCATAATAGCCCGCTCAAGCTCTGCGATTGCTGGGGCCATGGTGATCCAGCCCTGACGCATCTCCACAGCCGGGAAGCCATCCTCAAGAAGATTGTTCAGGGTGTTCCGCGCCAAGTGCGGATCGAATGCGATCTCCTGCACGTTGAAGCGGGCGCAAAGCTCCCTGATTTGATCCTCGACAATGCGGAAATCGATCACGTTGCCGGGTGTGGGCGTGATTAATCCTTCCTCTGCCCACTGGGGATAGGGAACATCGTCCTTGTCAGCGCGGCGCTGAAGATTGTCTTCGGGGCAGAAGAACCACGGATAGGCTTCATATCCCCGCTCACGGCTTCCCCAGACGGCTACAATGGCCGAAAGGTCCGAAGTGCTGGAAAGGTCCACAGCAAGCCAGCACGGCTCCTGTGTGGCTTCCTTGTCCTCAAGATCGACCAAGCCCCGGCCTTCGTCATAGACTGGCATTTCCACGAACGGGCTATCGCTGTAGTCCATCCACATGTTGAGATGGAACTGACAAAAGGCGTCACGCTCTGAAGGACGTTCATGTGCCTCTCTGGCATAGTCGCGCAAGCCGTCAATATCTGGAAAGCCCAGAGGCAAGCCGGGGTTCATGAAGTGCCAGAGGCGTTCATCCTGCCAGCCGTCGAATTCCTCCACGCCGTCGCCGGTCCATTTTGATTTCTCGGTAGGGTCCGTTTCAAACAGGATCGGCAGGAAGCTGGGGTCTTCCACTTCGCCGGATTGTACCTTGCGCGCATAGTCGAGCAGACCGAAGGCAAGGTTTTCTTGCCCGCGTCCAGCCTGTGTGATGATGACAAGCAACGCCCCTTTGGTCTTGTTCATGCCGGTGCGCAGCGCTTGCCATGTCTTGCGGGAGCGGTCCCCATCCCACGCGATCAATTCGTCAGCCAGAACGAATTGCAGCGTCTTGCCAAGCTTGCCTTTCCCGCCTGATGCCAATGCCCGGAACTTTGCGCCTGACAGCTTGTGCTCAAGAATGTATGTGCTCTCGTTCAGCTTGACCTTGCTCTCGGTCAGCCAGTCGGTTTCCTTGACGATGCCTGCCGCTTCCTCATAGGCAATCACTGCATCCTCTTCAGCGGAAGCCGCAACCACAGCCTGACCGCCCGGCTTGCGTTCCCAGCCGACTGTGTGAAGCAATGCAAGGCCAGCGCCCAGCGTGGTCTTTCTCGCACCACGTGGCAGCAAGGCGAATACCGTGCGCACCTGACGCCTGCCGTCTGGAAACGCAGGGCCATAGATGCGTTTGACCGCTCTTTCCCAGAATGGGGGCAGATCAAACTTGCCGGTCTCGCTCTTCGGATGATGGAGGCGCTTGAGGAAATCTACAGCGCGTTCACCGTAACCGAAGGGATCGGGTATATCGCTATCATCAAACAACCAGGCCGGACGGCGCGCCTTTATCATCTTGCCCTCCTTTCGGCTGGAACTGACCCTTGGATCGAGATGCAGGTGAGATGCCAAGCTCTGCGCCCAGACGCGCCACTGCTTCCAGCGACTTCGACAGAAGCCCGTTGGCAGGATTAGGCTTGAGCATCTGGTGAGCGGTCTTCGTCAGAACGCCATGTTCTGCGATAGCCTTCTGGGCCTCCTGTGCTGACCAGCGCGCAATCAGATAGCTTTCGAGCAATCCGAGAGCGGGCGTTGTCAGGATTTTCCGTTCGGCCAAGTCAGCGCCAATAGCGTTCCATTCCGCCACCATGTTTTCAGGTACGCTTTCGGGAGGCTGGGGAACGCCTTTCAGCCCGCCGTCTATCGCCTTCAGTTCGGCCTTGCGCCCGCGAGTGCTCATTCGGCCAACCTCACACAGCGCATTTCCAGACCGCGATTACGGCCTATCAGCGTGACTTCCTTGATATCGAAGTTGCGGCCATCGAAGCGGATGCGGTCGGCGGGATCGATGGAAGCGAAATACCGGGTGCGGAATATCACCACGTTGTCGGTCGTAATGCCGTAAGACCTGATGAATTCCTCGGTGCTGGCGGTCACGATCTGGGCGCGCAAGGTCACAAGGTCGCCCCAACCAAGGATTTCGTTGCCCATGCCATCGTCTCCGATGACCATGTGGCGCTGAATGACTATGACGCGATCAAGCTTTCCTGCCCGCATGTCAGAAGCTCCATTCGCGGTATTCGTTCACGATGGGCCAAACACCGAACGGCAGTTCCTGACCTGACACACCGACCAGAACGCCTTCGCGGTTCTCGTACCAGCTTGCAGCGGTGAGCAGGACGGCTTGCTTCAGAGAGGCTGGAATAGGCTGCTGGTCGGTGCCGCCATAAATCTCCTCGATCTTGAAGCCCAGAAGTCGCTCAATATGATCTTGCGCGGCCTCAATCGCGTGGTTGATGAGAGCATCGTCAATGGTTCCCATGTCCTCGGTTATTCCGAGCTGGGCCTTCATCAATTCGAGGTCAACAATCATTGAACAATACCTCTCTCAGTGTTCATTAAAACGAGAGCTAATTCGAAATTTTTTCGTAAGTGCCTGCCCGCGCCGGTCCCCAGCCGAGGCGGAAAGTTCAGGATCACCCCCCGGTCGGGATGCCTTAGCAGGGGTCGCCTTCTGGATGCGCTTCTCTGCGGCCTGCTTCGGCCCTGAGTGGCAAGGAGTGCAAAGGGGCTGCCAGTTGAACCGATCCCAGAACAGCGCGTGGTTGCCCTTGTGTGGCTTGATATGATCGACCACGTTTGCGGGCGCACCACAGCGGCAGCACAGTGGATGGGCGGCTAGATACTGCTTACGCGCCTTTGCCCATTCACTGTTGTAGCCACGTTGGTTAGCCGTTGGTCGCTTCTGGTCGAAGCGCGCCTTGCGCTCCTTCTCAAGCCGCAGTGCGGTGACGCAACGCTCACCACTTGGATGAGCCTTGCCACAATGACCACAGACGGAAGGAGCGCGGGTTGCCATCTGATTACGCCGCGTCCGACTTGAGCAGGGCGATAGCTTCAGGCTGTACTGTCTTGCCACCCACACGACGACGTGCGCGGATTTTGACGATGCCGTTATCTGCACCGGTATAGTCGTCACGCATGATCTGTACGCCCACGCGATCCACGATCTGGTAACCGGCAGAGAAGTCACCGAATGCAACCGGGAACGTGTCTGCGGCTACTTCCGGCTGATAGTCAGGCATATCAACCGCTTCATAGACCGGACGGCCCAGAAGGGTAGCAGGCTGACCAGTGGCAAGGCTGTCACCCCAGAGCATGCGCTTGGTGGTATCCAGCGAACCACGGATAAGGGCCATGGTCTTGCGGTTCATCAGCCACGATGCGCGAGCGGCATATGCGGAAGGCAGGGCATAGAACAGCTTGATAAGCTGATCGATGACATCCGTGCCATCCTGTGCGGCGGTGACCTTTTCGAAGACTGCCGGATCATTCAGGAAGCCGGTCGGCTTGCCGTTACCGTCGCCGGTGACGAATGCCGCTGCTTCAGCCTTGCCGAACTGCTGACCGATCTGGCCCGCAAGGTACGACTGAAGGTCGATGAAGCTGTCTTCAATAAGCTGCTGGCTGACCGGGACAATGACCGCATGTTCGAACACCTTGATGTTCAACTGGTCGAATACCGGTTCAGACGATGGGCGCGGGCCGGTTTCCGTGACCCAGTTGCCGGTAAGCGGCGTTTCCAGCGTCGGCAGATAGATTTCTGTCGTGCCAATGGACATGATCGAAGCAAGCGAACGCATCGGGGAGAACTCGGTCACCTTCTCAATAACGGTGGTCGAGTATTCCGGCGCGGTCACATAACCACCGGCGGCAGGCGTACCCAGATTGAGGGTCTTCTGATCCTCTTCGTTCAGGGATGCCACGCCATTGCGAAGGAAGTTGTTCAGCGCCTTCTTTTCGATGCTGCCTTCTTCCTTGTCGGTCGTGCCGTCTGGGCGGTTCATCTTGGCTTCGATGCCGTCCAGCCGTTCATTGAGCTTTTCAACGCTCTTGAGCGATGTTTCCATAGCGCCCATCTTGGTTTCGATTGCCGCAAGCTGCTGCGCGGCTTCCTGCTGTTGATCAGACACGGTTGTGCCTTCCTTTCCGGCCTGCGCGGCCTTTGCGGACGTAATCCTCGCGCCGGGATGGCACGGGATCGCCACAATTGAGATTTCCATCAGATTGACTTCGGAGATGGTTCGACCGCCGCCCTTGCGAGCTACGGCCTTCTTGGTGCCGAAACCGATGCTCAGGCCGGTTGCAGCCTTTTCACGGACAAGCGCACGGACTTCCGCCGCACGTGCCACTTCGTTGATGAGAAGACGGCCACGGACTTCCAGACCCTTCTCAGTCTCGGTGAAACTGTCCCATACACCCACGGTTTCGCGCTGATCGTGACCGAACAGCATGGGCATGGGAGCGGATGCGCCCTTGAAGGCCCCCGGCAGGATTTCGTCACCCACCATGTCAGGCGAACCGAAGGGCCACGCCAAGCCGGTGATCTCGCCAGCATCCGAAACGGTGAATGCGGATTTGAACTCAAGCTTTTCCATTGTCGGCCTCTACGGTTGCTGGATTTTTCGGGGTGCTGTTCGCCGGAACGATGCCCGGCTGACTGGAACCGGTATTCGGGTTCACACGTTCGTCGCCGCCCTCGTATGGAGCATCCCCTTCCCAAGCCCGGATTTCGTTCGGGCTGTAGAGACGGCTGGCAATCATCGAAGCATAGGCGGTTGCTCGCGTTGCAAGGTCCACGCGGGTGATGTCGTCGCGCTCGAATACGACCTTCCAGCTTTTTTGCTCATCCCGGTTGAACAGGGCGCGGGTCAGCGCAGCCTCAAGGGCGCGAAGCCATGGCTCAAGCGTATAGGAGAGGAATTCTTTGGCCTTCTGCTCGCTGTTCGACCATGTGGCACGGGTCAGGTCGCCAATCATGGGAGCCGGGATATTGAAAGCGCGGGCAATCTCTTCGATCTGGAAACGGCGCAACTCCAAGAACTGTGCGTCCACGCTATTCAGCGTCATAGGCTTCCACTTGGCACCGTCCCATAGAACCGCCGTCTTGCCGGAATTGCTGATGCCCTCCATGGCCGCTTTCCATGCACGAAGCATCTTCTTCGCGCCGTCTTCACCGATGGGTTTTTCGTTCTCGATCACGCCGCCGGGACGTGCACCACGCTGGAATAGGTTGACGGCATGGGTTTCCATCACGTGGGCGGCTGTAATAGCCATACGGGCGAGAGTGAGCGGGCAGCGGCTGAATGGACCGCGCAGATGGATCACGTCATCGGTTTTGATCTTCTTGCCATTCAGGCGGTAGGTCGGCTCGCCGGTCCCTTTCGGATCGTACTGCACACCGATATTGCCGCTGTCGTAATGGATGATCTCATAAGGCTTGCCATCAACGCGATTGATCCACGCAAAGCCGCCTGCATCATTGCAAAGCGCCTCGGATACCAGATCGCGGATAAGCTCGAAGCCAGACAGCCAGCCGTTGGCCTGACTTGTCAGGAGGGAATAGGCAGGGTGAGAATAGTCGGGGGAGGCTTGGCCCTTGTCGTCAATGGTGACGATCTTCACTTGGAGCGTGGCGCAAGCTTCCGAGATAACACGCACGGCAGCGCTGACGGCTGGAACGGTCATGGCCGTAGCTGCGGACACTGGAGCCGCATTGGCTACCGATCCGGTGAATAGCTCGATCAGCCAGTCTTCAGGCACTGCCGTGCCGGACTTCTGTTCAACTGGTGCGGATTTGGAAAAGGGCCATATCTTCATTCATCAGTTTATGCCCTATGCCCCGCCAGTTATGATAACGGTTTAAGAACGGTATTCATGGTTTGAGCGGGGGTAATATGGATTGGATCAGGCAAACTTTACGGAACAACGAAAGAAGGCAGGAGCTAATTCAATTAAGGTACGAGTTGACTAGGTTGGGAACTGAGCTGAGTGAAAAGACAAGTAGCTTAAAGACCAAGTCAGAAGAATTTCAAAAGCTGCTTTCAGAGTACGGATTTGAAGCTGATTTAGTCATGTCTGAAATTGAAAAACTCGAAACTGAACAAATGATTGAACGCGCCGAACGATGGAAAATACCGGTGCCTAATCGACCTTATGGCTCGTATGAAGGAAAAGATGATAATTTTTGGAAACGTAATGACCTGCACGGCGTATACTACTTAACGAATGAGGCAAAGCAGATGATACGCCGTCAGGTTTTCGAAGAGAGGGAGATGCTAACGAAGCCTATTCTTAGTTGGGCAGCTCTTTTTATAAGTATAATTAGTTTAATTATTGCCCTCTTGAAATCTTAGGAAGGCGATTAGATCTTCTTCGAACGCATAATATCTTCCACCGATTTCCTTAATAGGCGTGCCTGGTTGCTTCGCTAATGTGTCGCGAACAAAATCGGGACCTACTCCTATTCGATGACCTATTGCGGGTAATGTCCAAATGATCTTGATCTTTGGATCAGTCATTTTGTCATGCGGCGTGAGGTGTTTCATAGCGGGTGCAGTTCCTCGCCGTTCGGATTGAACCATCTGACCTCAATCTTCGGGCTATCCCGGCGATAGTCGCGAACCAACTTATTGATCTCCTCGCGATACAGGTCGGTTGCTCGCAAGGTTTTTACACCGCCAGAGACGATATAGATTTGAAAGAGGCGCTCTTCTTCTTCGTCATACTTCGATAGCCATTGCGCCAAGATATGGACTTCCGTGGCTCCCTTTTTCGGGACGGACGATTTCCGGTGACTGACCGCGACGATCGGGCCGCGCCTCGGCTTGCTAGCGAGTAGGTTGCGCTCCATCGTCCGAATTTCCTCTTCTGACAGATCATCTTCAGGATTGCTCATCAGTTTGACCTCGCACGGATAAGACGGGCTTCAGTTGCCGCCAGACTGGCTTCGAGCGCCGTTAATGCGAAACGCTGGCGAAGCTCTTGGATAACCGGGTGCGGCTTCAGATGGTCGGGCGTGGTCGCCAGCCATTTCGCTGCCTCGGTCACGCGGGGATTGCCATTCTCACTCATGCGGCACCTCCATTGGAATGCGGGGCTTCGCCCCAACCCCCACTGGGGGATGATCCCCCAGACCCCATCGACCCGCTGCGCGGCTCGTTATTGGCTTCGAGAGAAGTCATCCGTTTCCTCCAGTCCGGCGGTAATTGTTTCGGATATTCATTTCTTGGCTGACAGCATCGGCCAATGCAGCTATCTCGGCTTCGACCATCTGGGCGCTCACGCCCGATGCCGCCATTTCCTTCCAAAGCCCATTTACAAGGCGGGTCCAATACGCCTTCCCCTGCGAGTAGCTTTTGACGGTCAGGGCTTCCGCTGCTTCGTTGACGAGTAAGCGTCTACGCGAGAGCGGGAATGCATGAATGGTTGCTGGCTTGCGATTGGTGAAAAGATCAAGCTGCATCGTCGCCCCCTTTACAATGGTCTATGGTAGCGGGACCACTGTTGTCCCGACCCCCTGGACCACTGTTGTCCAGACTTACGGCGTCTAAGTCGGGACCACTGTTGTCCAGACTTAGCGGCTCGTTATTCGGTAGTTTGATGTCCTCCGGCAGCGGATTAGGTAGCGACAGAAACAGTTCTCGAACGGTCAGAAACTTGTCCCTGGAGGGACGCTTCCACTCGGTTTTCGGAACAAACAAACCGAGCGCAGTGTAAATTTGGACTTCGCGGCTCATCGTTTTGGGAGAGCAGTAACCCGCCCGTTCCGCCATTTCCTCGTTACTGATCCTGATCGAGCCCGTTGCCCATCTGACCACCTTCTTTGAGATAGCCATGATGCGAAGGCCTGCTTTCTCGCGATGGATGATTTGCATCGCAACGTCATGCCAAGCATCGAACAAATCAAAGCGCTGCTTAGCCCCTTCCGGCCAGCGGAGCTTGACGCCCTTCACGGGCTTAAATTCCCGACGTTTGCCTGACCGACTATCGTTAGCTGGGCTTATTTTCGGATCAAAACGCAAATTTGCATTCAGTGTTACTGGCTTACGTACAGCACTCAACGGTCGTACCTCCGCAAGAAGTCTTCATATGAGCGGTCGGCGTTTCGGCAAGCCCAGAGCGCCAGCCACTGCCAGCAGCGGTTACGGAATGAATAGAGGAGCATCATTGATTGAACTCCGGGCTGTGCGGATAAAGCTGCTTGAGGAATTCAAACTCCAATCGGTTCGATCGGTTAAGAACGTCGTTCCATGCGAACGAAAGGCGGTCCAGGTCATCGGGCATGATCTGCACCTTGTTCATATCGTCGTAACGGCTGGTGCTGCCGATTATGGTATCCAGCATTTCCGCCAGAATGCCGGCCATGCACTTCAGATCGTGGAACTGGTATTCGATCGCCTTGAGATTGGAAATCGTGGCGTCTGGAGTGCTCATACTGATGCCCTCTTTTCTTCCACTAGCTTTTCCCAAAGACTGAAAACGTCCCGTGCCTTTTCCTGAGCTTCGAGGATTGAAAACGAAATGGCCTCGGAACGGTCATTGCTGCAAATGAGCAACTTATCGCTGGGGAAGCGCCTAATCTTTTCGATGGGCATCCCCTCCCAAACGACCTGAAGCATGTAGAGAAACGTCTTAAGCTCGCAGATCGGCGTTTCGAGATCGTACAAGCTCGGCACTCGCTGCCTTGCTTGGTCAGGAATTTCTGTGCTATTGCTATCCATGTTCTTCATTCCTTTAGGTGGTGTGAGGGAAACATGGCTCGGCGCTGAGGCTGCAACCTCTGCCGGGCCTTTTGCTTTCTGGGTCATACCTGACCCCCGATGTTGGCGCGAAGACCCAGCATTTCAGCGAGACGCATGACCGGCACTCTCTTCACACCTCCAACCGGAATGGTTGGTATATCGCCAGCACGAGCGGCTCTATAAGAAGCATCCCGTGATAGCCCAAAGAACAACTGCCCCGCCTCTAAGATTGTGATTGTGGGTTTCGTAAGCGCTTCATCAATCGTCATCATTTCTCTCCGTTTCGTGTGTTTCGTGCACACTAAACCGAATTTACACAAAATTAACTTGACCGCAACTATTTTGTGCGCACTTTATGCACTTAATAGTGGAGATTGTGATGGCGCGGCCAAAATTGGGTGAGAGTGAAACCGAGAGGCTTCACATCAAGATTACGAAGGATGAGTTGGAAGCGATTGACGACTGGCGCTATGCAAATCGCGTACCTTCGCGTTCTGAGGCCGTCCGACGCCTTATCCAAATCGGAAACACGTTAGAACAGGTGATCCCAACAGCAACCGACCATACCGAATGGTTAGTTCAAGAGGCTAGGCAGTTGTTTGATTACGCGCTGTTGAAATCGGAGAATGCTACCGAGGAGACTAAGGCAATATTTGATTACTTTGTCGGCTACTCCGAAAATATTTTGAGAAGAAGCGAAGCTATTTATCTAATGCTTGTGCGAGAAAGTAATAGAATTGTCCCCCTTCTCGATGAAAATCGTATGTCCGAGGCACTTCAAAAGGCAGGTTCTAATGAGGATAAAATAAGCAAGATCATCGATGCGTACTCATCCGACGCCGAAATATATTCCGACGCTACAGCAATTCGCCACATAAGATCAAAAATGTCTCCGGAAGAAAGGGAGGAGCACGAAAAAATGACGCCAGAAAAACGTATGGCATACTGGACTTTAAAGATTGCCGAATATCGGAAATCGTTGCCTGCATATATTGACGATGAGGAGATCGGTGAATGAAAGGCCACATTCGCGAACGCTCGCCCGGCAAATGGGCAATTGTCCTTGATGTTCCCGATCCAGAAACGGGCAAGCGCCGCCGCAAATGGCACACGTTTCATGGAACCAAGCGCCAAGCCCAAGTCGAATGCGCCCGGCTGGTTTCCGAACTCAATGGCGGCGTCTACATCGAGCCGGACAAAACCACGGTTTCGGAATTTCTGAAACGGTGGCTTGTTCACGTCAAGCCGAGCGTATCCAGTAAGACCCACGAGCGTTATACCGAACTCTGCGAACTGAACATCAAGCCGCTGCTTGGCGATGTCATTTTGAATAAGCTCAAAACTGAGCGCATTGACAACGCGCTATCAACAGCGCTCGTTTCTGGCCGCGTAGACGGCAAAGGCGGTCTATCGCCAACCACAGTCCGACATATTCGCCGTGTGCTTGTCATGGCGCTCGGTCAGGCTGTGACATGGGAATTGCTGCCGAGGAACCCGGCCACGACATCAAAGGCTCCGAAGCTGGTAAAAAAGCCAATGAAAGCTTTTGACGCCAACCAGACAGCAATGTTGTTGCAGGCCGTCGAAGGCAAGCGCCTGCATATACCGGTGCTTCTTGCGGTAATGTGCGGAATGAGGCGTGGTGAAATTGCGGCCCTGCGCTGGAAGCATGTCGATTTCGAAGGATCGCGGATATTCGTGATCGAGAGCGCCGAACAGACGAACAAAGAAACCCGTTACAAGGAACCAAAATCCGGGAAGGGGCGCGTTGTCGATCTCCCGACCTCTGTAACCAAGGCTTTGCAGACACATCGGGCCAAACAGGCGGAAAACCTTTTACTGCTTGGAATACGGCTGAACGACGACAACTTTATCGTTGCGGACCATGAAGGGAAACCGCTTCAGCCAAGATCGCTAACCGACGCATGGCAGGACTTGATCAAAAGCAATCCAGAACTGCCTCGCATCAGGTTTCATGACCTACGGCACACCCACGCCACGCAGTTACTTGCCGCTGGCGTTCATCCGAAGATTGCCAGTGAACGCCTCGGCCACTCAACTATCGGCATCACGCTCGATCTTTATTCGCATGTCATGCCGGGTATGCAGGCCAATGCGGCGGCACAGATTGACGCAATGATCACTCGTGCTGTAGGAAAGAAGAAAAAATAAATGGTAGCAAATGGGTAGCAAACTGCTAATCTGCGCAACCATCAAACTAGAAATTATGCAATAATATCAAATATCTGGAAGGGATGCATGCCCGGTGGCATGTCCGGACTTCAAATCCGGGAGGGGCTGATAGACGGTCTCTGGTGGGTTCGACCCCCATTTCCTTCCGCCATCATTCCCGCACATCTCCAGCAAAGCTGCTTCACAACTTCGCTGGAGATGAAGAAGTTCGATCAAACGCGTTCGAGCGCGATGGCAATGCCCTGACCGACGCCGATGCACATGGTAGCCAGCGCATATTTGCCGCCGTTCAGCGACAGTTCCAGCGCCGCGGTGCCCGCAATGCGCGCACCCGACATGCCGAGCGGGTGACCAAGCGCAATCGCGCCGCCATTCGGATTGACGCGGCTGTCGTCGTCGGCAATGCCCAGTTCGCGCAGCACGGCGAGGCCCTGCGAAGCGAACGCCTCGTTCAGCTCGATCACGTCGAAAGCATCGGGCGCAATGCCGATACGGGCGCTGAGCTTCCTGGTTGCCGGAGCCGGGCCGATGCCCATCACACGCGGCGGCACACCAGCCGTCGCGCCACCCACAACGCGGGCGATAGGCGTGAGGCCATATTTCTTTACCGCCGCTTCGGAAGCAACGATCAATGCGGCCGCACCATCATTGACGCCCGACGCATTGCCCGCCGTGACCGTGCCGCCTTCGCGGAAAGGCGTCGGCAGCTTGGCCAGCGCTTCGATGCTGGTGGCACGCGGATGCTCGTCCTTGTCCACGACGACAGGATCACCCTTGCGCTGCGGAATGGTGACCGCCACGATTTCCTTGGCCAGACGGCCATTGGCCTGCGCCTCAGCGGCCTTGTTCTGGCTGCGAACGGCGAAAGCATCCTGATCGGCGCGCGAGACCTTATAGTCTTCGGCAACGTTCTCGCCGGTTTCCGGCATGGAATCGACGCCATATTGCTTCTTCATCAACGGATTGACGAAGCGCCAGCCGATGGTGGTATCGAAGATTTCCGCCTTGCGCGAAAAGGCGCTATCAGCCTTTGGCATGACGAAAGGCGCGCGGCTCATGCTTTCCACGCCACCGGCAATCATCAGTTCCGCTTCGCCTGCCTTGATCGCGCGGGCAGCGGCGACGACCGCATCCATGCCCGAACCGCACAGACGGTTGATCGTGGTGCCAGAAACGCCAACCGGCAGACCGGCCAGCAGCAGCGACATACGCGCGACATTGCGGTTGTCTTCGCCTGCCTGATTGGCCGAACCGAAGATGACATCATCGACGGCTTCCCAATCGACCGACGTGTTGCGCGCCATGAGTGCTTTCAACGGAACGGCACCGAGATCGTCGGCACGGACTGCAGAAAGCGCGCCGCCATAACGACCAATGGGAGTACGGATATAATCGCAAATATAGGCTTCGGTCATGACAGGCCTCACAATTCTGGAACAACGAGATCGGCGACAGGGCCATCGATATGCAGCTTAGCGCCGGTCATAGCCTGTAGCTCTTCCAGTGTCATCGCGGCAAGCTTTTCGCGCAGCACAAAACGGCCCTTATCAACGTCAATCACCGCATGGCTGGTGTAGATGCGCGTGATGCAGCCGACGCCCGTCAGCGGAAAAGCGCATTTTTCCACCAGCTTCGGCTCGCCCTTTTTGGTGACGTGCTCGGTGATGACCACCACCTGCTTGGCACCATGGACGAGGTCCATCGCGCCGCCGACGGCAGGCACACCCTTGGCGCCGACGCGCCAATTCGCGAGATCGCCGTTTTGCGCAACCTGATAGGCGCCGAGGATCGCCACATCGAGATGGCCGCCGCGCACCATGGCAAAGCTGTCGGCATGGTGGAAGAAGGCAGCACCTGGCTTCAGCGTAACCGCCTTTTTGCCTGCGTTGATGAGATCCCAGTCTTCCTCGCCTTCCGGCGGCGCTTCGCCGAAATCGAGAATGCCGTTTTCGGTGTGGAAGATCGCCTCGCGGCCTTCCGGCTGATAGCGGGCAACCATTTCAGGAAAACCAATCCCAAGATTCACATAAGCGCCATCGGCAATATCTTGCGCCGCGCGCCAGGCGATCTGGGCGTTGGAAAGCTTGATGTCCTCACGAGTATCGACGGTCATACGTAGGCCACTCCTGCCCGAATGAGTTCTTCTTCCTGCTGCGGGTTTGTAACCTCGACAATGCTGTCGACGAAGATGCCCGGCGTGATGATGTTCTCCGGCTCGATGCCGCCGAGCGGCACGATCTGCGACGCCTGCACGATGGTCTTGCCGGCAGCCATGCACATCAGCGGATTGAAGTTGCGCGCCGCCATGCGGTAATTGAGATTGCCGTGAATATCAGCCACGTGCGCCTTGATCAGCGCGAAATCGGCCTTCAGCCAGCGTTCCTGCACATAAGAGCGGCCATCGAATTCAGCGATCACCTTGCCCTCGGCAAGCTCAGTGCCATAGGCAGTTGGCGTATAGAAGGCCGGGATGCCAGCGCCACCAGCGCGGATGCGTTCGGCGAGCGTTCCCTGCGGAACCAGCTCAAGCTCGATTTCACCAGCCAGATATTTGTCCGTGAAGGCGCGCGGATCGGACGAACGCGGAAACGAACAGATCATCTTCCTGACCAGTCCCGCGTCGATCATGGCGGCAATGCCGATGCGACCGTTACCAGCATTGTTGTTGATGACCGTCAGGTTCTTCGGCCCCTTGTCGATGAGCGCGTGAATGAGTTCAATCGGCGCGCCCGATCCACCAAACCCGCCGATCATCACGGTCGCGCCATCGCCGATCCCAGCAACCGCTTCCGCAAGGCTTCCTATTGTCTTGTCCATATTTTTCTCCTCAGACGACCGCAGCGCCAAACTCGGGCCGGGCAGTACGCATGCCGAAAATTGGGGAACCGTCTTTCAAAAATGCGCTCGAGATTGAATAAAACGATGCCCCCTCGACCACAATAGTTTTGTGCGTTATGCTTACTTTGTTCGATAATCGCACAAATACGGAGATTGCCTGCGTGCAGATCAAGGATCGCGACATGATGGGCGGGCTGGCCAAAGGCCTGAAGGTTATCGAGGCTTTCACCTTCGATCATCCGAGGCTCAGCATTTCCGATGCAGCGGAGATTTCCGGTTATGATCGCGCCACAACGCGGCGCTGCCTGCTGACATTGGCCGAGCTTGGTTATTGTGCCTATGACGGCAAATATTTTACGGTGACACCGCGCATCCTGCGGCTTGGCACAGGATGCCTCGCCTCGATGCCGCTTCCGCGTATCGTGCAGCCATTTCTCGACCGCCTGTCGGACGAAATCCGCCAAAGCACGTCCGTTTCCATTCTTGATGAGACGGAAATCGTTTATGTCGCCCGTGCGGCGCAGCAGCGCGTCATGTCGGTGATGCTGATGCCGGGATCGCGATTGCCAGCCTATTGCACCTCGATGGGGCGGGTGCTGCTGGCGGCCTTGCCTCATGAAGAGGCGCTTGAAACGCTGAATGCGAGCCAGCGCATCGCCCGCACACCCCGGACGGAAACCGATCTGGCACGCATCATGGAAGAACTGGCCCGCGTCCGCGAGCAGGGCTATGCAGGCATTGATCAGGAAGTGGAAATCGGCCTGCGCTCCATGGCGGTGCCGCTGACCAATTTTCATGGCAAGGTGGTTGCGGCGCTGAATGTCGGCCTGGCTTTGACCGATGAACCGATGGCCGACGTCATCACACGTTACCTTCCCGCGCTGAAAGCGGCACAGGCGGAAATATCCCGCACTCTGCGGTAGAGAGATTGCCAGGCGCAAAACGCCGGCCTGTTTGCGACAGACCGGCGTTACGATGGTCAGTTTTCGACCACTTCCGGCAAGGGCTTGTCCACGACCATGGCATGATCGAGCACGCGTTGCAGGTTGGCGGCATGGCGGAAACTCGGCTCCAGCCCGACACCGTCAGCCACGGCACGGGCAAAGCGCTGATAGTTCGTCTCAACGATACCGGCATCGATATCCCGCCAGACCGGCGTTTCGATATCCTCGCCGATAGAACCGCGCAGGCTTGATCCGGTGGGTGTATGGAGCACTTCCAGCGCGCCCTTGTCGCCATGGATGCGCAAGCGCAGCTCGTTCAGATGGCCGGTCGCCCAGCGGCTGGCATGAATGACACCCAGCGCACCATTGGCATATTCCGCCATCATGACGAAGCTGTCATTGGCATCCAGCACATATTCGCCAATATGGTCGTTTTCCGCCTTGTCGAAAGTTTTGAGCCGAGCGGACGCCCGCTGCACATCGCTGCCGATGGCATAGGATGCGAAGTCGAGGATATGAATGCCGACATCGCCCAGAACACCATTCGACCCATGGCGCGTGGAAAGCCGCCAGAGCCATTTGCTCTCGGTCTTCCAGTCGCCCCACGTCTTCGACACCAGCCAGCTTTGCAGATAGGACGCCTCGAAGTGGCGCACCTGTCCGATTTCTCCGGCCAGCACCATTTCGCGCGCCTTCTGCAAGGGCGCAACATTGCGATAGGTCAGATTGACCATATTGACGACATTGGCCTGCTCGGCGGCATCGGCCATTTCGGCGGCCTTTTCATAGCTTTCCGCCAGCGGCTTTTCGCAAAAGACGTGCTTGCCCGCGCCGACCAGCGCCAGCGTGGTCGGGTGATGAATGGCGTCGGGCGTCACATTGGCGATTGCATCAAAACGGCCCCATTCCAGCGCATCCTCAAGCCGCGTGAAGCGGTTGTGAATGTCGTGGTTTTCCGAAAACGCATCGACGCGCTCCGCCGACACATCACAGGCCGCGACAACCTCTACGCCATGGATCGCCCCGAAGGCTTCGGCATGGTTTTTCGCCATGCCGCCAGTACCCAGAATAAGAAGACGCATCTTGCACCTCAGCGATAGCCGGCTTCACCGGCCTTGTGCAGCTTGGGTCCACGCTCGACAATCGGCTCCAGCGCTTTTTCGACCGGAACATTCGGCGCGGCGTGGATGCCCGTCCATGCCGGTTGCGGATTGTACGCCCATTTGACCGAATTGCGCAGAACGGTTTGCACATTGGCATCGTGATAGGTCGGGTAGGTTTCATGTCCGGGGCGGAAATAGAACACATTGCCCGCGCCGCGCCGCCATGTCATGCCGGAGCGAAACACTTCGCCGCCCGCGAACCACGAAATGAACACCGTTTCCAGCGGCTCCGGCACGGAGAACTGTTCGCCATACATTTCTTCGTTCTCGAGCACGAAATTCTCATCCAGTCCCTGCGCGATTGGATGGCCGCGATTGACAACCCAGACGCGCTCGCGCTCGCCCGCCTCACGCCATTTCAGCGCGCAGGGCGTGCCCATGACCCGCTTGAAGATTTTGGAGAAATGGCCGGAATGGAGCACGATCAGCCCCATACCTTCGAAGACGCGCCTGGCCACGCGCTCCACCACCTCATCGCTGACGGCACCGTGATCCTTGTGCCCCCACCAGACCAGTACATCGGTCTCGACCAGACGCGCTTCCGGCAAGCCATGATCCGGCTCCTGCAAGGTGGCGGTCGTCGCTTGAATGGCGCTGTCGGTATTCAACGCATCGGCAATCGTGTTGTGCATGCCGTTCGGATAGACCGAACGCACCGTTTCGTTGATCTGCTCGTGGATGTTTTCACCCCAGACGATTGTGCGAATAGGCACGGATATTCTCCTTGCTGCGGGCATCACGGCCCGGTTGTTTCATCTCATTGAGCTTGGGAGGTCGGCGTCAAACGGCGCGGCCCTTTTCATCGAAGCGATGAATATTGTCTCCTGCGGGGGAAACCGAGAGCGTCTCGCCGGATTTGCGCACCGCGACACCGCTTTCACGGACCACCAGCGGTTCCTCCAGGCCAAGATCGATATAGACATAGGTGTCGGAACCGAGGATTTCGGTGTGGATCACCTGACCGGTCCAGTGGCCGCCCTCGGACACAACGGCGAGATGCTCCGAACGCAAACCCACCGTATGAGCACCGAAAGGCTCGGCATGTTGGCCGGTCAGGAAATTCATCTTCGGCGATCCGATGAACCCGGCGACGAAAAGCGAGTTCGGCTTTTCGTAAAGCTCAAGCGGCGTACCCACCTGCTCCACACGTCCATCGCGCAGCACGCAGATGCGGTCGGCCAGTGTCATCGCCTCCACCTGATCATGCGTCACATAGATCATGGTGGTGTCTTCCATGCTCTGGTGGAGCTTGGCGATCTCAAGCCTTGTAGCCACACGTAGCGCCGCATCGAGGTTGGACAAGGGTTCGTCGAACAGGAAAACCTTGGGATCGCGCACGATGGCCCGGCCGATGGCCACGCGCTGGCGCTGGCCGCCGGAAAGCTGGCGCGGCAGACGCTCCAGATAGGGCGTCAGTTGCAGCATCTCCGCAGCTTTATGAATGCGGCTCTTGCATTCGTCCTTGCTTTTGCCTGCAAGCTGCATGCCGAAGGCCATGTTTTCATAGACCGTCATATGCGGATAAAGCGCATAGGACTGGAACACCATGGCAATACCGCGCTTCGACGGGGTGAAACTGTTGACCACGGTTCCGTCAATGGCAAGACTGCCGGACGTGATCTCCTCCAGCCCGGCAATCAAACGCAGCAAGGTGGATTTTCCGCAACCCGATGGACCGACAAAGACCATGAACTCACCGGGGCGGATATCCATATCCACGCCCTTGATGACATCGAAGTTGCCGAAAGACTTGCGCACATCGCGCAATTGAAGTTCTGCCATGACTATACTCCTAGCCCTTTACGCCACCCGCCGTCAGACCGGAGACAATCCGCCGCTGGAAGATGAGCACGAGGATGACGAGGGGAACCGTGACGATGACCGAAGCCGCCATGATATTGCCCCAGGGGATTTCGAACTGGCTGCTGCCGGACAACAGTGCGATAGCCACTGGCACGGTGCGCTGACCGCCGGACGAGGTGAAGGTGAGCGCGAACAGGAACTCGTTCCATGCAGAGATGAAGGCAAGCAGACCTGTCGTCACCAAGGCGGGCCACATCAACGGCATGAACACCCGCGTTATGATGACCCAAGGCGACGCGCCGTCGACGATGGCGGCTTCCTCGATCTCCACCGGCAGATCGCGCATGAAGGTGGTGAGCACCCACACCGTGAAAGGCAAAGTGAAGATCATGTAGGAGAAGATCAGCGCCAGCGGCGTGTTGAAAATGCCCAAGAAACGGATCAGCTCGAACAGACCGGCCAGCACGGCGATCTGGGGGAACATCGACACCGAAAGAATGGTGAGCAGCAGCAGCCCCCTGCCCCTGAAGCGAACCCGCGCCAGCGCATAGGCCGCCGTTATCGCCAACAGAAGCGAGATCGCCACCACAAGTGTTGCCACCAGCAGCGAATTGCCGAGACTGCGCAGAAAGCTGCCCTGCGTCAGCACGCTGGTATAGTTTTCAATCGAGAAATTGGTCGGCCAGTAATCGACCTGAAATAGCGCCGTTCCCGATTTCACACTGGTGATAATTGCATAATAGAACGGGAACACTGCAACCAGAATAATAATCGCCACAAGAAGATAGAAGCCAGCTAACTTTATGCACCGCATCTTCTAGTCTCCCCTGCTGGTGATGTTCACACGCCCGAAGAACATGTAGAGCAAGGTGATGGCAGCGATGATGAGGAACAGCATTGTCGATGCCGCCGCGCCATAGGCAAACTTGTCGAAATCGAACAGATTTTCACGCGCAAAGACCGACATGGTTTTTGTCTGCGCATTGTTGGGCGTCAGCACATAGATAAGATCGAATATGCGCAGCGCATCCAGCATGCGGAAGATGATCGCCACCATCAGCGCCGGGCGGATCAGCGGCAGCGTCACGCGCCAGAACACTTTCAGCGGATGCACGCCATCGATCCTGGCCGCTTCATAAATATCCGTCGGCACCATCTGCAAACCGGCCAGAATAAGCAGCGCCATGAAGGGCGTCGTTTTCCAGACATCGACAATCAAAACCGCGATCATTGCTGTGTCCGGATTGGCGGTCCAGGCGATTTTCTGGCTGATAAGCCCGAGATTGAGCAGGATGTGATTGAGAATGCCGAACTGGTCGTTGAGCATCCAGTGCCAGATCTTGGCCGAGACGATTGTGGGGATCGCCCACGGGATCAGGATCGCCGCGCGCACCAGACCGCGCCCCGGAAAATTGGCGTTGAGCACCAGCGCCACGATCAGTCCGAACACCGTTTCCAGACTGACCGAAAGCAGCGTGAATTTTACCGTGTTCCAGACCGCGCCCCACCATGCCGGGTCGGCCAAAAGTCCACGATAGATGGTACGGCCGCTCTTGAGCGTCACCCAGGACAGATAATTATTGAAGCCGACAAACTCTGCTGTGCCAAGGCTGGTCAGCGAGGCATTGGTGAAGCTGAAATAAATGGTTCTAAGCAGTGGCCAACCGGCCACCAGCGCCAGCACGAACAATGTCGGGGCGAGAAACACCCATGCAGACCGGATGCGCTGGCTGCGCAGATCGGAATGCACGCGCAGCTTTGACGGCGCGGCCTCCGCACGATCGAAAGAAGTCTCTGTCATGATCCAGCTCTTGGTCCTGCCCAGAGGAATATGAGCGTTCGGGTCGCCCACCTAGGGGATGGGCGGGGCTTGGGAGGACAACCCGAACGCGGCTTGATCGGTCCTTACCAGCCGGAACCTTCCAGCTCGGTCAGCTCGACCTCAAGCATTTCGAGATTCTCCGCAGCCGTTCCGTTGCCGGAGAGTGTCTTGTGAACCGCCGTCCAGAATTTTGACGACACTTCATTATACTTCACCTTCGTCGCAGCCGACGGACGCGGCACGGCATTCTGGAAAATCGGCTTCCAATTGGCCATGAAAGGCTGCGCCGCAATGACATCCTTGTCGTCGTAAAGCGCTTCGATGGTCGGCAGGCGCGAAATCTCGACCGCCTGCACCTTCTGCACTTCCGGCGAGGCCAGATATTTCACCAGAGCGATGGCTGCTTCCTGCTTGGTCGAATATTTGGACACTGCAAGATTCCAGCCGCCAAGTGTGGAGAATGGAGCATCTCCATCGGCGCCAGCAGGCAGTGGAGCAACGTCGAACTTGCCCTTCACGCCGCTATCGGCGCTGTTGCCCAGCGCATAGGCATAGGGCCAGTTGCGCATGAAGACCGCATTGCCGGTCTGCCAGACACCGCGCGATTCCTCTTCCTGATAGGCCAGCGCGCCTTGCGGCGAGATCGATCCGATCCAGCCCTTGGCGCGGTCGATGGCTGCGGCGGCCTTCTCATTATTAATCGAAATCGTGCCGTCGGCCTCGACGATCTGGCCACCGCCCGACGACTTGATCCATTCAAGCGCGTTGCAGGTCAGCCCTTCATAGGCATTGCCCTGAAAGACAAACCCCCAGAGATCGGACTTGCCGTCGGCCCGCTCCTTATCCATGATTTCCTTGGCGGTCGCCGTCATTTCATCCCAGGTTTTGGGAACCGTCTTGCCGTATTTTTCGAGAAGATCCTTGCGGTAGAACAAGGCGGGCGCATCCGTATAAAACGGCAGCGCGACCAGCTTCCCATTGACGGTCTGCGATGCAATGATCGATGGGAAATGCGCAGCAGTAACATCCTTCGTTGCCTCGGTGAGGTCAACAAACTGGTCGGACAATTGCGGTGCCCAGACCACATCGGTCTGATAGACGTCGATATCTGCATTGCCTGCCGCCAGCCACAGGCGATACTGGCTGAACTGCTCGCTCGATGACGGCGGCATCGAAACGATATTGACCTTGTTGCCGGTATCCTTCTCGAATTTGACGATCTGGTCCTGCAAGAACTTGATGTTGTTGCCCGTCGAATTGGCAGCGAGCGAAATTTCCACCGCCTGTGCGCTGACTGTCGCAAGGCCCAAAGCCACGCAGGCCGCGAGCATTCCCTTTATTGATTTCATTGTTCCCTCCTCCCATCCATTCTGTAAGCGGTTGTTCAAAATCGAAAACGGTTTGGATAGCAAAAAGTTGCAGAGGACCGCATTTCTGTCAAGCAACAGATTCTCGCAAAATGAACAGGGTTTGGACCTCTTCATATATCTCTATATCTTTCAATATCTTGAGAAAGACACGTTCGTCGGACGATGGCCTTGCGCGCCTGACGCGAACGCGGTTTGATGCTTCTTTTTGAAACGAACTTGAAAGCGGTTTGGATTTATAGCACAATGATAATCAGCCACGTCGCTCTGCGACGGGCACGCCGATTGTTAATCGCAAGGAAGCGGCTATAATCCCGCCGCCTTGCCCGCCTCTCAACTCGACATGCCAAATGAAACTTCGTGAATTTGCCAAACAACTGGGGCTTTCAGCCACGACCGTCAGTCGTGCATTAAGCGGCTATCCTGAAGTCGCCGAGAGCACGCGC
This sequence comes from Ochrobactrum soli, assembly GCF_003664555.1. Lineage (NCBI taxonomy): Bacteria > Pseudomonadati > Pseudomonadota > Alphaproteobacteria > Hyphomicrobiales > Brucellaceae > Ochrobactrum > Ochrobactrum soli. The sequence continues at coordinate 212,027 of NZ_RCHH01000007.1, read as the reverse complement.
AAGCGGGTGATGGATGAAGCCGTTCGTCTCGGTTATCGCCCCAATGAAAATGCGGTCAGGCTTGCAACCGGGCGTGCCGGAGCCATCGGCGTCGTGATGGGGCGCAACAGCGAATTTCATTTTGCAGAATTCATGCGCGGCATGGCCGAGCGGCTCAGTCAGGATGAGGTGGATATTCTCGTCAGCCCAATTTCCCACAATGGTACGGATGATGAAGTTCAGATTTGCCGCCGCCTCGCGACAAGTCGCCGGGTCGATGCAATCATCGTGACCTCACCGAAGCCGAATGATGAGCGGATTCGGCTGCTGCATGAACTCGGCATGCCGTTTCTGGTGCATGGACGTTCGGAAACCGACATTCCGCATGCCTGGCTGGATATCGACAATGAAGGCGCGGTCTGTCGCTCGACGGCGCATCTGCTGGATCTTGGGCATCGCCGTGTCGCGATGATCAACGGGCGCTATGGCTTCACATTTTCGCTCCACCGCGACGAAGGCTATCGCAAGGCGCTGGAAAGCAGAGGCGTTCCCTTCGATCCCGATCTGGTGGAGCATGGCGATTTTACCGACGAAATCGGCTATCGCCTTGCACTCAAGCTCTTGGAGCGCAACCCGCGCCCGACCGCCTTTGTTGCCGGATCGATGATGACGGCGCTTGGCATCTATCGCGCGGCGCGCTCGTTCGGGCTGACCATCGGCAAGGATATCTCAGTCATCGCCCATGACGATGTCATCTCCTTCCTCAGTGCCGAAAATATGGTGCCGTCGCTGGCGGCCACGCGCTCATCCATGCGGGCGGCGGGCAAACGCTGCGCCGACCTTCTGATGGACATTCTCGACGGTCGCGCCGCGACCGATATCCACGAACTCTGGCCGGTTGAACTGATCTTAAGAGATTCCGCCACGCGGGTTCCTGAAAACAGCTGATAGAGCCAATACACAGAACATCATAGGCGAGGTTCAAGTGAATCTGGCATAATCTTCGTCATGAGACTGACAGAAGTTTCTATTAGTTAGTCGGAACAGGCGTCGTCGGGGCTGGCTATAAGGAGTTCGCCATTGACCGAAATCGAACTGAAGCTCGAAATTTCCCCTGCCGATCTCGAAAAGATCGCTCTCTCCAGCTTTTTGGGGCAGCCTGCCGCCACGCGGGAATTGCACTCGGTTTATTTCGACACTGGCGATCGCCGGCTTTTCGATAATGGTTTCACCTTGCGCATCCGCCGCTCCGGCGAGAAAACCATCCAGACCGTAAAGGCGACCGGCTCCAACGCCTCGCTTTTCGCCCGTTCCGAATGGGAAACCCCGGCGCGAACAAACACGCCCGTGTTCGACTATAACAGCCCACTTCTCAACCGCTTCGGCCCGATCGAACGCGATCTTGTCGTGCAGTTTGAAGTTGTCACCAACCGCCGCATCTGGAACCTGACTGAAGGCACCTCCAGGATCGAAGTGGCTGCCGATGCCGGAATCGTCATGGCGGGTGACAGGCAGGCGCCCTTTCACGAGATCGAACTGGAATTGAAAGGCGGCGATCCACGCCAGCTTTTCGCCCTCGCCCGCAAGGTCAACGCAATCGTTCCGGTGAAGATTGGCGTTCAATCCAAATCGGAACGCGGCTACCGTTTATTGTCGGCCATGCGCAATGCCGCCAAGGCCGAAGCAATCGGTCTGGAGCCGCGCCTGACTGCGGATGAAGGTTTCCGCATGATTGCGCTTTCCTGCTTTCGGCAGTTTCGCCTGAACGAGACCTTGCTGCTGCAAAAGGGACATGCGGGCAGCCTGCATCAGGCGCGCGTTGCCATCCGGCGGCTGCGCTCGGCGCTGTCACTTTTCAAACCCCTGCTGGATGAAAATGCAAAGCGATTTTCGGACGAATTCCGCTGGCTGGCCAACACACTCGGCGATGCCCGCAATCTGGATGTGCTTCTGCTGAAGGCCGCCGATGGAGAACTGTGGGAAAAACTGGAGACCGCCCGCAAGGGCAGCTATGCCAAAATCGTCGAAGCACTTGCGTCGGATCGCAGCCGAGCGCTGATGCTCGACTTCAACGAATGGTTGCTCTGCGGTGACTATGCCAAACATCCCGACGGTGGAAAGCCCGTCGAAGATTTTGCCGCAAAAGCGCTCGACCGGATGCGCAAGAAGCTCAAGAAGCACGGTCGCGACCTTGCTGAAATCGACGATGAACACCGGCATGAGGCTCGAAAAGACGCGAAGAAATTGCGTTATGCGGCAGAATTCTTCGCACCACTCTTTGCCGACAAGCGGGGGCTGCGCCGGTACAAGAATTTCAACAAGGCAATGGAAGCGCTGCAAGACCGGCTGGGTGCGCTCAACGATCTGGCCATCGGCCACGATGTGCTGAAACAATATGGCATTGAAGAAACGCCGGAGGCTCAGAAGCTGATCTTCCATGCCGATAAAAAACAGCTGATCGAAAAGGCGCAGACGGCGCTCGACAATGTTCTCGACGCCAAGAAATTCTGGCGCTGAAGCATAAGGGGCGCCTAATGCAAAGCCGTTTCATTTTTCGGCTTCCCGTGTTCTAACATCCTCGCGGGTGGAATGGAGGAGGACCGAAAATGAACAAAACGCCGACAGCTGATGAAAACATCTCCGCTTCGCGCCTGATCGATAAGCGCGTCGCGGAGCTTGCCGACTGGAGAGGCGAAACGCTGGCCAAAGTTCGCGCCATCATCACCAAAGCCGATCCGGCAATCATTGAAACATGGAAATGGCGCGGCGTACCCGTATGGGAGCGCGATGGCATTATCTGCACGGGCGAGACTTATAAGCAGGTCGTCAAACTGACTTTCGCCAAAGGTGCATCGCTGGACGATCCAAGCGGTCTGTTCAATTCCAGTCTCGAGGGCAATGTGCGCCGGGCCATCGATATTCGTGAAGGCGAAGAAATCGACGCCGATGCGCTCACCGCGCTCGTTCGCGCCGCCATCACGCTCAACAGCGCAAAGCCAGCCCGAAAGAAATAGGGCGGCGGAGCTTTCGCGCCGCCGCCTATTCTTCTGCAAATTCTGCGACAGATCAGTGCGCTGCTGCTTCGCTCTTGCGAACCGCAGCCACATCACCAGCCGAAACCGCGCCCGCCTTGTTGCCCCATGCGGAGCGAACGAAGGAGGCGAGGTCCGCCACTTCCTGATCCGTCAGGCGATCGGCATAGCCCTGCATCACAAGACGCATCGGACGCTTTGCCGTCGAAGGCACTTCGGCACCGTGCAGGATGACCGAGATCAGCGGCTTCACTTCCGAACCTGTCACCAGATCATTGTCAGCCAGTTCCGGGAAAATTCCCGGCGCACCCTTGCCGGTCACGAAGTGGCAGGCAGCGCAATTGTCGAGATAAAGACGCGCACCCACCGGCATGTCCGGAGAGGCTTCCGTCAGCATCTTCGCGGTTGCTTCGCCAGCGGCATCGGCAGGTGCTGCCGGAAGCGCCGTGGAAACCTTGGCCGCGAAGCTCTGCGGAACCTCGACAGTCGCCCCATCGACACCCTTGAGGAAAGCAGCAATCGCGAGATTGTCGGCATCCGTCAGGTGCTGGAGTGAATGCTCGACCACCAGACCCATTTCGCCGTTTGCGGTCGAATAGGAATTGCGACCCGTTGCGAGATAGGTGGCCATTTCCTCGACCGACCATTTCTGTGGAGCCGATTGCGGGCCGCGCAGCGCAGGCGCGTTCCAACCGTCGATGACACCGCCCGACAGGAAATTCTTGTCGCCCGCACTGACACCATCCTGCGCCATGAAGCTGTTGCGTGGGCTGTGGCAGGCCGCACAATGCGCCGAACCTTCGACCAGATACTGGCCGCGCTCCTGCACCTCGTTCTTGCCTGCGGGCGTGAAGCCAGCCTTGTGCGTCAGCGCGAGCCAGTTCCAGGCGCGGATGCCGAAGCGCATATTGAACGGGAAGCCCAGTTCGGTCTGCTGGACGTCGTTCTTCACCGGCTGCACATCGTGCATGAAGTAATCGTAGAGCGCACGAACATCTTCTTCGGTCAGCTTGCGATAGTTTTCGTAAGGCATGGCCGGGTAAAGATGCGCGCCATCGGCACGAATACCGTCATAGAGCGCGGCGCGGAACTGATCGAGCGTCCAGTTTCCGATACCGCTTTCCTTGTCCGGCGTAATATTGGTCGTCCAGATAGTGCCCATCGGGCTTGCAATGGCGCGACCACCGGCAAACGGCTTGCCGCCATCGGCCGTATGGCAGGCCATGCAGTCGGACGCATACATGACATATTCGCCCTGACCCTTGGCCGGTTTCCAGTCAGCGGCCAGTTCCTTCGTCGGCTTGGTAAGCTGCACGGGAACGAACAGGAATGCCAGGAGCGCGACGATGCCGAGAACGACGAGAACACCGATTATGCGAAGAAAAGTTTTCATCACCGTTCTCCTCAAACCAGCGGACGCGGATTGGAAAGATACTGCGTGCGGATCGCATGTGCGGTCCAGTAAGCAAGGCCGCCGAGCAAGCCGGTCGGGTTGTACTGGGTGTTCTGCACGAAGTTACCCGCGCCAAGCATGAACACATTGTGCTTGTCCCATGCCTGCGAGAAGCGATTGACGACGCCCTCACGTGCATTTTCCGACATGATGTGCCCACCGGTCGTATGCGTCGTCTGATAGGGACGAACATCGAACTGCGCACCTTCCTTCTTGAAGGAGGACTGTATCAGGTCCGGATTCATGGTCTTGGCCAGCGCTTCCGCCTTGGTCTTCATGAACTGGGTCATCCGGATATCATTCGGATTCCAGTTGAAGGTCATGCGCATCAGCGGACGACCGTGCGGGTCCTTGTAGGTCGGGTCAAGATCGAGATGGTTGGTCTTGTAGGACATGACGGAACCATGCGTTCCGATGTTCATCGAATGGCCATACCATTCGGCAATCGCCTTCTTCCAGCCAGCGCCCCAGCCAGGCGTGCCGGAGGGCAGCGTCATGCTGCGGATCGGCTGGCCGTTGGTCTGGCCCGTGCGCCAATAGGCACCGCCGATGAAGCCCTCACGACCGAAATCGATCTGGTTGATGCCGAAATCATCGATACACATGCCGTTAGCGCCAGTACCGATGAACGGATTGAATTCCTCATCCTTGAAGAACAGCGTCACGCCGCCGGTCAGCTGATAGGCGTAGTTACGGCCCGTCACGCCTTCGCCCGTTGCCGGATCGTAAGGCTGTCCGATGCCCGACAGCAGCGCCAGATGCACATTGTTCAGCTGGAACGACGACAAAATGACGAGATCGGCAGGCTGGAAGACTTCTTCCTGCGTCTTGTCGTCGAAATAGGTTACGCCGGTTGCGGTCTTGCCATCCGGGGCCATTTCAACGCGCAACACTTCCGATTCCGTGCGATAGGAGAAGTTTGGCATCCGCTTCAGCGCATCGAGGATCGTCGTTTGCGGCGACGACTTCGAATATTGATAGCAGCCATAGCGCTCGCAGAAACCGCAATGATTGCACGGTCCCATCTGCATGCCATATTCATTGACATAGGCCGTCGAAGCAATGCCCCCCGGCGATGGGAACGGGTGGTAACCGGCGGCTTTTGCCGCATCGGCAAATTTGCGACCGTCCCAGGTCGTCTTCATCGGGGGCATTGGGTATTCGTTCGAACGCCAGCCCTCAAACGGGTTGCCGCCCTCAACGATCTTGCCCTTGATGTTACCGGCCTTGCCGGAAATACCGGCGACGCGCTCGAAGCGGTCGAAGAAGGGTTCCATCTCGTCATAAGTGACAGGATAATCGCCCAGAAGCATGTCTTCCGGGATGATCTGCTCGCCCCAATGCTCGCGCACGTGAGAACGCAGTCTAAGTTCTTCGGCCTGCGGACGCCAGTTAAGGCCGTTCCAGTGCGTGCCCGCACCACCCACGCCGTTGCCCGGCAGAAACGAACCGAAGCTGCGGTAAGGCAGCGCGTTTTCATCCGCATGGCGGCGCACGGTGACGGTCTGCTGGCTGGCGCGCTGCATCATCTTCAGACGCACGCCGTATTTCAGTTCGTCGATCATGTTCGGATATTTGAAATCTGGCACGGTATTCTGATCGTGGCCACGTTCCAGCGCGACGATGTCAAGGCCTTCCTGCGCCAGTTCCATTGCCAGAATGGAGCCGGTCCAGCCGAGGCCGACAATGACCACGTCTTTCTTCTTTTCCTGACGTGCCATGGTTAAGCCCTTTCGCCCTTGATCGAAACCGGACCCAGCGGGTAGGCCACATTGTAGCGCTCAACCCATTCCTTGTAGCTGCCGCGCGCACCGGGGAAGCCGATATAGGTCCAGGCCTGCATGCCGTGATTGCCGCCATACATCGGGTCGGCGAAATAGCCTTCCTTGGTGTTCTGGAGCAGCAGCGCGAAGAACTCGCGCAGTTCCGGCTGCAAACCAACCTCGCCCTTTTGAAGAGCGGTCAGCGCTTCATCCTGCTGTTCAGGGGTCAAAGCGGTAAAAGCGGCGCTATATTTCTGCTCGCACCAGCCATTGAAGGCCGGGATGCCCTGACGGTAAATCTGCGCCGGGTTGAGCGGGGTCTGCCAGCCGCGGGTCGGATCAGCCGACGGATCGTGCGGACCAACCATGTACCAGTCATCGGCACGGCCATAATCTCCGGCAAGCTGGAGATCGATGAAGACAGGGACGCGGGTTTCAAGGGCACCGGGGCCATCGCCATCCGACGGGATCAGCCTCGCCGTCGCGGCAAGGATAAATGCCCATTCGAGATCGTTAAAATATTGGCGTTCATGGTCTTCGAGCGGAACCGGGGGCGTCTTCGGTTCAGCCTGGGCTGAGACAGCCAGTCCTGAAAGCATGACGCTTGCTGCGGAGGCTTTCAGAAAACTGCGACGACTCGGATATCCGGGGAGGTCAGTCATTGTCGTTTCCTGCCAGTTAGGTGGGTAAGACGGAGGGATGCTTTTCTGAAATGAAACCGCATGGCGCGATTAAGAAAAACATAGCGTTCGATACACACCAGACTAGAACAGTTCAAATAACTTGTACCCTAGCTGTGCAAAACATGAGGGAATTCAGGGCCGCAAAGCCGCGCCTCCGGTAAAGAAACTGCCCGCCAAATGCCGGAAAATGGCCAAATCCAGCCCGCTATCGTCTATGTGATCACATCTATGTGATCACATCCTCATATACTCGAATATCGGGGCGAAACTGCAAATTTTACCGCTTGGACAAATAACAAAAAGCTAAGAGAGACTCACTCGGCCAGCGCATCCAGCGCTGGCCGAAGTGCGTTTAACCCGTCACCTCGCCCACCAGAGCGAGGTCGAAAACATGGTGGTGGATATGGCCGTCGAACATGGCCAAAAGGCCCTTGGTGGCCTCCCGGCTTTCATAGCGGATGGGTGAAGCAAGCGCTTCCGCCAATGCTTCCCGGCTGTCATACACCGTCCATAGCACCATCGGGTAGGATGGCGCGCCTTCGTCCCGTTCCACGGCGTAAAGCACGCGCACATCGCGGATGCCAGGAAACTGAAGCCACATCGGCATCAGGGTTTTCGCGACATAAGCCTTGAACGCATCCTCGCGCCCGGCATGAATAGCGCCTTCGAAGAAAGCCTGTCTGACAATCATCGGAAAACTCAATTTACCTTGGTGGGCGGAACATCGCCTGCGAAATAGGCCTGCAAATTGGCAAGCACCAGCTCACCCATGCCGATGCGCGTTTCGACAGTTGCACTGCCCTGATGCGGCATCAAAACGGTGTTGGGAGCAGTGAAGAACTCTTCGCGGATTGTCGGCTCGTTGACGAAGACATCAAGACCGGCACCGGCAATGACGCCATCCTTGAGTGCGGCCAGAAGCGCGTCCTCATCGATGACCGTGCCGCGCGCGACATTGATCAGGTAGCCCTTGTTGCCAAGCGCCGCCAGCACATCCTTATTGACGATATTGGCCGTGGAGGCATTGGCCGCCACGCAAACCGCCAGAACATCGCTGTGTTCAGCCAGTTCCACCGGCGATGCATGGGCAATCCAGTTCGCACCCGTCACCGGCGAGCGGTTCCAGTAATGCACCTCCATGCCGAAAGCCTCGGCGCGCTTTGCCAGCGACTTGCCGATCTGGCCAAGGCCGAGAACGCCGATGCGCTTGCCCTTGGGGCTGGTGCCCAGCGGGAAGGCCTGACGTTCAGCCCATTTGCCTTCGCGAACAAATCTATCGCCAAGCGCTACATGGCGCAGGACCGCCAGCATCAGAGCAATACCGGTATCGGCAACGTCGTCGGTCAATACGCCCGGGGTCGTGCTCACATGCACATTGCGGCCACGCGCAAAGGGCAGATCGACCTTATCCGTCCCGACACCGTTGATGGCAATCAGGCCAAGCGACGGCAGACGCTCGATCCATTCATTCGACAGGCCCGAGCCACCGCCGGTCACTACCGCGCGGATCGAACCCAAAGCCTCAGCGAGCGCCGCTTTTTCGTCCGCCTGGTAAAGCCGGTGAACCTTGTAAGCCGCATCGAGGCGTTCCTCGATTGCAGGCATCATCGGCTCCACGAGCAGAATTTCGTTCGTCACGTCAAACTCCAGTTCCAGATTGGGGGGAACACAGCGCGAAAGGTGGGAAATAGCTTTCGCGCCATGCGTCAGAACATATCATTTCGGGCGGTCAGGAAATCTGGCCGATAAAAGCTCTTGTCCGCTCATGCTTCGGATTGCCGAAGAATTCCTCCGGCTCCGCCATTTCGAGAATCTGACCCTGATCCATGAAGATCACCCGGTCGGCAACCTGTCGCGCAAAGCCCATTTCGTGGGTGACGCAGAGCATGGTCATGCCCTCTCTGGCGAGATCGATCATGGTGTCCAGAACTTCCTTGACCATTTCCGGATCGAGCGCCGAAGTCGGCTCATCGAAAAGCATGATCTTCGGATTCATGCACAATGCGCGTGCAATCGCCACGCGCTGCTGCTGACCGCCGGAAAGTTGGGCAGGATATTTGTCCGCCTGTTCGGGAATGCGCACGCGCTCCAGAAACTTGCGCGCCGTCTTTTCGGCTTCCGCTTTGGCGACGCCGCGCACCTTCATCGGTGCCAGCGTGCAGTTTTCCAGAACGGTCATATGCGGGAAAAGATTGAACTGCTGGAACACCATGCCGGTTTCCTGCCGGATGATATCGACATTCTTGCCGCCCGCCGTGAGGTCGAAGCCGTCGACAACAATGCGCCCTTCCTGAATGGTTTCAAGCTGGTTGATGCAGCGGATCAGCGTCGACTTGCCCGAGCCGGACGGGCCGCAAATGACGATGCGTTCGCCGCGCGCCACAGTCAGATTGATATTTCGCAGCGCGTGATAGGTGCCATACCATTTGTTGACGCCTTCCATCAGCACCGCAGTACCGGAGTCCTGCGATGCCCCGTGAGCCGTGTTCTGAGCCGTCTTAGTCATGTCGAGAACTCGCTTTGCTGAACGTGATCGCCTGATGCGGCGTTTGCGGCCATGCCCGGCCAATGCAGGGCATGGCGCCGGTCAAAAATTACTTCGCCTTGGAAACGAAATCCGGCAACGGAGAACCGAGCCATTTTTCATGGATCTTGTTCAACTCGCCGTCGCCCTTCACCTTCTCGATGAACTTGTTGACGAATTCGAGCATTTCAGTCGAACCCTTGCGCACCGCGATGCCCTGCACCTGCTGGCTGAGCTGGATTTTCTGCTCGTAACGGCCCGGTGCTGCCTTTTCGATTTCGGCGGCAACGACATTGGAAAGACCGATCAAATCGACCTGACCCGACAGGAGAGCCTGCACGGCGCTGGCATCGTCATCGAAGCGGCGGATATTGGCATCTTTCGGCGCAACCTTGGTTACTGCGGTATCCTGCGTCGAGGCACGCGCCACGCCGATGGTCTTGCCTGACAGGTCCTCCGGCTTGGCGACTGCGGCATCCTTCGGCCCGAAAACGCCGATGGAAATACCGGCATAAGGCTGGGAGAAATCGACGCTCTTGGCGCGTTCTTCGGTGATGCCCAGCGAAGCCACCAGCACGTCAACCTGTCCGCTCTGCAAATATGGAATGCGGTTCGGGCCGGTGACCGGCACGATCTGCGCCTTTACACCCAGCTCGGCAGCGAGCAACTTGGCCACATCGGCATCGTAGCCGTCCGGCTCGTTGCTGGTGTTCATGATGCCGAATGGCGGAAAATCGACCAGCATGCCGATCTTGATCGTGCCCGCCGACTTGATGCCTTCGACGGTCTGCGCGAATGCGGCTGGCGCAAAGGCAGTGGCAAGCGCGCCCGCGCCGATCAGTGTCATCGCTATACGTCTGGTGATATTCATGTTTTTCCCTTCCCTATTGTTAGACCGGACTCCTCGCCGGCAGATTAGAGCGCGCTCTAATCCCTTTTTGACGCACATCTTATCCGAAAACCGTTTCACACTTTTCGGGATGTGCTCTTATCTCGACAAAAGCCCCCGATTACCGAGCGGTTGCGCGAGAAAATTTGGTTTCCATGTTGCGGGCTAGTATCGAAAGCGGCCAGCACAGAATGAAATAGACAACCGCCACCGTGCCAAAGACCATGAAAGGGCTGAAGGTTGCATTGTTGATGATCTGGCCCTGACGCGTCAGTTCGGTAAAGCCGATAATGGCGGCAAGCGAGGTGCCCTTGATCAGCTGCACAAGGAAGCCCACCGTTGGCGCAACCGAAATGCGTGCAGCTTGCGGCAGAATGATATAGCGCATGCGGTTGTAGTAGCGCAGGCCGAGCGCCGTTGCCGCTTCCCGCTGGCCGGGCGGCACCGCGTCGATACAACCGCGCCAGATTTCGCCGAGGAAAGCGCTGGCATGCAGGGTCAAGGCGATGGCCGCTGCAATCCATGGATTGATGCCAAGGCCGAAAATATTGAGGCCGAAGAACACCAGAAAAAGCTGCATCAGAAGCGGCGTGCCCTGAAACAGCCGGATGAAGCCAAGCGCGATATAGCGCAGCACACGATTATCCGAAACACGCATCAGCGCCACGATCATGCCGCCAATGCCGCCGCCCACAAAGGCGATGGCCGAGAGCGCGATGGTCCACTGTGCCGCATAGACGATAATGAGAAATTCGTTCCAGCCGAAAGGTCTGATCATGGCCTTGCTCCTATCGGCTCAGGGGATATTTGAACGCCAGTTTCTCGATCAGCGAAAACACCGCCGAAAAACCGATGGACATGACGAGATACATGAGCGTGATGACGATATAGACCTCGAAGCTGGCGAAGGTCGCAGACTGGAGATCGTTACCGGCGGCGGCGAGTTCATTGGCCGAAATCACCGACACGACGCTCGACGTCAGCATCAGATAGATGAACTGGCTGGTCAGCGATGGATAGACCGTACGCAGCGCCGGTTTCATGATGATGTAACGGAAGACTTGCAGGCGCGAGAGGCCGAGCGCGGTGCCCGCCTCCACCTGCCCCTTATGGATGGACTCGATGCCTGCGCGGATGATTTCCGTGCCATAGGCGCCGAAATTCACCACCAGCGCCAAAAGCGCCGCACTGTTGGGCGACAGGCGCAAGCCCGCCGAAGGCAGACCGAAGAAGATGAAGAAAATCTGCACCAGAAACGGCGTGTTGCGAATGATCTCGATATAGGCGTCGATGACGAAGCGCACCGGCTTCGAGCCGGATGTCTTGCCCCAGGCGCACACAATGGAAACGACCAGCCCGAGCACCATCGCGGCGACGGAAAGCTCAATCGTTTGCCAGGCGCCGAGAAGCAGCTTGTCCATCGACGCGAACACGGGCGCGAAATTGAAATTGTACAATGCTGGAACCTCCCGGTCGGCGAATTGACTGGTCTTCCTCCAGACCAACCAAATTTAGATCGATCTAAATTCGTTTAACCCGTCTCGTCAATCATTAATTCGGATGAGACGATCAAATTTACCGTCAGCCCACGGGGCGTCCACAGGACTGGCGAACCTGCAAATAGGTCTCGCTGACGATCCGCTCTGCCGGTTTTTCCGGTTCGGCAAGCCGTGAAAGCAGCATTCTGGCCGCGTTTTCGCCAACCGTAACCGGACGCGTCGCGACTGAACTCAGGCGCGGGCGTGTCGCCTCGGCATTGCTGACATCGTCAAAGCCGATCAACGAAAAATCCTCGCCGATTTTCCGCCCGCAATCATAAAGCCCGGCGGAGAGACCGAGCGCTATCACATCGTTAAAGCAGATCGCCGCCGTTGGTTCCGGTTCCTGCTGAAACAGCAGCGGCGCGGCCCGGGCAATTTCCGGCATCGTGCTGGGCAGATGCACGATCAGTTCCGGGTCCAGCCCCTTTTCCAGCATGGCCTCGCGAAAACCCTCGACGCGTTCGCGATAGGCGGAATGCACCGGCCCGTGCACCGCAAAGGCGATGGTCTTGTGCCCCAACCCGGACAGGTGATTGACCGCCTGCCGCATGCCGCCTGCATAATCGACCCCGGCATAGTCAATCCGGTCGGTTACGTGGCGCAGCACCTGAACGGCTGGCAGGCCCCAATCGACAATCTGCTCGATGAAGCCGGGTTCGGTTCCAGCCGTCAGCGACACGATCACGCCATCGACGCCATGCTCGCGCATGCGCTGCATCAGCGTGTTCTGATTGGCGAAATTTTCATGACTGTTGGCCAAAAGAACGACCATACCGGCCTCGCCCACCACGCGGTCGATGCCCGCCAGAAGCTCGCCATAAAACGGATTGCCCAGTGTCGGAACGATCACGCCGACTGTGTTGGACCGGTCGGCGCGCAAGCTCGCCGCGCCCATATTATAGACGTAGCCGAGTTCTTGCAGCGCCCTCTCGACCTTCTCCCGCGTTGCCGCGCCGACAAGCGGGCTCTTGCGGATGACAAGCGATGCCGTGGCCCGCGAAACATTCGCATGGCGCGCCACGTCAAGAAGCGTAACCCGGCTTTTCTTACGGTCGTCGGTTGGCATAGTTCACCTGTCAGCATGCATCTGCTGCCGCAGGAAAACATCGCAAGATGCTTCCTTCCGGCCAGATTCGAAGCCGGTATATTCAGTACAGACAGATGAAATGGTCAATCCGCAACCGGAATAGCCAGCTTTTATTGCGCGGGTTTGATCGGCTTCGGGCGAAATTCGGGCTTCAGCGCTTTGAGCGCCATGCGGTCCACCACGCGCGGCGCGATCAGCTTCAGCCAGCGCCCCAGACGCATCTGCCGGGTCATCAACACCTCGCGTTTGCGCATCCGCAAACCATTCAGCATCAGACGCACCGCTTCTTCCACCGACATCATGTCGTCTTCGCGCACGCCACTGGTTCCAAGCGCCTCGCCGCTGGCGCCATAGCCGACCTTGCGAATATCGGTTTTCACGACGCCGGGATAAACAATCGTCACGGAAATGCCGCTTGGCTCCAGTTCCGAGCGGAGCGCTTCACAAAAACCGGACAGCGCGAATTTTGTGCCGCTATAGGCCGAGCGTCCCGGCACACCGATCAATCCCGCGACGGAAGAGACCACCGCAATGCGCCCTCTGGTCATTGCCAGATGAGGCAGCGCCGCATGGATCGGCCAGACGCTGCCAAAATAGTTCAGCTCCATCAGATCATGCATCCATTGCAGATCTTCCGGCTTGATTTCCGCGAAATTGGCATGGGCCGACATACCCGCATTGACGATCAGCGTGTCGATCCGGCCAAAAGCCGATGCCGTCTTTTCGATCAGCGCAATGCAGGCATCGCGGTCGGTAACATCGGTCGGCACCACAAGCACGGTGCTGCCCTGCTGCCGCAATTCGGTTGCAAGTTTTTCGAGCTTTTCGACATTGCGCGCCGCCAGCACAAGAGCGGCCCCGGCGCGATCACGTTGCGCTATCTGGCGCGCGGTTTCAGCACCGATACCGTCCGACGCGCCCGTTATAATCGTTACATCCATGTCGGTCTCCCTGCCGATACGATGAACGATTATGCCGCCGAAATGGGCCTGCTGGAACAGGATATTTTGATAAAATCGCAGTTGCGTTAAACAGGCAGCGGAATAATTCGCCGCCTAATGATCAGTTGACCTGCGCCGCATGAAGCTGCTGATAGCGCCCGCCCGAGCGGGTCACCAGCTCGTCATGAATACCCTGCTCGATGATGCGGCCTTCCTCCACCACGACAATGCGATCCGCATTGACGATGGTTGCAAGCCGGTGCGCGATGACCAGCGTGGTGCGGCCTTCCGAAAGATCGGCAAGCGACTGCTGGATCGCCCGTTCGGTTTCGGTATCCAATGCCGAAGTCGCTTCATCGAGGATCAGGATCGGCGGGTTTTTCAGAAAGATGCGCGCAATCGCCAGACGCTGTTTCTGGCCGCCCGAAAGCTTGACGCCGCGTTCGCCCACAACCGTGTCTAGCCCGGCGGGCAAGGCGGCAATCACGCCGTCGAGACGGGCGCGCCGCGCCGCTTCGAGGATTTCTTCCTCCGAAGCCTCCAGCCTGCCATAAGCGATATTGTCGCGGATCGTTCCGGCAAACAGGAACACATCCTGGCTGACAATGCCGATATTGGACCGCAGCGATTTCAGCGTCATGTCGCGAATATCGGTGCCATCGATGCTGATCGCGCCGTCGGTCACTTCATAAAAGCGCGGCAGAAGCGAGCAGATCGTCGTCTTGCCTGCGCCGGATGAACCGACGAAGGCCACCGTTTCGCCCGCCCGGATCGACAGGGTCAGATGGGCCAGCAGCGGCTTTTCCGACCGGTAACCGAAGCTGACGTCTTTATACTCAATGCCGCCATGCAACCGCTGCACGGACATGGCGTCCGGCCTGTCGGCAATATCCGGCTCCGTATCGATAAAGGCCGAATAGCGCTGGAACCCGGCAATGCCCTTCGGATAGCTTTCGATGATCGAATTGATCTTTTCAATGGGTCGGAAGAACACACCGATGAGCAGCAGGAAGCCGACGAAACCGCCTTCCGTCAACTGGCCGCGCACGACAAACCATGCGCCTGCGAGCATGACGATGATCTGGACAAAGCGCATCGAAAGATAGGACAGCGACATGGAAGCCGCCATGATCTTGTAGGCCCGCAATTTGGTCGTCAGATAGTTGCGGTTGCTCTCGGCAAACAGCTTGCGTTCGTGGTCCTCATTGGTGAAGGCCTGTACGACGCGAATGCCGCCGACATTTTCCTCAATCCGCGCGTTGAACTCGCCAACGCGGCCATAAAGCGCGTGCCAGTTCGAGGTCATCCGGCTACCATAGCGGATACTCACAAACGCCGTCAGCGGCACAACCAGCGCCGTAATCAGCGCCAGCGGCACATGAATCCAGAGCATCAGAACAAAGGCGCCGATCAGCGTCATGATGGCGATGAACAGGTCTTCGGGGCCGTGATGGGCCACTTCGCCGATCTCTTCCAGATCCTTGGTCAGCTTGGCAACCAGATGCCCGGTCTTCTGATTGTCGAAGAAACGAAACGACAGCTTTTGCAGATGATCGAAGGCCTTGCGCCGCATCTCGGTTTCGATCTTGATGCCGAGCATATGACCCCAATAGGTCACGACGACCTGTAAACCGGCATTGAGAATATAGATCAGCAACAGCCCGGCAACGGCGAGCGCGATCAGCCCCAGCTGATTGGTCGGTAGCAGGCGATCGATGAACAGCGTCACCGCAACCGGAAAGGCCAGCTCCAGCAGACCAGCAAGAACGGCGCTTGAGAAATCAAGCGCAAACAAGCCCTTGTGTGGTTCATAATAAGCAGCAAAGCGCTTCAGCAAACTGTTCATCGAAATTCTCGGCTTACACTTTTGGGGCGGCGTTTAAAGAGGTTTGGACACGCGCCCTTCCCTAACGCCTGTTAGCAAGTTTTTGAATAGTGCGGCGTCTATTTTCTCTTTATCGACGCGAACAACCGATTTGTGATCGTTTTTGTCAACTTAATAGCCCAAGGTCGTCACAGATTGGGCAAAAGGCTCATCAGATTGTCGATCAACGGGGAGTGATTGCTCTTCATCGAGGCGAGCGCCAGACGCGCGGAAAGTGGTTCGCCTTCAATCGGTCGGTAGGTCACGCCCGCAAGCCTGATCTGTGCTATAGCGGTCGGTACGATGGAAACGCCCAGATCTGCGGCTACCAGATTGACGACCGATGGCATTTGCGGCGCTTCCTGCGCGACGATCATTTCAAAACCAGCGTCACGGCAGGCCGCAACCACGTCGTCGTAAAGACTAAGGCCGACAATGCGCGGAAACATCACAAAGGCTTCGTTCGCCAGCGCCGAAACCGGCAATATCTCATGGGTCGCCAGCGGATGATGGCTCGGCAAGGCGATCAGCATCGGCTCATCGGCCAGGCGCTTCATCCGCACATCCTTCGGGTTTTCCAGACCGGGCCGAATGAATGCGGCATCAACCTCGCCGCGCACAAGCCTTTCCATCAGGAGGCTGGTATTCATCTCGGTGAGCGTCAGCCGCACCTCCGGCCAGCGGGCGCGAAACTGCCGGATCGTGCCACTGACTACCGGATTAAAGGCGGACGACGCGGTGAAGCCCAAAGCCAGACGCCCGGTCTCGCCGCGCGCCGCACTTTGCGCGGCAAGCTTGGCTTTTTCGGCGGCAGCGACAGCAGCCTTCGCTTCCTCAAGAAAGGCCGTGCCCGCCGCCGTCAGCTCAGCCCCGTGGGGAACGCGGTGAAAAAGCGCCACACCGATTTCGTTTTCCAGATCGCGGATCTGCTGGCTCAAAGGCGGCTGACCGATACCGAGATTGGCCGCTGCCCGTGTAAAATTGCCCTCGTCGGCGACGGCCAGAAAATATCTGAGGTGACGCAGTTCCATCGGTATATCCAAAACATATCACAATCGTCTGTTCCATATATTAGACAAATGATGCGCTTTTGACTAGATCAAGGCTCGGGAGGTTTTGAAAAGGCAAAGTCATGTCCCGCGTCCAAGAACGCAGTCTCGATAGCGTCAGAACAGCAGACAGCACACTCAAGCTGGTCACCGCGCCGACACCATCCGGAGCGGCACCGGAAGAAAAGCATTATCTGGTCAAGGGTACGCCCGCGTTTCGCAATGCCAGTGTCGCGCTCTTCCTGTCAGGCTTTGCAACCTTCTCGCTTCTCTATTGCGTGCAGCCTTTGATGCCGCTCTTCGCGCATGATTTCAACATCACGCCTGCGGCAAGCTCGCTGTCGCTTTCCGTTTCAACCGGTTTTCTCGCCTTTGCGATTTTCTTTGCGGCCATCGTTTCCGAACGTTTTGGCCGCCGCTCGCTGATGTTCGCCTCCCTGCTCGGCTCCGCGCTTTGCACCATCGCCGCTGCACTGGTTCCGGACTGGCACATGCTTTTGGCACTGCGCGCCTTGCAGGGCCTGCTGCTGGGCGGCGTCCCGGCGGTCGCCATGACCTATCTTGCCGAAGAAATCGACCCGCGCGGCCTTGGTGCATCCATGGGCCTCTATATCGCCGGCAACGCCTTTGGCGGCATGGCGGGCCGTGTCATCACGGGAACGCTGGCTGAATTCTTCTCCTGGCGCGTTGGCCTTGCGGGCATGGGGCTGCTCGGCCTTGCCGCAGCCATCGGCTTTCTGATGCTTCTGCCCGCTTCGCAGAATTTCACCCCGCGTCCGGGACTGAATGCGCGGTTTCACCTTAGCGCCTGGGTTGGCCATATTCGCAATCCGGCCCTGCCGCTGCTGTTCGCCATCGGCTTCCTCGTCATGGGATCATTCGTGACGATCTATAACTATATCGGTTTCCGTCTAGTCGCCGCACCTTACAGTCTGAGCCAGACGGCACTCGGCGCCATTTTCTCGGTCTATCTTTTCGGCATTGCCGCATCCTGGATCGCGGGTCGCATGGGCGACAGGCTTGGGCACTTCATCGTTCTCCCCATCGGCCTCGGCCTTGAAGCGACTGGCGTGTTGCTGACCCTGTTTGCGCCTTTGCCTGTCATCATCACCGGCATCGTGTTCCTGACCGTCGGCTTCTTCGTCAGCCACTCGGTCGCCAGCGCTCTGGTCGGAAGGCTGGCGCTTCATACCAAGGGTCACGCATCATCGCTTTACCTCTTGGCCTATTATCTCGGCTCCAGCATTGCAGGTTCCGCAGGCGGTATCTTCTGGATCGCCGGTGGCTGGAGCGCGGTGACAGAATTCACCTTCGCCATGCTGGCCATCGCCTTTGCCGCATCGCTCGCAGCCGCGCGTTTCGCCCGTCGGGATTGAAAATGCCTCGCAAATTGCCTAGCAGGTGAATTGTCATGCAACTGACAGCGGCTTGACAGTTGCATGACAATGAATGGAGGCTGGGGCATGAGCGAATTGGCCGACTGGCTATCGGAAACACATCCGGTCAACCGGAAGAACGCCGCCGAAGTCGTGTTCGACGACATACGGTCGGCGATCATATCCGGTCGCCTTCAGGTCGGCACGCGCCTCCCCTCGGAAGCGCGACTGGCGGACCGGTTCGGTGTCAGCCGTCCCATCGTGCGCGAGGCTCTCCGCTCGCTGCAAACGCTCGGCCTCACACAAACCCGCACTGGCAGCGGCACCTATGTATTGAACGCAACGCCCGCAGCGGAACTGAGCTATGATGGCTATTCCGCGCGCGACCTGATTGAAGCGCGCCCGTTTATCGAAATTCCGGCGGCAGGCTGGGCTGCTCTTCGTCGTAGCGAAGAGCAGCTCGCCCATCTGCTGGGTCTTTGCGACAGGCTGGACCGGCAGACCGATCCACATAAGTGGGAGCTGCTCGATTCCGAGTTTCACAGCGCCATAGCCGTTGCCTCCGGCAATACGCTTTTCGCCAAGATCGTCGCCGATGCGCGCAATGCGCTCATCCAGCAATCCGAGCTCATCAATCTCATGGCAGGTCGCCGCGAAGCCTCCAATATCGAACACCGCCGGATCGTCGACGCCATCGCAGCCGGTTCGGAAGCCGACGCCCGCGCTGCCATGGAAGCGCATCTGAGCAAGGTCAAAACTGCGGTGAATGCCATCACGGGAAACAGCGCCGCTTAAACGTTTCCTGCGGAGAAGCCAGAATTCGCTCTCACTTTCGAGTTCGCCGGTGCCTGTGGACAATTGTCACCGGGACAATCTTGGGAGCCGGGTAAAATTGCTGCGAACGGAAGCTGAAAGCTAACGTCTTATTTTCAAAACAATAAATGCTTCCAAGAGAAAGCGAAGAGCCTCAAGTGGCCCGGTCCGGTCTTGTCGGTGACTTGACGCGTTAATTTCAATATGCGTTAACAGACCTCCTAATCTGTCATACAGCTTAACAGATTACCCTCATAATTGGGTGACGTAACACCCCTATTGAACGGCCAACGGCGCGCTGTAATTAGCGATTCAAGCTGTGAAATGGCCCTATCGAAAACGCGCTTGCAAAGCGCTTACCCGGGAGGAGCAATGTCGATTGATACAGTGAAGGTCGGTCTGGGGGCCAAGCCGATAGAACGAGAAATATTTATCGAAGAAGACAACGGCTACCACAAGGCACTGAAGCCGCGGCAAATCCAGATGATCGCCATCGGCGGGGCGATTGGCACCGGACTTTTCCTCGGCGCAGGCGGACGCCTCGCGCAGGCGGGGCCTGCCCTCGTTTTCGTCTATGCGCTTTGCGGCTTCTTTGCCTTTCTAGTTTTACGCGCATTGGGCGAATTGATCATGCATCGGCCAAGTTCGGGGTCGTTCGTCTCCTATGCTCGCGAGTTCTACGGCGAGAAACTGGCCTTTGCGGCTGGCTGGATGTACTGGATGAACTGGGCGATGACCTCGGTGGCCGATGTCACTGCCGTTGCGCTCTATATGAATTTCTTCAAGCACTATTTTCCCTGGCTGCAAGGGGTCGACCAGTGGATGTTTGCGCTGGCTGCCCTGTTCATCGTGCTTGCGATGAACATGATGTCGGTGAAAGTCTTCGGCGAGATGGAATTCTGGTTCAGTGTCGTCAAGGTGCTGTCGCTGGTCATATTCCTGGCGGTCGGCATTTATTTCGTGGTTTCTGGCACGCCGATTGACGGCCATGCCGCTGGTTTCAGCATCATTTCCGATAGCGGCGGCTTCTTTCCGAACGGCATATTACCGGCCTTCGTGATCATACAGGGCGTCGTCTTCGCTTATGCCTCCATCGAACTGATCGGCACAACGGCTGGCGAAACCGAAGACCCGCGCAAGGTGATGCCCGGCGCAATCCGCACCGTGGTCTTCCGCCTGCTCGTCTTCTATGTCGGTTCGGTTCTGCTGCTTTCGCTGCTGCTGCCCTATACGGCCTATTCCGCCGGTGAAAGCCCGTTCGTCACCTTCTTCAGCAAGATTGGCTTCGAAGGTGCAGATATCATCATGAACCTCGTGGTACTGACGGCGGTTCTCTCATCGCTTAATGCTGGTCTCTATTCGACAGGCCGCATTCTGCACTCCATGGCTGTTTCAGGCTCCGCGCCTGCCGCACTCGCCAAGATGAACAAGAACGGCGTTCCCTTTATCGGCATCGCGGTCACCGCCGTCGTGACAGTGATAGGCGTCGTTCTCAATGCCATCGTGCCTTCGGACGCCTTCGAAATTGCCCTCAATCTCTCCGCGCTCGGCATCATCACCGCATGGGGCGTCATCGTTCTCTGCCAGCTGAAGCTCTGGTATCTGGCGCGGCGCGGCGAAATCGAACGGCCTGATTTCAAGATGTTCGGCGCGCCCTATACGGGTATCCTGACGCTTGCTTTCCTGCTTGGCGTGCTGGTGCTGATGGCGTTCGATTATCCGGTTGGAACCATGACCATCGCCTCGCTGCTGATCATCATCCCCCTCCTCATCATCGGATGGTATCTGATGCGCGACCGTATCCATCGACTTGCTACATAACGTGCTATAGATGCAAGCACACTAAGCAAGCGAGGGGAAACGTGAACACATCGCCGATCAAGCCTGTGGTGGCGGTCATCGCCACCGGGGGCACCATTGCAAGCAAACGCGGTGAAAATGGCGCGAGCACGCCGACCTTATCCGGCGGAGACCTACTTGCGCTATTGCCGGATCTCAAGGCCGATCTGCGCCCCATCAACCTGATGGAGAAGGATTCCTCGCTGCTCACGTTGGCCGACATGCAGCATATCAGCAATGCAGTCGGCGAAGCGATGGAGAAACCCGACATCAACGGCGTTGTCGTCCTGCATGGCACCGACTCCATGGAGGAAACCGCGCTTTTGGTGCAGCTTCAGCACCGGCTTGCAAAGCCGGTTATCTTTACCGGTGCGCAGTTTACAGCGGATAGTCCCCATGCCGATGGCCCTGCCAATCTGGCTGATGCGGTCAGGCTTGCCACGGATCCGGCCAATGCCGCGCGCGGCGTGCTGATCGCTTTTGGCGGGCGGGTTTTGCCTGCATGGGGTGTTTATAAGGCCAGCAGCGACAGTGCTGATGCGTTTCATCCAACACGCATGCTAGCTGCGCTGCCGGATGTGAAGCTGCCGTCACCGCTTGATGATAGCCGCGTCGATACGGTTGCCATTGATCCCGGCTGCGATGCTACCCATATCGCGGCAAGCATCGCGGCGGGCGCGCGTGGCATCGTTCTGGCGGCACTTGGCTCCGGCAATGCGACGCCGGCAATTGTCGAAGCCGTCAAGCTTTGCACCGAAAGGGGCATCCCGGTCGTGGTATCGAGCCGCGTTCCGGAAGGTCTGCTGACGCCAAGCTATGGCGGTGGTGGCGGCGGATACGATCTTGCGGCGGCAGGGGCGATCCCTGCCCGCACACTTCGTCCCGGTCAAGCGCGCATTTTGCTCGCGGCGCTTATCGCCAATGGCAGCTCGAAAGACGCAATCATTCGCGCCTTCAGCGATAATCAATAACCCGTATGAAAAGGGCCGGATTGCTCCGGCCCTTTTATCTTTCTGTCGGCTCCGATCACTCGCCTGGCACCAGATGCGGTGCTTCGATCTTTGCCCCCGAATGCTTGAGCGGGCGTTCGCCGCTCAGCTTTCGGATCAGCACATAAAATACCGGCGTCATGAAGATGCCGAAGGCCGTCACGCCGATCATGCCCGCGAAGACCGCGATACCCATTGCGGAGCGCATTTCCGCACCGGCACCCGTGGATGTGACCAGCGGCACCACACCCATGATGAAGGCCATGGAGGTCATCAGGATCGGGCGCAGACGCAACCGGCTGGCCTCGACGGCGGCCTGCACCACACTTCGACCGGAAAGCTCCAGCTCGCGGGCAAATTCCACGATCAGGATCGCGTTCTTCGCCGATAGCCCCACAAGGACTATCAAGCCAATCTGGGTGAAGACATTGTTGTCGCCTCCCGTCAGCCAGACGCCGGTGAGCGCAGCCATGATACCCATTGGAACAATCATGATGATCGACAGGGGCAGAGCAAGGCTTTCATATTGCGCGGCCAGCACCAGATAGACGAGCAGCAGCGCCAGCGGGAAGACGAGGAAGCCTGAATTGCCAGCCAGAATCTGCTGGTAGGTCAGATCGGTCCACTCGAAGGCGATGCCCGCAGGCAAGGTTTCCTGCGCAATCCGCTCGATGGCCGCCTGCGCCTGACCGGACGAGAAGCCGGGGGCCGGATTGCCGTTGATATCGGCAGACAGGAAGCCGTTATACCGGATGGCGCGTTCCGCACCCACGGTCTGCTCCACTTTCATCAGCGCCGACAGCGGGATCATTTCGCCCGACTGCGAACGAACCTTCAGCTTGCCGATATCTTCGGCATGGCTGCGATAATTCGCATCGGCCTGAATGCGCACGCTGTAGGTGCGTCCGAACGCGTTGAAGTCGTTGACATAGAGCGAACCCAGATAGATCTGCAGGGTTTCAAACACATCAGTCACCGCCACACCCAGCTGGCGCGCCTTCACACGATCCAGATCGGCATAAAGCTGCGGCACGTTGATCTGGTAGCTCGAATAGAGACCGGCCAGTTCAGGTGTCTGATAGGCCTTGGCGAGAAACGCCTTGGTGGCATCGTCCAACGCGCGGAAGCCAAGACCGTTGCGATCTTCAAGCTGCAGCTTGAAGCCACCGGTGGTTCCCAGACCCTGCACGGGCGGCGGCGGGAACATGGCAATGAACGCATCTTGAATGGAGCCGAACTTCTGGTTCAGCTGCATGGTGATAGCGCCAGCCGACAGGTCGGGCGTCTTGCGTTCCTCGAACGGCTTCAGCGTGACGAAGACAATGCCGGAATTCGATGAGTTGGTGAAACCATTGATCGAAAGGCCCGGGAAGGCAATGGCATTGGCAACGCCCGGCTGGTTAAGCGCGATATCCGTCATGCGGCGGATGACATCTTCCGAACGGTCGAGTGTTGCCGCATCCGGCAATTGCGCGAAGCCGATCAGATATTGCTTGTCCTGTGCCGGAACGAAGCCGCCGGGCACCGCGCGGAACAGAACGAAGGTGACGCCGAGCAACACGACATAAAGGCCCATCACCAGCGATTTGCGCGAGAGAATTGCGCCCACGCCGCGACCATAGGCATTCGAGCTTGCACCGAAGAAGCGGTTGAAGCCACGGAAGAACCAGCCGAACGCCTTGTCCATGATGCGGGTCAGACGATCCTTAGGCGCATCATGGCCACGCAGCAGCAGCGCCGCCAAAGCAGGCGACAAGGTCAGCGAGTTGAAGGCCGAGATCACCGTCGAGATGGCGATGGTCAGCGCAAACTGGCGATAGAACTGGCCGGTAAGGCCGGTAATGAAAGCCAGTGGCACAAACACCGCAACCAGTACCAGCGCAATCGCGATGATCGGGCCGGACACTTCCTGCATGGCGCGATAGGTCGCTTCGACGGGCGACAGTCCCTGTTCAATGTTGCGTTCGACATTTTCAACCACCACGATGGCGTCATCGACGACGATACCGATGGCCAGCACCAGACCGAACAGGCTGAGAGCGTTGATGGAGAAGCCGAACACATACATGACCGCAAACGTACCCACGATGGAAACGGGTACCGCAACCAGTGGAATGATCGACGCGCGCCATGTCTGCAAAAACAGGATGACCACGATCACCACCAGAACGATGGCTTCCAGCAGGGTGTGAATGACGGATTCAATCGAGGCCTTCACGAACTGGGTCGTATCATAGACGATGTCGAAATCCACGCCTTCCGGCATGGTCTTCTTCAAATCGGCCATGGCCGCGTGAACATTTTCCGAAATCTGCAAAGCGTTGGAACCCGGCGCCTGAAACACGCCCATACCAACCGCCTGCTTGTTGTCGAGCAGCGAGCGCAACGAATAATCGGCGGCGCCCATCTCGACACGGGCAACGTCGCCGAGGCGGGTGATTTCGCCTTCATTGCCCGATTTCACGACGATATTGGCGAAATCTTCGGGTGTCTGAAGGCGGCCTTGCGCGTTGACGGAAAGCTGGAGATCAAGACCGGAAACAGACGGAGAAGCACCGATCACGCCAGCGGCGGCCTGTACGTTTTGCTGCCGGATTGCGTTTGCGATATCGCTGGCCGACAGTCCGCGCTCGGCCGCCTTTTGCGGATCAATCCACACGCGCATGGAATAGTCGCCGCCGCCGAATATCTGCACCTGACCGACACCCGGAATACGGGCGATACGATCCTTGACGTTCAAAACGGCATAGTTGCGCAGATAATTCACGTCATACCGGCCATCGGGCGAGATGAGGTGAACCACCAGCGTCAGGTCGGGCGAGCTTTTGGCGGTGGTGACGCCAAGGGTCCGCACCTCTTCCGGCAGGCGCGGCTCAGCCTGCGAGATGCGGTTCTGCACAAGCTGCTGCGCCTGATCGGGATCGGTGCCAAGCGCGAAGGTGACGGTCAATGTCATGACACCGTCGGCTGTCGCCTGGCTCTGCATATAGAGCATGCCTTCAACACCGTTGATCTGTTCTTCCAGCGGTGTCGCGACAGTTTCGGAAATCACGGCGGGATTGGCGCCCGGATATTGCGCGCGGACCACGATTTGCGGCGGCACCACTTCCGGATATTCCGAAATCGGCAGACCTGTCATGCCGATCAGACCGGCCACGAAGATCAAAACCGACAGAACGCCAGCGAAGACTGGTCGGTCTACGAAGAAGCGTGAAAAGTTCATCTGTTTATCCCCCTTTAGGCGGATGAGCGAAAACTCTCCCGTTCCGCGAAAACATGCGTTCTCGCGGATTGGATAGGCTGAGCTTTTGCGTTTAGCGCGCGTCGTCAGACGCGCCGTTTCAGTTAATTCTTGGCAAGTGTTTCGGTTACGGGTTGCGGTGCGACGACCACGCCCGGACGAATACGCTGCAGGCCGTTGACGACGATGTTCTCGCCAGCCTTCAGGCCGCTTTCGACAATGCGCAAGCCGTCATAATTGCGACCGAGCACCACCTGCCGGTATTCAACCTTGTTGTCCGCACCCACGACGAAGACGAATTTCTTGTCCTGATCGGAGGCAATGGCGCGGTCGCTCACCACCAGCTTTTCACCCGGTTCCGGTTCGCCGAAGCGAATGCGCACAAACTGGCCGGGAATGAGCTTGCCATCCGGATTGTCGATGGATGCGCGCACGCGGATCGTGCCCGTGGTGGCATCCACTTCATTGTTGATCAGCTGGATATGGCCGGAAATCGGCGTGCCATCATCGGCAGCTGTCCCGATCTGGACGGGAATACGTTCGATGGCGCTGCCGCCCGGCGATGCGGCAAGCTTGGCAAGCGCCTTGGTGACAACCTCTTCATTGGCGCTGAAGCTTGCATAGATCGGATCGACCGAAACGAGCGTGGTCAGCACCGGCGAAGCGGAGCTTGCGGCAACCAGATTACCGGCTGTCACCTCCAGCCGCCCGACGCGACCGGAGATCGGTGCGCGCACTTCCGTATATTGAAGATCGAGTTCAGCCGAACGCAACGCCGCCTTGGCCGACCGCAAGCTTGCCTGCGCTTCGTCAAAGGCGCTTGACCGCTGGTCCAGACCGCTCTGGGCGAGCGTACGTGAGGTTACAAGCTGGCGACCGCGATCCAGTTCCGTCTTGGCCAGCGCGACACGCGCTTCCTCGGCGGAAACCTGCGCCCTGGCTTTTTCAACCGCTGCCGCATAGGGCTCCGGATCAATGGTGACCAGCAAGTCGCCCTGTTTGACCAGCGCGCCCTCACGGAAATGCGCTTTCAGGATGGCTCCGCCGACACGCGGGCGAATTTCGACGCGCTCGATTGCCTCAAGGCGACCCGAAAACTCTTCCCAGGTCGAGATGCGGCGCGATTCCGCCTTGGCAACCGAAACCGGCACCGCGGGAGGCGGCGCGGAAATATCCGTCGCCGCATCCGCCTTCAGATGCGGAACGCCAAAAAGAATGGCACCACCGCCAGCTGCAGACAATAGGATACTCAGGCCGGCGCCCCACAGGGCCCGGCGTCCAATGATCGACGTCATGTTGTATCTCCTTGCCGGTCAGGGCCGGCTACATTCTGATCGTCAAATGAAAGCTTGGGAGGACTTTCGAACTGACGTTATGCTGCTATTGCTTTCGCACCGGCCCGCTGGAAGAAATCCGAAAACAGGCCGACAAGAGCTTCTTTCTGTGGCGACCACTCACGGTCCGCCACGTTACTTTCCGGTATCCAGCCAGCCTGACCCGGCAGGACATGGGACTGAACCTTGACGCCTGCCTGACGCAGCCGCTCGGCATAGGACTGGGTCTCGTCGCGCATCGGACATTCGGCACTGGTAACGAGCAGTGTCGGCACCAGACCGGCAAGACGCGTACACAGCGCAGGCGCAGCGTAGGGGTGAGTGAACCCTCCGCACTGACCCAGATAATGCTGCCAGCCATCCGACATGGCCTGCACCGCACTTTCCGGGCAGTATTTGCGGAAAGACGCCGTCGCAAGGCACGGGTCGAGCATGGGCGAAAGCAATATCTGACCTTTGAGATCCGTCAGATTCTGATCTCGCGCCATAAGCGCCAAACCGGCTGCGATATTACCGCCCGCCTCTTCACCGGCGACGAACAGCATCGACTTCTTGTGTGCAAATTCCGGGCAACGCGCACGCATCGAAGTCAGAATGGCATAGGCCACCTCAAGCGCCGCCGGGAACGGGTTGAGACAGGCCGACGAATATTCCGGCGAGACCACCACTGCTCCCGCATCGGCAAGAGCTTCGGCAACACCCTCGCAGGTATCTGGACAATCTGTCGAGAAAGCCCCACCATGGAGATGCAGCACCACAGGCGGCGGTGAAAGCAATTTGGCGCCGCGATAAATGCGTGCCGTGCAGGTGCAATTGCCAGCCTGCATTGTTTCAACCGTAAACTTCTCGCACATCTTTCTTAGCTTTCATGTCTAGCGGCAAACCGCCATGGTCAGATATTAGCATTGTCTATTATCTGGAATAGTCCCCCTAGATTGGTTACACTATCCAAAATCTCGAACAATGACGGTTATTGATCAATGGACCAACTTTCGGCCATGCGCGCCTTTCTCCGGGTTGTCGAAACCGGAAACTTTACGCGCGCCTCCGCGTCACTCGGCATGCCCAAGGCAACCATCAGCAATCTCATTCAGGGATTGGAAGCCCATCTGGGCGCAAAACTCCTCAATCGCACCACCCGTCGTGTTCTCGTAACACCGGACGGCGCACTTTACTATGAGCGCGCGGCGCGATTGCTGGCCGATCTGCAGGAACTCGACGGCAGCCTGTCCAGCGCACAGACCTTGCCCAAAGGCCGCCTGCGTGTGGAAATGGCAAGCGCCGTCGCCAATTTGATCGTCATTCCAGCCCTGATCGAGTTTCACCAGCGCTATCCCGATATCCAGATCGATCTCGGCGTATCGGATCGCCCGGTCGATTACGTGGCGGAAAATGTGGATTGCGCCATTCGGATTGGCGAATTGACCGACCAGTCGCTGATCGCCCGACGGATCGGCGACATGCATTCCATCGCCTGCGCTTCCGCCGAATATCTGGATCGCTGTTCCACGCCGCGGCACCCGTCGGATCTTGCCAACGGCACCTATGCGGTCGGCTATTTCCGTCCGTCCACAGGGCAGCAAATGCCATTTCAGTTCAGGCGTGGCACCGAGGAAATCGAAGTCAACGGGCGCTATGTCGTGGCCGCCAATGAAGCGACCACCTATCTGGCGGCGGTACGCGCCGGTCTGGGGGTCGCGCAGGCGCCTTTGTTCATGGTCCGGGACGATCTGGAAAAAGGCACCTTGAGGCCCGTTCTCGAAGACTGGGAGATCGACCCGATGCCGATCTATCTGGTTTACCCGCCCAACCGGCATCTCAGCAACCGGCTGCGCGTTTTTGCCGACTGGGTCGTGAAGGTCATCGCCAAATCGCAAATGGTTGAGCGCCGCTAACCGGTTCCCATCCCGCAGATTCGGAGATCCGTTCTGGAAAATTTATTTCTGGATACTGGTCTTGACGAACCCTTTTTCGCGCCTACGCATATATAAATCTGACTGTATCGAATTGAAACATATGCCTTATTGGCAACTGCTACAGTCATCTTGCCCGTTTACTTATCATTTGACATGCATTAGCTTCGGAGCCACCAATAGAGAGGGAGCATCTTAGCCAACTGTCGTACAGAGCGCATCGTGAAAAGTGACTGGCGGCTGTCGGATAAGATGTAGTTGAACACCAAAAACTAGAGTGTTTGCAAGGTTTCAAACCTCAGTGAAACCGATCTAGATCAGACGACCCGATATTCTGCCCAGAACTGCTTTCGTATCTATTCTTATTCGTTTTGTAATGAGAGGGGACTATGGCGTCAGGCGACAATCAGAAACTTCCGCTTCTCGCGCTCACCGCCATGGTTGTGGGATCGATGGTCGGCGCAGGTATCTTCAACCTGCCCGGTCGTTTTGGTGCGGCCACAGGTCCCTTTGGGGCAATCATCGCCTGGCTGATCGCTGGCACCGGCATGTATATGCTGGCGCGCGTCTTTCAGGTGCTAGCCGAGAAGAAACCCGATATCGACTCCGGCGTCTTTGCTTATGCCAAAGCCGGTTTCGGAAACTATATGGGGTTCCTTTCGGCTTTCGGCTATTGGCTCGGCAGTTGCCTCGGCAACGTGTTTTACTGGGTGCTGATCGGCTCCACGCTCGGACGCTTCTTCCCCGATATCTTCGGCGATGGCAGCAGCGTGCCCGCCATCGTCGTCTCGCTGATCGGAATCTGGTCGTTTCACATGATGATCCTGCGTGGTGTGGAACAGGCGACTTTCATTAACACTATCGTCACCGTGGCCAAGATCGTGCCGATCATCGTCTTCATTCTCATTTTGATCTTCGCATTCAATTACGATCAGTTTGCCGAAAACTTCTTCGGCGGCCCGGACATGCCTGCCAAGCCGCTGATCGCGCAGGTGCGAGACACGATGCTGATCACGGTCTTCGTGTTTATCGGCATCGAAGGCGCCAGCGTTTATTCCCGCTTCGCCAAGAAGCGCTCCGATGTGGGCACGGCAACCATTCTCGGCTTTGTCGGCGTGCTGGGCCTGATGGTTGCAGTCACGCTGCTGCCCTATGCCGTGATGCCGCAATCGGCAATCGCTGCCGTTCAGCAACCCTCGCTCGCCAGCGTCCTCGAAGTGGTGGCTGGCCATTGGGGCGCGGTGTTCATTTCCATCGGCGTGCTGGTTTCCGTTCTCGGCGCCTATCTTGCATGGTCGCTTATCTGCGCCGAAGTTTTGTTTGCCGCCGCAAAATCGGACGACATGCCGAAACTGTTCGCGGCGCAAAACAACAACCGGGTTCCAGCCAATGCATTGTGGCTGACCAATATCGTCGTCTCGCTGTTCGTCATCTCGACCTACTGGTCACGGGACGCCTTCAACTTCATGCTGGACATGACGAGCGTGACGTCGCTTTTGCCTTATCTGCTTGTGGCGGGCTACGGCATTTTGGTGACCCGTCGCGGCGAAGGTTATGAGGCCGATGCGCGCGGACGCGGGCGCGATCAGGTTTTTGCCTGGATTGCCGCCATCTACACCATCTTCATGTTCATCGCCGCCGGGCTGAAATATGTGCTGCTGGTGGCCGTGCTCTTCGTGCCCGGCACGATCCTTTATTTCTGGGCAAGGCGGGAACAGAAGGTGCAGCTCTTCACCACGGTGGAACTGGTCATCTTTGCCATCACCGTGATTGCCGGTTTGATCGGTTTCTACGGTCTGCTGACCGGCCTCATCACCCATTGAATGTTCGGCGAATAATCACGCGTAGGGAGGTTCAAGCACCATGACAAACGACACTCCGCTTGGTGTACATTCTGAAGTCGGTCAATTGCGCAAGGTGCTTGTCTGCGCACCGGGACGCGCGCACCAGCGCCTGACGCCCAGCAATTGCGACGACCTGTTGTTCGATGATGTCATGTGGGTCGATAACGCCAAGCGCGACCATTTCGACTTCATGACCAAGATGCGCGACCGCGGCATCGAAGTTCTGGAAATGCATAATCTCCTCGCCGAGACGCTGGCTGTGCCGGAAGCCAAGGCTTGGATTCTCGATCATCAGATCGTGCCCAACCAGATCGGGCTTGGGCTGATCGATGAAGTGCGTTCCTATCTCGAAGGCCTGTCAAACCGCGAGCTTGCTGAAACGCTGATCGGCGGCCTGTCCACGACGGAATTTCCGGAGGATATCGGCGGCGAACAACTGGCGCTGATCCGCGATGCCGCCGGGGCCAATGAATATCTGCTGCCGCCGCTGCCCAATACTCTCTATACCCGCGACACCACCTGCTGGATTTATGGCGGCGTGACGCTGAACTCGCTCTATTGGCCAGCGCGCCATGAAGAAACGATCCTGACGTCTTCGATCTACAAGTTCCATCCCGACTTTGCGGGCAAGGTCAATGTCTGGTGGGGCGACCCGACAAAGGATTGGGGCCTCGCCACCCTGGAAGGGGGCGATGTGATGCCCATCGGCAAGGGCAATGTGCTGATCGGCATGAGCGAGCGCACCTCCAGGCAGGCGATCAGTCAGGTCGCGCAAGCCCTGTTCGCCAAGGGTGGAGCCGAACGTGTCATCGTCGCCGCTATGCCAAAACTGCGCGCTGCCATGCATCTCGATACGGTTTTCACCTTCGCCGACCGCGATTGCGTGCTGATTTATCCGGATATCGTCGATGGGATCGATGCCTTTTCCTATCGGCCTGATGGCAAGGGTGGCGTCGAACTGCACAAGGACAAGGGCAGCTTCGTCGATACGGTGCGCGATGCGCTGGGCCTGAAGAAGATGCGCGTCGTCGAAACCGGCGGCAATGATTACATGCGTGAACGCACCCAATGGGATAGCGGCGCAAACCTTGTCTGCGCCTCGCCCGGCGTCGTCTTTGCCTATGACCGCAACACCTATGCCAACACGCTGCTGCGCAAACAGGGCATTGAAGTCATCACCATCACTGGCGCGGAACTTGGGCGCGGTCGTGGCGGCGGCCATTGCATGACCTGCCCCATCATTCGCGACGCTGTGGACTACTAGGCGAGGTTTCGTGCGAATGACGGGAGGCACGCGGACGTTCGGTGCCATCGTACCAGCCATACTGGTCCTTGCCCTGATGTATGTGGCGCAGTCGGTTTTCGCGCCGCTCGTCTTTTCGCTGTTCATCATCGCCATGGTCTGGCCGTGCCAGTCTGTTCTGCAGCGCTATATGCCGCGCGGCCTTGCCCTGCTGATAACGCTGGTGGTCTCCATGGCCGTGATGATCGTCGTCGGATCATCGCTGGTCTGGGGCGTCAGCAAACTCGGACAATGGTTCTTCATCAATGCTGATCGCTTGCAGGCGATTTATCTCAGCTGGACCGGCTGGCTTGAGGAGCATGGCATTGCGCTCGTCGGGCCATTGGCTGACCGTTTCGATGTTCTGTGGGCGGTTCGTTTCATGCAGGGCATGGCGGGACGGCTGAACAGCTTTGCCGGCTTCCTGCTTCTCGTCTTCATCTTCCTCATGCTGGGCCTTTTGGAAGTGGACGACTTCAACAAGCGCCTCACCTCCCCCCGCGCCCAGCCCTATGGCAAGACCATCCTGCTCTGCAACCGCATCATCGGCGCCAAGCTGCGGCGCTATATGCTGGTGCGCACATTTGCCAGCGTTCTCACTGGCCTGATTGTCTGGTTGTTTGCGCTGGGTGCAGGTCTGGAACTGGCGACCGCCTGGGGCGCAATCGCCTTTTCCTTCAACTATATTCCGGTGCTGGGGCCGCTCTTTGCGACGACCTTGCCAACACTGTTCGCCATCGTCCAGTTCGACTCCTGGCAATTTGCCCTGGTGGTGTTTCTCAGCCTCAATGTCATCCAGTTCGTGATCGGCAGTTATCTTGAACCCCGGCTGGCCGGTGCATCGCTGTCGATCTCGCCCTTCGCGGTCATATTCGCGGTGTTCTTTTGGAGTTTCATGTGGGGCATTGCTGGCGCATTCATTGGCGTTCCGATCCTGATCGCCGTCATCGTCTATTGCGCGGCAGCCCCTTCCGCTGCGTGGATCGCCGCGCTGATGTCGAATGACGAGCCGCTTCTGGTGGAAACAGACGCAAATTTGCATTGACGTGATTACAAGAATAAAATGTAGGAATATTCATAAGCATTGACTCTGCAATACTTATTTTCATAGAATTTCTAGCATCCGCATAGCGTTCAATTCTATTGTAAATTACCATTCCGGTAACAGAGGAGGAACCGTTATGTTTCGGCTGGGACAAAAATATCAATCCTTCGTCCATGGCTCCGGCTGCTCCTGTTTCAGCCCGTCCTTGCAACAGGTTTCCCGCCGGTTGGACAGTTTTTCACGCCGCTCCTTCCTTGCCGGGCTGGGAGCAACCGCCATCGCGGCGGCCGCCCCGAAGAAACTCCACGCCCAGACGGCCGGTCCATCAGCCAAGACCTTGTTCCGGCAGGTCAGCCTGTTTGACGGCAAGTCGGACAGCCTGCGCGCCGATGTCCAGATTCTCGTCGAAGGCAACAAGATCGTCGCCGTGGACACGACAAACAGCGCGCCGCCCGAAGGCGCCACGGTGGTTAATTGCGGCGGTCGCGTTCTGATGCCCGGTCTGATCGACGCGCACTGGCACACTTTATATGCTGCCGTGCCTTTGAATGTGCTGTTGACCGGCGATCCTGCGGGCATATTCGCCTCATCGACGGCGGAGGCTGAGCGCACGCTGGAGCGTGGCTTTACGACGGTTCGCGACATGGGCGGGCCGGTGTTCACTTTCAAACAGGCGATTGATAACGGCATTATTCCGGGGCCTCGTATTTACCCATCCGGCGCGATGATCACCACGACGGGCGGACACGGCGACCTTAGAATGCCTTTCGAGGTTCCGCGTGGCGGCAACGAGCTTAGCCTCGGTGAAAAGATCGGCGGCGCGGCCATCGTGGACGATGCGGGCAGCCTCAAGATGCGGGTCCGTGAGCAGTTGATGCAAGGCGCGTCGCAGGTGAAGCTGGTCGGTGGCGGCGGTGTTTCAACCCCGCGCAGCCCACTCGATATGTCCACTTTCGACGAAAACGAAATACGCGCCGCCAATGACGTGGCGCGCGACTGGAACACCTATATGACGGTGCATGCCTATGCACCGCACACCGTGCAGCGCTCGCTGAATGTCGGTGTAGGCTGTATTGAACATGCGCATCTGATGGACGATGAAACCGCGCGAATGTTTGTCGACAAGAATGTCTGGCTCAGCACGCAGCCCTTTCTCAGCATGGACGATACCGGCACACTGACCGGCCCTTCTGCTGAAAGAGCCCAGCAATTGTTCGCCGCAACGCCCCGTATGTATGAACTGATCCGCAAGCACGGGGTCAAGACCGCATGGGGTTCAGATATTCTGTTTTCACCCCAACTGGCTCCGCGGCAGAGCTTCATGCTCACCCATCTCAGCCAGTGGTATTCGAACGCCGAGGCGCTGCGCATGGCAACGTCCGGCAATGCGGAACTTCTGACCCTTTCCAACCTGCGTAATCCTTATCCGGGCAAGCTGGGCGTGATTGAAAAGGACGCGCTAGCGGATCTGCTTGTTGTGAACACCAACCCGCTTGAAGATATCCACGCGCTGGAAAAGCCTGCCGAAAGTCTGGCGGTCATCATGAAGGATGGCCGCATGCAGAAGAACACGCTGTGATCGGTCGCGACCGTCTCCGTATGATGCGTGAAACAAAGGGCGAAGTTTCGGCTTCGCCTTTTTTATGCGCTGTGCGTGCAACGCCAAATGGCGATTATTTAGACGAATGCCTATTTTATAATCAAAATCGTTTTCAGCGCCGGTTAAGTGCTGCCCGCCTGACGACCTTGCTTCGCTTCGCGGAATCCTGCCTCAAATTTTGACCATTTAATAAATTTTATCTTTTCAAGGCCTTAGGCCAAAGGCGCGGCCAGAAAACATACATTTTACGAAACTGGCATGACACTTGCTTTCTTATTTTACATAAGCAGGGAAGAGCATATTGACGGTTGGCTGCCCTACTGCGTTGGTTCAATACCCGTCATAAAAGAGACTAGGCGATGACAAAGTATAAGCTCGAGTACATTTGGCTTGACGGTTACACTCCGACACCCAACCTGCGTGGCAAGACACAGGTGAAGGAATTCGATGCGTTCCCGACGCTCGAGCAACTGCCGCTCTGGGGTTTCGACGGTTCGTCGACGATGCAGGCCGAAGGCCGCAGCTCCGATTGCGTTTTGAAGCCGGTCGCGGTCTATCCCGATCCAGCCCGCACGAACGGCGCTCTCGTCATGTGCGAAGTCATGATGCCGGATGGCGTCACGCCGCACCCATCGAACAACCGCGCAACCGTTCTTGACGACGACGACGCATGGTTTGGCTTCGAACAGGAATATTTCTTCTATCAGAACGGTCGTCCGCTCGGCTTCCCTGAGCATGGTTTCCCCGCACCGCAGGGCCCATATTACTGCGGCGTCGGCTCCAGCAATGTCGGTCCGATCGCCCGCAAGATCGTCGAGGAACATCTTGACCTCTGCCTGGCCGCCGGCATCAACCACGAAGGCATCAATGCCGAAGTGGCCAAGGGCCAGTGGGAATTCCAGATTTTCGGCAAGGGTTCCAAGACCGCAGCAGACCAGATCTGGATGGCGCGCTATCTCCTGCTTCGCCTTTGCGAACAGTATGAAATCGACATCGAATTCCATTGCAAGCCGCTGGGCGACACCGACTGGAACGGCTCGGGCATGCATTGCAACTTCTCGACCAAGTTCATGCGCGAAGTTGGCGGCAAGGATTATTTCGAAGCCCTGATGGCCCAGTTCGACAAGAACCTGCAGGAACATATCGACGTCTACGGACCCGACAACCATCTGCGACTGACGGGCAAGCATGAAACGGCTCCGCTGGACAAGTTCTCCTACGGCGTTGCCGACCGTGGCGCTTCGATCCGCGTGCCGCATGCCTTCGTCAAGAACGGCTATAAAGGCTACCTCGAAGATCGCCGCCCGAACTCGCAGGGCTGCCCATACCAGATTGCCTCCCAGGTGCTGAAGACCATTTCTGAAGTTCCGACTTCGGAAGACGAAGCGCTTGCCGCTTAATTTTTAGGCAGGCATCACACAAACGGATTGGCCGGGGCACAAACCCCGGCCAATTTTTTAATCCGTGAAAACCGCAATCGCTTTATCGCAAATGATGCACGGTCTGCAGTTCATAGACCGGCGTATCGATGCCCTCCATGCGGGCTTTCAGCTGCAGCGACAAATATTGCGAATAATGCCGCGACTGATGCAGGTTGCCGCCGTGGAACCACAGCGCCTCCTGCTGCGTCGGCTTCCACATATTGCGCTGTTCGCCTTCCCACGGGCCGGGGTCCTTCGGCGTTTCCGACCCGAGACCCCAGACCTTGCCGACCTTGTCCGCCGTTTCCTGATCGATGATATCCGCGACCCAGCCGTTCATCGAACCGTAGCCCGTCGCATAGACGATCAGATCGGCAGGCAGTTCGGTTCCATTGGCAAGCCGCACGGAGTTTTCGGTAATCTCCTCTATCTGCCCTGAAGCGAGCTTGATCTTGCCGTCGATGATGAGCTGCGAAGCGCCGATATCGATATAATAGCCGGAGCCGCGCCGCAGATATTTGAGGAACAGGCCCGAACCGTCCGAGCCGAAATCCAGCTGGAAACCAGCCTTTTCAAGCGCGGCATAGAAATCAGCATCGATCTCGCGGATCTTGTCATAGATGGGCTTTTGAAACTCATGCATGATACGATAAGGCAGCGAGGCGAAGATCAGATCGGCCTTGGCCGTCGTGACGCCATTTTGCACCGCCTCTTCCGAATAAAGCGCGCCGAGCCCGTGTTTCATCAGCGGCTCCGAGCGCACAATATGCGTCGATGACCGCTGCACCATGGTGACATCGACACCCGCCTCGCAAAGGGCTGCGCAAATATCATGCGCCGAATTGTTCGACCCGATGACGACGACCTTTTTGCCCTTGTAACCATCCGGCCCGGGATGGCGGGATGAATGCTGCTGTTCGCCCTTGAAGCGATCCTGTCCCTTGACGTTTGGAATATTCGCCTTGCCCGACATGCCGGTTGCGAAGACCAGTTGCTTTGGACGCAGGATGACTTCCTCGCCGTCGCGGTCTACGACGACCGACCATTCCTTCT
The DNA here is from genome assembly GCF_003664555.1 of Ochrobactrum soli. Classification (NCBI taxonomy): domain Bacteria; kingdom Pseudomonadati; phylum Pseudomonadota; class Alphaproteobacteria; order Hyphomicrobiales; family Brucellaceae; genus Ochrobactrum; species Ochrobactrum soli. The sequence continues at coordinate 175,472 of NZ_RCHH01000007.1, read as the reverse complement.
CGTCTTCGTTCCATTTCGCCGACTTGACGGTGGAGCGCGTCCAGTAATTCAGCTCCATCACCTTGGTATAGAATTCCAGCCAGTCGCCAATCTTGTCCTTGGGCGCAAAAACCGGCCAGTTTTTCGGAAAGTCGATATAGGGCAGATGGTCGTACCAGACGGGGTCATGCAGGCAGAGCGACTTGTAGCGCTTGCGCCATGAATCGCCCGGTCGTTCGTTGCGTTCGACGATGATCGTCGGCACGCCGAGCTGCCGCAGGCGCGCGCCGAGCGCAATACCGCCCTGTCCGCCGCCGATCACCAGCACATAGGGCTGTTTTTCATAGCCGAGCGTGCGGGCTTCCTCCTCACGTTCTTCCTTCCATGTCTTGGCGCCAAGGTCGTGACCATGCTTCGCGCCCAGCGGACGGGTGAAGCCTGATTTTTCCTCATGCCCCTTCAATTCCGACATGACGGTGAGAAGGGTCCATATCTTGCCACCCTTCAGGCGAATGAGACCGTAGCCGCGCGCAACTTCCGTCTCGAAGGATATCCAGCTTTCGGTGACGCCATCGGCTTCCGTCGCTGTTTCACCAGAGGCGACGAGCCATTTGGTTGGCTTCACCAGCTGCAATTGGGATTGCAGCATGTCGCGCACCTGATCATGCCCTTCCACGGTCTTGATGTTCCAAGTGAAGGCAACCAGATCGCGCCAGTAGCAATCATCGGCAAACATCGAAACCGCTTCATCGATCCGCCCGCCTTCCAGTGCTGCGCCGAACTTGTCGAGAAAGGCCTGTACGCGGACTGTCGGTGTTTTCTCAAGCATTGCAATTTCCTCCCGTGGATGTGGATAGCGGACTTCTCCCAAGGCCCGTCGGAGAAGGATGAGCAAACGGCGTGCCAGATGGCTTGCAATCGCCAAGCTATTGTTTTTGCATTATTTTATTCAGAAGAAGCATTGCAGCCGCAAATGATGCAACAGCTATCGTGCAACAGGTGTTGCACCTGTTGCAGCATTAATGTGTGGGCTTCAGGCGGCGGTGGATCGTGGAACGATTGACACCCAGTTTTCGGGCCAGCGCGGAAATATTGTTGCCGCACTCGTCAAGTTGACGGCGCAAAACCTGCTGATCGGAACGGTCATTGTCCGCCGCGGTCACAGTCTGGAAATGTTCGGGCAGGCAATCGGTGGTGATTGTGGCGTCTGTTGCAACCGCCGCTGCAACACGCAACGTATTGTCCAGCTCGCGCAGATTGCCCGGCCAGCCATAGGCTGCAAGCGCCTTTCGCGCAGCGCGGTCAAGCGTGATTGTCTCGCCCTCTTCTTCGCCGATACGGCGCAGAAGGTGATCAACGAGGCTGTCGAAATCCTGTCTCTGTCGCAGCGGCGGCAGGGTCAGCGTCGCGGCATTGAGCCGATAGAGCAAATCTTCGCGAAAACGGCCCTCGGCAGCAAGCGCCGCCAGATCGCGATGCGATGCCGACAAAAGCCGGAACCTGACCGGCTTCGGTTTCAGCGCGCCGACTGGCTGAATTTCGTTTTCCGAAAGAACCCGCAGCAACCGGCTTTGAAGAGCGAGTGGCATGTCGCCAATCTCGTCCAGAAACAGCGTGCCACCATTGGCCGCTTCGATAAGCCCGGTCTTCCCCTTCTGCATTGCGCCGGTGAAAGCGCCGGGGACATAGCCGAACAATTCGGATTCGATCAGCTGTTCGGGTATTGCCGCGCAATTGACCGCGATAAACGGACCGGGCTTGGCGGTGCTATCATGGATGGCGCGCGCCAGATATTCCTTGCCGCTGCCGGTTTCGCCTTTGATGAGGATCGGCAGACGGCGATCCGCCAGTTTGGCGGCGCGGGCCTGCAGCGCCTCCATGGCCGGGTCGCCGAAACTCAACTGGCGCAGCGCCCCAGGCAGCCGCACCGATATGCTGCTGGTCGCAGGCGCACGGAAACTGCTGACCGGCGCAATGGCGCTTGCAAAAAGCGCCAGACCGTTGCGCGCCCGGAGCAGACGCTCGCCATTGGGGCGTCCGCGCATCAGGGCCGGAAGCTGATCGATATCGATATCGAAGACGCTGGAGATGGGTTTCCCGATGAAGTCCTTCGTCGAGACCGTGCTCAGATTCATGCCGCGCGCAACAGAGCCGAAACCGCCATGTGTCATGCCGGTGATTACGCCGTTGCCATCAATCGTCATCGCGGCATCGGGATCGACGTCCAGAAAATCTGGCAGTCGCGCCAGACGCAAAACCCAATCCTCGCGCGCCCGGGTCATGAGATTCGCAAGCTCGATCCGCCGCGCAGTGGAAGCAACCAGATGCAGCGCCAGCTGCTGGCTGGCCTTCGCGGTCGGCGAGCGCAGTTGCGAAATATCGAGCACCGCCGACAGATCGCCGAACGTATCGAAAATGGGCGCCGCCGTGCAGGTCAGGCCGATATGGCAGGCGTCGAAATGATCGTCCTGATGGATGATGACGGGCTTGCCTGAAACCATGCAGGCCCCGACGGCGCAGGTTCCCGCCCTGTCTTCCGACCATTCCGATCCGAGATAAAGCCCCGCCTTGCGCAGCTGATTGTCGAAAGTGGGGTCGCCCATGAACTCGACTGTAACGCCGCGCGCATCCGACAGCAGCAGGACGTAGCTTTGATCGGCGACTTGTCTGAAAAGCGCTTCGAGGCCGGTACGCCCGATGCGGATGAGCTCTTCCGACTGCTCGCGATGTTCCCGCAGCAATGTGTCGGGCACGATATAGGCTTCCTGCGTCTGGGCGGGATTAAGCCGATAATCATTGAGGCAGCGCAACCAGGATTGAATGACAGGGCGATCACGATCCGAGGCCCCGCCCATGGCGACGCGCTCAATCTCCTTGATGTGCGACAGTGTCGACACCATGACCATCCTCCTCCGCCTGAATGCTGGCACAAGACGGAGGGGCGTTCAAGCGAATAGAGTGTCAGCCGATGAAGGCTGCATAATTCTCATCCAGCACCTTGCCCAACAGGGCCGAATAAGCGCCATAATGATCGCCGTCCCTGGCGATACGCCCGAAGGAGGGTTCCTCAAAGGCAGATAGCGGCAAAAGCACCAGCGGCGTCGAAACCGGCGTCAGCTGCGCGCCCTGCCCCGCCCGCAACGTCGTCAGCAGGCCGAACATCTCGCCCGTAATGCTGGGTCGCGACAGAACCACCATCCGATATTGCCCGGATGTGTTGGTGACAAGATAGATATGCCCCGACCGATGCGGCACAGATACCGAGCCATGCTGGGAGAAAGACGCATCGGTGCGCTCCCGTTCCCGGAACCGCAGCCGCGTTCCCTCGTCATCCCAGACGATTTCCGTGCAATAGGCGAAGATCGCATCCGCATCGCCAAAGGACGGACGCAGGGTCAGATAGGTTCCCTCTAGCCACGCAACGGCGGGCCGCGAATAGGCACCCAGCTCCTCCGGCGCATGGCCGCTGCCTGTGCCGCTCGCAACAGGGCGCTCGATGGTGTCGCCTGCCTTGGGCGCCTGCGCCGCGCCCGGTTCGCGCAGGGCCACACCCATTGCCTGTTCCAGCCGGATGATGGTGGCGAGCGTGAAAGGACGATGCCCCGATAGCGCCTTTTCTAGCGTTGAAAGGCTGATCCGCGCGTCGTCCGCGAGTCGCTGGCGCGAAATACGCCGCCGCGCGATTTCCTCGCGAACCCGGGCCGCAACGCTACTGCTTTGATTTTCCGACAGATAAGGGTCCCCGTGGACCATGCGCCAATGTCCTGATTGCGTACTTTCTTTCACAATTCCACACATATCCGCCAGCGGCAAGACGCTTTGCGGCAAGATGCGGACGAAAGAGGTCAAAGCTGACGCTGGCGAGGCAACAGCGCGTTTCAGACAATCGCTCCAGTTCATCCATTACGGAAAGGGAGCCCGTCATGCACACCGCAATCACTGTTTCACATCAAAGGAACCGGAGAAATTTTCTCGTCCGGTTCTGCCAGTTTCTCTGGTTCGGGAATGCAATTTTGCTTCCCGCGCTCGGCGTGATACTTGCCCTGCTTCACCCCTTGCAGGCGCGTGCGGAAACCTCCGCTTTCGTATCGCCCAATGAAATGGAATCGGGCAGCCTGCTGATGCAGACCGAACAGGCCGGGCAATATGTCGAGGCCCCGCGGCTCGCCACCGATGTGGATATCACTGTCAGCGGACCGACGGCGCGGGCGCGTCTCACACAGGCTTTCGAAAACCCCACCGATGGCTGGGTCGAGGCGCTCTATGTGTTTCCGTTGCCTGAAGACAGCGCCGTTCATTCGCTGAAGCTGATCATCGGCAATCGCGTCGTCGTGGCCGATATCAAGGGAAAGCAGGCCGCACGCGCCATCTATGAGAAGGCCCGCAGCGAAGGCAAAAAAACCGCACTCGTGGAACAGCAGCGGTTCAATGTCTTCACCAATGCCGTCGCCAATATCGGTCCGCATGAGAAGGTCGTTGTACAGATCGAATATCAGCAGGCAGTGCGTCTGGCCGATAATCGCTTTTCGCTGCGCGTGCCGCTGGTCGTTGCCCCGCGCTATAATCCGCAGGACAAGGCCGCAATCGACCAGCGCGCCAAGCTGAATGGTGGCTGGGGACAATCCGCCGCCAGCACGACACAGAACACTCAGGCTGCACCGATCGATACGGCACTGATCGGACCGGACAGTGCACGGACCAACCCGGTCACGCTTGCAATCAAGCTGGATGCGGGGTTCCCGGTCGATGGACTGAAAAGCCTCTACCATCCCGTCAAGATCGACCGGCTGAATGGCGACGCGCGCCAGATCACACTGCAAGGCGACGCAATTGCCGACCGCGACTTCGTGCTTGAATGGAGCGCTGCGGCGAGCAACACGCCAACTGTCGGTCTGTTTCGCGAACGGGTCGGCAAGGAAGACTTTGTGCTTGCCTATGTCACGCCGCCGGTTCTGGCGCCGGCCAGGAAGACCGGTCGCGAGATTGTCTTCGTGATCGACAATTCCGGTTCAATGGGCGGCACCTCCATGGTGCAAGCAAAAGCCAGCCTCGATTATGCCCTGTCGCGACTGGAACCGAACGACCATTTCAACGTCATCCGCTTCGATGACACAATGACCAAATTTTTCCCGGACAGCGTTGCCGCAACCGGCGAAAATGTCGCCGCTGCGCGCAGCTTTGTCGGCCAGCTTGAAGCCGCTGGCGGCACGGAAATGCTGCCGCCGCTGCACGCCGCCCTCGATGACAGCCATCAGAGCAAGGGCTTGCGCCAGATCGTTTTCCTGACCGATGGCGAAGTGAGCAACGAATTGGAGCTACTCGATACAATCGCCGCCCGGCGCGGACGCTCGCGCATCTTCATGGTCGGCATTGGTTCAGCCCCGAACAGCTATCTGGTGAACCGCGCCGCCGAGCTTGGTCGCGGGAGCTTCACCCATATCGGTTCGGCAGCGGAAGTCGACGAGCGCATGCGTGCCCTGTTCGACAAGCTGGAAAACCCAGCCGTAACTGACATCCGCGCCGCGTTTACCGAAAAGAATGTCAGCCTCACGCCGACATTGCTGCCTGATCTTTATCGCGGCGAGCCGCTTGTCATTGCCGCCCGCATGGGCAAGGCGACCGGCGAACTGACCGTCAGCGGCATGGTCGGTGACCACCCCTGGACCGTGACACTGCCGCTTGATCAGGCAAGTCACGCGGAAGGCATTTCCAAAATCTGGGCGCGCCGCAAGATTGACGATGCCGAAGTCGCTGCCACGCTTGGCGAGATCAATCAGGATGCCGCCGACGCCCGTATCCTGCGGCTTGCGCTCGATCACCATCTGGTGACGCGCCTGACCAGTCTCATCGCCGTGGATGTCACGCCATCACGCGCCGCCAATATACCGCTGACCAAGGCCGATATTCCGCTGCATCTGCCCGCTGGCTGGGACTATCGCACATTGCTCGGCATCAGCGCCACGCGCGACGCGAATGCCGGACAGCCAACCGACAGCGAAAACGCCGACTGGAGTGGCGTCGACAGTAAAGCTGAGGAGATCGCTCCGACCCTACCCGTTCCGAGTCTTCCACTGCCGCAAACGGCGACACCTGCAACGCTTCTCATGCTGCAAGGTTTGCTGGCCGTGCTGATCGGTGCCCTTCTCTTCTGGTTCACGCGTCGTGAAAAGGCAGGCAGCCATGAGTAATCGTCAGACCATCCTGAAGGGGCGCGCGCTTGCGCGCTCCCTCTCGACACTTCTCGCCTGCGTTCTGATCACAGGCGGTCTGGTCCTCGCCGGACAGGGCTTCTGGATTCACGCCAAGGCCTTTGCCGCACAAATCCTGCTGGAGCGCGCTTTCACGCAGAGTGTGGAGACGGGGGCGCCTGTCAAGCCGTGGAGCTGGGCCGACACATGGCCGGTGGCGCGCATCGAAGTGCCGCGACTGGAAACCGCAGCGATTGCGCTGAAAGGCGCGAGCGGTCAGGCACTCGCCTTCGGGCCCGGACACCTCGATAATACGCCGGAAGCGGGAGATCAGGGCACGGCGGTCTATGCCGCCCATCGCGATACCCATTTCGCTTTCCTGAAAAATGTCGAGCCGAACGATTTGATCCGCATCACGCGCCGTGACGGAAAGATCGTGACCTATCGCACGACCCATATGGCTGTGGCCCGTTGGGACGAAGCGCCCATCGACCCGCAGGCCACGGGAAAACACCTCGTTCTTGCGACATGCTATCCCTTCGATGCAATCACGCCCGGACCGCTTCGCTATCTGGTCTATGCCGATCTGGTCGCCGATCGGCTCGACGGCGAATGAGCACGCAGCGTCAGGCGGGGCCAAGCATGATATTGGTCTCGCTTTTGCTGACGCCCTGAAGCGAGCGGATCGTCGAGATCACCTCGTTGAGTTCCGAAATCGTCGCCACTTCCAGCTCGGCAATCACGTCCCACATGCCATTGGTGTTGAACAGACCCGTCAGCCCCGGCACGCGCTTGATGGCGCTGATCGTGGCTTTGAGCGAAGAGCCTGACATTTCGATCAGCATGAAAGCCCTGATCTGGTCCTTGCCGATATCGTCGCGCACACGGACCGTAAAGCCCTTGATGTCGCCATTGGCCACCATGCGGTCGAGCCGCTTCTGGGCTGTTGCGCGCGCCACGCCAAGAAGCTCGGCCAGTTGCGGCACCGATGCGCGTCCATTGATGCGCAATTCCGTGATCAGTCTCTTGTCAAGCTCGTCCATGACCCCCTCTTTCTTTTTAGTAAGTGCGACTACCTATATCGGCAGTAATTTATAAAAATAATCACTTTATATTCTTTTTTGTCAATCTGATTGCAGATATTCATTTTCTGCAAGGGGATTGCCCAGGTGGTTTCCAGACGTTGATCGCGATGGAAACCCATGACCAATCCCGGCTTGGACCGGTCACAAGGTCACGAAAACAAGCGCATGCAAACGGCGATTTCACGGTCCCGGCGTCCGGGGCTTCAAATGGGGAACTGACCTACATGAATACCGCGAAATTTTTCTCCACGGCGCTTCTGGCGCTCGGTCTCACCTTTTCCATGAACGCGGCCAAGGCCGACGATCTGGAAAAGATCCAGAAGGCAGGCAAAATGTCGATTGCCCTGTCCGGCGTTTTTCCTCCTTTCAGCTTTGTGGATGAATCCAACAAGGTCGTCGGTTTCGACGTCGATATCGGCTCTGAAATCGCGCGCCGCCTGAAGGCCGAGCCAGAAATCGTCACGACCGCCTGGGACGGCATCATCGCTGGTCTGGTGACCGGTCGCTACGACACCATTGTCGGTTCGATGGGCATCACCGAAGAACGCAAGAAGGCAATTGCCTTTGTCGGCCCTTACTATCGCTCGGGTCTGGCGCTGTTCGTCCGCAAGGACGACGCTGCCACCTCGCTCAAGGAATTTGAAGGCAAGACCATCGGCGTGACGCTCGGCGAAACCTCCGAAAAATGGGTCCGCGAACAGGGCAAATACGACGTTCGCACCTATAAGGGCCTGCCGGAAATGCTGCTTGATCTGGGCTCTGGCCGTATCGATGCCGTTGTCGCCGACGACGTACCGGTTCTGGTTGCCATCACCAAGAGCAATGCGCCGATCAAGCAGGTCAAGGATGACCAACTGCCCCGCTACGACATCGGCATCGCCGTACGCAAGAACAATCCGGAACTGGCTGCCGCCATGCAGAAGGCTCTGGACGACATGATGGCCGACGGCACCTACAAGGCCATTTCCGAAAAGTGGATTGGCGCGGATATCCGCTAATCTTCCCTCTCCGGAAGATGGGTTGTGACAAGCAACCCATCTTCGAAATTGATCCCCCAAATCTGGTACTGTTCGCTTCTGCCCACCACCCTTTGGGCGAACAGCGGCGCGGTTCCTCCGGCCATTCGGTGGCCCATCTCCACGAGCCACCGATGGGGAAGAAAGGTTGAAGGATGGATATCGCACTTATCGAGCGGATTTTTCCCTTCATTGTTCAGTCTGGCTGGGTCACCGTCCAGCTGACAGTCGTATCGCTTCTGATCGGTCTGGTCGTTGCAACCGTTCTGGTTATTGCCCGCTTTTCGCGCTTCAAGCCGTTCCGCTGGTTCGCCACGGGCTATGTCAGCATCATGCGCGGCACGCCGCTGCTGGTGCAGCTTTTTCTGGTCTTCTTCGGCGGCCCTCAGTTCGGTCTGGAATTCAGCCCGTTTATGGCTGGCGTGATCACCATGGGCTTCAACATCGGAGCCTATATGTCGGAAGGCATACGCGGCGCCATTCTGGCCGTGGACAAGGGCCAGAACGAAGCGGCCCGCAGCATCGGCTTTGGACGCTTCAACACCATGCGGCTTTTCATTCTGCCGCAGGCAGCACCCCTGATGATCCGTTCGCTCGGCGTCAACACGATCATCCTGACCAAGAGTACAGCACTTGTCTCAACAATCGGCGTGGTGGAACTGACCTATTCCGCGCAGCGTTTCGTGACCTCGACCTATAAGCCCTTCGAAGTCTTCACGATCGCGGGCATCGCCTACATCGTCATCATTGCCGTCATTTCGATGATCGTTCGCGGCATGGAAACCTTCTTCAACCGAGATCGGAGGGCCGAAGCATGAGCCTCGATTTCACGGTCGTTCCCTCCTATCTGGAACTGCTCTTCATCGGCCTGCTCTGGACGGTGCTGATCACCGTTCTGGCCGGTGTCATCAGCGTGGTGCTGGGCGTCGTCATCGCTCTGGTGACATTGCACGGACCAAAAATCGTCAGCCTACCGGTGCGCGGCATCGTGTTCCTCTTCATGGGCACGCCACTGCTGCTCCAGCTCTATCTTCTCTATTATGGCCTGTCGCAGATCGGCATCATGGTTCCGGCCTTCTGGACCGGCGTGTTCGGCCTTGGCATGCATTATGCCGCCTATAACGCCGATATTTTCCGCGCTTCGCTGCAAGCTGTGGACGCCGGGCAGATGGAAGCCGCCCGTTCGCTGGGCTTCAGCCGGGGCATGTCGCTGCGCTATTTCATCATTCCGCAGGCGATCCTGACCGCGCTGCCGCAGGTGGGCAATAACAGCATCATCCTGCTCAAGGATACAGCGGTGCTGTCCGTCCTCGGCATCACGGAACTGGTTCTGAACGCACAGCGCACCATCAGCGAAACCTATCGACCCTTCGAATTCTATTTCGTCGCCGCCGTGCTCTATTATGCCGTCAATCTTCTGATGGAATGGGCATTGAGCAAAGCGGCCAAGAAAGCGGAAGCTATCCGATGAACACTCAGACACCCATGATCGAATTGCGCCAGATCAGGAAATCCTATGGCAACCACGAGGTTCTCAAGGGCATCGACCTGACGGTTCCGCGCGGCAAGATCGTATCCATCATCGGCCCCAGCGGGTCGGGAAAAAGCACGCTTCTGCGCTCCATCAACATGCTGGAAGAAACCTCGGGCGGAGAAATCTGGCTTGATGGCAATCAGGTCAACAAGCCGCTCAAGGGCCATGCCTTCGAAAAGCACATCAACCATATCCGTCAGGAAATGGGCATGGTGTTCCAGCAGTTTAACCTGTTTCCGCACCTGACCGTGCTGCAGAACATCATGATCGGTCCGATGCGGCTCAAGCATCTGCCCCGCGCCGAAGCGCTGGACCGCGCCAACACGCTGTTGGCGAAGGTCGGGCTGGTGGACAAGGGCAATGCCTATCCGGCGCGCCTTTCCGGCGGCCAGAAGCAGCGCGTGGCGATTGCGCGCGCGCTCGCCATGCAGCCCAAGGTGATGCTGTTCGACGAGGCCACATCGGCGCTCGATCCCGAGCTGGTGGAAGAGGTTAATCAGGTGATGAAGCAGCTCGCCAGAGAGCACATGACCATGCTGATCGTGACCCACGAAATGCGCTTCGCCGCTGAAGTATCCGACCATGTGATGTTCATGGATGGCGGCGTGGTGGTCGAGCAGGGTCCGCCGGACCAGATGTTGTCCAATCCGAAAGAGGAACGGACCCGCGCTTTCCTGCGAAAGCATCTTTCGCACTAGAGCGCGTTTCGATCTGATTGGATCAGATCGGCGCTCTAATTCTTTGTTTTAACGCGCATCTTTTCCGAAAACCGTTTCACACTTTTCGGGATGCGCTCTAAATTACGGAGACTACTCAATGACTGCGAATATTTCAAACGGCGCGCAAAACGCCGTAACGATGGCGCACAACCATATCGATGCGCAGCATGTCGAAGAGCTGGCTCTTCGCATGGTCAGTTGGCGTAGCGAAACGGGCACGCCCGGTGAAGCGGAATTCTCTGGTCGCTTCGTCGAATTGCTCAAGGAAATTCCTTATTTCCAGGAGAACCCGGCCAATATCCGCACGGTTGCCAGCCATGGCGATCCGCTGACCCATAATGTGGTGGCGCTGGTTCGCGGCAAGGGCCGTGACACGGTGGTTCTCGCTGGCCACTTCGACACGGTTGCGACCGACAATTATCACGAGTTGAAATCGCTTTCCTGCGACAGCCTCAACCTGAAAGACGCGCTGATCAAGGACCTTGGCAAGCGCGCGCGCTCAGCCCAGGAAGAGCGCGCTTTGGAAGATCTTCTGAGCGGCGACTTCCTGCCGGGCCGTGGCCTTCTGGACATGAAAAGCGGCATCGCTGCCGGTATTGCCTGCCTTGAGCGTTTTGCGACCGATCCCGACCGCAGCGGCAATCTGGTCCTGATCGTAACACCGGACGAAGAGCGCGAAAGCCGTGGGATGCGGTCGATGCGCAATGCGCTGCCGGAGATTGCGCGGGACTTCGATCTCGATATTTCGTCGGCTATCAATCTTGATGTAACGTCCGATCAGGGCGATGGCAGCGAAGGCCGCGCCGTCTATGCCGGAACCATCGGCAAGCTCCTGCCTTTCGCGCTTGTCATCGGTTGCAGCTCCCACGCCAGCTACCCTTATGAAGGCGTCAGCGCACAGGCCATGGCGGCTGGTATTCTCACGCGCTTCGAAGGCAATGCCGATCTGGCCGACCGCGACGACAACGATATTTCCCCGCCGCCCATCTGCCTTGAGGCAAAGGATTTGCGCGACGGCTATGAAGTCACGACGCCTGAACGTTTCTGGATCGCGCTCAACTGGCTCTATCATGGCATGACTGCGGAAGAGCTCTTCAAGCGCTTTCAGGATGAAGTGCGCACCGGCGCCGTTGATGCGGTTGCACGCTTTACCGCGCAGGCCGAAGCCTATGGCAAGCTGGTCGGCAAGCGCGCCGGAGCAACCCCCCCAGCGCCGAAGCTTTTGACATTCACAGAGCTGCGCGCCATGGCAGCACAGATCGCAGGCAACGACTTCGAACGTCTCTATGACGAACAGGAACAGCGCCTTTCCGGCATCGACAATCCGCTTTCCGTCAGCCGCCAGCTGACCGAATGGCTGGTGGGTGTTGCGCACCTTGCCGGACCGGCGATTGTCGTCGGCTTTGCCGGGCTGCACTATCCGGCAAGCCATCTTGACGACACCAAAACCAATGACCGCCTTTTCAGAGAGGCCATCGACGAGACGATCAAGGTCTTTGCGGACTTCCCCGACCAGAGCCTGGTCTGGAAGCCCCATTTCCAGGGCATTTCCGATATGAGCTTTCTCGGTCAGGCAACGCTTGGACAGGATATCGTGTCCCAGAACACGCCGGTGTCGCGGCTCGTCGATCATCCAGCCGCCAATGCGCTGCGTTTCCCGGTGGTCAATATCGGCCCATGGGGTCGCGAGTTCCACCAGAAGCTGGAGCGCGTCCACGCGCCTTACGCCTTCGAGGTTCTGCCGCAGATCGTTTCGATGATCGCTGAAAAATTCCTCGCGGCGAAGGCTGGAAACAGCGCCCGCTGATCGGGCGCGTCCGCCCATTGAATAAAGGTTCACTCCCATGACCAATGAAAAGCTGAATATCGTTCCCTTTGTCAGCGTCGATCACATGATGAAGCTGGTTCTGACTGTTGGTGTCGAAACCTTCCTCAAAGAACTGGCGGCAATTGTCGAAGAAGATTTTCGTCGCTGGGAACAGTTCGACAAGACGGCGCGCGTCGCCTCCCATTCGCAGGAAGGTGTCATTGAACTGATGCCAACCAGCGACGGCACGCTTTATGGCTTTAAATATGTCAATGGCCACCCAAAAAACAACCGGACGGGCCGTCAGACGGTTGCGGCCTTCGGCGTACTCTCCGATGTGGACAGCGGCTATCCGCTGCTCCTGACAGAGATGACCATTCTGACCGCGCTGCGCACCGCCGCCACGTCAGCAGTGGCCGCCAAACATCTGGCGCGACCGGATTCCAAAACGCTGACGATCATCGGCAACGGCGCGCAGAGCGAATTTCAGGCGCTGGCCTTCAAGGCTCTGCTCGGCATCGACACGCTGCGTCTGTTCGATATCGACCGTTCGGCGAGCGAGCGCTGTGCGGCCAATCTAGCGGACAAGGGATTTTCGGTCACCATCTGCGGGTCGTCGCAGGAGGCTGTCGAGGGCGCGGACATCATCACCACCGTCACCGCCGACAAGCAATATGCCACCATTTTGAGCGACAACATGGTCGGACCTGGCGTGCATATCAATGCGGTTGGCGGCGATTGCCCCGGCAAGACCGAGCTGAACAAGGAAATTCTCCTGCGCTCGGATATTTTTGTCGAATATCCACCGCAAACCCGCATCGAAGGTGAAATCCAGCAATTGCCGGAAGATTATCCGGTCAAGGAATTGTGGGAAGTGATCACCGGTAAACTGCCGGGCAGAACATCGGATCGCGCCATCACGCTGTTCGACAGCGTCGGCTTTGCAACCGAGGATTTTTCCGCCCTGCGCTATGTCTTCAGCAAACTGGAAGAGACCGGCCTTTATGCCGAACTCGACATGCTGGCAGACCCGGATGAACCGCGCGATCTCTACGGCATGTTGCTTAGATGCGAGCAGGCACTGGAGGCCGCATAAGCTTCGGCGATGATGCGCTGCATCGAGCCTTGAGTGAATAGTTCCGCCCGACACCTGTTGTTGGCGCTCCAATGTGGTATCACCATCGGCACGTGAGAGTGCCCGGTGTAGTTGGATATCCATGATCGTTTGAGCGATGCAGCAATTGGCCAGAAAAATGTTTGCAGAAATCGGCTGGGGTATTCCAAGCTCGATCGTCCTGCATCTGTTGCTGGCCATTGTTCTGCTCGTCCGCCTGCCGGAACTGCCAACCGCGCAAGAACAGAGCGTCAATGTAGAGCTTGTTCCCCCGCCGCCACCCGCCGAGGACAAGCCCAAACAGTACCAGGACAAGCCCGCTCCTGCGCAACAACAGGCGCAGGCCCAGAAGCTTGCCTTTGAGTCCGCTTCCAACGATCCGAAGGATGAGACGCCGGAGCAACCTGACGTTCCGCCCGCCGCACCAGAAACAAGCGAAAAGCCCGACGAAGCTCCACCCACGACAACCGAAACCAAGAACGAGCAGCCGCAGGACAAAGAACAGGAAGCGGTGGAGCTGCAGGCTCAATCCGCAACTGCGGCGAACGCGAACGAGGCGGCAGCCCCTGCTGTTCAGAACCCGCCTGTTCCCCAGCCCAAACCGGAACAGGCAAAGCCGGCCACCAAGGCCGTTTCGGAGCAAAAGGCTGAAAACTTCAAACAGGCGCGCAGGCTTTATTCCAAGGATGCCCTGTCTGACCCGCGTGTGAAACAGGCGCTCGGCAAACTCTCACCGACGGATCGCGTTATCCAGATTTGCAGCATCGAGGCGCTTGAACAGATCCGCCGCCAGCAGCCGGGCGCTTTTCCCGACATGCTGGCGCGCGCGGGCGGTTCGGTTTCCAACAACGGTCTGACGGTCAGCAACGGCGCCTTTCGCAGCCGCGCCCAATGGTATGGCGTGGATTTCAAATGTCAGGTCAATGCGGAGGCCATGTCGATCCAGTCCTTCAGCTATGCCATCGGCCACGCCATCCCCGAAAGCGAATGGGGCGCACGGCAACTGCCCAGAGACTAGTGGTCTGATTCCAACATTTGCATCCCTCGGTTCACGCGCTGAGCAAATGTTGGAATCAAAAAGACCACTAGCAAGTATATGTATCTAGTGGATTTTTCGAATTTGACGTTTGAAACAGCATCTATGTCAGCCGGGATTCAAACGTCAAATTCAATCCACTAGAATATGAAGTGATGAGACAAGACTGGCAGCATTTGCTAGAGTTGTCGGTGTAATGCCCCACGAAACTAACACTGAATGGAGACAGATATGAAAGTCGTATTTGTAACGACCGCTGTCCTCGCTCTGTCGGTTACGGCTGCGATGGCAGACTGCACTTACCACAATGCGCAATCGTCAACAAAAATGGAAAAGCCGCAAACAACGGCAAGCGCAGAAACTACGGCGCCCACCCAGAAGTAAAATATATTCCAACAGGAGGCCCTTCGAAACGGCGCCTCCTGTTCGGGATAGCGCTGTTCAAAGCCGCAAGCTGATACCAGCCTTGCGTAGAAGCCAGTAAAACAGCGCTGTCGCACCGACACCCAGAACAATCGCCCAGCCGAAACCGGACCCGTCGCCCGTGAAGGGCAATCCGGCAGTGTTCATCCCGAAAATACCGGCGATCAGCGTGCCGGGCAACAGCAATGCGCTCATCACCGCCATCACTTTGAGGCTGCGGTTTGAATCATCCGCCAGTTCCGCTGCAATCTCTTCCTGCAACAACCGCGCACGATCATTGACCATAACGATTTCACGGTCGAGGCGCTCGAGCCGCATGGAAAGCCGCGTCAACGCGGCATGCCCCATCTCAGGCAAGGTCCAGTCCAGACGGTCTTCCTCTTCAAACAAAGCCACCATACCGGCCACCGGACGATGCAGCGAGACCGCCAGTCTGCGCACTTCCTTAAGATCCCTGCGTTCATCATTCAACCGCTCGGTCACCAACCGATCCTCAACAGTATCGAGCATTTTGCTCGCCTCATTGAGCCTGATTGCGGTGTTCTTGCAGAAGGCCGTAACCACCGCCTCAAATAATTCATAGGCCGTTGCCGGGCAAAAACCGCTGGCAAAGGAATGGCGCACCCTGTCTACGGCTTCCAGAGGATGCCGCCTGCCGGTTACCAGAAGCCCACCCATCACCGCAAAATGCAGACGGCCGATTGTGGTGGACATGCGCTCCATGTCCTGATGCATGTCGGCGATGACGCCATGGATCGTTCCTGCCTCATGGCTGAGCACCAGGCTATCGTCATGCCCTTCCAATATTGCCCGCGCCGACGCGGGCAAGGCACAGCGCTCCGAGAGCCAGCCCTGTGACCGCTGATCGACCAGATCGACATGCAGCCACACCCAGCCGTCATTAGCGGCCAGCGCAGCATCCACTTCGTCTGCCTTGAGTTCCACAACCGCATGATCGGGGCGCTTGTGATAGGCCCCCACCAGACCGGTACTATGTTCCTTCAGCGAACCGTGAATAATGTTCAATGTCGTGTACCAATACCCGGAACAAAGCGGCCCCGCATCGAGCCTCTAATACACTTCCGGCACATACATTTCGGACGGGGTCTGATGACGTACATAATCGTCATGGCGCACGCGTTCCGGCAGATGGATGGCCGACTTCGGCACATCCTCATAAGGGATCTGCGACAGAAGATGGGCGATGCAATTGAGGCGCGCCTTTTTCTTGTCGACGGCCTCGACAACCCACCATGGCGCTTCGGCAATATGGGTGCGGTGCAGCATCTCTTCCTTGGCCTTGGTGTAGTCTTCCCAATGAACGCGGCTTTCGAGGTCCATCGGCGAAAGCTTCCACTGCTTCAGCGGATCGTGGATACGCATGTTGAAGCGGAATTCCTGCTCTTCGTCGGTGATCGAGAACCAGTATTTGATGAGAATGATCCCGGAACGCACCAGCATGCGTTCAAATTCGGGAACGGAGCGGAAAAACTCTTCCAGTTCCTCCTTCGTGCAAAAGCCCATGACCCGCTCGACACCGGCCCGATTATACCAGGAGCGGTCGAACAGGACCATTTCGCCAGCGGTCGGCAGATGCGGCACATAACGCTGGAAATACCACTGATTGCGCTCGCGTTCGGTGGGAGCAGGCAGCGCGACGACGCGGCAGACACGCGGATTGAGACGCTGCGTCACGCGCTTGATCGCGCCACCCTTGCCAGCGGAATCGCGGCCTTCGAACAGCACGACGACTTTGAGCTTCTTGTGCTGCACCCAGTCCTGAAGCTTCACCAGCTCATGCTGGAGACGAAACAGCTCGCGGAAATAAAGGCGGCGTTCAAGCGTCTGTTCGGCGGGGCCGGACATGCCCTCGGCGACCAGCGCGTCAAGCCGCTCTTCCTCGATCTGCATTTCCAGCTCTTCATCGAAACTGTCGGCGATTTCCGCCTTGATACGGTCCAGATGGCTACTCTCGAACATGTTCACACCATAAGCTGAAGATAACACCCGAAGCCGCGACGACTCCGCGCAATTGCACGGAATACTAGAAGTGGCTCATGACGGTTTCGTGACGCAATCCGGTCGCGCGGGTGTCAACAAAGGCGATATCAAGCCCTATTACAGTTTCGCAATTTTAAAGTGCGCTATGGACCCGGTTGAATTGACGCCTACGTAAAAAATAAGCTTTCGTTGAAAGCCGTTTGATTGCATTCTCCCGCAGATGCGAACCACCGGGATCGTTCAATGATTGCAAAACCTTCCTACCGTTTCCTCCGCTCCGGACGAAGCGTCATATTCGGAACCACGGCTGCCTTTGCATTCTGCATTTCGGCAATAACATTTGGCGCTCCGGCCCGTGCCGATTCCCGCAATGTGGTTCCGGTTGCCGTGATGAAGGTGGCGGCAAGCGATTATCAGCCCCGATTGACGCTTTCCGGCGCGATTGCCGCCCGCTCGCTGGTCAACACCTCATTTCGCCTTGGCGGGCAGGTCGTGGAGCGCAAGACCGAGATCGGCCAGCATGTCGACAAAGGCGAGTTGATCGCCCGTATCGACGATGCCGAACAGCAGGCGAATCTGCGTGTTGCTCAGGCCTCGAAGGATGCCGCGCAGGCGCAGCTCGTTCAGGCGGACGCCAATTTCAAACGCCAGAAGGCGCTTCTCGCGCAGGGTTTCACGACCCGCAGCACCTATGATCAGGCAAACCAGACCCTGCAAACCGCGCAAAGCGCGCTTTCGAGCGCCGAAAGCCAGCTTAGCGACGCGCGCGACCAGCTTTCCTACACCGAACTGCGCGCCCCGGTTTCCGGTGTCGTCACGGCGCGCAACATCGAAGCGGGTCAGGTGATACAGGCCGCGCAGACGGCGTTTTCGATTGCCGAGGATGGACCACGCGATGCCGTCTTCGACGTGCAGGAAACGCTGGTCAACCACGCCAAGGACGGCATGGGCGTGACAATTGCGCTGCTGTCGGACGCTTCCATTGTTGCAGAAGGACAAATCCGCGAAATCTCTCCGGTCGTCGATGCGCAGACCGGCACGGTCCGGGTCAAGGTTGGCATTGCCAAAACCCCGCCACAGATGGCGCTTGGTGCGACCGTCACCGGAACAGTGCATATGGATAGCCGTCAAGTCATCGTCCTGCCATGGAGCGCCATGACATCCGACGCCGGACGCCCCGCTGTTTGGCGGGTGGCTGACGATACCCATGTTACAACGCTGGTTCCAATCACCGTGCTTTCCTATGAAAAGGAACGGGTGATCGTGGATGGCGGCTTGAACGACGGCGAACTGATCGTCACGAAAGGCGCGCAGATGCTGCGGTCGGGCGAGCCGACCGAAATCATGCAGACGCAGGAAGGGGCGGTTGCGCAATGATGCGAGAATTCCGAAAGCCCATTGCCCTCCCCCTGATGCGCGCCGCTGTGCTGATGACCACGCTTGCGCTCGCAGCCTGCGGCAAGAGCGATGAAAGCGAAGCGGAGGCCGAACCCGTTCGCCCGGTTCTCTACATGGTTGTTGAACCGCGACCGGCCACGCAGGCGGGGTTTGCCGGTACGATCGAGCCGCGCTATTCGACCGATCTCGCCTTCCGCGTGCTTGGGCGCATCATCAGCCGTCCGGTGCAGGTGGGCGATCTGGTGCAGAAGGGTGAGAGCGTCGCAACGCTTGATCCGTCGACGCTTGATCTGGCGATCCAGTCGGCGAAGGCCGATCTGGCGAGCGCCGAGGCGCAATATGCCAATGCCTCGGCCAGCGAGGAGCGGCAGCGCATTTTGCTGCAAGGCAACAATGTTTCGCAGGCCGATTATGATGCCGCCAGACAGGCGCGCGACAGCGCCAGTGCAGGACTGGAAAAGGCCCGGGCCGGGCTGAAAAAGGCGCAGGACCAGCGCAGCTATGCCGTGTTGCGCCCCGACTATGACGGGGTAATTTCGGCAACCAATGCCGAGGTTGGACAAGTGGTCGCTGCCGGTCAGGCAGTGATGACGGTGGCGCGCCCGGACATTCGTGAAGCCGTGGTCGATATTCCCGACAGCATGACACAGTATTTCGCGCCGGGTGCTGCCTTCAATGTGCAGCTTCAGGCTGATCCGTCGGTGACGGGAACCGGCACTGTGCGGGAAGTCGCGCCGCAGGCGGATGCGCAGACCCGCAGCCGCCGGGTCAGAATTGCCCTCGACAATCCTCCCGACGGTTTCCGTCTCGGGGCGACCATCCGCGCCGCTTTGGCGACGCCGGAGAAGGATGTGGTGCGCCTGCCGATCCAGGCCCTGCGCGAGGACAACGGCAAGACAAGCATCTGGATTATCGATCCCGACAAACAGACCGTCTCGCTGCACGATGTTCAGGTTATCGCGCGGCAGGGCGGCAATTTCGTTGCCGGTGGTGTCGAGGTCGGCAGCTATGTGGCGATTGCTGGCGTCTATGAATTGAAAGAAGGACAGAAAGTCCGTCTGGACCAGAAAGGAACTGGCCTGTGAAAAAGGGATTCAATCTGTCCGACTGGGCTTTGAACCACAGATCGCTGGTCTGGTATTTCATGCTCGTGTTTCTGGTCGCAGGCTTCGTGTCCTATCTCGATCTCGGTCGCGAAGAAGACCCGGAATTCACCGTCAAGACGATGGTGGTGCAGGCCAACTGGCCGGGCGCTTCCGTGGAAGAAACGCTCAATCAGGTCACGGATCGCATCGAGAAGAAGCTCGAGGAACTCGATACGCTCGATTATACGCGCAGCGTAACGACCGCGGGCCAGTCTGTCGTCTTCGTTTTCCTGAAGGACACGGTGCGTAAACGTCAGGTCACCGACGCCTGGAATGAAGTCCGGCATATGCTGGACGATATCAAGCCGGAACTGCCTGATGGCGTTTATGGGCCTTATTATAACGACAAGTTCGGCGATGTTTTCGGGAATATCTTCGCCTTCACCGCTGATGGTCTGTCCATGCGACAGCTGCGTGATTATGCGGAAGATGTGCGCGCCAAGATTTTGACGCTGCCCAATGCCGGTAAGGTCGAGCTGATCGGCGCGCAGGACGAGGCGATCTATCTCGAATTTTCGACGCGGCAGGTCGCAGCACTTGGTCTCGACCAGCAGGCCGTGCTTCAGGCCTTGCAGGACCAGAACGCGATCACGCCATCGGGCGTCGTTCAGGCCGGGCCGGAACGGATCAGTGTCCGCGTCAGCGGCCAGTTCAATTCCGAAGCCGATCTGCGCGCGGTCAATCTGCGCGTCAATGACCGGTTCTTCCGCTTGTCCGATGTGGCCACCATCACGCGCGGCTATGTCGACCCGCCAACATCCATCTTCCGCGTCAATGGCGCGGATTCCATCGGGCTTGGCATCGGTATGAAGCCGAACGGAAATCTGCTGGAATTTGGCGCGGCGCTCGACAAGATGATGCAGCAGGTGACGGCGGAACTCCCTGTCGGCGTCAAGGTGTTCAAGGTGGCCGACCAGCCGCATGTCGTGAAGGAAGCCGTGTCCGGCTTTACCAGCGCGCTGTTCGAAGCCGTGGTCATCGTGCTTGCCGTCAGCTTTGTCAGCCTTGGCTTGCGCGCCGGATTCGTGGTGTCGCTATCGATCCCGCTCGTGCTTGCGATCACCTTCCTGTCGATGTCGCTTCTGGATATTTCACTGCAACGCGTGTCGCTCGGCGCGCTTATCATCGCGCTCGGCCTTTTGGTCGATGATGCCATGATCGCCGTCGAAATGATGGTGGCGCGACTGGAATTCGGCGACCCGATCAACAAGGCCGCCACTTACGTCTATTCGCATACGGCCTTTCCGATGCTGACAGGCACGCTTGTAACCATTGCGGGCTTCATCCCGATCGGCCTCAATTCCAGTCAGGCGGGCGAATATACTTATACGCTCTTTGTGGTGATCGCCGTTTCGCTGGTGGTGTCGTGGATTGTCGCGGTGCTGTTTGCGCCGCTGCTGGGCGTCACATTCCTGCCCAAGAAAATGAAGCCCCATGCGGAAAAGCGCAGCCGCTTCTTTGAAGCCTTTTCCAGGGCGCTGTTGCTGGCGATGCGCTATCGCTGGGTGACCATCGTGACAACCGTCCTTCTGTTTGCGGTTTCAGTTTTCGGGATGCGCTTCATCGAACAGCAGTTCTTCCCGCAGTCGGATCGTCCGGAACTGGTTCTCGACTGGACCTTGCCGCAAAACAGCTCCATCGCCGAAACCCGGGCGCAGATGGAGCGTTTCGAAGAAACCATGCTAAAAGGCGATCCCGATATCGAGCATTGGAGCACCTATGTCGGGCAAAGCGCGATCCGGTTCATCCTCTCCTTCGACGTGCAGCCGAACAATCCCTATTTCGGCCAGATGGTCGTCGTCGCCAAGGATGTCGAAGCGCGAGACCGCCTGAAGGTCAAGTTTGATGAGGTCTTCCGCAAGGATTATGTCGGCACCGACGTCTATGTGAAATTCCTGGAGCTTGGACCGCCGGTCGGACGCCCCGTGCAATACCGCATTTCCGGCCCGGACATTCAGAAACTGCGTGGTCTGGCGCAGGATTTCGCTGGCATCCTGACTGCCGATGAAAGACTGGGTGTGGTCAATTATAACTGGAATGAGCCCGGCCGCGTGATCCGTGTCGATGTCATGCAGGACAAGGCGCGCAAGCTTGGCATTTCATCCAAGGATATTGCTACGACGCTGAACGGTGTCGTCGGCGGCATCACCATCACGCAGGTTAGGGATTCGATCTATCTGATCGATGTCGTCGTGCGCGCGCAAAAGCACGAACGCGATTCCATCGACACCTTGCAGAGCCTGCAAATTGCGACCGGCAACGGCACCTCGGTGCCGCTCGCTTCCATCGCCAATTTCCGCTACGAGCTTGAGCAGCCCGTCATCTATCGCCGCTCGCGCATCCCGACGATCACGGTCGCGGCAGGCATTATCGACAAGACCATGCCGGATACGATCGTGAAAGACCTCGGCCCCGCGATCAATGCTTTCGCCGACAAGCTACCGGCTGGCTACTATATTCAGACCGCAGGCACGGTTGAGGAAAGCGGCAAGAGCCAGGGACCGATTGCCGCCGTCGTTCCACTGATGCTGTTTGTGATGGCGACTGTGCTGATGCTGCAGTTGCAGAGTTTCCAGCGCCTGTTCCTCGTGGTGGCGGTTGCGCCGCTTGGATTGATCGGCGTGGTTGCAGCACTCCTGCCAAGCGGCAAACCGCTTGGTTTCGTCGCCATTCTAGGCGTGCTGGCGCTGATCGGCATTCTGATCCGAAACTCCGTCATCCTGATTGTGCAGATCGAGGAACATATCACCGAAGGCATGAAGCCCTGGGATGCTGTGATGATCGCCAGCCAGCACCGTATGCGCCCGATTGCACTGACGGCGGCGGCGGCAAGCCTTGCGCTGATCCCCATTGCCCGCGAAGTGTTCTGGGGGCCGATGGCCTATGCCATGATGGGCGGCATCATCGCTGGCACGGCGATCACCCTCCTGTTCCTGCCAGCACTCTATGTGGCATGGTTCCGCATCAAGGAACCGGACGCAGAAGAAACGCCCGCGCCACAACATTGATATTGCAACGAAATCTGTCTGGAGCGGGAATCCGCTCCAGACTGCCACACCCCCTCACAAAAATTTTACACTCCACCCTTGAACCGGGCAAAAACATACACATTTGAAGAAGGCAGCGCCGGGCCCCTCTGGTCATGGTTTTCCGCTATGGCGATGTCGGGGCTGCTCCACTTGTTCAAATGGAGATGGTCCGGCGATGGATTCGCTTATTTTAGCCCTTTCGGGCGATTTTCTCGGCACACCTGTATACTTCTGGGCGGCATTCATCACGATCGTCGTGGGTTTGCTGGTTTTCGATCTTGGTATTCTGCATCGCGACGAACATGAAATCGGAGCCAAGGAGAGCCTGCTCCTTTACGGCTTCTATGTCGTCATCGCATTGGCTTTCGGCGGCTGGGTCTGGTGGGAACGCGGCGCGCAGGCGGGCCTCGAATTCTACACCGGCTATCTGATCGAGCAGAGCCTTGCGATGGACAATATGTTCGTCATCGCAACGATTTTCGGCTTTCTCGCCATCCCGCGCCTTTATCAGCACCGCGTGCTGTTCTGGGGTATTCTGGGCGTCATCGCCTTCCGCGCGGTTCTGATCGGGCTGGGCGCGGCATTGGTGCATGAGTTCAATTGGATCCTGTTCCTGTTCGGCGCTTTCCTCGTCTTCACCGGCTTCAAGATGTTCCGCCATCAGGATGAAACGCCCGATATCGAGCAGAATGCGGTTTTCCGGTTCCTGCGCAAGCGCTTCAATATCACCAGCGAGGTGCACGGGCGCCATTTCACCGTCAAGAAGCCGCACCCGAAAACCGGCAAGCTCGTCACCTGGCTAACGCCGCTTGCGGTCGCGCTGATCATGGTTGAGACCGTCGATCTGATCTTTGCCGTAGACTCCGTCCCTGCCGTGTTTGCCGTCACGCAGGATACGTTTATCGTCTACACCTCGAACATCTTCGCCGTCCTCGGCCTGCGCGCGCTCTATTTCGCACTCGCCGCCGCCATGAACCGCTTCCGCTATCTTCAGGTATCGCTGGCGATCATTCTGGTGCTGATCGGTATCAAGATTTTCCTCGTGCCGCTGGGTGTTCATATCAACACACTGCTGTCGCTGGTGGTAACGCTCGGCATTCTCGCAAGCGGTGTGCTCTACTCGCTCTATAAGACCCGCAACGAGCCGGATATGAGCGTCGAGGAACTGGCCGCGCAACAGCATAAGGAAGGCTGATCGCAAGCCCTGCTTTCCCAGAGCGGTTCCGGTTAAAACGGAATCGTGGAACCGCTCTATCTATTTGTTTTGCGCATTATCCTACGCAAAACCGCTACGCACTTTTGCTGGAAATGCTCTAAGAAAAAGCCCCCGGACTTGGTTGGTCCGGGGGCTTTCATTTCGAGGTGACGCTTAAGAAGCGATATAGTTTTTCAGGAAGGCCCGCGTCCGGTCCTGCTGCGGGTTGCGCAACACGTCTGCGGGCGCGCCTTCTTCGACCACAAAGCCGCCGTCCATGAAGATGATCCTGTCGGCAACCTCACCGGCAAAGCGCATTTCATGCGTCACGATCAGCATCGTCATATGCTCGGCTGCAAGCTGCTTCATGACCGCATTCACTTCATCGACCAGTTCCGGATCGAGCGCCGAGGTCGCCTCGTCGAACAGCATCACCTTCGGCTGCATGGCAAGCGCGCGGGCAATGGCAACGCGCTGTTTCTGGCCGCCGGACAGGCGTGACGGGTAGACGTCCACCTTGCTGGCGAGCCCCACCTTGTTGAGCAGTTCCAGCGCCAGTTCGCGGGCCGCCGATTTGGACATGCCCTTCAGCTTTGTCGGTCCCAGCGTGATGTTTTCCAGCACGGTGAGATGCGGAAACAGATTGAAGTGCTGAAACACCATGCCCATCTGCTGGCGCACCGCGTTGATGTGCTTTTCAAAAGCCTGCCCGCTCAGCGGCTGGTTGACCTGCAACCCGTCGAGCCAGACTTCGCCGCCATTCAGCGTCTCCAGATGATTGATGGAGCGCAGCAATGTGCTCTTGCCCGAACCACTCGGGCCGATGATCGCGATGATCTGGCCACGCGATACCGAAAGATCGATCCCTTTCAGAACCTCCAGCGCACCATAGGCTTTGCGGGCGCCTTTCACTTCAACCATAGGCTTCAAGGCGCTCATCGCGTAACCTCCACTTTTCTTTCGATATGCCGCAGGCCCGCTTCCATGACGAGGTTGACCACGTAATAAAGTGCGGCGGCAGTCAGATAGAACTCAAACGGACTATAGGTTTCACTGATGGCGATCTGCGCGCTGTGAACCAGTTCGGCAATGCCGATGATCGACACGAGCGATGTGTCTTTCAACAGCACGATCATGTTGTTGCCGATGGGCGGGATGGTGTTGCGGATGGCCTGCGGGATGATGATATAGCGCAGCGTCTGCCCCTGACTTAGCCCGATGGATCGCGCACCTTCCGTCTGCCCCGGATCGACCGAGACGATGCCCGCCCGGAACACATCCGCATTATAGACCGCGAAATGCAGACTCAATCCGAGAATGCCCGCAAACAGGGCCGGAATGTCGATCCCGATCTGCACCAGACCGTAATAGATGAGATAGAGCTGCAAAAGCAGCGGCGTTCCCATGAAGAGCCACATGAAGAAGCGGACCGGATAGGCGAACAAAGCCGGTGCATAAAGCACAACCAGCGCAAAGACGATGCCGAGGATGAAGCTCAGCGCGCTGGATGCGACCGCAAGAACGATGGTCCACCACAATCCGGTCAAGAGCAGATCGGTATAGGGAGCGACGATACTGAAATCGAGAGCTGGCATTGCGTCCTCCCTCAGCGTGCAGCGAAGCGCTTGTCGAGCAGATCGACAAGCGACGCCACCACATAGACGATGAGCATGTAAATGACCGCAGCAACTGCGAAAATCTCGAATGGCTTGTAGGTCGAGCTGATGAAGCGTTGCGCCGTATAGGTGAGTTCAACCACGGAAATGGTCGATACCAGCGCCGAACCCTTGACCAGAGCAACCGCATTCACACCGAGCGGGCGGATCATCAGGCGTGCGGCCTGTGGCAGAATGATGAGGCGCAGCGTCTGGCCGCGGCCAAACCCAATCGAGCGGGCTGCCTCGTCCTGGCCCCGATCCACGCTTGCAATTGCGCCGCGAATAGACTCGGCCATGTAAGCGCCGATATTGAGCCCCAGACCGATGACACCCGCCGCATAGGGCTCCAGTTCGAGCCCGATCTGCGGGCCACCGAAATAAAGCACGAACAGCTGCACGAGGCAGGGCGTTCCACGAAAAATGCTGACATAGGCGCCGGACAAAAAACGCAGAACAAAGCTGTTAGAAAGGCGTCCGACGACCAGAATGCCCGCAATGACGAATCCCAACACAAGAGCAAGCACGGAAATCTGCACAGTTACCCATGCCGCCTCCAGAAAAAACGGGAGGACGTGCCGCATTAACGCAAGATCCATAGAACTACTCCGGAAGATCGCATGTACCGGCCCGGATAAACCGGGCCGGATTAAAAGCCAGCTTAGCGAATATCGCTACCGATCCACTGCATCGAGATCTTCTCGTAGCCGCCATCGGCGAGCATGTCGTCGAGTGCCTTCTGCATGGCAGCCTTGAGTTCCGGATTGTTCTTGCGAATGGCAATGCCGAGCGCCTCACGACCGCCTTCGATATTCGGCGTATCCAGAATGCGAACCTTCTGGCCGGTTTCCTTCACCGCGATCTTCACCGGAATGCTGTCCATGACAAGAGCATCGATGCGGCCTGCATCAAGATCAATCAACATTTCCGGCAGGCCCTTATAGGTGCGAACATTGAGGTCGCCCTGTGCCTTGGCCCACTTCTCATGGGCATCACCCATGGTCACACCCACGGTTTTGCCATTGAGGTCTTCCAGTTTCTGGATTGGGGCGTCTTCTTTGACCACGACCGTGCGACCCGCATGGTAGTAGGGTCCCACAAAATCGACGGCCTTTTCACGCTCTGGGGTGATGGTCATGGAGGCGACAACAGCATCGTATTTCTTGGCCAGAAGACCTGCAATGATACCGTCAAATGGCGTGGTCACGAGCTTGACCTTCACGCCCAGACGATTGGCGATTTCTGTTCCGATGGAGGCATCGAAGCCTACCACCTGATTATCGGCATTGGTGAAGCTGAACGGAGGATAGGCGCCACTCATGGCGACGCGTAACTCACCGGTTTCCTTGAGCTTTTCCAGCTCATCCGCATGCGCTGGCATGGCGGAAAAGGCGGCGGCGAGTGCTACGGCTGCAGCCGCAAACATGGTCTTGAGCTTGCTATTCATGGCTTTGGTGTTTCCTCTGGATTGGTCTTATTGTTAGGCTTATGGTTTGCCATCAACCTTCATCGACAGAGCTTGGCACAGGCCTTGTTTCCAAGCATCCTGCAATATGACTGCCAGCCCGACACATTGCCGGAAATGACCGGCATATTGTCGGCGGTCGAGGGCGCGATTTTAAAAGAAAAGGCCGCACTCCCACCCGGCAAACCGGATCGGAATGCGGCCTTGAAAATCGGCCCTGATGTTGGAGGCTTTACTTCAACGCAGCCTCGAAACTGTCGGCCAGAACGCTGAGCAAATGATCTGCATTGGCGCGGCTGAACACCATGGACGGGCGCATCTTCAACACGTTGTCATGCGGACCCTCAGTCCCCATCAGGATGCCGCGTTCGCGCGCGCCGTCATTGATCTTGCGGGCCAGCGCCGTTGCTGGCGCCTTGGTCTTGCGATCCGTGACAAGCTCGATACCGAGGAACAGTCCCTGACCGCGAACATCGCCGATAATATCGAAGCGCTGCTGCATCTTACGGAAACCGTTGATGAGATAGTTTCCGACAGTCAGCGCATTCTCGCGCAGCTTGTCGCGTTCGATCACGTCGATGACTGCAAGACCAGCGGCACAGGACACCGGATTGCCGCCGAAGGTGTTGAAATATTCCATGCCGTTATTGAAGCTGTCTGCAACTTCACGGGTGGTCACCACAGCCGACATGGGATGGCCATTGCCAATCGGCTTGCCCATGGTGACGATATCCGGCACCACATCCTGCATTTCAAACGCCCACCAATGGCTGCCGACGCGACCGAAACCGACCTGCACTTCGTCGGCAACGCAAAGTCCGCCTTCGGCACGAACCATAGCGTAGACTTCCCTGAGGTAGCCTTCTGGCAGGAATACCTGACCGGCGACACTTGGAATCGATTCCGCAAAGAACATAGCCGGCGCACGACCCTGCTTGCGCATGGTGTCGATCTGTTCGGCAATGCTCTCGGCAAAGCGCTTGCCATGTTCCTCCAGCGGCCAGTCTTCCGGCGCGTGGTAGCTGTCGGGAATGACCGCCTCATAGACGTGATCCGGTCGCCCTTTACCGCCCTTCCGCTTGTATTTGTAGGGGCTGAGATCGATCAGCTCCTGCGTGGTGCCGTGATAGGCCCAGTCGAGAACGATGGCTTCCTTGCGGCCCGTATGATTGCGTGCCATGCGCAGCATCAGGCTGTTTGCTTCGCTACCCGAGCAGGCGAAGGACGCGACCGTCAGTCCTTCCGGCAAGGTTGCCGTCAGCCGTTCGGCGTAGGCCACGATGTTGTCGTGCAGATAGCGGGTGTTGGTATTGAGCAGCGCCGCCTGACGGGCGATGGCTTCCACCACTTCCGGATGGGCGTGCCCCAGATGGCAAACATTGTTGAAGCAATCGAGATAGGCGCGACCGTAATTGTCGATCAGCCACGTCCCCTCGCCGCGCACGAACTTGATCGGCTCGGAATAGGAAATCGACAGGTTCGGCAGCAGTATTTCCTTGCGCTTCGCGATGATTTCTGCGCGGGTGCGTCCATCCTGATGGAAGGTCTCCGGCGGAATGCCCGCCAGCCCCGCCACATCCGGGAAAACATCGGCCCAGACGTCGAGATAGGCCGCTTCGCCGACGCCCAGAATTTCGGTTGCCGACAGATTGATATCCGTCGTCATTTCGAAATGCAGATGCGGGGTCCACCCGCCATTTTCGTGAATATCGCCCATATGGCCGACGAGATCGCCAGCTTCCAGCCTCTCGCCCGGCTTGAGACGACCGAGCGCCTCATGTGCCATATGCCCCCAGAGGGTCACGAAAGGCGGGCAGCCTTCCGGGCGATGCTCAAGCTTGACGAGACCGCCATAGCCGAGCGGTTCGCGTTCGATTTCAACGCTGACGACCGTTGCGGCCAGCGGCGTGTAAAGCGGCGTTCCGGCAGGCATGAACAGATCGACGCCCAAATGGTGGATGCGGCGCTGCCCTTCGATGAAACGCGATTCAAACGCGGTGTCGGTATAGACAGTGCGCTTTTCGCCCCAGGGGCCGATACCGAGCTGAACGTTGTTGTAAGTGCAGAAATTATCCCACCATTCCGTCGCTTCCCTGGCGCGCTGTTCAGCGGAGGCAACCGTCATGACATGCGTTTCATCGCCATATGGCACGAGCGCCTTGGTCATGGTTGCCGGTGCCGGATGCACAATCGGCGCAAAGGTCTTGCTGTTATCCGCAATCCATTTGCGAACCGCGCCTGCACCCTCGATAGCGTCGAAGCCGCAGGCCTTGCGCAGAATAGCGGTCGCAAAACGCGGGTTCATCGCGTCCATCTTTTCCAGAAGACGCCAGGCCGGAGCCTCGCTGATCGCCAGATATGGATTGTCGTCCGTCTTGTCGTGGCGCGAAGCAGAGAAGGTCACGCTGGTGACAAGACGCATGGCGATGAGATCGAACAGAACGTCGATTTCTTCCGCCTTGAGCGGGTATTTTTCGTGGAATCCGGCGGCCAGTGCCGCTGCCGCACCAATTGGATCTTCCATGTCGAGAATGGAATAGGCGCAGGCAATGGCGACTTCGGCAATCAGAACCGTGTGAACGGCATCGCCGAAATCGATCAATCCGGCAATCTGTTCATGGTCGCTCGTGCTGACCAGTACATTCCAGTCATTCGCATCATTGTGGATGACCTGTGCACGCAGGCGCGACAGTTTCGGCGCGACGCGGTTTTCAAAACGCACGATGAAGCGCTCAAGCAGCGAACGCCTGTCGGCATCGCCGACGAAATGCAGGCGCGTGCGCGTACGGGCCGCATGGCGCAAATCCCAATCGAGATCGCGCACGGCGCCCGGATGGATGAAGCCCTGCAAGGCATGATCCAGTTCGCCAAGCGCGCGACCGAGATTGCGCATCAGCCCAAACGTGCGTTTGACTTCCGCGAGGGGAACACCCGGCAGCCAGCCGACCAGCCGCATGGCATGGCGCTCGCCACCGCTCGCCACAGCCGATGCAAGCACATCGCCCGAAAGGCTTGGCTTCAGATGCGGAACCGCGAGCTTCGCATCGGCACTGGCCAGATGCTGCAGAAGCGCGGTCTGGAATTCGCTTTCGACCTGCGGCTCGCTGGCATTGACGATTTTTAAAATCCAGTCGGCATCCGTTCCGGTCTCCAGACGAAAATTGCGATCGCGTTCGCTGTCGAGCGGCGATGCCGTGGCAGTGACACCAAAGACTTCAATGGCCAGCTTCTCGGCATCGGCTGCGGAAAACTGCGGGTTCGGATGGGACAGATCGGTCATGGATAGTGCGTTTCCAGTTTAGATTTCTTATCAGAACCTTGGCACGCAATGCGTTTTCGGGCATCAAGTATCCTGTCGGAAGAACCGGCACTTTGTCGGAATGGACCGGCATATGTCCGGTCATGCGTATAGGGTAACGATGCGGGAACTTGACGCGAAAGATCGCGAAATACTGGCAATTCTGTCCAAGGAAGCGCGCATCGCGCTGAAGACGCTGGCCGGTCGTATCGGCTTGTCCCGCAGCGCGACCAGCGAGCGCGTCACAAATCTGGAACGCAGCGGCGTCATTCGCGGCTATCGCGCGGATATTGGCGAGATCGATACCAATTTCATCCGCGCCATATTGCTCGTAAGCCTGAAACGCACGCCTGCGCTGGCGCTTCTCGACATATTGGCGCAGCACGCTGAAGTCCGCCGCGTCTCATCGGTCAGCGGGCAGCTTGATCTGGTTGTCGAGCTGGAAGCGGCGACAATCGACGACCTCAACCGCGTGCGCGACCTCGTTGCCGCCCATGATATCGTGGACGACATCACCACGGCCTTCGTGCTGCGGCGCGATATCGACCGCGAAGTCCGATAATCCTTCAGGCGGCAGGCGGGGCTTTCTGCTCCACCTGTTTAACTCTGATAAATATCCGCGCGGGTTTGCGGCACAGCCGAAATGCCGCGTTTACGCTTCGAGGCAAGTGTCTGGTTGATCTGGACTGTTCCGCGTTCAAACGCCAGCGCACAGCCCGCGAGATAAAGTATCCAGAGCCGCGCCTTCGGATAACCGACCTCGGCGACAGCCTTGTCGAAATTGGCATGAAGCCGTTCCGCCCACAGGCGGCAGGTGCGCCCATAGTGCTCACGGAGATTTTCCACGTCATGCACCTCGAAGCCATGGCCTTCAAGATTCTCGACGGTCATGCCCAGATGGTCCAGCTCGCCGCCGGGGAAGATATATTTTACCAGCGCCAGATGTTCCGCACTTTTGCGGTTGAAGCTCTTCTTGTTCTTCTTCATCCGGCGGGTGATGGCGTGATGCATATAGAGGCCGCCCGGCCGCAGCAAACGTCGCACAGACTTGAAATAGGTATCATAATTGGCAATGCCGACATGTTCGAACATGCCGATGGAAGAAATCTTGTCGAACTCCTGATCAAGCTCGGTATAAGACTTGATGTGGATGGTGATCTTGTCTTCCAGCCCGGCAGCCTTGATCCTTTGTCGGGCGAGTGCCGTTTGCGCTTCCGACAGAGAAACGCCGGTTCCGATCACGCCGTAATTCTGCACGGCATGGATCAAAAGCGCGCCCCAGCCGCAGCCGATATCGAGAAAGCGGTCGCCCGGTTTCAGGCGCAGCTTGCGGCAGATCAGGTCCAGCTTGTCATACTGCGCCTGATCCAGACTGTTTTGCCAGTCGGTGAAATAGGCGCAGGTATAGACCATGCGTTCATCAAGAAACAGCTGATAGAACTCGTTCGACACATCGTAGTGATGGGTGATCGCTTCCTTGTTGGAGCCGCTGACGAAGGGCGACTTTCCGTCGATATTCGCCTGGTCCTTCGCCTTTCCGGCAAAGAGCAGTGATGGAATGCCTTTCAGCAACTGCCATTTCGGCAGCGCCTTGATGCGCTCCTTGAGATGACCGTCGATCTTTGTTTCTGCGACATCGAAGATGGTTCCGTTTTCGATATCCACCGCGCCGGAGGTCCAGAGACTGATAAGCGTGTCGTAATTCGGCTTCAACACCACCTGACGCACGACCGAGGGGTCCTTGATCGCCAGCGTTGGCCCGTCGAAAGCGCCGATCTGGGTGCCGTCCCACAGTTTGACATTCAATTGCGGTTGAATGGTTTCAACAATGGTCCGAATGGTACGCGCCGCACCGGTCTCTGCTGCCATGCAATGTCTCCCAAGCTCGACATCGATTCGCTACGAAGAATTATCGTAATCTCTCCAATTGGAGAAAGCATCAGGAATACCGATCTGCTTTGCGGCGCGATACAAGTTACCGTGAACGCACAGCTTTTCAGCGTATGGTTTGACCGCGATGAATATCCTGCGGTCGTATTTTGGCAAGTGCCGACACCAGAACACCGGTGATGACAGCCTTGACCAGATCGCCCGGAATGAAGATGGCAAGGAGCTTGACCGCTTCAAGAAAAGGCTTTGCAAGGATCAGCGACATGCCGATAGCGCCGAACAGATAGAGCACCCCGATACAGCCCAGCACCGCGCCGAGAAAGGTGGACACGCCGAGATTGGTGATGGGTGCACGCTCGATGAAAAGGCCGGTCACATAAACCGCCGGTATCCAGCCGAGCAGAAAGCCGACCGTCGGGCCGGCAAAAACGCCGAGACCGCCGCGTCCGACCGCCAGAACCGGCAATCCGATTGCCACCAGAAGAATGACCAGCGCCACAGCGGCAACACCGCGTTTTGGCCCCAGCACAGCACCGGCCAGCATGACGCCAAGATTTTGCGCGGTAATCGGCACGCCGAAGCCGAGCGTAACGGCTGGCAGAAATCCGAGTGCGCAGATCAGCGCTGCAAACAGAGCCACGTGGGCGACATTTCTTTCCATAGGGGAGCCTTTACTTGAGAGTTCCGCCGCGAGCACGCAATGCTTCGGCAACATGATCGGCATCGTCGAGCGCCGCCAGCGACAGCGGCAGCACCAGTTGCCAGCCCGGACGCCTGCGCGACCGGGCGCGCCAGGCTTCAACAAGCTGTCTGGCCCGGACAATCAGCACCGGCGTAAAGCGTATCACCAGCGGGATGGCCGTTTCGAGAATTTTCGTCGGCAGGCCAAGGCGGCGCATAGGCGTGTTTAAGAACCGGAGCAGATGCACGAAATCTTCAAGCGGTGTCGTCATCGTCACCAGATTGGCGAGCGCAATCATCGTGGCCACGCGCACCGTGATCTCCACCCCTTCAAGCGCGGTGTAGAAAGCCAGATGCCAGAGAAAAATCACCGCAACAAAGGGTAGAACCGGCCGCATGGCCTGCAAGCCGGCGCGAAAGAATACGCGCCCCGGGAGGGCGTAGAGCGCGAGACAGACCACCAGCGCGCCAAGCTGGAACCAGACCGACGTGACCATGAAAAGCGTCGTGGTGGCGATGCAAAGCGCGGCCACCTTGGCCGCCACCGGCCATTGATGCGCGCGTGTTTTAACGGGAGAGGTGAGAGAGATCATCGCTCTTGCCCTGAAGGATCATTTCTTCAACATAACGGGTCAGAACCGTTTGCGCATCCCCGGTTTCCCGGATCTGGCCCTGATCGATCCAGAACACTTCCTCATAACCGTGCAGGTCTTCCGGGTGATGGGAAATGTGCAGAAGGCGCGCCTCGCCGCCGTTCAGATAGCGCGCCAGCTGATGCCGTGTCGGAATATCGAGACCGGCAAAAGGTTCGTCGAGAATGATCAGCGCCGGGCGCATGGCGACCACCGCCATCATGCAGACCAGATGCTTCTGCCCTTGCGACAGCGACTGGATGGCAGCATCGGCCCAATGGTCCTTGCCGAAATCGGCCAGTACCTTGGTCGCCATCGTGCGCGCATCGGCTTTGGTCGCGCCCTGCTGGCGCAGGCCGAATGCAATTTCCTCGATGACCGTTGGAAAGATGATCTGGTGTTCGGGGTTTTGAAACAGGATGCCGACGGTTGAAAGCGCGGCCTTGCGGTCTTCATAAATATCGTGGCCAGCGATACGGATCGCGCCTTCCGTTGGTTTCAGCAGCCCCGCCAGAAGCCGCGCAAGCGTGCTCTTGCCGGAGCCGTTTCTGCCGACAATGCCCATTCTGCGCGCATTGGAGTGAAGCGAAACACCGTGCAGGATTGGCCGCCCTGCTATCGCATAACCGACGCCATTGACAGCAATGAATGGTGCGGATGCGCCATTATCGGGCATGGTTCAACAAATCCTGCTTCGGGTCTTGTTCTGACATTTCTGCAAACCGTTGCAGGCTTTGACCAGAAGCCGGGCCCGATTGCAACCATGCAGACAAGCTACCGCGCTTGAAGCGTAGCGGGACTTGCATGGTCATTCGCCAAACGGGCGTGTTGGTTCATCCAATTTCGCTGTTTCCCGCCGCCGGAAAATTGGTTAATGTTTAGTAAACATGCGCCGATCTTGCGGCGACCCAACGCAGTTGGCGTTGGATGGGGGAGAAAATGAAAAATGCACAGCAGTTCAATGAAAAAGGATAATGGGGCAAAAGCGGAATTGCACGCCCACACACCATCGCGAACAAACCGACCATTGAAGCGACCGATCTGGATCGACCGGCTGACCGCTTCGGAGCTGACGCTTTTCGCCTGTTCGTGTGCCGTCGGCACGGTGCTGGTGCTAAGCCAGGTACTCCAGTTCTGAGAGCCTGTTCCTGCGGCGCTATGAAAAAGGCGGGACCAATAGATCCCGCCGCTTATTTTATCAGGCTGCCAGAGAAGCCATATCGATTACGAAGCGATAGCGCACGTCGCTTTTCAGAACGCGCTCGTAAGCCTCGTTGATATCCTGAATATTGATCATCTCGATTTCCGAGACGATGTTGTGTTCGCCGCAGAAATCCAGCATTTCCTGGGTTTCCTTGATCGAACCGATCATCGAACCGGCAAGGCTCTTGCGGCCCGGAATGAGCGAGAAGGCATGGACCGGCACCATATGTTCCGGCGCGCCGACATTCACCATGGTTCCATTGACCTTGAGCAGGCCGAGATACGCATTCCAGTCGATGGCGACGCCAACCGTACAGATGATCAGATCGAAACTGCCTGCGAGCTTCTCGAAGGTCGAAGCATCGCTGGTGGCGTAATATTCCTTTGCGCCGAGCTTGAGGCCGTCATCCTTTTTCGAAAGCGATTGGCTCAGCACCGTGACATGTGCGCCCATCGCACTGGCCAGCTTGACGCCCATGTGGCCAAGCCCGCCCATGCCGACGATGGCCACGCGCTTTCCCGGGCCCGCATTCCAGTGGCGGAGCGGCGAATAAAGCGTGATGCCGGCGCAAAGCAGCGGGGCCGAGGCATTGAGCGGCAGATTGTCCGGAATGGACAGCACATAGCCTTCCTTGACGACGATCTGGTCGGAATAGCCGCCCTGCGTGCGCGTCTTTCCTTCTGCGTCATCGCAGTTATAGGTCTGAATGAGACCCGGCAGATATTGCTCGTTATCAACGTCGCGTGCTGCGCAACCAACGCAGGAATCCACGAAGCAGCCGACGCCGACCTTGTCGCCAACCTTGAACTTGGTCACGTTGTCGCCGACAGCCGTGACGACGCCCGCAATTTCATGGCCGGGAACGATTGGATAAACGGCGTTTTTCCATTCGTTGCGAACCGTATGAATGTCGGAATGGCACACACCGCAATACTGGATCGAGATGACCACATCGTCGGCATTGGGTTCACGACGTTCAAATGTGAACGGCACCAGCGGCTGATCCGCATCGGTTGCGGCATAACCTCTTGCAATAGCCATAATAAACTCCGTTTTTCAGGGAAAATTGGGGAAGGATGAGATGATTGACTATGCCGTGAACCTGAGGAAAGAGGGTAGACCGATCCTGCAAGCTTCTTGCATAATCCTGCAAATCTGGCCCGCATGACCTACCCTGTCTCTTGGTTTCGTTTTCCGAACTGGATAAATGAAGACCATGTCGGATCGTTGACAAACCGAGGTGCCCATGAACTTACCCGTCGATGCATATAGGGAGCTGGCTTCGCTCGCCAAGCGCTTCATCGAAACCGATGGCGAGTGCAGAACCGCGATCGACGGCCTCTCCTTGAGCAGGCGTTCGACGCCGAGCGTTCCCTGCCACGGCAGTTATCGCCCGTGTCTCGCCATGGTTCTTCAAGGTTCGAAGTCGCTGCGCCTTGGGTCGGCCACGATCAATTATGCTACGGGAGAATATCTGGTCACCTCGCTTGATCTGCCGGTCACGTGGCGGGTGGTCGAAGCCAGCGCGGAGGCGCCGCATCTTTGCCTTTCACTCGCCATCGACAGTGAAAAACTGGTCGATCTGCTTGGCCGCAGTGATATTCGCAGAAGCATCTCCCAATCGGAAAACCAGTGGGGCATCAGCGTCAACGCTGCACCTGCCGGGCTGGTTGATGCGGTGATCAGGCTCTTGCGCCTTCTCGACAGCCCGGAGGATATTCCGGTCATGGCGCCGCTGATCGAACAGGAAATCCTCTATCGCCTGCTGACCGGCCCCAGCGGCGACCGCCTGATCAATATCGCCACCGTGGACAGCCAGGCCAACCGGATTGCGCGCGCCATCGGATGGTTGCGCCAGCATTTTGCGCTACCCCTGCGCATCGAACAGCTGGCCGAATATGTGAATATGAGCCCGTCGTCTTTCCACCACCATTTCAAGTCGATCACAGCCATGACGCCGATTCAGTATCAAAAGCAGCTGCGGCTGAGCGAAGCGCGGCGGCTGATGCTGGTTGAAAGACTGGATGCAGGCACGGCAGGACATCGGGTGGGCTATCAAAGCCCTTCGCAATTCAGCCGCGAATATAGCCGCCTCTACGGCAATCCGCCGGTTCGCGATATCGAGGCGGCATAAGCACACTACAAATTTTGTTCAAACTTCTTCACCATGAGCAGGCTTTGCTTGCTGTTGCTGTCGTATTGCCTATCTATGATCTGGGCGGGATGAGAAATGCATGATGGTGACGATGATGAATACAGGTGCGCAGGGCTTCACACAGCCGGAACGAAGCTTTTCCATTCCGGCCAATGAAGTCGAACGGCTCGAAAGCGTTCGCAGCCTCGTCTCCCTGTCCAGCATCGGCCTGCCAGAACTCGACACGCTTGTCGGTCTCGTCAAGGAGGCTTTTGGCGCGAGCACGTCTGCGCTCAACATCATCGATCAGGACTGGCAACGCGTCGCGGCCAATGCCGGTCAGCATGTGGATAGCTGCCCGCGCGAGATGACCGCCTGCACATTCGTGGTGGAAAGCGGCAAGAGCTTCGTGGTCGAGGATATGGTTGAAGACCGTTTCTTCTGCACCATGCCCTATGTCACCGGCGAACCGCTCTTCCGGTTCTATGCAGGGGCGCCGGTTTCGGTGGATGCGGGCCTGACCGTTGGTTCGCTTTGCATTCTCGACAACAAGCCCCGGCAGATTTCCAAAAGCGAACTGGCCAGGCTGGAAGACTTTGCCAGCATCGCCAGCGGGCTGTTGCGCCTGCAAAAGACCAACAAGTTTCTCAATGACGATTCCATCGCCCTGAAGCGTCTGGCGCTGACTGACCGGCTGACGAAACTCTATAATCGCGGCGCGCTCTATGAGCTGGCGATCCCGATGATCGAAGATGCGCTGAAGCAGGGAAAATCCGTCGGCGCGCTGCTGATCGATCTCGACCGCTTCAAGGCCGTGAACGACACGCATGGACATATTATGGGCGATGCACTGCTGATTGAGGCCGCGCGGCGTCTGCGCTCCACTCTTGGCGCCAGCGATCTGCCGGTCCGGGTTGGCGGCGATGAATTTGCTGTCGTTCTGCCAACGTTAAGCGGCCCAGACGAGATTGAAACCGTTGCAGCAAAGATTGTCGACGCATTCCGCGAACCGTTTATCATTCACGGCATCGTTCTGGATGTTTCTGCCAGCATCGGCGCGGTGGTTGCGCCGCGTGACGGCGTCACCCCACAGGATCTGGCGCGCAATGCCGACATCGCGCTCTATCAGGCCAAGGGCAAGGGACGCAATTGCTACAGCGTCTTTGGTGCAGCAAACTGATCCGAGCCGAGCGAAACTGACAACACCGTAGCCGATCACGCCTGATCGGTTGCGGTGTTTTCGTTATGGTTTTTCTATCCGAAAAACTGGTTTCTTGGGCGCGGTAGTCCGAGATGTTCGCGCAGGGTAGAACCCTCATAATCGCTGCGGAAAATATTGCGCCGCTGCAATTCCGGCACCAGTCTTTCCACCACGTCGTCCAGCCCTTGCGGCACGAACGGAAACACCACCGTAAAGCCGTCGCAACCGGCCTCGTCCAGCCATTGCTGCATCTCGTCGGCGACACTTTCGGGCGTGCCCACAAAAGCCAGACCCGAATAGCCGCCATAGCGCTGGGCAAGCTGGCGAACCGTCAGTTTTTCTTCGCGCGCCAGCTTCAACACCTGTTCCTGGCTCGACTTGCTGGCATTGGTATCGGGCAGTTCAGGCAGATATGAATCTGGATCGAGGCCGGATACATCGTGCCCGATGGCAATCGACAGCGATGCGATGGCGCTGTCGTAATGCACCAGACTATCAAGCTTTGCGCGCTTTTCCTTTGCATCTTCAATCGTGTCACCTATCACGATGAAGGCGGCGGGCAATATTTTGAGGTGGTCCGGATTTCGCCCAGCGGCTGCAACTCGGCTCTTCAGATCAGCATAAAGTTTCTTTGCATCCGACAATCCGCGCGGCGCGCAGAAGACAACCTCGGCGGTCTCTGCGGCCAGCTGGCGTCCCGGCTCCGATTGGCCTGCCTGCACGATCACCGGCCAGCCCTGCACCGGGCGCGCAATATTGAGCGGGCCGCGCACATTGAAGTCGTCACCCTTATGCTCGAGAACATGCATACGCGATGGGTCGAAAAAGATGCCGGATTGCTGATCGCGCAAAAATGCGTCATCGGCAAAACTGTCCCACAATCCCGTCACGACATCAAAAAATTCACGCGCGCGCTTGTAGCGCTCGCCATGAACGAGATGCTCTTCCTTGCCGAAATTGAGCGCCGCATCGGGATTGGAGGTCGTGACGATGTTCCATGCCGCCCGCCCCTGACTGATATGGTCGAGCGAGGCAAAACGCCGGGCGATATGGTAAGGCTCATCGAAGGTTGTCGAGGCCGTTGCCGCCAGACCGATCCTATCCGTCACCGCCGCCAGCGCCGACAGTAAGGTGAACGGCTCAAAAGATGTCACGGTGTGGCTGCGCTTCAACGCCTCTTCCGGCATGTTCAGCACGGCCAGATGATCGGCCATGAAGAAGGCGT
The DNA here is from genome assembly GCF_003664555.1 of Ochrobactrum soli. Lineage (NCBI taxonomy): Bacteria > Pseudomonadati > Pseudomonadota > Alphaproteobacteria > Hyphomicrobiales > Brucellaceae > Ochrobactrum > Ochrobactrum soli. The sequence goes on along the minus strand of NZ_RCHH01000007.1, from coordinate 136,418 downwards.
CGAATTTGGCGGCTTCCAGCTTCTGCGCAAAAGACTTCAGATGGCGGAAATTGAAATTGGCGTCGGGATAGGCTCCCGGATATCGCCAAGCGCCAGTGTGCAGGCTGACGGGGCGCATGAAGGCGGTGAGATGCAACTGTCGTGTCATTCGTTCATTCCCGAAGCGGTTTCGAACCTCCAATTTTAAGGGGCTTGATCCCACAACGGAAGCACGGTCCGTTGCCACGGACCGGCGCAATTGCGCAACATTTTGTTATCGGGAGGACCACTTGTAGCAACCGCAACCCTATTGCGCGCGGCGCACCGTTTCCGACGGAAGATAGCCAAAGCGCTGGCGGTAATCGGCGGAGAACAGGCCCATATGATTGAAAGCCCAGGCCATGGCGATGCGCGTAATATCACCGGGCCCGGCATATCCGCGGGCAAGTTCCGCATGCACCTTGTCCAGCCGCATGTTCTTGAACACACCGAGCGGCGTGTTGCCCCGGACACTGCGGAAGGTGCGGTGCAAGGTGCGGGCGCTGGTGCCTGTTGCATCGACAAGCTCCTGCAAGGTCAGCTGCTTGTCGAGATTGTCGAGCATGAATTTTTCGGCGCGCTGGACATAGCTCGGCACCGCGCTCATCAGCGGTCGTGCACGCGGCTGCGTATCGAGCGCCGCCGCAAGTGACGCCATCAGGCTGTCCTCCAGCCGCTCCGACAGACCGCCATGGAAGAAAGCTTCCTTGTCCTTCTCGATCTCGTTCATGACGAAATGCGCCAGATGATAGAAGGCATGGCCGACCGGCGTATCGAATGACACGACCCGCTTGTTATGGGTAAACTGCTCGATGAATTCCTTGCCGCCCAGTATATCGATCTGGGTATCGTTGAGGCTGAAGATCAGCATGCGCGTGGACGGGTGAAACTCAAGGTCGATGGCCGAATGCGCATCGACCAGCTGCGCATTCATGCCCGACTGATACAAAAGCTCGTCGCCGCGCCGGTCGCGTGAAACGAAGATGCCCTGCAACGGAACCTGCAACAAGGTCATATCATTATGCGCGTCCACCTCGATGCGGGCATGGCCGCCGACGCGGATTGCCGTCAGGCCGAAGGGCCGCATGCGCCCGTGGGCGACTTCGGTGCGGTAGGTCCGGCTGGATTTCTTCGAGATGCGGCAAGGCCGGAGCAGCCCGGACATGGTGTCCTGGAACGAATCGATGGACGGCGAAAGCCGGTGCATATAGCTCGTAGTCGGCATCACGATATTCCCCGTATCTCATTTAGAGAGCGTTTTATTTTAAGATTAAACTATCACGCTGCGCCGAGAGCGCAAGCATCGCGAAAATTTTGCCCTAAAGCGTGTTTCTGGCGGTTTGCTGTTAGGCGTGGCGTTTTGGTGATAGACAGCATTGTTCCCGCTTTTATCGTTGGACCCAGGCGCCAGAGAGCAGCCACGAAAAAGGGAACCGCGAATGAAAGCGATTATCGTCGGAGGAGGCATTGGCGGCCTCACAATGGCACTGATGCTGCATGCACGGGGCATTGACTGCCAGATTTTCGAAGCAGCGCCAGAAGTCCGCGAGTTGGGCGTTGGCATCAATGTTCTTCCGCACGCGATCCGTGAACTGGCCGAAATCGGCCTCCTGCCCGCGCTCGACGCTACGGGCATCCGCACCCGTGAGCTGATTTACGCCACACGGCAGGGCCAGGAAATCTGGCGCGAACCCCGCGGCATGGATGCAGGCTATGATGTGCCGCAGTTTTCCATCCATCGCGGCTATTTGCAGAAACTGCTTTATGACGCGGTGATCGAGCGGCTTGGACCAGAAGCCATCGTCGCCAACCAGCGCTGCGTCGGCTATGCCCAGAATGAAGGTTCGGCGACCATTCACTTTGCCGAAGGATCGAAAATCGCATCCGCAACTGCCGATGTCATCATCGGCGCGGACGGTATCCACTCCGTCATCCGGCAGCAGATGTTCCCGAACGAAGCCGGTCTCAAATGGAACGGCGTCATGATGTGGCGCGGCGCGGTGGAAAGCGATCCGTTCCTTGACGGTCGCACCATGATCGTCGCCGGCGGTTTTACCTATAAGCTGGTGCTTTATCCAATTGCCAGAGGCACCACGCCCGGCAAGATTCTCAACAACTGGGTCGTCACCTATCGTCCGGGCGCCGATGGATCGCCCGCGCCGAAACGCGAGGACTGGAGCCGTCGCGGCACGCATGAAGAGCTGATGCCCCATGTCGAAAAGTTCGGCATCAATGTCGTGGACCTCGCCGCTTTGGTGCGCGCCACCGATACATTCTTCGAATATCCGATGTGCGACCGCGACCCCGCCCGCTGGTGGACCGATGGCCGCGTGGCGCTGATCGGCGACGCCGCCCATCCGATGTATCCGGTGGGGTCGAATGGTGCCAGTCAGGCGATCATCGACGCCCGTACGCTGGCTGATCATCTGGCCTCCGCCGAACATGGCCGCGCAGCACTTGCCGCCTATCAGGCCATCCGCCTGCCTGCGACGGCGGAAATCGTCCGGCTTAACAGGCTGGGCGGCCCGGAAGGCGTCATCGATGAGGTCGAACGCCGCGCACCGTCTGGCGTTGCCGATCTGGATGGCGTCATCAGCTTTGCCGAGCGCGAGGCGATCGTTCGCGGCTATGCCGCAAAGGCTGGCTTTTCAACGCAGCAGGTCAACCGGGAAATGACCCGGGCGACCGCCTGAAAACTCACATCTGTAATTATTGTGAAAGGGAATGAGAGTGACTGATCTTCCAGCTGGCGTGACCAAATCCGGCTCCTCCGTGGACGGTGTTGTCTGGCACATCCTGGGCCAGACCTATGTACCCAAGCATGTCTGCGAAAGCTCCATGTCGTGGCACGCAACCTTTCCTCCGGGCACCTTCGTTCCGCCGCATATCCACACCACGCAGGAAGAATTCATCTATGTGCTGGAGGGACGATTCGACCTGCTTCTCGACGGCAAGGAAGCCGTTGCAGAGGCTGGCGATCTCGTCTGCCTGCCGCGCAACGTGTCGCATGGCATTTTCAACAAGACCGAACAGCCGGTGAAGTGCGTTTTCTGGGTTTCGCCCACTGCGAAGCTCTGGGATTTGTTCGTTCGCATCAACAATGTCGGTGATCCTGCCGAAATAGTTCGCGTTGCACCGGCACATGAGGTTGAATTTTTGCCTGCGCCAGCAGAATAATGCATCCGCCCGGCAGAGGTATGGGGGTACATCTGCCGGGTAATAAGCATTTCCAGCATCGGACAATGCGAAAGAATAAGAAAACAAAGCAAAAATCTGCAATCGAGGTGGAACTATGAAAATTTCGACGAAAGCGGCTTTCGCGCTGCTCGCCGCAACCATGCTAACCGGAACCGCGCAGGCCGAAGACGGCAAGATCAAGATCGGTTTGATCTATACGCTCAGCGGACCGTCCGCCCTTTTGGGCGAACAATCCCGCGACGGCTTCCTGCTTGCCATGGAGAAGCTCGGCAACAAGCTCGGCGGCCTCGATGCGGAAATCATCATTCAGGACGATGAACAGAAGCCGGATATTGGCGTCAACAAGGTCCAGCAGATGATCCAGCGCGACAAGGTGGATTTTGTGGTCGGGCCGATTTTCTCCAACGTGCTGAACGCCATCGTCAAGCCTGCGACCGATTCCGGCGCGTTCCTGATCTCGACCAATGCAGGCACATCCAATCTGGCTGGCAAGGATTGCAACGCCAATCTGTTCGTCACCTCCTATCAGAACGACCAGATGCATGAAGTTTCCGGCAAATATGCCGAAAAGCAGAACTACAAGCGCGTTTTCCTGATCGCCCCGAACTATCAGGCGGGCAAGGACGCGCTGGCCGGTTTCAAGCATTCCTACAAGAACGAAGTCGCGCAGGAAATCTATGTGCCGCTCGGCCAGCTCGACTATTCGGCAGAACTGGCGCAGATCGCCGCTGAACAGCCGGATGCGGTCTATGCTTTCCTGCCCGGCGGCATGGGCGTGAATTTCGTCAAGCAATATCGTCAGGCCGGTCTTGAAGGCACGCCGTTCCTCTCCGCATTCACCGTGGATGAAACGACCCTGCCCGCACAGCAAGACGCAGCCGTCGGTTTCTTCGCCGGTTCGAACTGGGCGCCGGATCTCGATTCAGCCGCCGCCAAGGAATTCGCCACAGCCTATGAGGCCAAGTTCAAGCGCGTTCCGGCAACCTATGCCGTGCAGGCCTATGACGCCGCCATGCTGATTGATGCGGCCGTCAAGCAGGTCAACGGCAATATCACCGACAAGGACGCGTTGCGCGCCGCCATGAAAGACGCGAAATTCACCTCGCCGCGCGGTGAATTCAGCATTGGCGACAACCACTTTCCGATCCAGAATTTCTACCTGACCAAAGTCGTCAAGCGTGACGATGGCCAGTTCGCCACGTCCTACGTTGAAACAGTTTTCAACGACTACAAGGACAATTACGCAGCTGAATGCAAGATGTAACCCGGTGGAAGAAGGGCGCTCCGATGAGCCCAGTCTTCTCAATTTCCAAGTCTGAAACAGGTCACGCCAGCCCGTCTGGCGTGGCCCGGGCTTCAGTACAACGAGTTCCGGACATCCCCCATGCTCAATCTTTTTCTACTGCAATCCCTTAACGGGATTCAGTTCGGCATTTTGCTCTTTCTCGTCGCCGCCGGGCTGACGCTGATCTTCGGCGTCATGGACCTGATCAATCTGGCGCATGGCGTGCTTTATATGGTCGGCGCTTATCTGACCGCGAGTTTCACTGCCATGACCGGCAGTTTCTTCTACGGCATTTTGATCGCGCTTCCCGTCACGCTTGTCATCGGCATCGTGCTGGAAGTGCTGGTCTTTCGACGACTATATGAACGAAGCCATCTCGATCAGGTTCTGGCGACCTTCGGGCTGATCCTGATCGTGAATGAACTGGTGAAGATCATATGGGGTGCAGCGCCGCTCAGCGTGCCGATGCCGGAATCGCTCTCCGGTTCCATCCAGCTTTTCGGAAACCTGCGCTATCCCGTCTATCGCCTGCTGATCATCGCAGCTGGGCTTCTGACGGCGGCAGGTCTCTATGTCCTCGTCAATCACACGCGCATCGGCATGCTGCTGCGCGCCGGTGCCACCAATGGCGACATGGTGTCGGCCCTTGGCATCAATATCCGCCGCCTGTTCATGGTGGTGTTCGGACTTGGCGCGATGCTTGCGGGCTTTGCCGGCGGCATGGTCTCGCCCATCCTCTCGGTTGATCCCGGCATGGGCGATTCCATCCTGATCCTGACCTTCGTCGTCATCGTGATCGGCGGCGTCGGTTCCGTGCGCGGCGCTTTTGTTGCGGCCATCGCCGTCGGCCTGGTCGATACGCTTGGCCGCACCTTCGGGCCGATGCTGCTGCGCAACCTGCTCGACCCCGCCGCAGCCTCCCAAATGGGCCGCACGCTGGTGCCGATGCTCACCTATATTCTGATGGCAGCCGTGCTCTATTTCCGCCCGACAGGTCTCTTCCCGGCACAGGGAGGAACGCGATGAGCGAGATTACCCATAACAGCACGCGCGACACCGCCATGCCGAAAAAGGCAAAGCGCCGAGCTTCGCCTTTGCTGGATGCAGGCCCGTGGCTGGTCTTTGCAGCCTTTGCAATCGTGCCGCTTCTTGCCTCCGTTCTCGGCGACAGCTTCCTCCTCGTGATCGTCACCCGCATCATGATCTTTGCGCTGGCCGCGCTTTCGCTCAACTTCATCATGGGTTACGGCGCGCTCGTTTCCTTTGGTCATGCGGCCTATATCGGGATCGGCGCTTATGCGGTCGGCATCCTGTCCAGCTATGGCATTGACGATCTGATCTTGCAGCTGGTCGCGGCCATCATTGCTGCAGCGCTCTTCGCGCTCGTCACGGGCTATATTTCACTCAGAACCAGCGGCGTTTATTTTATCATGATCACGCTGGCCTTTGGTCAGATGGCCTTCTTCTTCATGGTCTCCCTGTCGGCCTTTGGCGGCGACGACGGCATGACGCTGTCGACCCGTTCCACGCTGTTCGGCAATACGCTGCTTTCCAGCAATCTGGTGCTGTTCTATTTCGTGCTGGCGCTGCTGGTCGGTGCGTTTCTCACCTTCCGTATGCTGGTGCATTCCCGGTTCGGTCGTGTGTTGCGCGGAACGCGGGATAATCCGGTGCGCATGCGCGCCATCGGCTTCTCGCCCTTCTCGTTTCAGCTCACCGCCTATGTGATTGCCGGTGTGGCGGCGGCGATTGCCGGTGTGCTGCTCGCCAACCAGATCCAGTTCGTTTCACCTGCTTTCATGAGCTGGCAGCGCTCCGGCGAACTGATCGTCATGGTCGTGCTGGGCGGCATGGGCACGCTGATCGGCCCAGTCCTCGGCGCAACCGCCTTCATCGTGCTGGAAGAAGTGCTGGCGCATTTCTCCGAGCATTGGAAACTCGGTCTCGGCCTTTTCCTCGTCCTCGTCGTGCTTTTCAGCCGCGACGGTATTGGCGGCTTGATCCGCAAGCTGCGTGGAGGTTCCGATGTCGGATGAACTGCTTCAGGTCCATGACCTGCACAAGAGCTTCGGCGCGCTCAAGGTGACGGACGGCGTCAATCTCACCGTCAAACGCGGCGAAATTCACGCGCTGATCGGCCCGAACGGTGCTGGAAAGACCACGCTGATCCATCAGCTTTCGGGCAATCTGAAAAGTGACCGTGGCTCGGTCGTCTTTGACGGTCGCGACATTTCCGGTCTGGCCATGCCCGCGCGTGTTCACTTGGGCCTTGCGCGCTCCTTTCAGATCACCTCGGTTCTGGAAGGTTTCAGCGTGCTGGACAATGTTGCGCTGGCCGTTCAGGCGCGATCAGGCTCAAGCTTCCGCTTCTTTCGGGCGGCGAGCAAGGAGGCCGAAATCAACGAGCAAGCCATGGCGGCACTTGCCCGCGTGCGGCTGGACGACCGCGCCCATCGCCGGGCTGGAGCGCTGTCGCATGGCGAAAAGCGCCAGCTTGAGATTGCCATCGCGCTTGCCACCAAAGCGCAGATGTTGCTACTCGACGAGCCACTGGCTGGCACCAGCCACGAGGAATCCGTGGTGCTGGTCGAATTGATGCGCTCCCTGCGCCAGACCCACACGCTGGTTTTGATCGAGCATGACATGGATGCCGTTTTCTCGCTGGCCGATCAGGTGAGCGTGCTTGTCTACGGGCGCGTCATCGCATCGGGAACACCCGCCGCCGTACGCTCCGACCCGGACGTACGCGCCGCCTATCTCGGTGAAGAGGAGGCCGCCTGATGCTGAAAGTTGAAGGGCTTCAGAACGCCTATGGCCAGTCCCGCATTCTCTTTGGCATCGATTTTGAAGTCGGCGCGGGAGAGGTCGTTACCATTCTCGGCAGAAACGGCATGGGCAAGACGACAACCATCAAGTCGATCTTCGGCTTGCTGCCGCCCAAGGGCGGCAAGGTCATCGTCAATGGTCATGACGTGACCGGCAAGCCGCCCCATGCGATAGCCCGCGAGGGGCTAGGGCTGGTCCCGGAGGGACGACAGATATTCCCGACGCTCAGTGTCGAGGAAAACCTACTGGCCACCCGGCGCGCGGATGCGCGCTCATGCAAATGGTCGCTGGAGAGCATCTACCGGATGTTTCCACGCCTGAAAGAACGACGGCGCAATATGGGCAACCAGCTTTCCGGCGGCGAGCAGCAGATGCTGGCGGTCGGTCGCGCCCTGATGACCAATCCGAAAATGGTTGTGCTGGACGAAGCGACGGAAGGCCTGTCGCCGCTGATGCGCGAAGAAATCTGGTCCTGCCTGCGCAACATCAAGGATGAGGGCGAAGCGATCCTCGTCATCGACAAGAATGTCGATGCGCTGGCGCGCTTTGCCGACCGTCACGTGGTCATCGAGAAAGGCCGTGTGGTGTGGAGCGGCGACAACGCCGCCCTTTTGAACACCCCGGACATCAAGGAACGTTACTTGCACGTTTGACCATGCAATCGAACGCAAATTACTGGCACTACAGGAGACGAGCATGCACCCCAGCGCTCATGTGGACACATTCGTTCTGGATAATCTCCCGGCTGCGGAACTTCTACCGGATATCATCAACCTTGAAGAACTCGGTTACCCGGAACAGCTGAACGCGACCACCGAGCTGGTGGACGCCCATCTGGCAAACGGCAGAGGCGACCGCATCGCCTTGCAGGCGCCGGGCGTGCGCTGGACCTATCGCGATCTTGCCGCGATGATCAACAAGATCGCCAATGTGCTGACCGACAAGCTTGGCATGAAACCCGGCAATCGCGTGATGATTCGCTCGGGCAATAACCCGACCAAGATTGCGCTCTATATGGCGATCATCAAGGCAGGCGGTGTCGTGGTCGCGACCATGCCGCTTTTGCGCGCCCGCGAGCTGGTCCAGATCATCGACAAGGCCGAAATCAGCATTGCCTTTTGCGATCATGCTCTGATCGGCGAAATGCAAAATGCTGTGGCGCAGACAGGTTTCGTCAAAACATTGGTGACATGGGAAGGCAATGCAGACGGAGAGCTTGGCGCATTGCTGGCCGATGCATCCAGCGATTTCGAGGCGGTCGCGACACGCGGCGATGATCCTTGCCTGCTCGGTTTTACATCCGGCACCACTGGCCTGCCGAAGGCGACCATCCATTTCCACCGCGACCTGCTGATCGTTTGTGACTGCTATGCGCATCACATTCTGGACGCGACTGAAGACGACATCTTCATTGGCTCGCCGCCACTGGCTTTCACTTTCGGTCTTGGCGGGCTGGTCCTGTTTCCGTTCCGAATTGGCGCTTCCACAGTGCTTCCGGCAAAGACCGCGCCGCATGATCTGGCGCTCGCCATCGGCGAATATAAGCCGACTGTCTGTTTCACCGCGCCGACCGCTTACCGCGCCGTGCTTTCAAAGATCGATCAATATGATCTTTCCTCGCTGCGCAAATGTGTTTCAGCCGGTGAGGCCCTCCCGCTCCCCACTTTCGAAGCGTGGAAACGCGCCACCGGGCTTTCGCTGGCGGACGGCATCGGTGCCACGGAAATGCTGCATATCTTCATCTCCGCGCCGGAAAAGGATATTCGCCCCGGCGCGACTGGCAAGCCAATCCCCGGCTATGAAGCGCGCGTGATCGATGACAACGGGCAGGAATGCGCGCCCGGCACGCCCGGACGCCTTGCCGTTCGCGGGCCGCTCGGCTGCAAATATCTGGCCGACCCGCGCCAGACCAAATATGTCGAGAACGGCTGGAACATTACCGGCGATACCTATGTCATGGATGAGGACGGTTATTTCTGGTATCAGGCCCGCAATGACGACATGATCGTTTCCGCCGGATACAACATTGCCGGACCGGAGGTCGAGGCCAGCCTGCTCGCGCATCCGGCCGTGGCGGAATGCGGCGTGGTGGCAGCGCCCGATGACGAACGGGGCTGCATCGTAAAAGCCTATGTGGTGCTGAACGAGGGCTATAATGGCGACCAGAACTTGCAGGAAACTCTGCAAAGCCATGTCAAAAGCGAACTCGCGCCTTATAAATATCCGCGCGTGATATGCTGGGTTTCCAGCCTGCCCAAGACGGAATCCGGAAAATTGCAGCGATCCGCCCTGCGTGCGCAGGCGGCTAGCGAAGCCCGCGCCTGACGCGGCTTGCGCATGGATATGCAGGAGAATTCAGTGCTTCACGACTTCGATACCGCCTATGACAATATGAAAGCTATCAGCGATTCCGCCAGCTATCCGCCGCGCTGGACGGAACTGGCCTCCAGCTTTCGCGAAAAAATGCGCGATCAGGGCCGTTTGATACCCGACATTGCCTATGGCGACGGCGCACGCAACCACTACGATCTTTTCCTGCCGGACGGCTCGGCCAAGGGCACCGTTGTGTATGTCCATGGCGGCTATTGGAAGGGGTTGGATAAAAGTTTCTGGTCGCATCTGGCGCAAGGCGCGCTTGCGCGCGGTTATCGCGTGGCCATGCCAAGCTATACGCTCTGCCCCGAAACACGGATTTCCGGCATCACGCTGGAAATCGGTCGCTTCCTCGACCATCTGGCGCAGGAAGTGGACGGCGACATTGCCTTGACCGGCCATTCAGCCGGGGGGCATCTGGTCAGCCGCATGGCCTGCGAAAACGCGCCCATTGCCGCCGCAACGGCAGAACGGATCAGGCGTGTTCTTTCAATCAGCGGGCTGCATGATCTGCGCCCGCTGCTCAAGACCGCAATGAACGATATTTTCCATATGGATGCCGCAGAAGCTGTCGCGGAAAGCGCAGCTCTCCAGCGCCCGCGCACGGACATCGCCGTGCATTGCTGTGTCGGCGGCGACGAGCTGATGGAATTCAGGCGGCAAAATACGCTGCTGGCAAACATCTGGTACGGATTGGGGATCGAGACCAGCGCCTGGGAAATCGACAGCACGCATCATTGCAATGTGATCGATACGCTTTGCGATCCCGAAAGCCGCGCCGTCCAATTTCTCTGCCCCTAACACCAACCTGCGATCCGACGGTCAAACCGGCGGTGTTTTCAGAGATCTGGGCGGGAAGGTCGATGCGATTGTCGTTTCAGGCTCGCTTTTCACTGGCATCTTTCCGCAACCGATATTAACACCGATGAGAGCGCCTTGTTGCGCCTGATGCCAAAATGCATCCGGCGCATGACTGTTGCAACCATGATCGATGACGAGGGAATTCATGGAGGAACGCTTCTCAGGTACGGTTCTGGCTTCCGAGCATCAGGAGGAGAACCCCGCGCGTTCGCTGGGCGAGATCGGCCTGAACAGTTTTGCGCCCTACCTGATGAACCGCCTGATGGCGCGCTATAATGCAAACCTTGCGGAAGCGCTGAAAGGCCGCCAGATCACGACGGTCAAATTGCGCACGCTTGCCGTCTTGAGTGTCACCCCTTCGGCGACGATCAACGAGCTTGCGGTCTTTACCGTGACCGAACAATCAACGATGAGCCGCACGCTCGATTCGCTTGAAGAGCAGGGGTACATCCGCCGTCAGGCACGCGCAGAAGACATGCGCATCCGCGATATTTCGATGACCGAAGAAGGCCGCAACATCTTCAACGAAGCATGGCCGGTCATGTATGATCTGCTGTTGCAATTGTTTGAAGGCATCGATGAAGACGAGCATCGCGCCTTTGTCGGCACCTTGCAGAAAATGCTGCGCAATATCCGTAAAAACGAACTTTAAACCGGCCCGCTTCAAGAAAGCGAGCCGGAATTGTCAGACCATCAATCCGTCGAGCGTGACGGGATCAGCGCGGTTGCCACAGCTGCCAAAGCGGCAACGATAGCAAAGATATAGAAGTTCCACTGCGGGCCGACATTGAGGCTTGCGATCAAGCCGCCCAGAAGCGGGCCCGACAGCGCACCAATGCGCGAGAAGCTCAGCGCCCAGCCAGTTCCGGCGGAGCGAATCGAGGAATCGAGCCGCTGGGCCAGAAAGCCTGTCAGAACCAGCGATGCCGACACGGTGCCGAAACCGGCAATGGCCACAAACACATAATTCATCAGGAGCGAACCCTTGAAGGCAAGCGCCACAATGCCGAGCGCACCCAGCGCATAGGAACAGGCGACCGTGCGGCGCACACCGAAGCGATCCGCCCAAGTGCCAAGCACAATACCGCCGATTGCCGAGCTGAGACTGAAGACCGCGAGGAACAGCAGGCTGTTGCCGAGGTCGTAACCGTTCTTGCGCATGATCTGCGGCAGCCATTGTGCGAGGCCATAAACCAGCAGCAGACCCATGAAGAGCGCGATCCAAAAGCAGGCGGTTTCGAACGCCTTTTTCGGGGAGAAGATTTCACCGAACACCGTGCGCCAGCCAACCTTGCCATGCTTGCGGACAATCGCCGCCGGAACGCCAACGCCCATGCGTGCCGCCGTCTTGCGCGCCGCATCATGCTTGCCGCGCTGGACCAGCGATTCCACGCTTTCCGGCAGGAATGCGAGGAAGATCGGGACAAACAGCAGCGGGATGGCGCCGATCAGCACGATGGTGCGCCAGCCATGCGCTTCAAGAAAACCGCGACCGCACAAGGCTGCGGCAAGCAATCCCATTGAATAGCCCGAATACATGAGACCGTAGTTGAAGCTCTTCTTCTTGATCGGGGAATATTCCACTGTCAGCGCGGCTGCGACCGGAATAATCCCGCCAAGACCGATGCCCGAAATGAACCGGCTCAATCCGAAGATGAACGGGGACGGCGCCATGGCGCTGACGATCATGCACAGCGAAAACAGGGTGATGCAGGCGATGAACAGCGGTTTGCGTCCATGAAGCTCGCTCAACGTGCCAGCAAGAATGCCGCCGATCAGCATGCCGATCACCGTGTAACTGCCGATGGCACCAAGCTCTATCGGCGTCAGTTGCCAGACCGGATCGACCGACAAGGCGGGCAGAATGGCCCCGATGACACCGACATCATAGCCTTCCGCGAAAATCGCGAGCCAGCACAGGCCGACGACGAGCAGGCTTTTGCCTGCCGATATTTCCTTTCCGGCAACAGCCGGCGCGTCTATGCTCTGGGCTTGAGACATAGCTTTCCCCTTTTATTTTGAATTGGCGGGGCGCGCTCTTTGTCAGAGCGTCGCGATTGTCTTCAGCGCGCCATCGAGCGCGATGCCCTGTTCGTCCAGCAGGGCGGCTTGCCGCAGACGCCGGAGCCAGGCCGCGCCGTCGTCCCGCTCAGTCAGAACAGGCAAGGCGGATAGGACACGGTCAAATTTCGACAGGCCACGCGAATGCGTATCGGAGTAGCCCTTGACCAGACGACGGCAACCAAGAACCTCGACCGCGAGATCATAGTTCTTGGGCAAGACAGCCAGCGCCTGTGCCAGCCAGGCTTCACGATGTTCGACCTCACGCTGATGGCGCAGGCTGCCGCGCCGGAAACGACGCAGGCCCGAAACGACATAAAGCCCGGTGAACCAGAACAGCGTTCCCGTGTTTACCCGGCGACCCTTGCTGACACGCTTGTCGAGCCACGCGAAGAGTTTGGGGCGATTTTCAATCCATGCGCCGATGCCTTTCGGCAAGGTGCCGCACACTTCTTCCATGCGCGGGTGCATATATTCGGTCGTATAGGCGATCTGGTCCTTCTTGAGGCCGATTTCCTTGCGCACCCGCTCGAACCGCGAGCCGCGCACCTTGATATCCGCCACCCGGACCACATCGTCATAAGCCATGGCGACAGCGACATATTTTGCCGCCTGTTCGGTGAAGGCAAAACCATGCGCCGCACCGCCATTATCGCGATCGGCCTTGAGCAAGGCAGCGCAGCGGGTCAAATATTCATCCGCATAGGCCGGGTCCTGAAACTCGGTAAGTTTCTTGATGCCTGCGAAAAACATCGGATGGCATTCACCCGGAAACTCGCTGCGAATGCGCTGGATAAGCCTATCCAGCGCTGGATGATCGGACCGTTCGGGCAGAGGGTCGAGCCGCTTTGCGGGCGTTGCCGCCAGCTTGTCATTCGCGCCGCCAAGCGCGCGCTGATAGGCAGCTTCAAAAGCTCTGAGACTGGCCTCAATGCCTTTGCCGCCAGACTTGATCGTCGTTTCAAAAGCGGCTTTGTCGAAGGGCAAAGCGCCGGAAGCCGCAAGCGCGCCGAACAGAGCTGAAGACACCACGCTGCCGCTTTTCGTTGCCAGCGCTTCCATGTCAAAGGCGATGGTCTTGCGCGCGGCAAAGGCTGTTGCGTCCTCGACGACCACCGGATTGCCGATGCCATCGCCCGGCTTTTCCTTTTCGCCCACCGCAAAGGAGCGATGGGTGGAGGTGATGAGCAAGGTCTTGTCTGGCGTCACGAGACCGCGCAGAACCGAGCGCCCCGCTTCCATCAGTTCAGCCGCAATGACGATATCGACGTCGCCCGGCGTCGGCATCAGCGACAGGATCGGATGCGCCCCTTCGCGGGCCCGCAACAGTTCGAGATAATAGATCGTCGCACCGGTTCTTTGCGCCACGCCGGGCACGGAAGTTGTCTGCGCGACCCAGCCATTGGCTTCCGCAAGCGCGACAACCCAGTCGGCCAGAACGCCACCGCCCTGCCCGCCCATGGCGAGAATGGCAATTGACAGTGGTTTGTCCTGCGACAGAAGAGCGGACGGCGATGCATTCAGTGTGGCCATGACCTGTTCCTCAATCCGCAAAGACGATGCGCGACGCGCGGCGGCGCTTTTGCAGCCAGCCAATGACACCGGAGCGCAGGCGATGCATGAACTTGTCCCAACCCGTCGGATTGTGAATGACATCGGCGCGATAGAAGGACGGGCACAGAACCGCCGCTTCCGAAACTTCACCGCAGTTGCCGCAACCGACGCAGGAATTGTCGATGGCCGCGACCGGATCGTCCTTCAGCGGATCGTCGGTATGCTTCACCGAAAGCGACGGGCAACCCGACAGGCGGATACAGGCGTGATCGCCGGTGCAGACATCTTCATCGACGCCGAAACGCTGCTTGACCATCCGCTTGCCGTCCTTGACGGCCTTGGCGAATTGCGGCTTCACGCGGCGCTGCTTGTTGAGCATGCATTCCGACGACGCCACGATGATCTTTGGGCCTTTTTCTTCCGTCGTCAGCGCTTCCTTCAGCGTGTCGCGCATCTTGGCAACGTCATAGGTGTGGTCGATCTGGCGAACCCAGCCCGCACCAATTCCCTTGACTGCATCGACGATGGAATTGTTGGTCTTGCGGCGCGGATTGATCGCTCTGGAGGACATCACATCCTGACCGCCCGTCGCCGACGAATAGTAATTGTCGACCACAAGGATGACGCCATCCTGCTTGTTGAAAACGGCATTGCCGACTGAAGTGGCGAGACCGTTGTGCCAGAAACCGCCATCGCCCATCACCGAAATGGAGCGTTTGCCCGCAGGCACATTGAAAGCGGAAGCCGAGGCCGGGCCAAGGCCATAACCCATGGTCGTGCCACCGAGATTGAACGGCGGCAGAATGGAAAAGAGGTGGCAGCCGATATCGGCAGACACGTGATGCTCGCCCAGCTCCTTTTCCACCAGCTTCATGGCGGCGAAGATCGGGCGCTCCGGGCAACCGGTGCAGAAACCGGCGGGGCGCGGCGGCACCACTTCTGCCAGCGCCTTGACGCGCTCATCGGCCAGAACCGGCGATGGATCGGGCAGCGGCGGACGGTTGCCGAGCAATTGGGGCGCATGCGCATCGAAGAATGCCGTCAGACCCTTCAAAAGCACGGGCGTTGTGTATTCGCCGCCCAGCGGCAGCACATCCTTGCCGGTCAGTTTCGTCTGGATATCACGGCGGCGCAGCAGCGTATGCAGCGCCTGCTCTATATATTCAGGCGCGCCCTCCTCCAGCATCACCACGGCTTTCTTGCCGGCGACGAAGTCGATGACTTCATCGTCTATCATCGGATAGGCGACATTCATCACATAGAGCGGAACGCGGCTTTCGCCGTAAACATCGGCCAGCCCCATTTGCTGCAGGGCCCGCATGGCGCTGTTGTAAAGCCCACCTTGCAGGATGATGCCAACATCGCCCTCTTTCGGGCCGAAATATTCATTGAGACGATTGGCTTTGACAAACTCGACGGCTGCGGGCCAGCGCTTTTCGAGCTTTTCCTTCTCGTGCAGGAAAGATGCAGGCGGCAGGACGATGCGGTTCACATCGCGCCTTGGATTTTCCAGCGCTTCGGCCAGCGTGTGGGCGGGCCGCTTGTTATCCTTCGCCACAAACTGACCATGCACATGGCAGCTGCGAATGCCCACCTGCAACATGACCGGCGTGTTGGAGGCTTCCGACAGTTCGAAGCCTTTTTCAACGGCTTCCACGATCGAAGGCAGATTGGGCCGCGGCGTCAAAAGCCACATTTGCGATTTCATCGCATAGGCGTGGCTGCGCTCCTGCATGATGGAGGAGCCTTCGCCGTAATCCTCGCCGATGATGACCAGCGCGCCACCAGTCACCCCGCCAGAGGCAAGGTTGGACAGGGCGTCGGAGGCGACATTGGTGCCAGCCGTCGATTTCCACGTTACTGCGCCGCGCACCGGATACATCACGGAAGCGGAAAGCATGGCCGCAGCCGCAGCTTCCGATGCGGACGATTCGAAATGAACGCCGAGATCTTCCATCACGTCCTTCGCATCGGCGAGAACGTCCATCAAGTGCGAAATCGGCGAGCCCTGATAGCCGCCGACATAGGACACGCCTGACTGCAACAGCGCCTTGGTGATGGCGAGAATGCCCTCGCCACTGAAAATATCGCCTTCGCCGAGCTTCAGATCCTCGACCTCACGGGCGAATGAGCGCTCCGCCATGACAATTCCCCTTTTCCGTTCGCCGGAATATCAATTCATTTGCATCAGCATATTTTCCAATTCTAAACTGTGTCAATAGCGCTTTTCAGAACGATTATAATTATTGCATTTGCATATTTCTGTTTGGGCGCATTTTCTCGCCTCCCAAACGCGATGTGGGAAAGACTATGATTTTTTCGCTTGACGCGCCAGAACCCCTAATTATATTTTAAGCTTAAAATAATTAACCGGCTCCGTTCGGCAAATATCGGTCGGCAGCATATCGGAAAGGGAACTCAACATGCGTATCGTGTGTATTGGAGGAGGTCCGGCCGGCCTTTATTTCGGCCTTCTGATGAAAAAACTTCATCCGGAACATGACATTACGGTCGTGGAGCGGAACCGCCCTTACGACACGTTCGGCTGGGGCGTGGTGTTTTCCGACGCGACCATGGAATCCATGAAGGTCTGGGACCCGGAAAGTGCGGCTGAAATACAGGACGCCTTCAATCACTGGGACGATATCGAGGTTCTGTTCAAGGGCACGCGCCAGCGCACCAGTGGCCACGGCTTCGTCGGCATCGGGCGCAAGCGCCTGCTCAACATTCTTCAGCTGCGCTGCGAAGCGCTGGGCGTGAAGCTTCAGTTTGAAACCGACGTGGAAAGCGATCTCGATTTCCCGGACGCCGATCTCATCATCGCTTCGGACGGCCTGAACTCCCGCATTCGCAATCGCTATGAGGACGTGTTCGAACCCGATCTGATCGTTCGGCCCAATCGCTATATCTGGCTCGGTACGGAAAAGCTGTTCGACGCCTTTACCTTCGATTTCCGCAAGACCGATCACGGCTGGTTCCAGGCGCATATCTACAAGTTCGACGACAAGACCTCGACCTTCATCATCGAAACTACCGAGGAAGCCTATCTGGCGCATGGACTGGACCAGATGGACCAGACCGCATCCATCGATTTCTGCGAAAAGCTTTTTGCGGAAACGCTGGAAGGCGTACCGCTGATGACCAATGCGCGCCATATGCGCGGCTCGGCCTGGCTGAACTTCAACCGCCTGATTTGCGGAAAGTGGAGCCACTTCAACGGCAATTCCCATGTGGTGCTGATGGGTGATGCGGCCCATACCGCGCATTTCGCCATCGGCTCGGGCACCAAACTTGCCATCGACGACGCGATTGAACTGGCCAACCAGTTCCAGAAACTCGGTCACGGCAAGGAAGGCATTCCTGAAGTCCTGCATGCCTATGAGGAAATCCGCCGGGTCGATGTTGCACGCATTCAAAACGCCGCGCGCAACGCCATGGAATGGTTCGAGGTCGTCGGCCAACGTTATGCCGACACGCTGGAGCCGGAACAGTTCATGTATTCCATGCTGACGCGCTCGCAACGCATCAGCCACGAAAATCTGCGCCTGCGCGACAAGAACTGGCTGGAAGGCTATGAGCGCTGGTTCGCCCGCAAGCAGGGGCTGAACGTGACGGAAGACGAGCGTTGCCTGCCGCCGATGTTCACGCCCTACAAGCTGCGCGGCGTGACATTGCCAAACCGCATCGTCGTGTCGCCGATGGCCATGTATTCCGCGACCGATGGCCTGATCGACGATTTCCATATGGTGCATCTCGGCAGCCGCGCCATGGGCGGCGCGGGACTGGTCTTTGCCGAAATGACCTGCGTGTCGCCCGATGCGCGGATTACGCCGGGCTGTCTCGGCATCTGGAACGATGCGCAGGCCGAAGGCTGGAAGCGCGTTGTCGATTTCATCCATGGCAACAGCAATGCCAAGGTTGGCATGCAGATCGGCCATGCCGGACGTAAAGGCGCAACCAAGCTTGCCTGGGAAGGGATCGATCAGCCGCTGGAAGAGGGTTCATGGCCGCTTCTGTCTGCTTCCGCCCTGCCCTATCTCAAGCACAGCCAGACGCCGAAGGCGATGGACCGCGCCGACATGGACCGGGTCAAAGCGGATTTTGTCGCCGCCACCAAACGCGCCGCAGAAGCGGGCGTCGATTGGCTGGAGCTGCATTGTGCACACGGCTATCTTCTGTCGAGCTTCCTCTCGCCGCTCACCAACCGGCGCGAGGATGAATATGGCGGAAGTTACGAAAACCGCGCGCGCTATCCGCTGGAAGTCTTCCACGCAATCCGCGAAGTCTGGCCGCAGGACAAACCGATCTCGGTTCGTCTTTCCTGTCACGACTGGTTTGAAGGCGGCAACACGCCGGAAGATGCTGCGATCTTTGCCGACATGTTCAAGGCTGCTGGCGCCGATCTGATCGACTGTTCGTCAGGACAGGTCTGGAAGGAAGAAAAGCCGGTTTATGGCCGTCTGTTCCAGACCCCGTTCTCCGACAAGATCCGCAACGAAATCCACATTCCGACCATTGCCGTCGGTGCGATTTCGGAAGCCGATCATGCCAATTCGATCATCGCGGCTGGCCGCGCCGATCTCTGCGCCGTGGCCCGACCGCATCTTGCCGACCCGTCCTGGGCATTGCATGAAGCGGCAAAAATCGGCATCAACTCGATCGCATGGCCGAAGCAATATCGCTCCGCCAAATATCAGTATGAAGCCAATCTCGCCCGCGCCGCAGCTGCGCCGCAAGGTGCGAAGTAACGGGAGATTGCGATGAACGATGCCGCTGTTGGCCTTGCCCTTTCCGGCAAGCATGCGCTGGTCACCGGCGCCGGTAGCGGCATCGGCGCCGCTATCGCGGTCGGTCTTGCGCGCGCCGGGGCAAATGTGACCCTGGCGGGTCGCCGCCGCGAACCGCTGGAAGCATCCGCCGCCCTTCTGGACTGGCAACGGTGCTTTATTGCCGATGGGTTCGATGTGACCAACCGCGAAGCCATCGCAACCGGGCTGGACAGCGCGCGCGCCGCATTCGGGCCTGTCAGCATTCTTATCAACAATGCCGGAGAAGCACCGAGCGCGCCGTTTGAGAAAACCAGTCTCGACATGTGGAGCCGCGTTCTCGATGTCGATCTGACAGGCGTTTTCAATGTGACGCAGGCGACCCTCGATGACATCAAGGCGGGCGGCAAAGGCGGGCGCATCATCAATATCGCCTCCACGGCGGGCCTGAGCGGCTATGCTTATGTCTCGGCCTATTGCGCCGCAAAGCACGGGGTCGTGGGTCTGACCCGCGCGCTGGCGCTGGAACTCGCCCGCAAGGGCGTGACGGTCAACGCCGTTTGCCCCGGTTTTACCGATACGCCGATCATCTCACGCTCGATTGCGGCCATTGTCGCCAAGACCGGACGGTCGGAGGAAGATGTTCTGGCAGAATTCGTCAAGGCGAACCCGCAGGGACGCCTGATACAGCCAGAAGAGGTGGCTGAAACCGTGCTGTGGCTCACATCGCCCGGCGCGCAATCGATAACTGGACAGGCGATTGCAATCGCCGGTGGGGAGGTAATGGCAGGATGACCGACGGCACGACTTCGATGGCGAGCAATCTGAAGCCTTTCAAGGACTATCAGGCCACGCATTTTCTATGGCAAACAAGCGAAGACGGTCGCGTTGCCACGCTGACCCTGAACCGCCCGGACCGGAAAAACCCGCTGACATTTGAAAGCTATGCCGAGCTGCGCGATCTGTTTCGCAATCTCGTCTATGCCTCCGATGTGCGCACCATCGTGCTGACCGGCGCTGGCGGAAACTTTTCGTCGGGCGGCGATGTGTTCGAGATCATCGAACCGCTGACCCATATGACAATGCCCGATCTTCTGGCTTTCACGCGCATGACCGGCGATGTCGTCAAGGCCATGCGCAAATGTCCGCAGCAGATCATTGCCGCCGTTGATGGCATTTGCGCTGGCGCTGGTGCCATTCTGGCCATGGCCTCGGATTTGCGCATCGCCACGCCGGAAGCAAAGACGGCTTTCCTCTTCACCCGCGTCGGCCTTGCTGGCGCCGATATGGGCGCATGCGGCATTCTCCCGCGACTGATCGGTCAGGGCCGCGCATCGGAACTGCTTTATACCGGGCGCTTCATGAGCGCAGACGAAGGCGAACGCTGGGGCTTTTTCAACGCGCTGCACCCGCAGGGCGATCTTCTGGGCAAGGCCGAAGCGCTGGCGCGCAATATTGCCGACGGTCCATGGTTCGCGCATGGCATGACCAAAACCATGCTCAATCAGGAATGGGCCATGGGCATTGAAGAACTGGTGGAATCGGAAGCGCAGGCGCAGGCGATCTGCATGGCGACGCAGGATTTCCGCCGTGCCTTCGAGGCTTTCGCAGCCAAGCAGAAGCCCGTTTTCGAGGGGAACTGATGATGGAAAGTTCCGCAGCACTGCCGCTGACGCGGGAGCATCTCGACTGGCCGTTTTTTGACAAAGCTCATGCCGATTGGGCCGCAAAACTGGATGCCTTTGCTCAAAGCCCGGCGTTGGCCGATGTCGATCACAGCGACACGGACAATGCCTGCCGCGCTTTGGTGAAAGCGCTGGGCAAAGCCGGGCTGCTGGAAGCAGCCGTCAGCCTGACGGGCGGCGAAGGGATCGATTCCCGCAAACTTTGTATTGCCCGCGAGACACTGGCCTATCACGATGGTCTTGCCGATTTCGCCTTTGCCATGCAGGGCCTTGGCACCGGCGCGATCAGCCTCACCGCATCGGACGAGCTCAAGCAGGCCGTGCTACCGAAAGTGGCAAGCGGCGAATGGATTTCGGCCTTTGCCCTGTCGGAAAAACTGGCAGGGTCCGATGTGGCGGCGATGAGCTGCGCCGCTAAAGCCGACGGCGATGACTATGTGCTCGACGGTGAAAAGACCTGGATTTCCAATGGGGGCATCGCCGATGTCTACACCGTCTTTGCCCGCACCGGCGAAGCGCCCGGCACGCGGGGCATTTCGGCCTTTGTCGTGTTCGCCACCGATCCCGGCTTTTCCATCGCGGAGCGCATCGATGTGATTGCGCCGCATCCGCTGGCGACGATCCGCTTCGACAACTGCCGTATCCCGGCCTCGCGCCGCCTCGGCGCGCCGGGCGAAGGCTTCAAGATCGCCATGCGCACGCTTGATATTTTCCGCGCATCGGTTGCGGCAGCAGCGCTTGGCTTTGCGCGTCGTGCAGCCAGCGAGGCGCTGTCCCATGCGCGGTCGCGTCCGATGTTCGGCGGCGCTTTGGCCGACTTGCAGCTGACGCAGGCCACGCTTGGCGACATGGCGACCGATATCGACGCCGCAGCACTTTTGACCTATCGCGCAGCATGGCGGCGCGACGTTCAGAAGCTGAACACCACCAAGGAAGCCGCCATGGCCAAGATGGTTGCGACGGAAAACGCCCAGCAAACCATCGACAAGGCCGTGCAGATGTTTGGCGGTCGCGGTGTGAAAAGCGGCGAAATCGTCGAGCGGCTTTATCGCGAGATACGCGCACTTCGCATCTATGAGGGCGCAACGGAAGTGCAGAAACTCATTATCGCGCGCGAACTGCTGAAGGCGAATTAACGCCTGCCCCCGCACGTATTTTCTGGAGACACAACATGCATAAGACACTGCAGCCGCAAGGCTGGGCCCGCCCCATCGGATATGCCAATGGCGTTGAAGCGCGTGGGCGCACCGTCTATATCGGCGGCCAGATCGGCTGGAACGAACAGCAACAGTTCGAGACCGACGATTTCGTCGAGCAGACCGAGCAGACATTGAAAAACATTGTCGCCATTCTGGCGGAAGCTGGCGGCAGGCCGGAGCATATCGCCTCCATGACCTGGTATTTCACCGACAAGGCTGAATATACCGCCAATCTGAAAGGCATCGGTCGCGCCTATCGTGATGTGATCGGCAAGCACTTCCCCGCCATGGCGGCGGTGCAGGTTGTCGCGCTGGTCGAAGACCGGGCCAAGATCGAAATACAGGCTTTTGCCGTTATACCGGACTGAGACCGCCATGACCGATAGAAGCGAATTCTCCGCCGCTGTGACAGGCACGGTTGTCGATGGCATTCTTGTCGTCACGGTCGATAACCCGCCGGTCAATGCCACCTCCGCCGAGGTGCGCAAAGGTTTTGCCGCAGCCATTCGCCATGCGTCAGAAGACGCGGCGATCCGCGCTACCGTGCTGAGCGGCGCTGGCAAGATCTTCATCGGCGGGGCGGATATTCGCGAATTCGGCAAGCCGCCGGTCGAACCGACATTGCCGGATGTCATCACGCTCATCGAAAGCGCTGACAAGCCCGTGGTGGCCGCAATCAACGGTCCCGCTTTGGGCGGCGGACTGGAGGTTGCACTTGCCGCTCACGCGCGGATCGCATCGACCAGCGCATCCTTTGCCCTGCCGGAGGTCAAGCTCGGGATCGTGCCCGGCGCTGGCGGCACGCAGCGCCTGCCCCGATTGATCGGACCGCTGGCAGCGCTCGACATGATCGCCACCGGACGCCAGATCGCCCCGGACGAAGCGCAGCAATTGGGCCTCATTGACCAGATATCGGTCGGCGACCTTGTGGCCGACGCCATCGCGCTCGCCAATGCGCTGATCGGCAAGCCGTTGCGTCGGACCGGCGATCTGTCGGTTACCGCGCCGGATGCTACAGCCTTTGAACAAGCCAAGGCCAAAATCCTGAAAAAGGCACGCGGCGCTACGGCTCCCGGCGAAGCCGCGCGGCTGGTGCAGCTTTCCACAACGGCCTCTATTGCCGAAGGTCTGGCCGAAGAACGCGCAACCTTCATCCGCCTGCGCGACAGCGAAGAGGCTGCCGCCTTGCGGCATCTGTTCTTTGCCGAACGCGCCGCTGGAAAAGTGGACGGCATGGAGGCAAAGCCTCGTGTTCTTTCCAGTATCGGCATCGCCGGAACCGGCCTGATGGGATCGGGCATCGCCGTCACCTGTCTTGCTGCTGGTTACAAGGTCATCGGCTATGAAACGACTGCGGAGGCAGCCGCCAAGGGCCATGCGCGGATCAGCGATATGATCCAGAAGGCTGTCGATACCGGCACGCTTTCCGCTGAGGCCGCTGACGCGCAACGCGCGAAGCTCTCCGTCAGCGCCGACATGTCCGCACTGGCCGATGCCGATCTCGTCATCGAAGCCGTCTTCGATGATTTCACCGTCAAGGCCTCGCTGTTCCGCGAGCTTGACGCGTTGCTGCCTGCGGCAACCATTCTGGCGACCAATACGAGCTATCTCAATCCGGATGAGCTGGCCGCCGTCACCAACCGCACCGACCAGGTGCTGGGGCTCCATTTCTTCTCGCCAGCCAATATCATGCGGCTTCTGGAAGTGGTGCGCTGCGCGGAAACGTCCGATGAGACGCTTGCAACCGGCATCGCTTTTGCCCGCAAGATCAAGAAGCTGCCCATCGTCACCGGTGTCTGCGAAGGCTTCATCGGCAACCGGATGTTTTCGGCCTATCGCACGGAAGCCGAGAAAATGCTGGCCGAAGGCGCCTATCCCGAAGATATCGATCGCGCCATGGAAGCCTATGGCTTTCCGATGGGGCTTTTCGCGGTTTACGACATGGCCGGGCTGGAAATTGCCTGGGCGCGGCGCAAGAGAGCGGCAGCAAGCCGCGACCCAAACCTTCCCTATTTCGATGTTGCCGACAAATTATGCGAAGCCGGGCGTTTTGGCCGCAAGGCTGGCCTCGGCTGGTATCGCTATGCGGATGGTGTTCGCACAAACGATCCGGACGTCCACGCATTGATCGATGATTACCGTGCGCGAAACGCCATTGTTCCGCGTAGTTTCAGCGATGAAGCGATCATGCAGCGTCTGCTCGCCGCCATGGCGCATGAAGGGCAAGCCCTGCTTGAAGAAGGCATTGCGCGCCATTCCGACGATATCGATCTGGTTCTGGTCAACGGCTATGGCTTCCCGTCGATCAAGGGCGGCCCCATGTTTGCAACAAGTGATCAGGCAAAATAAAAACCGGCAGGCGGGAGACGGCTTATTCGTCTTCCGCCCCGGAAAGATGGTTTCGCACCGACTTCTTCAGCGGATCGAGATCGGCCAGCAGGGTCTGGATGATATCGTGATCGACATCGGCCATCATTTCCCGCAACCAGCCTTCATGGGCTTTGGCCATCTGGCTGAACACCGAAATGCCCTGATCCGTCAGACGGGCCACCGTGACGCGACGATCGGCGCCCGGCGTCTCACGTTTCACCAGACCTTCGGTTTCCAGCCGTTCCACCAGACCGGTGACATTGCCATTGGTTACCATCGTGCGGCGTGACAGTTCCCCCAGCCGCAAGCCTTCCGGCTCGCGATAGAGCTGCGCCAGCAAATCGAATTGCGGCAGTGTCGCGCCGAATTCATTGCGCAGACGCCGCCGGATTTCCTGCGAGACCAGCTTGGTGGTGGACAGCATGCGCAGCCAGAGACGCAGTTCCGGCTTTTCGCTTTCATGATCGTCGCTGACTATGATCTCGAAATCCACCGACACGCCCATTTCCTTTATTCAAAGCACGCTGGTCAGGCTCAGGAATCGAGCCAAAATCCGTGCTCTAAGAATCGCGTTTGCCGGAAAATATTTCAAGCCTTAAATAAATTGTCCAAAAGCTCTGCGAATGACCGCGAAACGTCCTTTTCTCCGGGCAGAAAACGACCTCACTGCCAAATTATTTCTAAATGCATATATTTCTTGTTGTGGCGCCCCATTCCGGCGCCGCAAGGAAAGCCCGCTTAAAAAAGATTTCACGGCAATTTGTGATGTTTATCGGCGCATGAGAACCGCTTAAATACTTGCAAAGTCATATGATATTGCATAGCCTTCTCCTCAAGGCTCAAAGAAGCCATTGCACAAATCCGCAGCTCCACCCACACTGGGTCGAGAGCGGCAAAGACGAGGGAAACTATGAAAGAGACATCCGTTCTCACCGGACTTGCATCCGCATTGGTATCGCAATCGATCAAGGTCGTGGATATTACCGCGCCGCTCGGGCCCGATACGCCAGTGCTTTATCTGCCGCCGCAATTCGGCAAAAACACTCCGAATGTGAAGATCCACGAGATCAGCAAATACAATCAGGACGGTCCGTTCTGGGCGTGGAACTGGATCGAACTTGGCGAACATACGGGAACGCATTTTGATGCTCCCTGCCATTGGGTCACGGGCAAGGACCACGCGAACAACACGACCGACACCATCCCGCCGCAGAACTTCGTCGCGCCGGTCAATGTGATCGACCGCTCTGCGGAAGCAACGGCCAACCCGGATTATCTCCTGACGGTGGAAAGCATCCAGGAATGGGAAGCCGAGCATGGCGAGATTGAAGCGGGATCGTGGGTAATCCTGCGCACCGACTGGTACAAGCGCAACGGCTCCACCGAGACATTCCTGAATGCCGACGAGAATGGCCCGCATTCGCCCGGCCCGACTGCGGAAGCGATCCGCTATCTGCTCTCCAAGGGGATCATCGGCTGGGGTCAGGAAACCATCGGCACCGATGCCGGTTCGGCAGGCGGCATGACCCCGCCCTTCCCGGCGCATCACCTGCTGCATGAAGCCAATCGCTATGGCCTTGCAAGCCTCAGCAATCTCGACCAGCTGCCGGCAAAGGGTGCGATCCTGATAGCCGCGCCTTTGAAATTCGTCGCTGGTACGGGATCGCCCGTGCGCGCATTGGCGCTTGTTCAGGGCTAAAGCTTCCAGCAAGCAATGAATAAGAGAGCGGTTCCGATGTTTCGGTTGGAACCGCTCCAAAGCTTAAGAGCCTGAATCAAAAAGCAGCATGTGTGTGCGAAAATGGTGATTTTCGAGGACCGGAGCGGAGCGTACTTAAAGGTACGTGAGCACCGGAAGCCTCGCATAATCCCGAAAAGTTGCAGATTTTTCGGTTCAGATTATGCGAAAGCAAATCTCAAATTGCCATTTGCAGCCACACAGTACGACTTTTGGAACAGGCTCTAAGATTGCCGTTCCAGATAGGGCAGTTCACGCGGCCGGATCGTGCTGGCCAGCGTATTGATGCGCAGCATGGCGCGTTCGTGCGAGATTTGCAGATGATGCACCAGCGCGCGCTGTGCCCCCGCCAGATTGTCGGACTGTAGACACGTCACGATTTCAAGATGTTCCGGCAGAAACGGCTCGGACGCAAAAAGCCCCGATGTCCATTGATACAGGAAATGATGCGCGACGAGCAGCGTCTGTGGCAGCCGGACCGCCTCGAGCAAGGACGCGCTGTCGCAATGGCCGAGAAGCTCGACATGCAGTTCCTGTTCCAGCCGGTCCAGCGTTTCGCCCGCGACCAGCGGAGCGGTGACCGCTTCGTCCAGATTGCGGCGAACCCGCGCCAGAAATCCCTCGGGCAGACGCGGCAGCGCCTTTTCGAGCGCCAGCGGCTCCAGCACCCATCGCAGTTCGAACAGATCGTGGATGTGCTTGTCGGTGAGCGCCGGTGCGAACCAGCGCCCGCGCTCGTCCTTCTGGATGACGCCGCGCTGCTGTAACCGGGCCATGACGTCCTGCGCCACAGTACGGCTGACGCCATAATGCTTGGCCAAGGCCAGCGCGTTGACGCGCCAGTCGGCCAGCGATGTGCGGGCGAAAATCTCGCTTTCGATTTCGGTATAGATGAGCTGCCAGCTGGGCATGAACTGCATGCGGCTGTCGGCGCTTTTCCTGACAAGCGGGTCGCCGTTCGAACTGCCAGACTGGCGCGATCTGTTCGCCGCTTCTTCGGCAATGGCATAACCGCGCCCCTCCGCCTTGCGAATGAGGCCGCGCTGTTCCAGTTCCGCCAGCGCCTGCCGCGCCGGAACCCGGCTGATGCCGAACAATTCCGCGACCCAGCTTTCCGTCAGTCGCTTGGTCGTTGGAATGGCGCCATTGGCGATATCCGCCGCGAGACTGTCACGCGCGCGCTGGTAAAGTTTAGGTGCGATGTTACGCATCATGTCATTTTTCCTCCCCTGAATGCGTCCGGCTTCTTGTTATTTTGTCCGGTTTATCCCGATACCCACAGGCATGGTGCCTCCTATGTCGGGATCGATAAGCCCACATGCAACCCATTGAGTCCAATATGATTTGCGGACTGATGTTTATCCCCCTGAACGTCCCGTGGACGCGCCCATAAATGCCGGTTTTCCTCCCTAATATATCTCGGATTGCGTCTCCCAAAAAATTCGTATAGTGCATGCACAATACATTATGGCCGGAGGAGTTTCATAGTGCAACAGGCAGTTGACCAGGCGGCGTTCTCGCTCGCCTCACTTGAACGGTTCTGCCGCGAGGTTTTTTCCGCATGCGGTGCCAATGATGCAACCGCTGACGCGGCGACGCGCGCGATGATGCACGGCACGCGCTACGGCGTGGATAGCCACGGCGTCCGCCTGCTCGCGCATTATGTGACCGCTCTCGTGGGCGGTCGCGTCAACAAGACGCCCAATCTCAAGGCAGTGCGCAGTTTCGGCGCCATTGAAACGCTCGACGCCGACGATGCCCATGGCGCGCTGGCAGCTTATACCGCCATGGATTGCGCCATCGCACTCTCCGATCAGTTCGGCATCGGCGCTGTTGCCATTCGCAACAGCTCGCATTTCGCTGCCGCCGGAGCCTATGCGCTGGAAGCGGCGCGACAGGGCCGCATTGGTATCGCCGTCTGCAATTCCGACAGTTTCGTGCGCCTTCATGATGGTGCAATGCGGTTCCACGGCACCAACCCGATTTCGGTCGGCGTACCCACCACCGACGAAAATCCGTGGCTTCTGGATATGGCCACAAGCTCGATCCCCTATAACCGCGTGCTGCTCTATCGCAGCCTCGGTGTTGAGCTGCCGCAGGGCACCGCCTCCGATCTCAACGGTGTGGATACGCGCGATGCGGAAGCGGTTGAAATGCTGGCGCCCCTTGGCGGCGAATTCGGCTTCAAGGGCGCAGCATTGGCCGGTTTTGCGGAAATTCTCAGTGCCGTTCTGACCGGCATGAAACTCAGCTTCGATATTGCCCCTATGGGCGGCCCCGATTTCTCCACGCCGCGCGGCATGGGGGCTTTCGTTCTGGCGATCAAGCCGGAAGCCTTTATCGAACGCGATGTCTTCGATGCGGGCATGACCCGTTATCTCGAAACATTGCGCAATTCACCAGCCCGCGAAGGCTGCACCGTCATGGCTCCCGGCGACCGCGAATGGCGCGTTGCCGAAGAGCGCGAAAAAAGCGGTGTAACCATCGATCCGGTGACATGGCAGTCATTCGGTGAAATGGCTGAAAAATACGGCGTGACCTTGCCCGCCTGACCCAGCCGGTCATAAGCGCAAAACCAAACCGTCAGGGCGGTTACAGCACTGCAAACGCTCTGACCATCATTCGAACTGCGAAGACGTATCCCGGGAGGATATTGGGAATGAACACATCAAACAAGGCGCCATTCGGCGCCAGCCGCTTCCGGTATTTCATACTTTTCATGTGCTTTATCGGCATCGCGATCAACTATCTCGATCGCGCCAATATGAGCGTGGCGCTGCCCTTCATCGATTCCGAATTGGGCCTCAACCTGACCAACACGCAGAAGGGCCTCATCCTTGGTGCCTTCTTCTGGGCCTATGACGGCATGATGCTGTTTGCAGGCTGGATCACCGACAAGCTGGGCGCGCGCAAGAGCTTTTCGCTCGCCGCCGTCTGGTGGTCGGTCTTCACCGCCGTCACGCCGCTTGCCAACAGCTTCTGGACCTTCTTCACCGTCCGTTTCTTCCTCGGCGCGGGTGAAGCCCCTGCCTATCCGGCAGCGACCAAGGCGGCTTCGCGCTGGTTCCCGAGAAGCGAACGCGCTTTCGCAACCGCTGTGATCGATTCCGGTTCGCGCGTCGGCACGGTTCTCGCCCTGCCGATCGTGACCTCGATCATCGCTTTTGCGACCTGGCATTATTCCTTCGTCATTCTGGGTGCTGTCGGTATCGTGTGGGCGTTCTTCTGGTACGTCACCTATCGCGATCCTTCTGAACATCCGCGCGCCAATGATCTGGAGCGCCAGTACATCATCCAGAACGGTGCCCGCACCGATGATAATGACAGCGCAGAAGCACAGAAGATCCGTTGGGCCGATCTGTTCCGCTATCGCACCGTCTGGGGCATGATGCTCGGCTTCTTCTGCCTGAACTTCGTCATCTACTTCTTCCTGACCTGGTTCCCGACCTATCTGAAGACCGCACGCGGCCTGAACCTCGCTGAACTTGGCCTCTATGGCATGATCCCCGGCCTTGCCGCCGTCGTCACTGCCTGGATCGCCGGCCTTCTGGCCGACCGCGCCATCCGCAACGGCGCCAATGTCACCACGGTTCGCAAGATCGTCATGGTGGGCGGCATGCTGGGCGGTGCCGCCATTCTTCCGGCAGCGCTGGTTGAATCGCTGTATGCAGCTTTGTTCTTCCTGGCGATTTCCTATAGCAGCCTTGCCATTGCAGCGACCGCGATCTGGTCCCTGCCAGCCGACGTTGCACCAAGCTCGCGCCATGTGGCTTCCATCGGCGGCATCCAGAACTTTGCTTCGAACATCGCGGGCATCATCAGCCCGTTCCTGTTCGGCTTCCTGCTGGATCAGTTCAACGGCAGCTATACGCCGTCCTTCCTGATGGCCGCCATCATGGCCGTTGTCGGTGCATGCTCCTATGCATTCATCGTCGGTCGTGCAGAGCCTCTACCGATCCTTCCTCCCCGCTCGTAAGATCATCAGCGAGCGCTGACTGAAAAAGCCCTCATCCGGGTCATCCGGGTGGGGGCTTTTCTATTTGATAATCACGAACGCAGCGCCGAGGCCGGGCTCATGCGCAGTGTGAGAAGTGCCGGAACCAGAGACACGATGGCTGCAACGAGAATAAAGCCACCAGCGCCGTAAAGGTCATCCACTGAAAATTCGACAGGCATTCTCACAGCCGTTGCCGCCGTCAGCCATGCTGTGATGACATGCGCGGCAGCGTAGCCGATAGAGAGGCCCAGCAGGATGCCGAGCACCAGCAGGAAGAACAGCTCACCCCAGACAATCGCCATCACCGCACTGACCGGCGCACCAAATGCCCGCAAGGCACCAATCTGGCGCTTGCGCGCACCGATATGCATGACCGCAACCAGTAGCAGCGCGAAAACGACAATCACCTGCGTGCCGATGGCAATTCCGAGCAAAAGTTTGCGCGCATCGCCCAGCGTGTAATAGAGCCGCGTCAGCACTTCCGCCGGAAAGATCGACAATGTGGTATCGGACCTATATTCCTGCCGAAGGCGATAGGCATCGGCAATCGTCTTCGGCTTGACCAGAACCGCCGGAATGCCGGGACTGCTGGCATCGAACTGTTCATCGAGCGGCGCATCGACATCGATCCGGGCATCGTGATCATGGGTATCGTTCGGCCCGATCACCGCGAGCGAGCCTTGCGCGTTCTTCACAGCCGCATCTTCGTGGTCGTCATCATGACCGCCCATGCCGTGCAATTGCCACACCGCACGAATGGGAACGAGGATCGCGCGATCCCACGCGGTTCCCGTCGGAGCCATCTTTCCGCTGACGTGATAGCTCAATTCCGCATGGGCGTGACCGCCCGTTTCCACCGTGCCGTGCATCGGATTAACCCGACCGCCGATCGGCAAATCCACCGCAGACCCGATAACCGCCTCACCCAGCCGGGCAAAAATAGCGCCTTCCGCCAGTACGGGCGACAGGGCTGCAATCAATTGCGTCGTTGTCCCGACAATGGGAAAGCCCATCGCGCTATCGCCAA
The DNA here is from genome assembly GCF_003664555.1 of Ochrobactrum soli. Taxonomy (NCBI): domain Bacteria; kingdom Pseudomonadati; phylum Pseudomonadota; class Alphaproteobacteria; order Hyphomicrobiales; family Brucellaceae; genus Ochrobactrum; species Ochrobactrum soli. Next base: position 105,460 of record NZ_RCHH01000007.1, on the reverse strand, counting down.
AGCCAATCGGCGCAGCGAAAGCGACACGCGGATCAGCAGTAAGCTTGCCAAGCATCGCGCCCGACATCAGCGGCAAGGGCGATGGTTGCAGGAACACCGATGACAAGGTCAGCTGGGTGTCGCTTCCAGCCGCCCCCACGACCAGATCGAATTTCTCCGACGCGCGCGCCGTGCCGAGACGCACAGCCCGCTCCTGCAATGTCACCACCGTGCTCAGGGCAACGGACAGCGCCAGCAGGATAATCACCGCAATGGCTCCGCTCCAGAACCGGCGCAGATCGGCAAGGATGAAAGCGATCATGTCGTGCCCTGCCCCGCAGCGTCTTTCGTTATGCGGCCACCCTCCAGAAAAATCTGCCGCCGCAGGCGCTTCATCAATTGCGGATCATGCGTGACGGCAATCAGCGTCGCCCCCTGGGCGCTCGCGAGCTGCACCAGAAGTTCTGCGATTTCCGCGCCGGTCTTCTGATCGAGACTGGCGGTCGGCTCGTCGGCAATGATGACCCGCGGCGCGGGAAACAGCGCACGTGCAATGGCGACACGCTGCATCTCGCCACGGGAAAGCGTTTCGATATGCTGGTCGGGCCGTTTAATGCCAACTGTTTCCAGAAGCTCCAGCGCCCGTTCGCGCCGCACCGGCTTGACTACCCGGCTCAGTTTCGCGGGCAGCAGGACATTGGCAATGGCCGACAAGCCCGGAAAGAGATGAAAATCCTGCATGACGAGCCCGATATTGCGAGCCCGGAACGCGTCACGCTGAAAAGCCGACAGGCTGCAGAATGCCGCGCCGTCCCACATCACCTTCCCCGTTTTGACGGCCTCAAGCCCGGTGATCGCGTTGATCAGCGTGCTTTTGCCAGACCCCGACGCGCCTGCGATTGAAAGATGCTCGCCTTGCGGCAAATGGAAATTCTCAATGGCAAGCGCTGGCTCACGGAGGCCGGGAAAACGCACTTCCAGCGCGGAAATATCCAGCGAAAGGCCGGAACCATGGTCAGTCGGCATGTCAGACCGTTGTGAAGGAAGCATCGCGCATGCGTAGCTGGCTAACAAATCCTGTTTCAGGATCGGTCCACGACCCATATTCCAGCGTGCCGCGCGTGAGGATCGGCGCGTTGAACTGCACGAAAGTCTGCTTCGCCGCGAGATAGACCACGACGATATTGTCCGGCCAGTCGGAATCCGACGAGCAGAACGGGCAGATCGACATTGGTATCTCGGTTAGCACAAAGAAATTGGCTTCCGCCTTCAAGGGCGGCGCCATGAAGCCGCTGATGGCAACCTGCTTTCCAGCGGACTGTTTGACCTGATCAGAAAACTCAAGGCCCAGCACGCCGAAACTCTTATAGAGATTGTTGAAGCCGAGTTGCTCGGCAGCCCGCGCCTGCGGGATAGCTGTCGCCAGCGGCATGGCCAGTGCGCCAAGCATCACTTGTCGGCGGCTAAGATGGTTCCGGTTGAACATCGGACGCTCCATCAATTGCGGACAAGCGGCGCGAGCCGCCTGCCCTGTTTCAGGATAAGCCTTCCTATTCGGACTTCGGCTTGCCAAGAGCAAAAGCATCGGCAAGGACGCGATACACATCGCTCTGTTCCATATAGCCGCGCAGCCCTTCAGAACCCGGACCCGTCGCCTGAAGGACGATATCGTCTACCGCGTGAACGCCGGTATCCTCGTCTTTCGGGATGTTGCCCTGCACGAAGACCGCGCCCGGCACATCCTTATAGGCTTCATTGGCGACATACTCGCCCTTTTCGTTCTTGATGGCCGGAACGAACGGATCATCCAGCTTCGGCCGGAAGGTTTCATAATGATCCGGGCCGTTATTGGCAGCCATGAACAGGCGGCGCGAAACGTCCACGCGATCCGGATAGCCGTCTCCGTCCTTGTCCTCATAGTTCGGGAAACCAGCCGCATCATAGGTGCCAACCTTGGCGCGCATTTCATCGCCCGGCTTGTCATCATCGACCGTACCGATAATTGCCACGCCATGAGTGTGGTCGCCGGTCACGACGATCAGCGTATCCGGGTTGTTCTTGGCGAATTCCTGCGCCACACCGACAGCCTTGTCGAACTCGATCGTGTCGACCAGCGCCCGCTCCCAATCGAGCGGATGGCTCATCTTGTCGATCGAAGCGCCTTCCACCATCAGGAAGAAGCCGTCCGGGTTCTTGGAGAGCTTGTCGAGTGCCGCCTTGGTCATGTCGACCAGGCCCGGCTGGTTCGGGAACTTGTCGACAGTGCCCTTCTTCAGAAAGTCGCGATCCAGCGTCACATCCATATTGCCGGTGTGAAACAGGCCAAGCAGGTTCTGCTGGTTGGACTGCCCGGAAGCGGCCAGCTCGTTCTTGTCGGTAACGATGGCATAACCTGCGTCACGGAACAGCTGGATATAATCCTTGTCGTCCTTGCGCTTGGAGCCCGGAACATCCTTACTCAGGAAATAGGCCGAACCGCCGCCCAGAAGCACATCGGGCCTCACATCGTAGAACATGCCGACAATGTCTGCCTTGTCGGAACGCTTGCGCGTGTGGGAAACCAGCGCGGCAGGCGTTGCATCTTCGACTTCTGACGTGGAAACGATGCCGATGGATTTTTTCGTCTGGCGGCGTAGCGCTTCGCCGATTGTTTCGACCTTCGGGTCATCCTGACTCGCCGGAGTGCGGTCAGCATAAACGCCAAGCGCGTTCACCCGCGCTTTGTGGCCGGTCATGTAAGCCGAGATGGTGTTGGCGCTGTCGGTCGCAATCGAATGGGTCGATGACGTGCCGATAAAGGCAACCGGCGGAACATCATCCATATTGAGACGGCCATTGGCCTTGCCACCCGCCATGCCCTTGGACATGATGCGCGCGCCGGTGCGATGCGCGACCGAAAGACCATCGGCCACCAGGAAGATGATGTTCTTGGCTTTCGCTTCTGTCGCGGTCGGGTACACATCCCAGGTGACGGCCTTCGTCTCGTCGCCAGCCGAGATTTCAACCTTATAGGCGCCCGGCTCTGCAATTTTCAGATCGCGCAGAATGAGGGCTGAGCCGAGAACCTTGTCCTCGCTCCCCTTTTCTTCCGCAACGAATTCTGCTTTGGCGCCAAACACTGTTTCGTAATCCTTGCCGTTGACGGTCACCTTGACCTCTTCCGGCTTCACCACCTTGTCGAGTTCCACTTTGAAATCGAATGGCGAGCCGACCAGAATCGTGGCCCTGTCGAGCGGATAGATATCGGCGGCATTGGCGGCGCCGCTCAAAATTGTTGCGGACGCGAGAGCGAGCAAAAGCTTGCGCATGTTGGAAATCCCTTCCTACAAAGTGTCAGGTTTCCATAAGCAAGCTAGATGACGCGCATATAACGGTTTTGCATTTGTGATCGGAGGCCCACAAAGGCCCGCTTCGACGGCGTGGCAAAAGCGGTTAAAAAACCGGTCGTTTCGTCCGCGGAATGGAAAATTTCAATGCAATGAGAATAAACAAGATTTTATCGCATATGAAAGCTAATTCCGCGTTAGGTTTTCCTAGCGCGACTAGTTCAAAACCCGATCTATGAGGGGAAAATTTGCCGTTGAGACGAGCTGGGCGCTGTAAAAAGGATCTCTATAGCAACGCTTCGGATGGTAGCGCGAAGAAGTTAAAAAATCTACAGCGCTTAACCAAAAAGCACAAAAATCATCGTTCCTTTCGAAAGGGCCAGTGAAACTCGACTGGAAACTCGAATCGTGCATCGGAACAGTTGAACAGCTTTTCCGAGAAAAATCCAGTTCCCGTTGCAGGAGCAATTTGGCTGACGCGCCCTGCCCTTTTTGCGCTGGTCACTTCATTTCCACACCGTTGTGCGGGGCGCGTCCTGCCGGATATGAACCGGACAATCGGACGCCAAGGCGCACTTGACGATTCGGGCATCCATCCCCGCCTAAAAGCGTGGACGATGACAATAAATGACTCCACCTGCGGTCGCCAGCATGCCGCTTGCAATGATAGACTGCCGTCTAATTCCAATAAAAGTCTTTAAAAACAATTCGATAAAGCAATTCGATTCGGAAGGATAAAATTCTTCGTAATTTTTAATTGCCTGCTAACCCTTTGTTAATTCGGGCAGCTCTTGCGATACAAGAAGAATCGGACATAATGACGGTATTTAGGCGGTATTAGTTCCGATGCCGTCACTAGGGATCCCAAGTCAATGAATATCGCAAATTCAACAGCAGCAGTGTCGTTTGACGACATGATATTGACGCAGGGGAGAGAAATCTCTCGCAAGCTCAATCTGCTGCGCCATGAAAACTTCCCACCGGATGCGCGGAAAAATCTGCGTCAGTTTTCTATGGCCGAAGCTGCATATTTCCTTGGCGTCTCCCCCAGCAATCTGAAGAAGCTACACCTTGAGGGCAAAGGCGTCGAGCCGACTATACTGACAGGTGGACGCCGCGCCTATAGCGTGGACCAACTGCATGAACTGCGTTTGTGGCTTGACCAGAATGGTCGCGCCGAAGTGAAGCGTTATGTTCCGCATCGCCGTGGCCATGAAAAGCTTCAGGTCATCGGCGTTGTGAATTTCAAGGGCGGCTCCGGCAAGACCACGACTGCCGCGCATCTGGCGCAGCATCTCGCCTTGACCGGTCATCGTGTGCTTGCCATCGATCTCGATCCGCAGGCCTCTTTATCGGCACTGCACGGTATCCAGCCAGAGCTGGATGAATTCCCGTCGCTTTACGAAGCCATTCGTTACGATTCCGAAAAGAAGCCCATCCGCGATGTCATTCGCCGGACGAACTTTCCCGGTCTCGATATTATTCCGGCCATGCTGGAGCTGCAGGAATATGAATATGACACGCCTTTGGCCATGCAGAATGGCGGCGAGGGCAAGATGTTCTGGAACCGCATCGCGACGGCTCTGGCCGAAGTCGATGATTCCTACGATGTGGTCGTTATCGACTGCCCTCCCCAGCTTGGCTATCTGACGCTGACGGCGCTGTCCGCTGCAACATCGGTGCTAATCACCGTTCATCCGCAGATGCTCGACCTTATGTCGATGTCGCAGTTCCTTCTGATGCTCGGCGATATTCTCAAGACCGTGCGACAGGCAGGCGGGGCGGTGCAACTCGACTGGTTCCGCTATCTGATTACCCGTTATGAACCGACCGACGTGCCGCAGGCCCAGATGGTCGGTTTCATGCAGAGCATGCTGGCCTCTCACATGCTCAAGCATCAGATGCTGAAATCGACGGCGATTTCGGATGCCGGCCTGACCAAGCAAACGCTTTACGAAGTCGAACGTTCATCCATGAACCGCGGCACCTATGATCGCGCGATGGAAGCCATGGAAGCGGTCAATTCGGAGATTCGCGGGCTTATCCACGAAGCATGGGGGCGTTAGACTGCCGTCTAAAACGGCAAATACGCAATAAAATCAGGTCTCTGACCGGTTTGAGGAATAGAGAATGGCCCGGAAGAACATATTTGACAGCGTGATGCGGAACGAACCGGCGGCGGAACAGCCTTCCCAGCCGGTCGATGCCATATCGCGCCGGTTCGGCGCTGCCAAATCGCTTTCCGCTTCGATTGATGAACTCGCCAAGCAGGCTTCACAAAGGCTGGATGGCGAAACTGTCGTTGAGCTTGATCCCAACAATCTTGATGCGTCCTTTGTTGCCGACCGTCTGCCTGAAGCCGACGATCAGGAATATCAGGAGCTTCTCGAAGCCATTCGCGAGCGTGGCCAGGACAGCCCTATTCTGGTGCGTCCGCATCCTGAGACCAGCGACCGTTATATGATCGTCTTTGGCCATCGCCGTGCCCGTGTTGCACGCGAACTGGGCCTCAAGGTCAAAGCCGTCATCAAGCCGCTTGCCGATCTGGAACATATTCTGAGTCAGGGTCAGGAAAACTCGGCGCGCGCTAATCTCAGCTTCATCGAGCGGGTTTTGTTTGCGGCACGTCTGGAAGCGCTTGGCTTTGAGCGTGAGGCTATTCAGGCCGCTTTGACCATCGACTATCAAACCCTGTCGAAGATGCTGACCATTCCGAAGGCGATACCAGAAGCCATTCTTCTGGCCATCGGTCCTGCCAAGGGCATTGGTCGTGATCGCTGGCTTGAACTGCGTAAGCTGATCGAAATTCCCGGCAAACAAGACGCTGCAGAAGAACTGATGGCGACCGCTGCATTCAAGGCAGCAACGTCGGCTGATCGCTTCGAACAGCTTTACGGTTATCTGAAGGGCGCCCGTCAGAAGAAGTCCGTCACCAAGGCCGCTTTGCGCCCCGGTGCGACATGGACCGCTTCGGACAAGTCCGTCAGCGCCACAATCAAACAGAACGGCAAATCGGCAACGCTGGCTCTTGGTGCAGCCAATGGGCCTCGCTTTGCCGAATGGCTCTCGCGTAATCTGGATACGCTTTATGCGTCCTTCCAGAACGACGAGAAGTAACAAGCTTTCGGATTGGAAAGCGGTTTCCGCAGCCCCGTCCAGTGTCTGAGTACGATTATCTGCGTATCTGTATCGAGACGATCAAGAGCATTTCCAGCGAAACTCTGAAACGGTTTTGCGGGTCATGCAGGCGTTAAATTGAAGAGATGAGTGGTTGCCAACAATCCGGTTGGAAAATCGCTCGAGCGAAAAGGAACGAGATAGCAAAAGAAAAAGGCCCCCAAACGTCGCCGCGTGGAAGCCCTTCTCATTGGTTTAGCAGCTAGAGAATCGCAAATCCACGAATCACTGTCAAGTGTCTTAAGCGTCTTTTCGGCGGGTGGATTTCTTTTGCCTTGTGGAAGGTGAAAGAAAATGGAGATGCATTTGGCTTCGACGCCGTTTGGCAGTCGACCGATGACCGCTGCCTTGTTGGCAGCGCAACGCAATGCACGACAAATGCCGCAAGACCTTGCCGTCGATAAGTGGCAGATGCATCGCTGGCTGTGCGAAGCAAAGACGATCTATGGTTTGAATGATCGCTCGCTGGCGGTTCTGTCAGCATTGCTGTCCTTTCATCCGGACAATCATCTCAAAGCCAATGAAGGCCTGATCGTCTTTCCATCCAACAAGCAATTGGCGTTGCGTGCCCATGGCATGGCGGACGCTACATTGCGGCGTCATCTCGGCGCGCTGGTCGATGCCGGTTTCATCACGCGTCAGGACAGTCCGAACGGCAAGCGTTATGCGCGTCGGGCCAAAGGCGGCGAGTTGCAAATTGCATTCGGCTTTTCGCTCGCTCCTTTGCTGTTGCGCGCCGAAGAACTCGAAACGTCCGCCGAGCAGGTGAGGGCCGAAAAGGCTGCTTTGCGCGAGCAACGTGAACGCTTGACCTTGCTGCGTCGCGATATCGCCAAGCTGATTGAATTTGCCATGACGGAAAACCTTTCCGGTGACTGGTCAGCAATCAACCAGCGCTTCCGAGCCATTGTCGATACGATTCCACGCCGTGCGGAACGCGATGAGCTGGCTCTGTTGGTCGCCGCAATGGAGACACTTTCGGTCGAAATCAATAAGCTGTTGAATATTCAGCAAAATATCGAAAATTTGAGCGGCAATGAGTCTCAAAATGAGCGGCAGCAAATTGAATCGAATCCAGATTCCTATTTTGAAAAGGACAGCGTTTCACAAATCGACCAGCGCCGGATGATAACCGACAAGGCGCAACCAGAACCGACGGTCTCTCTCGATATGGTTCTGCGCGCCTGTCCAGAGATTGAAGCCTATTCATCGAGCCCGATCCGCCAATGGCATGGACTGATGAATGCCGCAGAAACCGTCCGCAGTTTCATCGGGATTGACGCCAAACTTTATGATTTGGCTAAAAAGACGCTTGGAAACTATAATACGGCCATCGCAATTGCCTATATTCTCCAGCGTTATGATCAGATTCGATCGGCAGGCGGTTATCTGCGGATATTGACGGAAAAGGCTGCGGATAGTGGTTTTTCGATCAAGCCGATGATGCTGGCCGCGCTGAATGCACAACGCCGCGCCCAATAGGCAGTAACAGCAAATTTATCAAATATAACGTTTCTAAGAGGCGGAAAAGGAGAGTAATCGATACCGAAAGTGCTTAGTGCTACGCAAGACAAGGAAACAAAGGAAGATATTATATGTTCCTAATATTTCAACAACTTGCATTTGGAAGCACCATAGGTCTGATCAATGTTGTTCTGCATGCTTTAGCAACAATCCTGGTTATCAGGACGACGCGACTTCTCCATAAATCCCTGCGGAAATACGCTATGTTGGCGCTGATATCGACAATGTCGGTTGCCGCGTCGGTTTTGCTGGCAACACAGGTCATCGAAATCATAATATGGTCGGCGTCCTATACCATGGTTCTCGCCATACCCGCCGGGGCAGACGCGCTCTATTTTGCTTTCGTGAATTTTACCTCGCTCGGATATGGAGATATAGTTCCGCTCGCACGCTGGCATCTCATGGGTCCGATGACCGCAATGAATGGCGTTTTGCTCTTCGGCTGGTCTACAGCGGTTCTGTTTCAGGTCCTGACTTTCGCGTTACAAAACCAGAAGACGCCGCGCTTTATTCCAAGACTGGCCACTGACGAGTAGGTCAAATAGCCAAGTAAGGGCGTCTCATCCGACAACCGTAATATTTGAGAACGGAGTATCCGTGCGGTGAATTTGACTATCGATTTCATCAAATATGTTTCCATCGTTTTCATCGGTCTTCTGCCGATCATGAACCCCCTCACGACAATTCCGCTCTATATGGCTTTGACCAAGCGGATGAGCGTGGAGAACAAGCGCAAACAGGCCGTCAAAGCCTGTATCTACGCGTTTTCGATCCTGACGGCATTTTTGCTGCTGGGGCAGGGGATCATCGCGCTGTTCAATATCTCGCTTCCGGGCATCCGGGTCGCAGGCGGCATCATCATCATGATCCTGGCGCTGCGGATGATCTTCTCTGGTGAAGACACTTCGTCGGAGGTCAATGTCGAGCCTTCCGAGATCAAGAAGGCGGAAATCGATTATTCGTTTTCGCCACTTGCCATGCCCAGCCTTGCGGGTCCGGGGTCGATTGCCGTGGTGATGAGTTTTGGTTCGCAAATTCCCGCCGAACACACCATCATCGGCCATATTATCGTGATCGTGGCCATTCTGCTGACGGTCAGCATCGCTTATGCGGCGCTGTCATCGGCAACGTTCCTCGAAAGAATGCTCGGCGATCACGGCATGCAGGCGATCACCAAGATCATGGGCTTTCTCCTGACCTGCATTGCCGTGCAGTTTCTGGCCTCCGGCGTTCACGATTTCTATATCGAGTTCGCCAAGCTGTAAGCGTTCATCTCATTCCATGGCGATGCTGTGATCGACTTCCTGCGCAACCTTTGGCTTGCGGAGCAAAAGAACGAGCGGCATCGCCAGAAGCGACATCAGCATCAACAGCTTGAAATCATCGATATAAGAAATGATTGTCGCCTGTTCGGTGACGATATTGTCCAGAAGCGCGCGTCCGGCAGCTGTTGTCGGATTGAGATATTGTGAAACGACAGCGCCATCGAAATTATGATTGAATGGCGTGACATAGGCGCTGATAGCGGCGTGGTTGGCCTGCACATTTTCCGTCAGCAGCGCTGCAACAATCGATATGCCGACGCTCGATCCGATGTTGCGGGACAGATTATACAGGCCGGTGCCGTCGCCGCGCAGATGCGCGGGGAGGGTGGAAAAGGCAATCGTGGTCAGGGGCACGAACAGGAAGCCCAGACCTGCGCCCTGAATGAAACCAACCCGCACAATGGTCCACTGCGAAACATCGGGCGTCCAGCCCGTCATTTCATACATGGCCCAGGCCGTCAGTCCGAGACCGGTCAAAAGTAGATAACGTGAATCCATACGGCCAATCAGCTTGCCGACCAGAAACATGCAAGCCATGGTGCCCATGCCGCGCGGTCCCATCACGATGCCGGCTGTCGTCACCGGATAGCCCATCAAGGTCTGGAGATATGGCGTCATCAGCGCCAGCGATGCCAGATAGGTCACGCCGATGATAAAGATGAAGAGCATACTCACCGCAAAATTGCGGTCGAGAAACAGCTGCGGTTTGACGAAAGAATTTTCTGCCGTGAATGTATGCACCACAAGCAGGTAAAGGGCTGCCGCGCATACCAGCGACTCGATGACGATTTCGCTCGATGAAAACCAGTCCATCTGCTCGCCGCGGTCAAGAAACAATTGCAGCGAGGCAATGGCGAGACTGAGCAGGCCGAAGCCGGTCCAGTCGAGACGCGCCGTCCGGTCTATCCTGGTTTCAGACACAAAGACCATGATGCCACCGAAAGCCAGCGCACCAATCGGCACATTGATGTAGAAAACCCAGCGCCAGCTCATATTGTCAGTCAGCCAGCCGCCAATGACAGGCCCCAAAACCGGGCCGACCATCACCGAAACGCCGAAAAGTGCCATGGCGGAGCCACGTTCTTCCAGCGTGTAGATATCGAGCAGAATGCCTTGCGACAGTGGCACCAGCGAAGCGCCGAACAGGCCCTGCAACAGCCGGAAACCGACAATCTGCGGCAGGGATTGTGCAAGCCCGCATAGCACCGAGGCCAGCACGAAGCCCGCAATAGCCGCCAGCAACACGCGCTTGCGACCGAATTTGGCGGCCAGAAAGCCGGACGGTGGCGTCATGATCGCAGCCGCCACGATATAAGAGGTCAGCACCCAGTTGATCTGGTCGGCGCTTGCCGAAACGCTGCCCTGAATATAGGGCAGAGCGACATTGGCAATCGTCGTATCCAGCGCTTGCATGATAACCGCGAGAATGACGCAAGCGGTGATCGCGCCGCGATGTGCGACGATGGACGCGCCGGAAATGGCGACGTTAGACATGGTTTCCACCACCGAAGAGATTGGTAATGAAGCGCGGCAGACCGCGCGGATGGCCGGTATCGACCTCCACATTCACGCTCATGCCGACACGCAGCGGCGGTTGGCCATTCTTATTGTCGATGCTGACGCGCATGGGGATGCGCTGCACGACCTTGACCCAGTTGCCGGACGTGTTTTGCGCCGGCAGCAGCGAGAAGCTGGAACCCGAAGCCGGGCTGATACTGGCGACTTTGCCCTCCCAGCGGGCATCGGGATAGGTATCGACCGAGATCGTCACCGGCTGGCCGGGTTCGATCCCGGTCAATTCGGTTTCCTTCGGATTGGCGGTGATCCAGAGATGATCGGACGAAACGAGCGAAAAAGCCTGTTGCGCGGCTTGCAGATAGGAGCCGACCTGCAAGCTGTTCACATTGGTGACGATGCCGTCGAAGGGCGCGCGAACAGTCGCGTCATCAAGCTGGCGCTGGGCTTCATCGAGCTTGGCCTTGGCCTGTAGAAAAAGCGGGTTTTGCTCCACCGGTTGGTCCGCATTGCCGCCGAGCTCGGCCATTGCCGACTGGGCCTGCGCCTTCGCCACGGCAACCTTCTGCTTGGCGGCATCGAGGTCGTGTTTCGCCTGATCGAAAGTCGCCCGCGATGACGCGCTGGTCGCCACGAGATCCTGCTGCCGCTTGAAGGTCGCCTGATAGAAGGGCAGATCGGCCTCGGCCTGCGTGATTTCAGCAAGCGATTGCTGATAGCTGGCCTGAAGCGCAAGAATCTGATTGCGCACATGGCCGAGTTCGGCCTGAGCGCCTTCAAGCGCAATGGCAAAGGAATCCGGCTTCAGGCGAAACAACACCTGTCCGGCTTTGACCAGCTCGTTTTCATGCACGTCAATACCAGCGACAAGGCCCGAAACATCGGTCGAAATGCCCACCATATCGGCCTGCACATAGGCATTATCCGTCGAAACATAGCGCCCGCCAGTAACGTAGAAATAGCCGCCGACAACAAGCGCCAGCGGCAGAAGAGAAAACATCATGCGGCGGCGCCTTAACCGGCGGTGAGTGGCAATCTCGCTTGCGGCGGGCTTTTGGGCCGCGTCGGTGGCCGCTTGCGGCTGTGCGGTCGGACCCGTGCTTTCAGCGCAGGTTTCCCGACGTGCTTCAGGCTCATCCCGTTCGATAGTGGCGGGATGTTTTACGATATTGGACGTGTCAGTCATGATCTGTATCTTCGTTGACGATTTCAGGACTTACGGGAGTCCGGCAAGCCCGGGAGAGATTGTCTTTCATCGACAGGAGGGTCTGGATCAACTGCTCCTGTTCCGCCTGCGAAACACCTTCAAGCGACTCGGCCCGCGTCTGGCCGCCGAGTTCGCGCATAACTTCCAGAAGCGGCATAGCCGCCTCGCATATGAAAATCAGATGCGCACGCCGATCGGTCGGGTGGGGTCGTCTTTCGACAAATCCCTGTTCAACGAGCCGGTCGAGAATGCGCGTGAGAGTTATAGCCTCCACGTCCAGCAGATCAGCCAGACTGCGTTGCATGATCCCGTCATTCTTCGAGAGGAAAGCCAGCGTTTGCCACTGGGCCCGTGTCAGGCCAGTTCCGCGTGCGCGCTGCTCAAAACGTTTGCGAAGAAGGCGGGCCACATCATGCAACAGAAAACCGAGAACGCGGGTGTCCGTCACTTGTATGCCCACTTATTTATAAGCTAACTTATTATTTGTAGCTTATGACAAGTGTCTTGAATATGGCAAGCGAATTGGATCGCAGGCAGCGGCCCGCGATTTCACAATCACGTGACAACTTGTTGGGAGTGGGCGTTGCCAGTCAGTGCGCTGCTTGCGGCGTGACGGCTTCCAGCCATTGCGCGCGATAAGCGGTATAGACATTGCCGGAAGCGTCATTATCCGGCTGATAGGTTCTGCCGTGCTTTTCCTTCGGCGTCGCACCCGCCAGAAGCCCGGCGCCGGTGGCCGTTCCCGTCGATCCGGCAATGGCTTCGACTTCGCGACCCGAGAAATTCGCCAATGCTTTCAGATAAATGGGATTATCGGAAAAAGGGCCTTCGACCACAATAGGCCCCTTAGCGCCCAATAGGCCAAGGCAACTTTCAGTCATCAGCGCGGCATAGATGCAGGCGGCAGCATAACGTTCTGCATCGCTCGCTTGATCCGCATTGCGCCAGCGCAGATGCGTGTTGGGGAAAGGGCCACAGTTCGGAACGGCGGAAGGCAGAGCCATGATCCCGTGATGCAGAATCTGCGCGGCAAGGGCATCGTATTCGGTGGGGGAGGGTCTTTGCAGCCCTTCGGTCATCAGATCGAATTCGCGCCCGCCCATATAACGCGCCGAAGGCACGGTACAGCCATAGGCATCGACATTGGCCAGCGTGTCGCGTTTTGGGTCTAGCCCGTCGAGATTGCCGCCCACGGCGAAGCTCACCACCCAAGTGCCCGTCGAAACCACCGAAAACGCGCCTTCGCGATCCATCAGATGGGCGAGCAGCGAAGCATTGGAATCGTGAATGCCGCAATGTACCGTAACGGGCAAGGGCAGTCCTATTTCCATCGCGATCGCTGGCATCAGCGGCCCAAGCGCGTCGAAGGCGGAGCGCAGCGGCGGGAATTTTTCGCGAATGTCCAGACGGTCGACAAGCGCCGAAAAAGCAGATTGCTTCGGTAGCCACAAATCCGTGTGACAGCCAAGCGACGTGACTTCTGACGCGGCAATGCCGGTCAGACGCCAGGCCCAATATTGCGGATAGGTGAATATGAAATGCGTGCGCGCAAAATCGGCGGGGAAGGCCGTTTTCAGATAGTGAAGCTGCGCACCGAGATTAAGGCCAAGCGACAGGGTCGGCGAAAAAGTATCGCGAAAGTCCGGTTTTATGGCTGCATAGGCGGCACGAATCTCGGCTGGATATTCAAGCTCATAGTCGAGTACCGGCATTGCCAGCGTGCCGTCTTCAGCAACGAGGGCCGCCGATGCGCCATGCGTGGTGATGGAAATGGCATCGAAACCCGGCTCCAGCGCAAATTCCGAGAGACTTGCCAGAAAGAAGCGCCATAGCGCCTCGATATCATAATGCGGATAGGGGCCGTCGCGAAGTACAGTGTTCGGCATGCGGCGCGCGGCAATTTCCTCGCCGCCTGCCGCATCGAGTATGACGACTTTGGCATTGGTCTTGCCGATATCGAGAATGGCGATGCGCTTCATGACATGTGAAACACTGGCTTGAGATCGACGGAAACTGGCGAATTATCAGGGTTCGTCGCCATGATATCGGCCATATGCGCCCACCATTTTTTCATCACTGGATGGTCGGGCAGGGCGGCCATGCCGTGTCCGGCGCTGCGCGTCAGCACGCCAAACAGGCTATTGGTTTCTTCATCGAGATAGATGGCATAGTCCGACACGCCTGCCGTGTGCAGAAGTTCTACCAGTTCCGGCCAGATTTCGTCATGGCGGCGGCGATATTCGGCCTCCATGCCGGGATTGAGCGTCATGCGAAATGCATAGCGTTCCGTCGTCATGCCGTGCGCCTCGCTCTGAACTGTCGGATCAGGATCGGCAGCGAAATGGTGATAATCAGCAGAAGGCCGATGAAGATCGACATGACGATGCCCGGCACATTGAGAAGGCCTAGCCCGAAGGTCACGAGGCCCATCACGAAAGCGGCAATCACCACGCCGACAATGGTGCCTGATCCGCCGAGGATCGAAACGCCGCCCAGCACGACCATGGTGACGATTTCCAGCTCCCAGCCTTGCGCGATGGACGGGCGTGTGGAGCCGAGGCGCGAGGTCAGGCAGACGGCAGCGATACCGCTCATCACGCCGGTCATCAGGAACAGCACGAATTTGGTTTTTTCAACCGGAATACCAGAAAAGCGCGCCGCGAATTCATTGTTGCCGATGGCATAGACGCGGCGTCCGAAGCTGGTGGCATGCAGCAGAACGCCAAACAGCACAGCGAACAGAACGAACAGCGCAAATTCGAACGAGATCACCCAGAAGACATAGCCCTGTCCGAAATAGGCAAAGCTTTCCGGATAGCCGCCAAAGGCCTGATCGCCGAGCACGATATAGGAAATACCGCGGAAAAGGCTCATCGTGCCGATGGTCACGACGATGGATGGCAGTTTCAGCCCGGCCACCAGCCCGCCATTGATCGCGCCGCAGACAAGGCCCGTGCCGATGCCGATGGCGACCAGACCCGGCGTGCCGACGCCCGCCTGCGCGGCCGCGCCCATGGCCGTCGAGGAAAGCGCGATGATCGCGGCGACCGAGAGGTCGATTTCACCGGAAATGATCAGAAGCGTCATCGCAAAGGCAATCAGCGCCTTTTCCGTGAAGTTGAACGTGGCGTCGGAGAGGTTCCAGGCATCGAGAAAATAGGGCGAGGCGAAGGAATTCGCGATGAAGATCGCAATCGCCACGCCAAGCAGCAGCATTTCCCAGCTGGCGAAGATGCGCGAGAAGGGCGTGCCTAGGCGGTCTGGAATGTGACGGCGCTGGTCGTTGGTATCGGTCTCGCTCATGCCGCAACCTCCTCATAAGTCTTCGCGGCCTTATCGCGCAGGATGATGCGTCCGCGCCGCTTTTCCTGCCGCGCATTGAAAATCACCGCCAGAATGATGACGGAACCGGAAATCGCCATCTGCCAGAAGGGTGAAATGTCGATAACCGGCAAAGCGTTTTTGATGACACCGAGAAACAGCGCGCCCAGAACCGCACCGGCTACCGTGCCGATGCCGCCAAGCGTCGAGATGCCGCCGATGACGCAGGCCGCAACGCTGTCGAGTTCGAAACCGGCGGCCACATCCACATAGGCGACGGCATAGCGCGACACCCAGAGATAACCGCATAGTCCGGCGAGGGCCCCCGACAACACGAAGGCAAAGAAGCGCGTGCGACCCACATCGATGCCGGTATAGACGGCGGCGGTCGGATTGCCGCCGGACGCATAAAGGGCGCGTCCGAAAAATGTCCGCGTCAGCAGCACATAGACGAGCGCGACGATCAGGATTGCCGTCCAGCCGAGGAGCGGCAGGCCGAGAAAAGGCGTGCGTGGCGTGTTGAGAAAGGGCGCTGTCATCTGGTGCGCATTCACCCATGCGCCGCCGGACAGCACAAAGGCCATGCCGCGATAGATGGTGAGCGTGCCAAGCGTGACGACAATCGCCGGAATGTTGAGCTTCCAGACGAGAATGCCGTTGATCGCGCCCAGAACAGCGCCAATGCCGATGGCAAGCACGATCAGCAGCACCAGCGGCAGACCGGGATAGGTCGCGTTCAGCATCGCCACGGCCATGCCGGTAAAGGCGAGATTGGCAGCAACCGACAAATCGATCGACTTGGTCAGGATAACCGCCATCTGGCCGAGCGCGATGATGATCAGGATCGACGTGTCGTTGAAGATGCCCGCCAGATTGCCGACGCTGGCAAAGCCCGGCGCGCGGCTGGCGAACAGGCCCACCAGAAGCGCGATGATGACGAGGAGCAGGAGTTCCCGCTGTTTCGGCAATTGTTTCATGATCTACTCCGCAGCCTCCTCGGCATTGCCCGTGGCGGCGCGCACCAGCACTTCCGCGTCGAGGCTTGCGCGTTCGAAGACGCCTTCCATCAGGCCCTCGCGCATGACCATCACGCGGTCCGACATGCCGATGATTTCCGGCAGTTCCGACGAGATCATGATGATGCTGAGACCCTCGGCGGCGAGTTCGCTGATGAAGGCGTGAACCGCGGCCTTGGAACCGATATCGATGCCCTTGGTCGGTTCGTCGAGAATGATGACCTTCGGATTTGTGGCGAGCCACTTGCCGATGACGACCTTCTGCTGATTGCCGCCAGACAGCGTTCCGACCGGGACGGAAAGGGCGGCGGCGCGCAGGTCGAAGCGCTCGGCATATTTACGCGCCAGCGCCAGTTCTTCGGCCATGCGCAAAAAACCATTGCGCGAGGTGCGGGCGAGCGACGGCAGCGAAACATTCTGAAAGATCGGTAGTTGCAGCACCGCGCCGTGGCGTCCGCGCTCTTCCGGCACATAGACAATGCCATGCGCCACCGCGTCGCCGGGGCGGCGGATGCTGATCTCGCGATCTTCAAGCGTCACACGGCCACGCGATGGCTTGGTGATACCGAACAGCGATTGTGCGAATTCCGAGCGTCCCGCGCCGACAAGGCCGTAAACGCCGAGAATTTCCCCCTTGCGCAGCTCAAAGGAAATGTCGCGAAACTCGGTCGGGTGCGAATAGTTTTCAACCTTCAACACCGGCTTGCCGATGGTGACATTCTGCTTGGGGAAGGCCTGATCGACAGACCGCCCGACCATCATACGCACGATATCGTTCTGCCGCGTATCGGCAAGCGTACCGTGGCCGACGGCGTGTCCGTCGCGGAAAACCGCATAATTATCGGCGATTTCGTAGACTTCATCGAATTTGTGGCTGATGAACAGGATGGCTTTGCCCTGCGCTTTCAGCCGCGCCACGATGCGAAACAGGTCGTCCACTTCCTTGCGCGACAGGGCCGCGGTCGGCTCGTCCATGATGACGATGCGCGAATCCACCGACAGCGCGCGAGCAATGGCGACCAGATGGCGCTGGGCGATGGAAAGTTCCTTGAGCTTTATCCGGGCATCGACCGTCGTTTCCAGCGAGGAAAGCAGCGCCTGCGAACGGGCATAGACGGCCTTCCAGTTGACGAAGCCGAGTTTCGTGCGCGGCGCATGGCCGAGATAGATGTTTTCGCCCACCGACAATTCGTCAAAGAGCACGGTTTCCTGATGAATGGCCGTTACGCCGTGATCGGTCGCATCCTGTGCGGTCGCCAGATGCACCGGATTGCCGTCGATGAGGATTTCGCCTTCATCGGGCTGATAAATGCCGGTGAGGATTTTCACGAGCGTGGACTTGCCCGCGCCGTTCTCGCCGATCAATGCCGTTACCTTACCGGGATAGAGCGCGATATTGACGTCATCGAGCGCACGCACACCGGGAAATGTCTTGGCAATGCCGCGCATTTCCAGAATGGGCTGATCCGTCGGGGCAAGCACCGTCTGCTCACCGCTGGAATCACCGCTTGAGAGAAAAGCTGCATTCATTGCAGACACCTGAAATCGAATCCGGGGAATGGGAGGCGGCATCCGTTCAGCGAATGCCGCCTCTTTTCATGAATGCGCATCCTTTCGGGATGCGCTTTCCGATCAGAAGACCTTGGAGAACTGGTCGATGTTCTTTTCGTCATAGACGAAAGGATCGCTCATCGCGGCTTCGCCGTTTTCGCCGATCTTGATCTTGCCCATGCGTCCGGCATCGATTTCGGAACCCGGCTTGCCATCGGCATCACCCTTGACGAGGTGATAGGCGATCTGGGTTGCGGAATAGCCGAGATCAATCGGATTCCAGATGGCGAATTCCTTGGTCGCGCCCGACTTGATGGCGCCAGCCATTTCAGACGGCAGGCCAAGGCCCGTCACATAGACATCACCGATCTTGCCCGCATCCTTCACGGCCTGCGAAGCAGCCAGAACGCCCACGGTGGTCGGCGCCACGATGACCTTGACGTTCGGGTTCGACTTCAGGAGGCCTTGTGCTTCACGATAGCTCTTGTCGGCAAGATCGTCGCCATAGACGGTCGTGACCAGATTGAGGCCGGGGAAGTCCTTCAGTTGCTTCTTCATCTCGCCGATCCAGATATTCTGGTTGGTCGAGGTGGTGGTGGCCGACAGGATCGCAAAATCACCCTTGCCGTCTGGCAGGTGGTCGGCAACAAGCTTCAGGCACATCTTGCCAATCAGCTCGTTGGACGATGGGTTCAAATGCACGATACGGCCAGCCGGAGCCACGCCGGAATCCCACGAAATCACCTTGATGCCGCGCTGGGCGGCCTTTTTCAGCGCCGGTACGACCGCATCCGGGTCGTTGGCGGAAATGGCGATGGCGTTGACGCCCTGGGCGATCAGCGAATTGATGACTTCAATCTGGCCTTCGGCGGTCGTGGTGGTCGGGCCGGTATAGATGACCTCAACGCCGCCCAGTTCCTTGGCGGCTTCCTGCGCACCCTTGTTGGCGGCTTCAAAGAAGCCGTTGCCGAGCGACTTCGCGACGAGCGCGATCTTGATGTCGGCGGCCTGTGCTTGGGCGGCCATGAAGGCGACGGCCAGCGCAGTACCGAGTGCGAGTTTCTTGAAAAGTTTCATGTCTCATTCCTCCCAGTATAAAGACATATTTTCACAACGATCCCGGCATTGGCCGGGATGATAATAGAGTTGGCTCAGGCAACCTCGGCGGAATCCCCCTGTTCGCCACCCTTGCCGGCATTTGCGGAAGCCTGCGCTACAATCAGCCGGATACCCGCATTTTCCACCATCCGCCGCGCCTCATCGGAAATGCCGTCATCGGTGATCAGCGTGCTGACACGGTCGAGCGGGCAAAGGATGAGGCTGGAACGGCGGGTGAATTTCGATGAATCGACCATCAGGACGAGCTCGTCCGCCTGGCCCATCAGTTTCTGTTCGCTCTGGATGATCAGTGCGTCGGATTCCATCACGCCGAGCGGGCTGATACCCTGACAGCCCATGAACATGCGCCGACCGTAAAAATTACGGATGACGTCATTGTCGAAAGGCGAAAGGATCAGGCTCTGGTCGCGATAGATCGCGCCACCGGGCACGATCACCGTGCTTTTCGACTGCCGCAACAGATGTTCGGCAATGGCGAAGGAATTCGTCAGCACCTGAAGGCGGCGCGCCGTCAGATAATGCACCATCTGGAATGTCGTGGAGCCGCCATTGATAATGATGCTGTCGCCTTCATCGCAAAGCGCCACGGCTTCACGGGCGATGGCGCGCTTGCGGTCGCCATTTTCGGATTCCGAAACCTTGAAGGGACGCCCGGCCAGACTGCCGAACTGCGGCGGATGGATGGCTTCCGCTCCACCGCGCACACGCTTGATGCGGCCCTGCATATGCAACGATGCGATATCGCGCCGAAGGGTCGCTTCCGACGCCTCCGTCAATTCCACCAGATCCTGAATGGTGATCACCGGCTTTTCCTGAACAGCGCTCAGGATGATGCGGTGGCGCTCTCTTTCGTGCATGGCTCCTCCTGCTTCCATCTATTCTCAAATTGGTGGCGCATGTCAATCACAAACAATCAATAATTCGCACATGCGTGAAATATTTGATCGGTTATGATTGTTTGTGATTGACAGTATTTCGTTTCATGCGTCATATCTGCCGCCAACATGATCGCTCGCGCATGGGAAGGTGCGCGACGCGATTGGCCATACAGACTTGGGAGGATGACATGGTGGACAGCAATCGGCTGCTCGATAATCGCTGGGACGACGCCAAGGCGGCAACGCTGGATGAGCCGGGAAAGCTGCTTTACCGCTCCAATCTGCTCGGGTCAGACAAGCGCATCACCAATTATGGCGGCGGCAACACCTCTGCCAAGGTCGAGGAAATCGATCCGTTGACCGGCGAAAAGGTTCAAGTTCTCTGGGTCAAGGGTTCGGGCGGCGATGTGGGCACCATCAAGCTCGACGGTTTCGCCACGCTTTATCAGGACAAGCTCGATGCGCTGAAAGGCATCTATAAGGGCGTCGAGGATGAGGACCGCATGGTCGGCTTCCTGCCGCATTGCACCTTCAACCTCAATCCGCGGGCCGCATCCATCGATACGCCGCTGCATGGTTTTGTCGCTTTCAGCCATGTCGATCACATGCATCCCGATGCGATCATCGCGATTGCTGCCTCCAGGAATTCCCGCGAGCTGACGGCCGAGATTTTCGGTGACGATATTGGCTGGCTGCCGTGGCGTCGCCCGGGCTTCCAGCTCGGTCTCGATCTTGAGGCTTTCGTCAAGGCGCATCCAAAGGCCAAAGGCGTTGTTCTTGAAAGTCATGGGCTTTTCACCTGGGCCAATGATGCGAAGACCTGTTACGAAACCACGCTCGCCATCATCAACAAAGCCATTGAATGGCTGGACCAGAAGATGGCAGGCAAACCCGCTTTCGGCGGTGCTGTCACACAAAGTCTCGCGGCCTCCGAGCGCCGCGCCATTGCAGCGCGACTGATGCCGGAAATTCGCGGTCTTATCGGCAAGGAAGAGCGTAAGCTCGGTCACTTCGACGATCAGGATGCGGTGCTGGAATTCGTGAATGCGAAGGAACTGCGCCCGCTGGCCGCTTTGGGCACATCCTGCCCGGATCATTTTTTGCGCACCAAAATCCGCCCGCTGGTCGTCAATTTCGATCCGGCCAAGCCGGATGTGGACGCCATCGTTGCCGGGCTTGAGGATGCGCTCGAAGCCTATCGCGCCGATTACAAGCGCTATTATGAGACCTGCAAACACGACAATTCGCCCAAAATGCGCGATCCCAATCCGGTGATTTTCCTGATCCCCGGCGTCGGCATGCTGTCCTTTGCCCGCGACAAGGCGACAGCGCGTATCGCCGGCGAGTTCTATGTCAATGCGATCAATGTCATGCGCGGCGCATCTGCCGTGTCCGAATATCAGGGACTGCCGGAACAGGAAGCCTTCGACATCGAATATTGGCTGCTTGAGGAAGCCAAGCTGCAACGCATGCCGAAGCCGAAAAGCCTTGCCGGGCGCATTGCGCTTATCACGGGTGGCGCTGGCGGCATCGGCTATGCCACCGCCGAGCGGCTGGCGGGCGAGGGCGCTTGCGTGGTTCTGGCGGATATTGACGCAGAATCGCTCAAATCCGCTCACGCCAATCTATCGAAGCGTTTTGGCGCTGATCAGGTGCGCAGCGTCGAACTGAACGTGACCGACGAAAAGGGCGTCGCAAACGCCTTTGTCGAGGCCAGCGTTGAACTCGGCGGCATCGACATTCTGGTCTCCAATGCAGGCATTGCGTCATCGGCTCCTGTCGAAGCGACCGAATTGTCGATGTGGAACCGCAATATCGACATTCTGGCGACCGGCTATTTCCTCGTTTCGCGGGAGGCGTTCCGTCTGTTCCGCCGCCAGAAGATCGGCGGCAATGTGGTGTTCGTCGCCTCCAAGAATGGTCTGGCCGCATCGCCCAATGCGTCCGCCTATTGCACGGCCAAGGCTGCTGAAATCCATCTGGCCCGCTGTCTGGCGCTGGAAGGTGCCGATGCCGGTATCCGCGTCAATGTGGTCAATCCGGATGCAGTTCTGCGCGGTTCCAAGATCTGGGATGGCGAGTGGCGCGAACAGCGCGCGGCGTCCTCCAAGATCGACGTTTCGGAGCTGGAGGAGCATTATCGCAAGCGGTCGCTGTTGAAGCTCAATGTGCTGCCGGAAGATATTGCCGAGGCGATCTATTTCCTCGCCAGCGACGCTTCGCCAAAATCAACCGGTAACATCATCAATGTCGATGCCGGGAACCAGCAGAGCTTTCCGCGCTGACCGTATAATGAGGACATTCTGGGAGGAACCATGTCCGATCAACGTATTTCGGCGGATTTTATCGCCGAGCATAATTCCGGTTTCGAAAATGCGCTGAAAAGCGATTATCAGGCGCTGGGCGAACAGCTTTCGCGCCGCGGCATCGAGATCGACACCATCACCGACAAGGTGGCAAGCTATTTCGTCGCCGTGCCGTCATGGGGTACGGGCACGGGCGGCACCCGTTTCGGTCGTTTTCCAGGCAAGGGCGAGCCGCGCGGCATTTTCGACAAGCTGGACGATTGCGCCGTCATCAACGAGCTTTCGCGTGCGACGCCGAATGTTTCGCTGCATATCCCGTGGGACAAGACCGATCCGAAGAAGCTGAAAGCCCATGCCGAAGCGCTTGGTCTCGGCTTCGACGCGATGAACTCCAACACGTTTTCGGATTCGGCTGACCAAAAACTGTCCTACAAATACGGATCGCTCACCCATGTCGATCCGGCGGTGCGGGCGCAGGCGGTCGAGCACAATCTCGAATGTATCGAGATCGGCAATACCATCGGCTCCAAGGCGCTGACGGTGTGGCTCGGCGACGGGTCCAATTTCCCCGGCCAGCAGAATTTCACCCGTGCTTTCGAGCGCTATCTGGCTTCGATGGGCGAAATCTACAAGGCTCTGCCCGACGACTGGCGGCTGTTTTCCGAACACAAGATGTATGAACCGGCCTTCTATTCGACGGTGGTTCAGGACTGGGGCACAAACTATCTGATCGCCTCGACGCTTGGTCCCAAAGCGCAATGTCTGGTCGATCTTGGCCATCATGCGCCCAACACCAATATCGAAATGATCGTGGCGCGGCTGATGCAGTTCGGCAAACTCGGCGGTTTCCATTTCAACGACAGCAAATATGGCGATGACGATCTCGACGCCGGTTCCATCGATCCCTATCGGCTGTTTCTGGTGTTCAACGAGCTGGTCGATGCCGATTATCGCGGCGTGAAGGATTTCAATCCGGCCCATATGATCGACCAGTCGCACAATGTGACCGATCCGCTGGAGAGCCTTATTTCGTCGGCAAATGAAATCCGCCGCGCCTATGCGCAAGCGCTGCTGGTAGACCGCGAGGCGCTGGAAACCTATCAGCAGGAAAACGATGCGCTGATGGCGTCGGATACGCTGAAACGCGCTTATCGCACCGATGTCGAGCCGATTTTGGCCGAAGCGCGCCGCCGCACCGGCGGGGCGATCGAACCGATTGCCGCCTATCGCGCCAGCGGTTATCGCCGGAAGGTCGCGGCGGAACGCCCGGAAAGCAAAAGCGACAGCGGCGCTTTCAACTGATTGAATTCAAACAAGCGCCGACGGAGAAAACTTCGTCGGCGCTGGTCTTTTATACCCGACCGTAAATATCGTCGAACCGCACGATATCGTCTTCGCCGAGATATTCGCCGCTCTGCACTTCGATCAACACCAGGGGCAGAATGCCAGGATTTTCCAGACGGTGCTTGAAGCCGCAGGGAATATAGGTCGATTGGTTGTTGGTCAGCAGAATTTCCCGGTCGCCATTGGTCACCTTGGCGGTGCCGGACACGACGATCCAGTGTTCAGAACGGTGATGATGCGCCTGAAGGCTGAGGCGGCGTCCGGGCTTCACCTCGATGCGCTTGATCTTGAAGCCGTCGCCCTCTTCCAGCACGGTGTAGGTGCCCCATGGGCGATGGGCGGTGCGGTGCAGCTTGGCGGCTTCGTGGCCATCGGCGCGCAGACGGTTGAAAACCTTGCGCACATCCTGCGCCTTGTCGCGATGGGCGACGAGCAGCGCGTCCGGTGTATCGACGACTAAAAGGTCGTGCACGCCGACAAGGCTGACCAGCCGGGTCTCCGACAGCACGAAACTATTGGTCGTGTCTTCCAGAACGGTTTCGCCGCGCAGGCGGTTTCCGTCCGCGTCCGGATTTATCAGGTCGGCCATGGCCGCCCAGGAGCCGATATCCGACCAGCCGCAGGAAACCGGAATGCAGGCAATATTGTCGGCCTTCTCCATGATGGCATAATCGATGGAAATGGCCGGGGTCGCGGCAAACTCGTCCTTTGGAATTTCGATTGTCTTGGTGTCGCCATTGACGCCGCGTCGCGCATTTTCAAGCGAGGCCTGCACGCCGTTGAAAATCTCCGGCGCGTGGGCGCGCATCGCTTCCAGCATGGTTCTCGCGGTAAAGCAGAACATGCCCGAATTCCAGAAATAGCGTCCGCTCTCGACATAGGCCTGCGCGGTTTGCGCATCCGGCTTTTCGACAAAGCGCAGCACGTCCACGCCGTCCGCCTCGATATAGCCAAAACCCGTTTCCGGGTGATCCGGCACAATGCCGAATGTCACGATGCGACCGGTTTCGGCAAGCTGTTGTGCTTTTTGGACGGCTTCCGCAAAGGCGGGCTCGTTTTCGATCAGATGATCGGCAGGCATCACCAGAAGCGTGGCATCGGGGCCGTATGTCGCGGCGGCATGCATGGCGGCGAGTGCTACCGCAGGCGCGGTATCGCGACCCAGCGGCTCCAGCAGAAACGCATTATCGGTCTTGGGTGCCTTGGCGTCCGCATAGGCGTCGAGCGTCAAAAACAGAAAATCGCGATTGGTGACAGTCAGGATGTGATCGACGCCTTCAAGCCGTGCCGCCCGGTTATAGGTCTTACCGATCAGCGTGCTGCCGTCGGGCAATTCGATGAAGGGCTTGGGGTGAGCATCGCGCGAAAGCGGCCAGAGCCTTGAACCGGAACCGCCGCTGATGATGACAGGAATAAAGCTCATTGCTCAGGCATCCTTTGTTGCGTTGCGGGCGATATCGAGGCCCATGGCCAGAAGTTCGGCGGCCTGGTTTTCATTGGCCGCTTCCACATAGCAGCGTAATTCCGGCGCATTGCCGGAAGCGCGATAATGGACGGCATTGCCGGAATGGAAGAACAGTTTGACGCCATCAATGGCTTCAGACCGGATGATCGCATCATTGGACGGAAACAGCGCCTTGCGCCCCGCTTCATCCTTGAGGATGGCGAGAAACGCGCCGCTCTTTTCCTGCGGAACATTTTGCAGACGGTCGCTAAGCGCAATGCGAAAGTTGAAAGCCGCGCCGATTTCCGCAAGCGGCTTGCCCTGCTCCTTGATCGCGCTTAGGCAGGCGAGGATCGGCAAAAGTGCGTCGCGGGTTGGCAGCGCGGACAGCGTGTGGCTTTTGCGGGTACTGTCGCTGCCCAAAAGCACGCCGCCATTGGCTTCGAAACCGACGGTGATCTTTGCACCCTCGGACTTGGCACGGTGCATGCCTTCGATGACATAGGGCGAGCCGACGCGGGTTCTGACAACGCGGGCGAAACGCCCGCATTCTTCCAGTGCCGCATTGGACGTGACCGGCGTGACGATTGTATCCGCGCCGATCCAGCTTGCGGTGATTGCGCCGACGAGATCGCCGCGCACGAACTGGCCGCTTGCATCGGCAATCAGCGGCCTGTCCGCATCGCCATCCGTGGAAACGATGGCGTCAAGGCGGTTTTCCTTGGCCCACTGGTCGAGAAGCCGGATATCTTCCGGGCGCAATGCCTCGGTATCGACGGGCACAAAAGTGTTGGAGCGCCCAATGGCAATGGTTTCCGCGCCAAGCGCGGTCAGAATATCCGTTATAACATCGCGGGCGACCGACGAGTGCTGGTAGACGCCGACGCGCAGGCCCTTGAGCGCGCCGCGGCCCAGATAATCGATATAACGTTTCTCGTAGGCGCTGGTCGCGGCATCACTTTGTGCATCATTGCTGAAATGACGGGCGGTCAGGTCTGCGGGCAGGGCGGCATAGGCCGCGCTGATCCCCTGTTCGTCGGTCTTGTCGATTTCGCCATCGGCGCGATAGAATTTCAGGCCATTGCGGTCGTCGGGAATATGGCTTCCCGTCACCATGATGGAGGGTGCCTGTTTCGCCATGGCGTAAAAGCTGAGTGCCGGGGTGGGCAGCACACCGCAATTCACCGGCGTAAAGCCAGCGTCTTCAATGGCTGCCATGCAAAGCGCGGCAATGTCGGGGCTGGACGGGCGAAGGTCACGTCCGACGAAAACCTCCGCACCTTTTTTTAGCTTGCCGCTTTCGGCGAGCATTCGCACAAAGGCGAGCGAATAGGCATAGGCGGGCAAGCCGTTCAGCTCATCCGCCAATCCCCTGAGACCGCTGGTGCCAAATTTAAGGGAACTGCCACTCATGCCTTCACTCTGCCTTCTTGCGAAACTGCACCATCGAGCATGGCCAGATATCTTATAACCTTATTTCGATACAGGACCGATCCCCTCAATGGTGCAAAGTTATCTACCCTATTGCGGGTGATAATCCTTATAGGCGGGTAAATTCAAATCGTTAAGGCTTTCAGCGTTAACGATCGCCCGCGCGACAGCATCCGCCATGACCGTTGCAGCGATGGCGCCGATGGCGGTCACGTCCGCTTCCACATCCTTGGCCTTGCCTGTCGAGAGGGCGAAAATCGTGTCGCCGTCCCACATGGTGTGGATCGGATTGATGGTGCGCGCAAAGCCGTCATGGGCCATGCCTGCAATCTTCTTCAGTTCCGCCTTGTTGAACGGCACATTGGTGGCAATCGCCCCGATGGTCGTGTTGGCCCCGCCGGATTTGACGACGCCGTGGCCTTGCATGATGGCCTGCATCGTATCGCGGAAACCCTTGCCGTCCTCGGTGCGCGCACCGGCCAGAATCTGGCGCGAACTGGGCGCATAGACATCGCCGACCGCGTTGACGGCAACGATTGCGCCAACCACGATTTCTGTGCCCGGCACCGTGTAGCTTGCCGTGCCAAGGCCGCCCTTCATGGCGAAATCCTTGCCGAACATCTTGCCGACCGTCGCGCCAGCGCCAGCGCCGATATTGCCTTCACCGGAGGCTTCCGCCTTGGCCGCCTTGCAGGCGAGATAGCCGGCTTCCTCATCGGGGCGGATCGAAAAATCGCCGACGCCGAGATCCATCAGGATGGCGGCTGGCACAATCGGCACCACGCCGCTGCCGATCTTGAAACCGAGCTTGTTTTCTTCCAGATAGCGCATGACGCCGGTCGCCGCACTCAGACCGTAGGCGCTGCCGCCGGACAGGAGAATGGCCTGCACCTGCTGCACATAATTGATCGGATCGAGCAGGTCCGTTTCGCGTGTGCCGGGCGCGGAGCCGCGCACATCGACGCCAGCCGAAGCGCCTTCTTCACATAAGAGAACGGTGCAGCCGGTCGGGCGCTTGGTCAGCGTGTGATGGCCAAGCTTGATCCCTGGTACATCCGAAATGCTTCCGCCCATAAGTTCAAGCATGCTCTTTCCTCCCGTGCTCGCTGCCGATGCCGCGCTGACGACAAAGGGCATTGCTCCCAGCCCCGCAAGCGATTTGCCGAATGTTCTGCGATCCATAAACAGTTTTCTCCTCCATTGAACGCTTTACTCCGAAAGCGCATTCTTTTCGCGTGCGCGACGTTGGCGCAGCACATCCGCCACGAAGGTGCGCGACAGGGCATGATAGAGCGGCTCGTTGGAGATGAGCCGCGCCGTACCGTAACCGAGCATTGAGGCGCACATCAGCGGAATGACATTGTTATGATTGCCGGTCATTTCGAGAATGATGACGAAAGCCGTCATCGGGGCCTGCACGACGCCGGCAAAATAACCCGCCATGCCCAGCACGGCGGCAAGGCTCGCGCTGGTGCCGAGCACAAGGCCGATGGTGCTGCCGAGACCTGCGCCGACCGAAAGCGACGGGGCGAAAATGCCGCCCGGAATGCCCGAAATCATCGAAAGCAAACCGGCGACGAATTTTTCAACGAAATAGAATGGCGGCAAGGCCGCGCCCTCGACCGCGCCGCGCGCCTGATCATAGCCGGTGCCGAACGTCGCGCCGCCTGAAGCGATGCCGATAATCGCGACCAGAAGACCGCAAATACCGGCGAACAACACAGCGTTGCGCAGCGGCACCTTCTGCACATGGCGGCGCACACGCCGCCCCAGATTGAGCGCAAGCGCGCTGAAAACCGCGCCGAAAGCGCCGCCTATCACGCCGCAGGCGACGACCAGAACCCAGTCGCGGGCGGTCGTTGCCGTAACGGTGGTCATGCCGAAATAATTGTAGTTGCCGACCAGACCGAGCGAGGCGAGACCAGCCAGAATGACGGCGGACAGCACCAGCCCGTTGGTGCGCGCCGCATAGGCGCGGCCCATTTCCTCAATCGCGAAGACAATCCCGGCCAGCGGCGTGTTGAAGGCGGCGGCGATACCGGCGGCCGATCCGGCAAGGATAAGCCCGCGCGCCTGTTCCATGCCGCCGATCCGCGCCGATTGCAGCATGATCGATGCGCCGATCTGTACCGTCGGGCCTTCGCGCCCGATGGATGCGCCGCAGAAAAGACCGGCGACGGTCAGCAGTATTTTGCCGACTGCAACGCGAATGGAGAGAAGCAGGGACCGGTCCTGATGATCGTCGAGATGCCGCGCCGCGATGGCTTGGGGAATACCGCTGCCGCCGGAATTCGGAAACCAGGCAATGGCGATCCATGAGCAAGCCATGAAGCCGAGCGGCGTGATCACAAGCGGCAGCCATGCGCGCCAGACATTGCCGCCGGTGCCGTCCGTCAACGCCTTGAACCAATCCTGCGCGATATCGGCGGCTTCTGCAAAACCGACGCTGATGATGCCGATGGCGAGCGCGCCGCACCAGAAAACGAGCCTTGGTTTCCAAAGCCGTGGCGACATCCACATCGCTCTGGAACGGCGGATCAACGGAACGCGCTTATACGACTTTCGCATTATCTCCCCTCGGGACGGGTACATGTCCTATGCGGTCTATCACGCTAATTCTTAGCGGTAACTGAAACTTGTAAGCAAAAGGCTTTCCATTTGGTCATAACCGTGTTACCAGCCGGTGCCAATTCAACCAAGTAAACCCTGATTGTCGCTGCTCCCGGACATTTCCCGGAGAGGCGGCTTTTCTTATTCAAAGGAATTGGCAATGGCAAAAATCGTGGAATCGCCCACCGGCGCTCTCGCTCTCACATTCGACGATGTGCTCCTGCAGCCGGGCCATTCCGAAGTCATGCCGGGTCAGGTGGACCTGCGCACCCGCATCGCCAAGGATATCGAACTCAATCTGCCGCTTCTCTCCGCCGCCATGGACACGGTGACGGAATCGCGTCTCGCCATCGCCATGGCGCAGGCAGGCGGCATCGGCGTCATTCACCGCAATCTCACGCCGGAACGTCAGGCCGAAGAAGTCCGTCAGGTGAAAAAATTCGAATCCGGCATGGTCGTCAACCCGGTCACCATCGGCCCGGATGCGACACTGGCCGATGCGCAGGCGCTGATGAAGGCGCATGGCATTTCCGGCATTCCGGTCGTTGAAAACGCCACCAAGGGTCCGGGCCGTCTCGTCGGCATTCTGACCAACCGTGACGTGCGTTTTGCCTCCGATCCGGCTCAGAAGATCTATGAATTGATGACCCGCGAAAACCTCATCACGGTGCGCGAAAACGTCAATCAGGAAGAAGCCAAGCGTCTTCTGCATGCTCACCGTATCGAAAAGCTGCTCGTCGTTGACGACAAGGGCCGTTGCGTTGGTTTGATCACCGTCAAGGACATCGAAAAGTCGCAGCTCAACCCGAATGCCGCCAAGGATGCGCAGGGCCGTCTGCGTGCAGCCGCTGCAACCAGCGTTGGCGAAGACGGTTATGAACGCGCCGAACGCCTGATCGAAGCAGGCGTCGATCTTCTGGTGGTCGATACAGCGCATGGTCATTCGCAGCGCGTTCTCGATGCTGTCGCACGCATCAAGAAGGCCTATCCCAATGTCGCCATTCTGGCTGGGAATGTCGCCACCGCGGGCGGTACGCAGGCATTGATCGATGCCGGTGCGGATGCCGTCAAGGTCGGTATCGGACCGGGCTCGATCTGCACGACGCGTATCGTTGCCGGTGTCGGCGTGCCGCAGCTTTCGGCCATCATGTCGGCGGTGGAAGCAGCGCATAAGCAGAACATTCCGGTCATCGCCGATGGCGGCATCAAGTTCTCGGGCGATTTCGCCAAGGCACTTGCTGCCGGTGCTGTCGCCGCCATGGCCGGTTCGCTTCTGGCCGGTACGGAAGAAAGCCCGGGCGAGGTCTATCTGCATCAGGGCCGTTCGTTCAAATCCTATCGCGGCATGGGCTCGGTCGGCGCTATGGCCCGCGGTTCGGCAGACCGTTACTTCCAGGCGGAAGTGCGCGACGAGCTGAAGCTCGTGCCGGAAGGCATCGAAGGTCAGGTCGCTTACAAGGGGCCGATCTCGGCTGTGTTGCACCAGCTTGCCGGTGGCCTGCGCGCCTCGATGGGCTATGTCGGCGCGAAGACACTGGAAGAATTCCGCGAAAAGGCAACCTTCGTCCGCATTTCCAATGCGGGCCTGCGCGAAAGCCATTCGCACGGCGTCGCCATTACCCGTGAAAGCCCGAACTATCCGGGCGGCATGTAAGGCAAACTCGCTTCGTATTGAAGCGCATGAAAGCCGGAGCCTCGCGCTCCGGCTTTTGTTTTGATTTGGCGATTGCCTTTTGCCTGCAAGGAAGGCTATGCCGTGACAGTTAGTTAGTAAGGAGAAGCAATGCGGCTTGGTGGACGCCTGCAGGCGGCAATCGAGGTTCTGGGCGATATCGAAGCGGGCAAACGCCCGGCTTCTGATGTGCTGAAGGACTGGGGTTCCGCTCATCGTTTCGCAGGCGCGGGCGACCGCGCGGTGATTGGCAACATTGTCTATGACGCACTGCGCCGCAAACTCTCCATCGCATGGCGCATGGATGCCGACGATGCGCGCGCTCTGGCCTTTGGCGCTTTGCTGGCCGATGGTGGCATGGATATTGCTGCCATCGACGCAGCGCTGGATGGCGACAAGTTCGCACCTGAAACGCTGGAACAGGCACGCCGTATCGCCTGGGAAAGCCGCGATAGCGCTGCCGCACCCGATTATGTTCAGGCCGATGTGCCGGAATGGTGTGCCGCCTCGCTTCAAGAGCTTTTCGGCGAACGCTGGGTGGAAGAAGGCAAGGCGCTTGCCACCCGCCCGCCGGTCGATCTGCGCGTCAACAGCCTGAAGGCAAAGCCGGAACAGACACTCGCAGCGCTGGAAAAAGCAGGTGCTGCTCCCGCGCCATTTCTGGCGCAGGCATTACGCATTCCGCCGATCGAAGCGCTGGGCCGTCACCCGAATGTGCAGGGCGAACAGGCCTTTCTCGATGGCTGGTTCGAAGTGCAGGATCTGGGTTCACAGCTCGCCGCACTTTTTGCCGGAGCCAAACCCGGCGAACAGGTTCTCGATTATTGCGCGGGCGCTGGTGGCAAGACGCTGGCCTTGGCAGCAGCCATGCAAAACAAGGGGCAGGTGCACGCCTATGATGCGGAGCGGGCGCGGCTTTCGCCGATGCATGAACGCTTGCAGCGGGCTGGCGTGCGCAATACGCAGGTGCATGGCAATCTGGATGCGCTGGACCCCCTCACCGGCCATATGGACCTCGTTCTGACCGATGCGCCTTGCACCGGCTCCGGCACCTGGCGGCGCAGGCCGGATGCAAAATGGCGGCTGAATGACCAGCAGCTTGAGCGTCGGGTTCAGGATCAACAGGAAGTGCTGGAAGCGGCCAGGCATTATGTGAAACCGGGCGGTCGTCTGGCCTATGTCACCTGTTCGTTGTTTGCAGAAGAAAACACGCGGCAGGTTGCGCGCTTTCTGGCCGACAATCCTGATTTTACCGAAATGCCCGCGCAAGCGCTGTGGCAGTCTGTCGTAACGGATGCCGATGGCGCGGAACCGGTGTTTCCGTCGCATGGCAGTGTGTTTTCGCCATTGTCCACCGGCACGGACGGGTTTTATGTAAGTGTGATGAAGAAAGCTTCATAAATCGGGGAACAAATGTCAGCGCATCGCATAGCCGAACCGGATTTCAAGGAACGCGTCGAGGAGAGTTTCGGGCGGCAGGCCGCCATGAAACTGATCGGCGCAGAGCTGACGCGATGCGAACCCGGTATTGTCGAAGTGGAAATGCCGTTCCGCGAGGAACTCACCCAGCAGCACGGCATTCTGCATGCGGGCATGATTTCCGCGGCGCTCGATTCTGCCTGCGGCTATGCGGCGCTGACCCTGATGCCCGCCGACGCGGCGGTGCTGACGATTGAATTCAAAGTCAATCTGCTTGCGCCCGGCAAGGGCGAGCGCTTCCTGTTTCGCGGCGAGGTCACCAAGCCCGGCCGCACGATCATGGTCAGCGACGGGCAGGCTTTTGCCGTTACCGATACGGAAGTTCGGCTCATCGCCACAATGACAGGCACGATGATGGTCGTGCAGGATCGCAAGGGTTTGCAAGGATAGGGGTTGGCGCGCATGCTGAAGACTGTTGCCGGACGACGCCTGCTTTATGTCATGGCTGCCGACGCCGAATATGGGCGTCATCTGGCCAAGCTCTTCGATCCGCTGATGATCGGCGTCGGCCCGGTCGAGGCGGCGATCAATCTGTCCCGCGCGCTGTTCCGCATGGAAATCGACGGTGAGCAGCCCGATCTGGTGATTTCGCTCGGCTCGGCGGGGTCGGCAAAACTACCGCAGGCGGAAGTGTTTCAGGTCTCCGCCGTCTCCTATCGCGACATGGACGCCTCGCCGCTCGGCTTCGAAAAGGGGCTGACGCCATTTCTCGATCTGCCGAAGATGATCAAGCTGCCGTTTCAGGTGGAAGGTGTTGCCAGCGCCACGCTATCGACCGGCGCCAATATCGTTTCCGGCAATGTCTATGAGACCATCGACGCGGATATGGTGGACATGGAAACATTCGCCTGCCTGCGCGCCTGCCAGATTCATGGCGTACCGCTCTATGGCCTGCGCGGCATTTCGGACGGCGCGGACGAGCTGCATCATGTCGGTGACTGGACGCAATATCTGCATATCATCGACGAGAAAATGGCTGTCGCAGTGGAAGAACTGGAAGCGGCTATTGCCGGTGGACTTTTGCCACCTCCTGACAATGGTGTGTCAGGATAGGCCCCATTCCTGTCACTGCGCTGTTGAGGGAAGTGCATATAATCCGTATATGCCCACCACATAAACATTGCATCCTCACCACTTTTTAAATAGATGCTGCACATGAGCACCACGGCACATCCTGACACAATCCTGATCATCGACTTTGGCAGCCAGGTCACGCAGCTGATTGCGCGACGTGTACGCGAAGCCAATGTCTATTGCGAAATCGTCCCGTTCCAGTCTGCGGAAGAGGCATTCCAGCGGTTGAAGC
The DNA here is from genome assembly GCF_003664555.1 of Ochrobactrum soli. NCBI lineage: Bacteria > Pseudomonadati > Pseudomonadota > Alphaproteobacteria > Hyphomicrobiales > Brucellaceae > Ochrobactrum > Ochrobactrum soli. Next base: position 71,930 of record NZ_RCHH01000007.1, on the reverse strand, counting down.
CAAAAGGCGTCATCCTCTCGGGCAGCCCGCATTCGACGACCGACATCGGCTCGCCGCGCGCGCCGCAGGCGGTCTTCGACGAAGGCATTCCGGTTCTCGGCATATGCTACGGCGAACAGACCATGTGCGCCCAGCTGGGCGGCAATGTCGAAAGCGGCCATGACCGCGAATTCGGTCGCGCCTTCCTCGACGTGCAGGAAGACAGCCCGCTTTTCGCCGGTATCTGGGCCAAGGGCACCCGCCATCAGGTCTGGATGAGCCACGGCGACCGCGTCACCGCACTCCCGGACGGTTTCACCATCATCGGCACCTCGCCGAATGCACCTTTCGCGGCCATTGCCGATGAAAAGCGCAAATATTACGGCGTGCAGTTTCACCCGGAAGTCGTGCATACGCCGGATGGCGCCAAGCTGTTGCAAAATTTCGTTCATCGTATTGTCGGCGTGAAGCCGGGCTGGACGATGGGCGCCTATCGCGAGCAGGCCGTCGAGGCGATCCGCAAGCAGGTCGGCAGCGGCAAGGTTATCTGCGCTCTCTCCGGCGGCGTGGATTCGTCTGTCGCAGCCCTTCTGGCGCATGAAGCCATTGGCGATCAGCTCACCTGTATCCTCGTTGATCACGGTCTGATGCGCAAAAACGAGGCGAGCCAAGTCGTGGAAATGTTCCGCGAACATTATAACCTTCCGCTGATCCTCGTGGACGCATCCGACCGCTTCATCGGCGCGCTGGAAGGCGAAAGCGATCCGGAAAAGAAGCGCAAGACGATTGGCCGTCTCTTTATCGAAGTGTTCGAAGAAGAAGCCAAGAAGCTCGGCGGCGCGGATTTCCTCGTGCAGGGCACGCTTTATCCGGACGTCATCGAAAGCGTTTCGTTCACAGGCGGCCCTTCGGTCACGATCAAGTCGCACCACAATGTGGGTGGCCTGCCCGAGCGCATGAAGATGCAGCTCGTTGAGCCGCTGCGCGAATTGTTCAAGGATGAAGTTCGCCTGCTCGGCAAGGAACTCGGCCTGCCGGACAGCTTCATCGGTCGCCACCCGTTCCCGGGTCCGGGCCTTGCCATCCGCTGCCCGGGCGGCATTACTCGCGACAAGCTGGAAATCCTGCGCGAAGCCGATGCGATCTATCTCGATGAAATCCGCAAGGCTGGCCTCTATGATGCCATCTGGCAGGCTTTCGCCGTTCTGCTGCCGGTGCAGACCGTCGGCGTGATGGGCGATGGCCGCACTTATGAATTCGTCTGCGCACTGCGCGCAGTCACTTCGGTGGACGGCATGACTGCGGATTTCTACCACTATGACATGAACTTCCTTGGCAATGCGGCCACCCGCATCATCAATGAAGTCCGCGGCATCAACCGCGTCGTCTACGACGTGACCTCGAAGCCGCCCGGCACCATCGAGTGGGAATAATCCCGCAATAGTCCAAAACAAAACCGCCGGAGTTCAAAACTCCGGCGGTTTTGTTTTGTGAGGTTCATAACAACTGTTCAGGGATATTGCGCGCCGGTCACGGTGAGATAAACCGCATAAAGCGACTTCGTGGCCGTGATGAACAGGCGGTTGCGGCGGGCGCCGCCGAAGGTCACATTGGCGACCGTCTGCGGCGTCTTGATCTTGCCGAGCAGCGTGCCTTCCGGCGAGAAGCAATGCACGCCGTCGCCCGCGCTGGTCCACAGATTGCCATCCGTATCGAAGCGGAAGCCGTCCGGCAGGCCGTTGTCGATGGTGCAGAATATGCCGCCGCCCGTCACGCGCTTGCCGCCATCCACAACGTCGAAAACGCGGATATGGCGCGGCGCATTCTCGTCGTGGCTGTAGGCGCTGTCGGCAACATAAAGCTTCGTCTCGTCCGGCGAGAAAGCAAGGCCATTCGGCTGGTGGAAATCGGTGACGACGGAGTCGATTTCGCCGGTCTTCGGGTCGAGGCGATAGACATTGCGCGTCGGCTGTTCCGGGTCGGACTTGTAGCCTTCATAATCCGCCAGAATGCCGTAGGTCGGATCGGTGAACCACACCGTTCCGTCCGAGCGCACGATGACATCGTTTGGCGCATTCAGCTTTTTGCCCTGATAGCTGTCGGCTAGCACGGTGATGCTGCCATCTGGCTCCGTGCGCGTGACGCGACGACCGCCATGCTCGCAAGTGACGAGGCGTCCCTCGCGGTCGCGCGTATTGCCGTTGGAGAAATTGGACGGATTGCGGAACACCGAAACGCCACCGCCAACTTCGCTGCCCGACACCCAGCGCAGGATGCGCTGGTTCGGGATATCGCTCCACAAGAGGCAGTTCAGGTCGTTGAACCAGACTGGGCCTTCCGCCCAGCGGCAGCCGCTATAAAGTTCGTCCAGATCGGCGCTCGGCACGATCATCTGCTTGAAACGTTCGTCGTGGATTTCGTAGATCGAAACAGTCTGAGACAAGGGAGGTACTCCGAGAAATTTTAACGCTCTGCCCGGCGACTGCTGGCAAGGAAGATCACCGCGATGATGGTGAGGCCAGTCAGCACGAGGCGAACACCGGCGCCAAAGCCGTAGGTGTTGAGCATCGAGACTATGAGGAACATGAAGAGCGCGGCACCCCAAATACCAGGGATGTTGGAATCGCCGCCCGCAACCGCCGTACCGCCGATGATGACCACGGCAATCGACATCAGCAGATATTCCGCGCCCATGTTTAGCGCCGCGCCGCCGGAAAAGCAGGCCAGCAGAAAGCCGCAGAGCGAGGCCAGCACCGCGCAGAGCAGATAGGTGACGAAGCGTGTGCCATCGACCGGAACGCCTGCCATGCGGGCTGCGAAGGGGTTCTGGCCGATTGCCGAAATCCAGCGTCCATAGATGCTCTTCTTCAAAAGCACCCAGCCGATCAGCGACAGGATCAGCGCCACGATGGCGACATTGGGAATGCCGAGCGTGGAGGCGGTGGTAAACTGCGCAAGGCTTTCCGGCGGCTTCACGCGCAGTCCGCGATTGCTCCAGATGGCGGTGGACTGGATCAGGAAGCTCATCGACAGGGTGGCAATAATGGGCGGAATGCGCAGGAGCTTGATCAGCGCATAGTTGCAGATGCCGATGGCAAGTCCGATCAGCAGCGCCACGGCAAGGCCTGCCAGAATCATGCCGTCCTGCGTATCCATGAGTTTCAGCGCCAGCGTGGCGGCAAGCGTCATGTTGGCAGGCACCGACAGGTCGATATTGCCGGGGCCGAGCGTGATGACGAACATCTGCCCGAGACCAACGATCACCGAAAAGGACGCGAAAGTGAAGGCTGCATGCGACAGGCCTTGTGCGCCCGTGCCGCCGGTGAAGAGAATGGTGATAATCCACACCGCAGCGGTCGCGATAAACGACCATATCCACGGACGACTGGTGAGAATGGCAAGGCCGTTCATTGCTTTTTCTCCCTCTTTTCGAGGCGATTGAGGAAGAGGCGCAAGGCCAGCACCACGATGAGAATGCCGCCCTGCGCGCCGATCTGCCAGTCCGGCGAGATGCGCATGAAGGAGAGGAACGAGCCGGCGAGTGTCAGCGTCAGCGCGCCGATCACCGCGCCAATGGGCGAGACGCGCCCGCCAACGAACTCACCGCCGCCCAGAATGACGCCCGCGATGGAAAGCAGCGTATAACGTAACGCGATATTGGCATCCGCCGAGGTGGTGAGGCCGACGAGCGCGATCCCGGCCAGCACGGCAAAAAAGGCGGCCAGCGCATAGGTCGCAGCGCGGATGGCCGTGACCGACCAGCCTGCGCGCTCGATGGAGCGGGTATTGCCGCCCGCACCGCGCATCAGCACGCCGAAGGTCGAGCGCATGACGATGAAATGCGTGACGACGGCAATCACGATGCTGGCGACGATGGCCATCGGGATGAATGGCGGCTTGGCTGTCATGATCCAGCGCGCCCAGTCCGGTGCCTGTCCGCCGGGCGAGGGCAAGAGAAGCACGGCGAGGCCGCCCCAGACGAAGCTCATGCCGAGCGTTACGACGATGGAAGGCAAATTGCGCAAATGAATGATTGCGCCCAGCGCCGCATAAGCGGCGATTGCGGCTGCGAGGATCAGCACACCGATGAGGGGAGCCGTGTTGAGCCAGGTCGCCGCGACGCAGACGACAAAGCTCACAAAGGTTCCCATCGAAAGGTCAAGATCGTTGACGGCCATGATGAGCATCTGCGCGATGGTTGCCAGAGCGATAGGCACAGCCAGATTGAACAGCAGGTTCAACCCCGTATAGCTCATGGCGCGAGGCTGCATGTAGAAGACGGCAGCAAGGAGCAAAATCAGCGAGAATACCGGCGTCAGCAGGCGGATGGAGGAAGAGGAAAGGCGCATTATTCGTGTCCTCCCTCAAAGGATGCTGCAAGCACGTTCTTTTCCGTAATGTCTTCGCCAGTCAGTTCCGCGACGATAGCGCCGTCGCGGAAAACATAGACGCGGTCACAAAGTTCGATTTCGTCCATTTCGGTGGAATACCAGACGAAGGTGCGCCCGTTCTCGGCCTCATGGCGCAGGATTTCATAGACCTCCTGCTTGGTGCCCACATCGACGCCGCGCATCGGATCGTCCATCAAAATGGCGTTGGCGCTGGTTGCCAGCGCGCGGGCAAAAAGCACCTTCTGCTGGTTGCCGCCCGAAAGCGATAGGATGCGGTTGCCCATATCCGGCGTGCGGATCTGGATACGGTCTTTCCACTGGCCGCCCAGCGTGTCTTCGCGCTTTTGGTCAACGAGCTTTGCCGACGACAGCCGGTCCAGCGAGCCGATGGTGAGATTGTGCAGAATGCTCCACAGCGGGAAAGTGCCGTTGAGGCTGCGGTCGCCCGCCACGAATGCGATTTCGCATGTGCGGGCCGGAACCCAGTTTGGCCGCCGCGCATAGTAAAGGTCGAGCAGCATCTTGGTCTGCCCGTGTCCGGCGAGACCGGCAAGGCCGATGACTTCGCCCTTGAACGCCTGAAACGGCTTGATGTCGCTGGCGCGCTTGGCAAAGGACAGAACGGGCGTGCCGCTCGCATCGGTCTTTGCAACGCGGCGCGCTGCCTTTTCGCGCTCGACGCTTCCCATGGCTTCAACGAGGCTGCGATTGGTGAAATCTTTTGCCGCGCGGTTGGCGACCACCTTGCCGTCCTTCATCACCACGATGCGGTCGGAGGTGGAGAGAATTTCGCCCAGCATGTGCGAAATCAGGATAACGGAGCCGCCCGTGCCGACAAAACGGCGCACATAGGCCATCAGCTGCGCGGCAATGCCTGCGTCGAGCGAGGAGGTCGGTTCGTCCAGAATGACGAGCTTCGGTGCGGTGCCGGGCGCGGTGAAGTTGATGGCGATTTCGACCATCTGCCGCTCGGCGATGGAAAGCTCATCGATGGTGGAAGTGCAGTCGATCTTGTGGCCGGGGAAAATCTCGTCGAGCTTCTTGGCGATCAGTTCAACGGCCTTACCGCGCCAGTTCGCGCCGGTCAGGTCGCGTTGCATGATGCGGACATTTTCCGCAATGGTGAGGTTTGGAAACAGCGACAATTCCTGAAACACGCAGCGCACGCCGTGCTTGCGCGCGGTCACAACGCCATGCCCCGGTTCGCCGTGATAGGAAATGCTGCCTTCATGTGGGGAAAGCCCGCCATTGATGACATTGACGATGGTGGATTTGCCTGCGCCATTATGGCCGACCAGCCCCACACATTCGCCTTCGCGGATCACGAGTTCGGCGCCATCCAGTGCTTTTACCGCACCGAACTGCACGCGAATATTGCGCGCGGCGACGACCTCCTGTTTCTCTGCTGTTTCTGTCATACGCTCAACTAACGATTGGACGTTTTCCGGCGAAGCCAGCAAAGGGCGCGGCTGTCGGAAAGGCGTCAAAGAAAAGGGACAAAGAAGGGGCGAGGATGAACTCGCCCCTCACGTTGCAGGACGATCCGCTTACTTTGCGGCGTCGATGACCTTCTGCGCGTCTTCCAGCGAATATTCGACATTGGCGACGCCACCCTTCTGGGTGTTGGCCAGATCCTTGTCGAGTGATTCCTGGCTGACGCTGAGGAACGGAACCACGAGGTCCTTCTTCACGTCCTTGCCGTCGAGAATCTGCTGGGCGACCCAGAAAGCCAGCGTGGACACGCCCGGTGCAATCGAAACCGACATGGTTTCATAGCCATTGGCGTCTTTCTGCTGCTTCCACCACTGCAGTTCGTCTTCACGGTTGCCCATGATGATGGTCGGCGTTTCGCGCTTGGCAGCCGCAAAGGCCTGTGCGGCGCCATAACCGTCGCCGCCTTGCGTCACGACAGCGTCGATTTTCGGCAGGCTCGGCAGGATACCCGCCACGGCGCGCTGCGCAACGTCGGCAGCCCAGTCACCGTTGACGGAACCGACGATCTTGAACTTCGGATGTTTCTTAACGCCTTCTTCGATACCGGCATGGATGTTGTCATCGACCGAAACACCAGCGAGGCCGCGGATTTCAAGCAGGTTGCCGCCATCGGGGAAACGCTTTGCCAGATAGTCGATCTGGCCTTCGCCCATGGCCTTGAAATCGACCGCGATGCGCCAGGCGCAAGGCTCGGTGACAATGCCGTCGAAGGAAACGACGGTGATGCCCGCATCGCAGGCTTCCTTCACAGCGCCGTTCAGGGCGGTCGGCGAAGCGGCGTTGATGACGATGGCGTCATAGCCTTGCAGGATCATGTTCTGGATCTGGGCTGCCTGTTCCGTCGCCTGATTTTCAGCGGTCGTGAACGGGTCGGCGGCAGCCACCACACCCGCCTTCACGGCTTCCTTGGTGATCTTGTCCCAGCTTTGCAGCATGGCCTGACGCCAGGAATTGCCTGCATAATTGTTCGAGAATGCAATCTTCTTCGATGACGTGTCGGCAAGCGCGCTGCCCGCCGCAAGAACGCCTGCCAGTGCCGCAGACGCAAAAAGGATTTTCCCAAGCTTCATTTTTTCCTCCCGGTTGCAAATATTCCGCCCCGCAGCGCCCCGGCGCTTCGGTTCGTTTAAACTCAAAATTGGTGCGAAGCCTCCCGCACCGCCGCTCCTCAACGGCACCAACCGCAATTGACGTGATTTCCACTCTTGTCTTGCGGGCAATTTTCTGGTGAAGCGAAGATGAAAGAAGCGGCGCGGTCTGTGAAGGCCGAATGCAGCAACTGAGCTGCGGGTTCCCGCAGCAAAATTGCGGTTTCCCGCAGGACGCGCCGAGGAGGGCGCAGCTTATTATAAGTCTCATGGTTATGAGCGTAACTTGCGTTTGGAGGAGAAACGCTTGGCCGAACTCGCGCCCGGACGGCAGGATAGCAAGCACGATCACGGGCAGGCTGAGCGCCTCCTTGATCACTACCTGAATATTTCCCGGCTTCTGGCGGGGCAGCTCGATTTTGATTCCATCATACAGGCGGTGGCGGCGGAGATCGCCTGCATTCTGCCCTATGACCATCTCGACGTCTGCATCAAGATGCTGGACGGCAAGTTCCACATTGCCTATGAGGCCGGTATCGCGACCGCCTGGAGCCGCAATCCGCCAGCGCTTCTGTCTGGCAGTCCAATCCGCACCCTGTTGTCCGGCGAGGCGGGTTATCTCCTGACCGACGATGCCCGCACCGATCCGCGCTTTCATTTCGAAGGCTCTTTTTCCAGCCCCATCATCGAGCACGATCTCAAGGGCCGGGTTCATGTTCCACTCAAGGCGCAGGGCGATATCATCGGCGCGCTGAGCTGTTCCAGCTTGACGCCTGCCTGCTATTCCATGCGCGACGTAGAGAACGGGCAATCGATTGCCGATCTTCTCGCGCCTTACTTTTTTGCCATTCGCGCCGCCGAGCAGGCCAAGCGTTCGGCCATCGTGGAAACGGAAGCCCGTGCCCGCGAGGAGGGCTTGCGGTCCGGCGCGCTGAAACTGACCGAGGCGCTGGAAACCGAGCGGCACCGCATCGGCATGGATTTGCATGACCAGACGCTGGCTGATCTCACCCGGCTTGCCCGTCATGTCGAGCGGCTCACCCGTGCGCCCGATCTTTCCGGTGAACAGCTGGAGCCGCTGTTTCGCGGTCTCCAGCATTGCATGCGCGATCTGCGGCAGATCATCGAGGAGGCCAAGCCCTCCATTCTACAGCTGTTCGGTTTCGTGCAGGCAACGGAAAACCATCTCGACCGGTCGGTGCGCGATAGTGATGCGGCGATTGAGTGGACGCTGGATGACCAGAGCGACGGCATGGCCGACAGGCTGGAAGAAACGGTCGCGACCTCGCTGTTTCGCATCGTTCAGGAAGCGATCAACAATGTCATCCGCCATGCCCATGCCAGCGAATTGCGGGTGAAGCTGAGCGACCGGGGCGGGCGGCTTCTGGTGGAAGTGATCGATAATGGTATCGGGACCGACCGCCCGGTCCAGCGCCCCGGTTCGGCTGCCGAATTAACGCCCGAACTCACATTGGGCCATGGCATCGACAATATGCGCACGCGCGCGCGGCTGATTTCGGCAGGTTTCGCCATCCGCAAAAATGCGACAGGCCCGGGGACAAGCGTAACGGTGCTTTTGCCGCCGGAAATGTGCAAACCGATGAATGGAGAGAGCGATGCAGGTTCTGATCGTTGAGGATGACCCGCTGCATCGCACTTATCTCAGCGAGGCGGTGCGCGCAGCACTGCCGGAATGCAGCGATATATTCGAGGCCGGAAACGGGTCGGCGGGCGAGAAACTGGCGCGCCAGCATCGCGATGCGCATATCGTGATGGACTTGCAGATGAATGGTCGCAACGGCATCGAGGCGGCGCGTACCATCTGGAAGGAAAATCCCGAAACCCGCATCCTGTTCTGGTCGAACTATGCCGATGAGGCCTATGTGCGCGGCGTGTCGCGCATTGTGCCGGAAGGTGCGGCCTATGGCTATGTGCTGAAATCGGCCTCCGACGACAAACTGCGGCTGGCGCTGCGCAGCATTTTCGTCGAGGCGCAATGCGTCGTCGACCGGGAAGTGCGCGGCTTGCAGCAGAAGAGCCTCAGCCATGCCAGCGGCTTTACCGAGAGCGAATATGAAATCCTGATTGATATCGCGCTCGGCCTGACGGACAAGACGATTGCGCGCCGACGCAATCTGTCGCTGCGCAGTGTTCAAAACCGCTTGCAGCAGCTTTATGAAAAGCTCGGCGTCTATCAGGAAAAAAGCGATAGCGACGAGGGACGGTTCAATTTTCGCGCCCGCGCCGTGACCGTGGCGCTGTTGCGCAAATTGTTGAATTACAGCGCACTGGAGCGCGCAGAAGCCGAACTCAACGAATGGTTGAGCCGGCAATCCGCTTAGCGCCGATTACGTCCAGAAATAACGCACGAAGTGAAAGAACACCGGCGCTGAAAAGACGAGGCTGTCGGCGCGGTCGAGCATGCCGCCATGGCCTTCGATCATGTGGCCCCAATCCTTGACGCCCCGGTCGCGCTTGATGGCCGAAGCCACCAGCCCGCCGAAAAAGCCCATGACGCAAGAGACCGCCGCCAGCGCGCCCGCCTGAAGCGGTGAGAAAGGCGTAAGCCAGGCAAGCCCCGCACCCAGCAAGGATGCGCTGGCCACGCCGCCAACAAAGCCTTCCCAGGTCTTGGAAGGCGAGATATTCGGCGCGATGCGATGCTTGCCGAACAGTTTGCCGAACACATATTGCAGCACGTCGCTGCCCTGAACGGTCGCGACCAGAAAGGCGATCAGCAGCAGTTTTTCACTGTCATAGCCGGGGATATCCAGCGTCATCAGCGCCGGAACATGGCTGATGCAATAGACCGACAGCATGATGCCCCATTGCTGTTCGCTGATGCGTTCGAGAAAGCGCGATGTATCGCCGGAAAGGGCGGTCAGCACCGGCATTGCGAGGAAGCAATAGACCGGAATGAAGATCGAATAGAGCCCATACCATTCGATCCAGATCAGATAATACTGCACCGGAATGACCAGCAGAAACATGCCGAGCAGGATACGGTGATCGCTGCGGCGGGTCTGGGTCAGCGTTACATATTCGCGCAGCGATGCGAAGGATACGAGCGCGAACAGCACGATCACGCCGCCTTTGCCGAACAGGAAGGCGATGCACATGGCCGCGACCATGATCCACCATGCCTTGATGCGGGCATTGAGGTTGACCAGTGTGGATGAAAGCGGTTTTGGCGCGCGCCAGGACAGTATGGCGGCGACAAGGCTTGCTGTCCCCAGAACGCCCATGAGGCCGATGAATAATTGGGTGGTTTCGCTCATGGGCGGTTCCCGTTTCTGGGCTGAATATCGAGAAGTTGTTGGCGCGCTCGCGTCAGAAATTCCTTGCGGTCCTCGCCGTCGCCAAGTTGCACCGGCGCACCGAACACGACGCGGCACAGCAATGGCACCGGCAGGGCAGCGCCTTTCGGCAGCACGCGCGACATGTTCTCGATCCAGCAGGGGACAAGTTCGACATCGGGCCGCGCCAGCGCGAGATTGTAGAGACCGGAGCGAAAACGCAGCAGCGGCTCATCCGTCATGTTGCGTGTGCCTTCCGGGAAGATGATCAGCGAATGCCCATCGGCCAACGCGGTCAGCATCACTTCCATCGGGTCCTGCGTTCGCTCCACCCAGTTGCGTTCAACCAGCACGGTGCGCAGCAGCACTTCGGCCATGAATTGCCGCACGCGATTGGCGCGCCAGTAGTCTGCGCCCGCCACGGCGCGGGTGCGCGCCCGTTCTTCCTGATTGAGACAGGAGGCGAGCAGGATGAAATCGCCATGACTGGTGTGGTTGGCATAATAGATGCGCTGGTTGCGCGATGGCCCCGTGCCGCTCCAGATCGGTCGCACGCCGGTGATGCCGCGTGACAGGATGGCGAGCAACGAGCCGAACAAAGATTGCACCTGATGACGAATGATGGTGCGCATGTCAGAACTCCGCGCCCGGTGGCAGAAGCGCCAGCAGGCTGAACAAGATGATAGCCAGTCCGAGAGAAAGATTTAGACGGCGGACAATGCGGCGCGTTCCCGCAATACGGTCGGAGAGCGGGCGCACGGCCGGTTGTTTTGCCCGCAGGCCCATCCGTTCCAGAACGGAATCGACTTCGGCAAGGGCTACTGTTTCATCGTCGCCAGCGGCGATCATCCGAAACAAGGCGGCGTCGAACAGGAGATGCGCGGCAATGCCCAGCCCAATCAGGGTGCTTGCCAGTAGCACCGGCCATATCAGCCAGAAGGCGAGGTCGTGCTGCGCGCGCGCAAACGGCGCGACACCGACCAGCACAATCGCAATACCAAGCCCGATAAAGGCGCGGCGGCGCAAGGCTTTGGCACTATGTGCGGCTGGAGAGATCATTCGGGCACCTCATGGGCGTGCAGCCGGAGCGGCCAGCCTTTGGCGCGGATGAGGTTTTCGGCCTCACGGGCGCTGGTCGCATGCCCGGATTGCACCAGCCAGTCGACGGCAACGGTTGCGCTTCGCTGGAAGCCAAGCGCACAGCAGATCAGGACCGGGCCTGCGTGGCAGGCCGCTTCCACCGTATCGGCGGCGAGCCGAACCTTCTCCGGCGATGGCGGCAGCAGGTCCATGCAGCAGAAGCTTTTCCAGTCTTCCGCACCGCGCGGCGCAACCAGTTCGGCAGTTAAGTCGATGACGGTTGAGAAGGTGCGGGCTTCGCTTTTCGACGGGAAGCGACCGAGAAACACAGTGTCGGTCAGAGCAATGTAAGGCGGTAATTTCCGTGTCCAGAAAAGGATATTGAGGCGCGCAAACAGCCGGTATGGTGCGAGCAGCCACCGGCTTGCAAGGCTGACTGTGCCGTCTGTCCGTTTCTGGAAAACGTCGGGACCGGCCCCGAAATAGCCCGCCGCCACGATGGCGAGAGCAAGGGCTGGCCAGAACCAGAAAATCGCATAGCCGGTCAGCGTCAGGCCATGAATGCCAAGTGCCAGCAACAATAGCGCACCCGCCAGATAATAACTGCCGAGACGCCGTGCTTTTGCATTATCCGTCAGACGAAAACCGGCAAGTGGCGATGGGCCGGTACGCGGAAACAGCCAGAGCACGAAAAAGCCAAGCAGTGCCCCTGCCGGAATATCGACTGCATGGTGCTGATAGGTTGTCAGCACCGACAGTCCGATCAGCAGGCACCAGATATGCCAGACGGTGCGGGTGCCGCCGCGCATGATGCGGCGCATCTGATCCCAGATGACGATCAACAGCGCGATATGCAGCGAAGGCGCCTGATTGAACGGCTTGTCGAAGCCGCCCAGCACATCGAACATGAAGCCCGGCAGGCCGGAGGTCTCGGGCTTCACGAAAGTCGCGGTCAGCGGAAAGGCGACGAAGCAGATAACGGCGATGATCTGCGCCGTCAGATAGCGCTTTGCGAGACGGTCCACCTGTTCGGGGCTTTCATTGACGAAAAGCGCAATGGCATAGAACAGGTTCACCGACCAGTAGGGCACGATGCTCCACGCGATGAACGGGACTCGGCTTTCCCAGCCAAATGCCAGATTGGGAACTTCGACGCGCAGCGAAGCGAGCCAATTGGCGGTGCCATAGGTCAGGTAGAAAAAGGGACCGAGAAACAACAGCCATAGAATGGCGCGCCGGATGACCGGCCGCCGTGGTGAACCGTCGATCCCGCCCAATGCTGCTGTCACGCTTCCGGCTCTCCGATGCGCTCGGCGATGGAAACGGTGAAAATGCCCCACTGGTCGACGCGCTGTTCTAGCTTGCGATAACCGGCCTTTTCCACCAACTGATCCATTTCCCCTTGCGTGCGGCGACGCATTATCCAGGCTTCGCCGCCGCGATGTGACGTCAGCGCGCGGGCGATCATTTCAAGCTGCGGATGCCATGGCTGGTTGGTGTAAATCAGCAGAGAGCCGGGCTTTTGCGCCCGCGCCAGCCCCGACAGCGAGCGCTCGATCAGCGCATTGTCGGCAAAAAGCTCATAGAGGCCGGATACGATTGCCAGATTTGGCCGTGGCTCGATGGCGGCGAGGCTATCCGCATCGAAGGCGTCGCCTTCTTCCATGCGGGCAATGGTTTCCAGCCCGCGATCGGCGATCAGCTTGCGCCCGGCAACCACATTGATCGGCGAATAATCGCGCAAATATATGCTGTCGGGCATGATGCCCGCGCGCGCCACCGCATCGATCACATAGCGGCCATGGCCGCAGGCAATATCGAGGATATTGGTGGGGCGGCCTTCGCTTTTCAGGCGGGCCAGCGCCTTGCCGATCAGCTCTTCCAGATGCACCTTGCGCTGACGGATGCCACGCCAGCCAATGGCGTCGAGAAACTGCCGGTCGATCAGCTTGCCGCCAGGGCCAAACCCGCGCGTTTCGTTTTCATAGACATAATCGAGTGTCGAGCCGGAATCGAAACCGGTGCGCCGCCCCACTTTCAGCCCTTCGGAAAAAAGCGCGCCAAAGGCGATGGACGAGCGGGTCGAGGCCCAGTAAAGCCCGCGCGGCGACAACAGCGGCAACGGACTGGAAAGCCTGTCGGCTTCGTCGCGTGTATAGCCCGCAATATGCGCTTCGGTCAGGTCGGCGCGCTGCGGCGCTTCGGCAAAGCGCTGGTCGATGAAGGTCTTGATCTTGTCGATAGCCTGCTTGCGATCCTTCTCGCCCAGCGTATCGTGATAGAAACCCTTCAGCACGTGCCGTTCCTTGATGCGGCTGCCGAGATTTTCGAAAAAGCGATGCTGGGGCGTGGGGCGCACCACAAAATCGCTGCCGGAAATCAGAAGCTGTGTCGGCACGGTGATGGCGCGTGCATCATCCACCACGCGCTTTGCCGCTTCATAAAGTTGCAGCAGAATATGCGAGGCGATGGGGCGGGTGATCAGCGGGTCGGTGCGATAGGATTCGATCCGTTCGGGATCATGGGTCAAAAACTGCGGCTTGACGTAGGAATTGACGTAGAACGTGCCCTTCAGCTTCTGCCACAGTGCAATGCCTTCCTTGGCGAAAGGCACATAGAGCTTGATGTCGAAGGCGGGCGACGCCAGCACCAGCGCCCGGATATTCGGCGCATAGTCGTGCACCCATGCGGCGGCAAGCACTGCGCCCACGCTCTGCGCGATGATGGCGACGTCTTCAATGGCCACGCCGGTTTCTTCACGTATATGCGCGACAAAGCTGTCGAGATCGCGGATCGATGCGCCGAAGGACGGCGAGAAACCGCGCTCGCCGGGGGACTTTCCGTGGCCGCGTGCATCCCATGCATAGAAGGCGAAATCATCGAGGCCCAGTTCATCGACCAGATGCGCAACGCGCCCGCTATGTTCGTGGCCGCGATGCAATAGGACGATCACACCCTTTGGCTTGGCGGAGGCAGCGGGCCAGACACGGTAGAACAGCGATGTACCGTCATGGGTTGTAAACCGGGCTTCCGTCGCTTCGCGATGCGCCGTCTTGTGCGTCGGCATTTCTGCATGCTGGCTCATCCGGTCCCTCCCAATTGCTTAATTCAAGCTGCCCGCAATCAATTAACCCCAATTAGTATTGAGTGCAGTAGAATGTTTGAATAAACGAGCAAATGCGAACCGCAAATAGCTGTTTGTCCGATATTGTTCATTTCCCAAGAGATTCTCGATGTCCGTCTATCAGCTAAAGTCACAATTCCAGAATTTACTGCGGCCTTTGGTGGTGCGACTTGCCCGTGCGGGCATGACGGCCAATCAGGTCACAATAGGCGCAGCACTCGGGTCGGTCATACTTGGTGCGCTGCTTTTCTGCAGCGGCGGTGCGCTTTGGTTCGCGCTGGTGCCTGTCTGGCTTTTCCTGCGCATGGCGCTCAATGCGGTGGACGGCATGCTGGCGCGGGAGCACAACCAGAAGAGTATACTCGGCGCTTATCTGAACGAGGTTGGCGACGTCGTTTCCGATGCCGCGCTTTATGCGCCATTCGCCATTGTCGCACCCTTTTCCGGCGCATGGATGTTCGCCATCGTCCTGCTTGCGGTTCTGACGGAGTTCGTGGGCGTTACCGGCGCATCGTTGGGCGCAAGCCGCCGTTATGACGGCCCGATGGGCAAGAGCGACCGCGCGGTGGTCTTCGGAGTTCTTGGCGCGTGGATCGCCGTTGACGGCGGGTTGCCGGGCTGGGCGTTCTGGGTTCAACCGCTGCTGTGCCTGCTGCTGGCCGTGACAGTGATCAAGCGCGTGCGCGGCGGACTTGGCGAAGTTGCTGCTATCGCTCGAAGCGCTTGAGCACACCCAGCAGCAACAACGGCACGAATGTCGTAATCACGATGGCGATGAAGGCCATCGCCATGCCAAGGCCGACCGAACCCTGTTCGAACTGACGCCAGATGAAGATGGATATGGTCTGCATGCCGACAGGCGCGACCAGAACCGAGGCGACCAGTTCACGCGTTGCGACCGCAAACACCAGCAGCATGGCGGTAATCAGGCTTGGTGCGATCAGCGGCAGCATGATGCGGCGGAAAGCCATAAAACTGTTGGCACCGCAAACGCGGGCGGCGGCTTCCAGATTATCGCCGATCTGGTGAAAGGCGGCGGTGGCATAGCGGATCGGCTGCGGCAGCAGGATGCAACAATAAGCGAGTAGCAATATGAGCGGCGTGTTGTAGGGCGAGACCGGCAGCGATGGCTGGTTCCATGCCAGAATGAGACCAACCGCCACCACGACGCCGGGCAGGGCGTTGGGCAGGACGGTCAGCACATCAAGCCAGAAGCGCCCGCGAAACCGCAGTTTCACCACCGCATAGGCGGCGACGGCACCAAGGAACCCGGTCAACAGCGCGCTGCCGAGGCCGAGCGACAGGCTGTTGAACAGTGCGCGCATGCCGCCAGCACTGTTTTCGGCGATGGCTGCGAAATTGTCGAAGCCGAGATTGGCGGGCGTCAGTCCGCCGGAGACGGTTTTGGACAAAGCCGTGGCGAGGATCGCCAGCAATGGAATGCCGGTGGCCGCAAAAGCGACCAGCGCAAACAGCGCCACCACCGGCGCGGTCATGGCGCCCAGCGGGCGCTTGTCCTTCGATTGCGGCTTGCCACCCGTGGTCACATAGGAGCGGCGGGTCAAAATCCAGCGCTGGATGAGGAAAGCCGCTAGTGACAGGCAGACCAGCGTGAGCGAAAAGACCGAGGCCCCGGCCAGATCAATCGGCCAGTCGGAAATGCGCAGGTCGATCTCCGTCACCAGCACTTCAAAGCCCGAGCGGCGTCCAAGCGCTGCTGGCGTGCCATATTCCTCGATGGCTGCCGCGAAGACGAGCAGCAGGCTTGCCGCCAGTCCCGGTGTGGCGAGCGGCAGGGTGATGCGGAAGAAGGACCGCCATGGCGAAGCGCCGAAGACACGCCCCACATCGGAGTATCGCGCACCAACCGCTTCGATGGTGCGCGATACCGCGAAATAGACCAGCGGAAAAGTGTTGAGCGCCATAACGAAACTCATGCCCGCGAGCGAAAATAGGAACGGTGCCAGATGGAATCCGGCAAGCTGTTCGAGATAGCCGCGCGGCTGCAAGGTCATGATCCAGCCAAGCGTCGCAATATAAGGCGGGATCATGAAGGGAACGAGCATAAGCACGTCCCAGACAACAGCAAAGGGCACTTTGTAAAGCGCGCGAAACACCGCGAGCGGCAACGCGATCAGCGCTGACAGCACGACCACGCAAAGGCCAAGCAGCACCGTATTGGCGCTCATGCGTAGAAGCTTCGGATCACCGAACAAGGCCGGAAGATGCAGGAAGGGCTCGGCCAGCGAGCCCTGTCCCAGTTTTGGAAAGACAGCCTGAAGCACGATGAAGACAAAAGGCACGGCCACAACCAGCGCCAGTCCGGCGGTGGCGACAAGTCCGAGCGGGTTGGCGCCAGCGCTGCTATTTGTCTTCATGACGATGCTTCTTAATTGCTGGCTGCGAAGATCGCGCCGAATTCCTTCAGCGTTTCATTGCGCTTGCCATAGACTTCCTTGGCGTCGATGGTCAGGATTTTCAGGTCGTTGATCAGCGGACGATTGGCCGGAATATCGGTGCGCGATGGCATCAGATAGGTTGCGGCAACCAGTTTCTGGCCTTCGTCGGACAGCATGTAATCAATGAACTGCTTGGCCTCGTCCTGGTTCTTCGACCATTTCAGGATCATGGCCGGACGCGGCGCGACAACCGTGCCGGAAGTCGGGAAGATCACGTCGATGGATTCGCCCTTGGCCTTGCCTGCAAGCGAGATGTAATCGACCGCGCCGAAAACGGCGGCCTTAGCACCCTGAAGCACCGGGTTCAACGCTTCGGCATTGGCACCGGCGACGGTCGCGCCATTGGCGCGCAGGTTCTTGAACAAATCCCAGCCCTGCTGCGACTGAAGGGCGGCGACCAGTTCGAAGCTTGCGCCCGACTGGGCCGGATCGGGCAGGTTCACCAGATCCTTGTATTCAGGCTTGGCGAGATCGGCCCATTCGGTTGGCTTCGGCGTTTTGCTGGCCGGGTTCCACGCGATGCCAAGCGCCGAAACGCCCTGTGCGACGGCGGTTTCGGTTTTCAGGAACGCTGGCACTTTTTCGGCATTGGGGCTGGTATAGGCAACCAGCCAGTCACGCTTGGTGAAATCGGTTGCCGTGTCCCAGGATGCCGAGATCAGCACGTCCACCACCGGATTGGCGGCCTCGGCTTCGATGCGGGCCATAACCTTGCCGGTCGTGGCCTGAAACACATTGACCTTGGCGCCGGTCTTGGCGGTAAAGCCGGTGGCAAGCTTTTCGATGAGGCTGCCCGGGCCTGCCGAATAGACGGTGATGTCGGCATAAGCCGCCGTGCTGGCGAGCAATGCGGTCATAAGCGCAACGCCTGCGCCGAGAATGGATTTCGTCATGTGTGCCTCCTGAGATATTGCCTGTGATGGTCTTATTTTGAGAACCAGCGCAGCTGGCCCGGATCGATGGCGATGCCGACAGGAACACCCGGCGACAGGCGGACGGCATCGAGATAGGTCAGGTCATGCCCGGCATTCTGGTCGCCGATACGAACCGTCGTCAGATGGCCGTCACCGCGAAACTGGCTGCGCAAAACCGTGGCCGGGATCGCCGTGTCATTGAGTGGTACGCTGCGCACGGAACGCGACGGCAAAAGCACATGCGTTACCCCATCCGGGGTTTCAGTATGGGCGATGCGGATATCGGTTTGGGTGATGCGATAGGCATCGTTATACCGTTCGACCGGCACGACGCAGCCCAGACGCAGAAAATCGGCGACTTCCGGCGATTTCGGCTGGGCCACCAGCAGTTCGGGTGCGGCAAGCTGCTCGATCACGCCGCCTCGCATCACGGCAACCTGATCGGCCAGCGAGAAAGCCTCGCTCTGGTCGTGGGTAACATAGATGGCGGTCAGGCCGAGATTGGAAACGAGCTGGCCGATTTCCGTGACCATGTTTTCGCGCAGTTCACGGTCGAGATTGGAAAGCGGTTCGTCGAACAGCACCAGTCCCGGTTCGGCGACGATGGCGCGGGCAATCGCCACGCGCTGCTGTTGCCCGCCGGACATGTCGCTGATGGAGCGATTGCCGAAGCCAGTCAGCCCGACGCGATCCAGCGCGGCGGTGACGCGCTTTTCACGGTCGGCGCGGTTGATTCCGCGCATTTCGAGTGGAAAAGACACATTGCCGAAAACCGTCATATGCGGCCAGAGCGCATAATCCTGAAACACCATGCCGAGATGGCGCTTTTCCGGGGGCACGAAACTGCGGCTGGCCGCATCTGCAACCGTGACGCCATTGATCGTGACGGAACCTTTGGTCGGTGCGAGCAGGCCCGCGAAAAGGCGCAGGAGTGTCGTCTTTCCGCAACCCGATGGCCCGAGCAGGGCAAGGGTCTTTCCCTTGGGAAGCGTCAGGCTGATGTGGTTCAGAATGGTCGCCGGGCCATAGGCAAGGCTGAGACCTGCCGTCTCAACGGCAATATCTGCGGAAACTGGACGGCTATGTAACATTTGCCTGCAATCAAAACGGTTTCGCCGCTTCTATTCGGATTGCATGACGCGTGTATGACAGGCTGTGATTGCACCGTCAGAATGCAAAAACCCCGCTTGCGCGGGGTTTTGTGGTTCAGTCCGCCAGGACCAGAAGATCGTGCGAGGCGAAATGCACCGTCACCTTATCCCCGCGCTGCGGCGGTGGTTGTGTCGGGTCGTTGAACGTATCGAAGGACAGGCGGTTCTTGCCGAGCGCCACGCGTGTGCGGATGACGGAACCGAGGAAATGCACATCCTCGATGGTCGCATCCAGCGACGTGTCGTGGCTCTTGCGCGCTTCGAGGCTGACAGCTTCCGGGCGCAGCGCCAGCGTGACCGGCTTGCCCTTCGGATGATGGCCGAGCGTGTCGCGCACGGTGATCATGCGCCCGTCAAGGTCGATGCCGTTCTTGTCCGGTTCGCTGACCGAAGCTTCCAGCATGTTGAGCGTGCCCACGAAGGAGGCGACGAAGCGCGAGGCCGGGCGGTTGTAAATGTCGAAAGGCGATCCGATCTGGTCGGCGCGGCCTTCATGCATGACCACGATGCGGTCGGAAATCGACAGCGCTTCTTCCTGATCATGCGTCACGAAAACCGTGGTGATGCCGAGCTTTTGCTGGATGGTGCGGATTTCCTCGCGCAGACTGATGCGGATCTTGGCATCAAGCGCCGAGAGCGGTTCATCAAGCAGCAGCACCTGCGGCTTGGTGGCGAGCGCGCGGGCCAATGCAACACGCTGCTGCTGGCCGCCGGACATCTGGTAGGGATAGCGGTCCGCCAGATGGTCGAGGCGGATGAGGCCGAGCATTTCCTTCACCGTGGCATCGATTTCCGCCTTCGGCTTGCCCGCAACGCGCAGGCCGAACGAGACATTCTGCGCAACCGTCATGTTGGGAAACAGCGCATAGGCCTGAAACACCATGCCGATATTGCGCTGGTTGGGCTTAAGGTCCACCACGTCGGTGCCGTTGATCTCGATGGAGCCGCTATCCGGGTCTTCGAAACCGGCGATCATGCGCAGAACGGTGGTCTTGCCGCAGCCCGACGGTCCGAGGAAGGAGACGAATTCGCCCTTTTCCACGGCGAGGTTGAAATCGTGGACGACGGTATTGGCGCCGAAGCTCTTTTTCAGGTTCTTGATATTGAGAAAAGCCATGAACGTTACCCGGCGGTTGTCTTGAATTTATTGAGGCGCGAAACGAGCTGCAACATGATGATAGCGAGCCACGTAATGCCAAACGAGATGATCGCCAGCGCGGACGGTTCGTAAGCGCGGTTGGCGCCGACCAGCTGGAGATAAGGCCCGAAAGCCGGACGGTTCAAAAGCGAAGCCAGCGTGAATTCGCCGATGACGATGGCAAAGGTGATGAAAGCGCCGCTCATCACACCCGAAATCACATTCGGGAAGATGACCTTGAACATGATGGTGGGCCAGCTTGCGCCAAGGCTCTGGGCGGCTTCGGTCAGCGTGTTGACGTCGATGGTGCGCATCGCCGTATCGACGGCGCGATACATGTAAGGCAGCGACAAGGTCATATAGCCGAACATCAAAAGCAGGTCGGTCGCGCGGGTGGACGCCGTAAATGGCAGCCATGACGACGAATTATAGATGCGCAGATAGCCGAACACGATGACGATGGCCGGGATGACCAGCGGCATCAGCGTGATGAATTCCATCACCGGGCGCAACTGCGGCAGGCGCAGACGCACCCAATAGGCGGTCGGCACCACCAGCAGCACACCGAAGATGATGGTCAGGATGCCGAGCAGGATCGAATAGCCGAAGGTTGCCTGGAAATTCGGATCGGTGAACACGACACGATAGGCGTCGAAGGAATATTCGCCGCGCCGCATGCGCAGCGAGAATTCGAACGTGCCAATGAGCGGGACGAGGAAGTAGACCGCGCCAATGAAAAAGGCGATCCACGCTCCAATTTTCTGGGCTGTCGAGCCTTTCATCGCTGCCACCTTTCGGCACGCATACGCAGCCAGATATAGATCAGATTGGAAATGCCGGTGATGACGATCATGCCGAGCGCCAGTGCATAACCAAGGTTTTGGTTATGCAGAACGTCGCCGCGGATCTGCGCATAAAGCAGGATCGGCACGATGTTGAGCGACGAGCCGGTCAGCGCATAGGCGGTTGCAATAGCGCCAAACGCATTGGCGAAAAGCAGCAGTGTGGTGCCGAGCAGGCTTGGCCACAGGATCGGAAAGGCCACCATGCGCCAATATTGCGCATTGGTTGCACCGAGGATCGAGGAGGCCTCGCGCCATTCCTTCTTCAGACCGTCCAGCGCCGGCGTGAGGATCAATACCATCAGCGGAATCTGGAAGAAGAGATAGGTCAGCGTCAGGCCAAAGAAGCTCAAAAGGTTGAAGCCGGTCGCGTAGAGATTGAAGCCGAACCATTCGCGCAGCAGGATCGTCACGAAGCCGGTGCGCCCCAGCGTCGCCAGAAAGGCGAAGGCGAGCGGCACGCCGGCAAAATTGGACGCGACGCCGGAGAAGGTCAGCACGGTCGGGCGCAGCCAGGACGGCAGATTGCCTAGAACCACCGCCCAGGCCAGAAAGAAACCGATGATCGCGCCGCCAATGGCCGATGCAAGGCTGACCTTGATCGAAATCCAGTAGGCGCTCATGATCTGCGGCTGGAACAGATCATTGATGTTCTGGAGCGTGAGATTGCCCGCCGGGTCCTGAAACGCGCCGATGATGAGATACATCGTCGGCCAGATCAGGAAGAGAATGGCGAAGAGGAAAAACGGCGCCACGCCAAGCCATGTCAGCGGTAGTCGGCGTTTGCGCACGCTACCGACCGGACTGGCTGGGGCTGCTGTATCGGCTACTGAACTCATGCGCTCTTTCTTCGGCTGTTCGTTTCGCACTGCATTTCGGCTTGTGGCGCGAAGCGTGCGGAAACAGGCAAGATACACGACAGATCGGTCGAGTAGAGGCCACAAAAAGGGAAAATCGGCGTTGGACCGATTGGGGAAATCCCCGTTCAGCCCAACGCCCTTTTCATAGAACCATCGTCAGAAACGAACGAAGTCGCTTACTTGACGTTGGCGCCGACGACGCTATCCCATTCCTTGGTGATCGTTGCCTGCGCGGCGTCGATCTGTTCCAGGGTCGGGAAGATTGCCTTTTCATAGGCGGCTGCGTCCGGCAGCTTGTCCAGCAGATCCTGCGGGATCTTGCCAGCCTTGCTCATCGCGTTGAAGCGAATCGGGTGGCAATAGCCCTTCAGATAGCCAATCTGGCCTTCATCCGAATAGATGTGCTCCATCCACAGCTTCGCAGCGTTCGGATGCGGTGCGTAGGCGCTGATGGCCTGCACATAGACGCCAGCAATCACGCCCGTCTTCGGGATGATGGTTTCAACTTCCGGGTTGCCCTTCAGCGTGTCGCGGTCCGCGAGCGCGTTGTAGTCCCAGCGGATGATGATCGGGGTCGAGCCCTGCGCCAGCGACGCGGCCTTGCCGATGACCGGCACGAAGTTGCCCTTCGCGTTCAGGTCCTTGAAGAATTCCAGACCCTTCTTGCCCGCGGCTTCGCCTGGCTCTGCACCGGCTGCGATACCGGCAGCATGAACGCCGAGAATAGCCTGTGCCGAAACGCGCGGATCGCCAGCGAGCGAAACGGAGTTGGCATAGTCGCTCTTCAGGAGGTCAGCCCAGTCCTGCGGCACATCCTTGATGATGTCCTTGTTCACCTCGAAGGCCAGAACGCCGTAATAGTCGCCGTACCAGTATCCTTCAGGGTCCTTGGCGCTATCCGGAATTTCGTCCCAGGTCGAAACCTTGTATGGCTGGATCAGGCCGTCTTTCTTGGCCGAGGTGCCGAAAGCAAAGCCGACGTCGATGACGTCCGGAGCCTGCGGGCCCTTATTGTCCTTGTTGGCCTTAATGGCTTCAATTTCATCGCCCGAACCGGCATCCGGGTTCAGTTCGTTGACCTTGATTCCGTACTTGTCCTTGAAGCTCTGGATGACTTCGCCATAGCCGCACCAGTCATGCGGGAGGGCGATGGTGGTCAGTTCGCCTTCTGCCTTGGCTGCAGCGATCAGTTCGGCTGACGGCTCGGCAGCGGCGATGGAAACTCCGGCAACGGCGATAGCGGTCGAAAGCGACAGCAGACGCGCTGTATAGCTAAGCATTGTTTGACTCCCCTAATATTAGGTCGGCGAAAGCCCCCGGCCAATTCCGGAGCCCGCGCCTACCCGTTACCCGCCCGACATGACGGTTGGATGACAGTTTGCTGCTTGTCACAAATTGCCAACAACAGAAAGTGAAACACGTTTTCAGTGACTTAGCAATTCATCCCTGTGGGGGAGGAACATTTTTATGACAAGAAATGTGACAGAGCTTTCGCGGTTGTCACATTTTAAACGGAAGCTGTTCCCGCTACGACAAGGATTTGCCTGCTCGCGGCGCGGTTGTATTTTTCTCCGCGAAAAACGAAAAAACCCGAAAGGTGTTTGAACCTTTCGGGTTTCGTATGAAAGCCTGGGAGGATGCTTTCGAGGGTTAATGCCCGCCGCCACCACCGGCGACCTGCTTTGGCTTGCGCAACAGGATGGCGCAGACGGCCAGCGTGCAGAACATCATCGTCAGAATGAAAAACACGTCGATGAAGGACAGGAGCGTTGCCTGCTGCCGGACCATGCCGGAAAGTTTGGAAAGGGCGATGGTCGGGCCGTCGAGACCGGCGGCGTTGTACTTCGCCGTCAGATTGGCCACCATCTGCTCGGCTTCCGCATTGCCCCAGCGCACATGTTCGGCAAGCCGGTCGTAATGCATATCGCCGCGGCGCGTCAGGATGGTGTTGATGACCGCAAGGCCGACAGCACCGCCGAGGTTACGCGTCAGGTTGAAAAGGCCCGAGGCGTTTTTCAACAAGGCAGGCGGCAGCGTGCCCAGCGCCAGATTGTTGATCGGCACCATGCAGAGCATCAGCGAACAGCCGCGCAGGATCTGCGGGAGCAGCAACTCGTGGAAATCCCAGTCGGCGGTCAGGCCGGTGACCATCCACGTTCCGGCAGCAAAGCCGAGGAAGCCGATCATCATCATCAAACGCGGGTCCATGCGATTGGACAGGAAACCCGCAACCGGCGCCGTCATGAACATGGCCAGACCGCTGACGAACAGCGCTTCGCCGATCTGCAACGCATCATAGCCGCGCACGCTGGCGAGATAGAGCGGATAGAGATAGGTGAGGCCGTAAAGCCCGACGCCCATCACGAAGGAAAACAGCGATCCAAACGCGAAATTGACATTCTTGAAGGCGCGCAAATCCACGATTGGTTCTTCGGATGTGAAGGCGCGATAGAAGAAGAGAATGCCGCCGACGGTCATGACGATGGACAGGATGAAGATGGCTTCATCCTGCAGCCAGTCGTTGCGCGGGCCTTCTTCCAGCACATATTCCATCGAGCCGAGGAAGGCTGCCATGCCTACAAGACCCCACCAGTCGAACTTGCTCAAAAGCGAGCTGTCGCCTTCATCGAAGTCGATCAGGTTCCAGGCGGCGATGGTGACGAGAATGCCGGGTCCGACATTGACCAGAAACAGCCAGTGCCAGGAAAAAGCGTGGCTGAGATAACCGCCGACTGTCGGGCCGATGGTGGGCGCAAGCGTCGCCACAAGACCGATCATCGGCGAGACGATGGAGCGCTTGGACGGCGGGAAGATGGTGAAGGCTGCCGCGAACACGCTGGGGATCATGCCGCCGCCGATGAAGCCCTGGATGGCACGATAGACGATCATCTGATCGATATTCGTCGCGGTGGCGCAGAGCATGCTGGCCAGCGTGAAACCCGCTGCCGACAGCGTAAACAGCACGCGCGTCGACAAAAGCCGCCCGAGGAAACCGGACAGCGGGATCATGATGACTTCCGCGATCAGGTAGGATGTCTGCACCCACGAGATTTCGTCGGAACTGGCGCTCAGGCCTGCCTGAATTTCGGAAAGCGATGCCGAGACGATCTGGATGTCGAGGATCGCCATGAACATGCCGAAGACCATGGCCAGAAAGGCGACGGCCTTTTTGGGGTCGATACGGTCGTCTGCCGGGGTCATAGGCCCCATCGTGGTGTCTGCGGCCATAACGGCGCACTCCGGAATGAAAGAGAAGACGGCGCAGAGTTAAAAGCCGCGCCGCTGCTTATTCTTGCGACAGTCGTATAGCCGAACGGTTAGTTCGCCTTGTCTTCAGGGGCGGTGCGCGTATCGATGTCCACGATGACGCTCAGGCCGGCGCGAATCTTGCCGGAGTCCAGCGCATCCTGCGGGATGGCGATACGAACAGGCACGCGCTGCACCACCTTGGTAAAGTTGCCTGTGGCGTTTTCCGGCGGCAGAAGCGAGAACACCGCGCCCGAGGCCGGGGCCACCGAAACGACCTTGCCGTCGAACTTGGTGCCATCAATGGCATCGACATAGATGTGCGCCGTCTCGCCGGTCTTGATCTCGGCGAGCTGCGTTTCCTTGTAGTTGGCATCGATATAAAGCTCACCAACCGGGACCAGCGCCGCGATCTTCTGGCCGGGAGACACGAGGTCGCCTTTCTTGCCGGACAGATTGCCAACCACGCCATCGAACGGCGCGCGTAATGTAGTGAAAGCCAAATCACGGGCAGCTTTATCACGAGCAAGTTCTAGCGATTTCGTGCCGCTGTCCGTTTCTTTATATTGGGCTTTGAGAACGTCGATATTCGCCTTGGCGGAAGCGATCTGCGCATCGGCATTGGCGACATTGGCGCGTGCCTGGTCGAGCGACGACTGCGCCGTGTCGAGATCGGCCTGGGCGACAAAACGCGTTTCGTGCAGTTTCTGCACGCGCGTCAGGGTGGACTGCGCATTGGTCAGAACGGCGCTTGCCGCCTGCTTCTGGGCTTCCGCCTGCTGTTGGGTTGCCTGGGCTGCCGTCGTCTGCGCGACGATGCGGGCCAGCGTTTCCTTTTGCGTGGAAAGCTTGGCTTCTGCTTCATCAAGCGCGATCTGGTAATCGCCAGGATCAAGCTGGAAGATCACATCGCCAGCCTTGACGCGCTGGTTTGCGGCAACCGGAATATTGTCGATATAGCCCGTCACCTTCGGTGCGATGGACGCAATGTCGCCCTGCACATAGGCGTCGTCGGTCGAAACCATGAAGCGGCCAACGGTCCAATAATCATAGCCATACCAGAGGCCTGCGGCCACAGCCACGATCAAAACGCCCGGCAGCACCACGCGCTTGCCGAAACTCTTTTTCCCGCCACCTTTTGCGGTATCCTTATGCGGCGCTTCCTGCGGGTGCGCATTGGGAACAGCATGAGGCTGCGTTCTCTCATTCTGTGGCGCCTCGTTGGTCTCGGGTGCATCACCCGGCGCAAAGGTCTTGGCCGTGGGAAGTTGGGCCGTGGGAAACTGGCGAATATCGGCCTGATCTACAGACTTCTTGGCAGTCATAGGTGAAACTTTCTGCACATCCAGTGGATTGAACCGCTCGGTTCGATGTTGACATAATCCAATAAGATGCGCATATCAAGCGATATCGAACCGCTCGGTTCGAAAAATATGTAAGAGTTTTGTGATATGAAGCCCGAACGGCATACCAAAGAAAGCCCCGACACGCTTACCACGCCTGATCTTGATCGGCATGATGCGGGCGGAGCTGCGGCCAATTTCGCCGGAACGGGCAAAAAGTCGGAAAAGCTGCCAAAATCGGAAAAGTTGAAAGCCGGTTCATTTGCATGCGCGCCTGAAACCGAATGCGGACGCACGAGGCTTGGCGCTGGCCAAGATCCGGCAAAGCGCAGCCAGATACTGGAAGGCGCGCAAAGCGTGTTCCTGCGCATGGGTTTCGACGCCGCCAGCATGAACGACATCACCCGTGAGGCGGGCGTGTCGAAGGGCACGATCTACGTCTATTTCAACAGCAAAGAAGACCTGTTCGTCGCCTTGTGCGAGCATTACCGCCATACCATGTTCAGCGCCCTGATCGGCAAGCTGGACAATGGTTTCTCCAATCGTGAGGAACTGACGGAGTTCGGTATTGCGCTGGTGACGTTAATAACCTCATCGACCGCCATTCGCGCCCAGCGCATCGTTTTAGGCGTGAGCGAGCGCAAGCCGGAACTGTCGGCGCGGTTTTATGATCGGGGTCCGAAGCGCAGTCTGGTCGCCATGGCCGAATATCTGGAAAAGATGATCGAGAACGGCGTTTTGGAGCCGTTCGAGGTTGACCGGGTTGCCTATCAGCTCTCCGATCTTTTCCTTGCCGGGCTTTATCGTCCGCGTCTGTTCGGCGTGATTGCTGACGAGCCAACAGAAGAAGCTATCCGCAAGAATGTCGAAACAGCGGTCGATTTCTTCTTCAGAGCATACGGCAAGAGAAGCTGACATCACGTATTTGTACCAATAGGGAACATGCTTTTCGAAACTGTGCCTTATTTTCACTCTGTTCTTGTGTGTAACAACTTGCGGCACAATAATTGCGAGTTGCCATGAGGCGTATTTTTTTTGTCACTTATAAACAATTAAGCAGTTTGTCGGGCGCGATTCGAAACATAGTCGCCAGCAGGACATAAGGCGACAGAACGAAAGCTTAAGCGGCTTGATTCTTAAGGATATTTCGCATGACACTTGACCTGATTCATTTTCCTAATTTCAAGAAAACGTTTTTTGGAGCGGCATTTCAGAGCGACACGCTCACACTTCTGACCCGCATCCGCGATGAAGTCGGCTGCCGGCACATCATGCACGCCTATCGTGGCCGCATGAACGAGTGTGCCAAGCTGAATTCCTCCGATCTGACGTTGGTGATGACCGTTCCGACCGCCTGGTCGGCGCGCTATTCGACGAAGAACTACTTCGCCATCGACCCGATCTTCCAGGAGGATGCGCCCTATTTCTCAAACGATGGCAGCGGCATCGTGCGCGATTTGCAGGAAGATGCCGCCATCTGCCCGGCGGTTGCGGAACTGTTGCAGGACGCTGAAAAGCACGGGCTCGGCAATATTTTCATTGCCGTTTCCGCGCGCAATCCGAAAGGCGCGTCCGGCTGCACGCTGTTCTCGTTCGAGATCGACAAGGACGAGGATCGCGAACAGTTCGTGGCGAAGATGCGTCCGCGTCTGTTGAGCGTCTCGGGCGTCATTCACAACGCGCTGTGCGGCCATAAGGACGCCAGCTCAGTGGCAAGCCTGCTCACTCCGCGCGAGGTGGATTGCCTGCGTTGGGCGGCCAATGGCAAGACCGATGGCGAGATTGCCGATATTCTCAGCATCGCCCGCTGGACAGTGGTGACCTATCTGCAGAACGCCAAAATCAAGCTGAATTGCTCCAACCGCACTTCGGCGGTGGCGACGGCTCTGTCGCTCGGCATCATCGAAATGCCGGGCACCGAGCATCTCATGTAATTCAGGCAAACGCGGCTCGTTGGCGAGCCAGACATGGCGCTTCCGGGTAAAAAGGAAGCGCAGGCTACTTTATTTATTGTGTTTATTGATTGCATTTTAGAACGCAGGGCGTTCCAGCCCTGCTGGAAAATACACTAGCCGCTTGAACTGCTTGCATGACACCGGATGCGTTCGCTCGCGTCCGGTGTTTTGTATTCAGGCTCTTTTTTTCAATGGCATTCTCGCGGCGCTGAAAGCGGCTCGCAAACGCGCCGTGTTCTTCGCCGGGTCCTGATCGGCGTCTTCGAAGGTGATGTGGTTCAACTCCACACCCGCCGTCTTGTCGCTGAGGATCAAGCGGAAATAGGCGTAAACACCCTGATTGCGGAATTCCATATCCAGCACGACCGATGGAGGCGATTGCCAGTCGCAGCGATAGTCGCCGCCATGGCCCAACTCCAGTGTGCCGGGGAAGAAATAAAGCTCGGTCGCGGAGCTCACGACATCGGCAATATTGGCAAACAGCTCGCAGCGGATGAAGGCGATATAGTCAGCCGGATCGACGAGACGCAGCTCCGCCACCACTTCATGCAGGTTCTCGGCGATGATCGCTTCGCGTTCGTTCGAAAATTGCAGGCTCTTCATCGTGTCACCATCGATCCATAAGAACGGGCCAATAATATTTGGGAATAGGGCAAAGTCATAGTTGTACCATTAGTGTACCGCATGCCGCGTATTGATGATGCGGATGAGTTCGGCAACGGCTTTATAGAATTCCGGTGCGATCATCTGGTCGACATTCACCTGCTTATAAAGTGCACGTGCCAGGGGCACGTCCTCGAAGACTGGTATCGAGTGCTGGGCGGCGACTTCTCTTATCTTGAGCGCGATCAGATCCTGTCCCTTCGCAACGACGACCGGAGCGGCGTCTTCATTCGGCTTGTAACGCAGTGCTACGGAGAAATGAGTCGGATTTGCGACAATCAGGGTGGCGGTCGGCACGGCGCTGATCATGCGGCGGCGCGCGCGGTCACGTCCGAGCGAGCGCAGGCGCGATTTGACCAGCGGATCGCCTTCCGATTGCTTCAGCTCGTCTTTGACTTCCTGCCGCGTCATGCGCAGTTCCTGACGCCAGTGGATGCGCGACCAGGCAAGGTCGAAAGCCGCGATGGCGGTGATCGCCAGCACATTGGCGACCAGAAGGCGCACCATGTTCTCGCGCAGAAATTCCGGCAGCGCGCTCGGCTCGGTCGCAATTGCATCCGTGAACAGGCTGTTGCCCTGAAAGAACACGATGAAGACGATGAGGCTGGCGGCGAGAAACTTCGCCACCGATTTCAGGAATTCCACCTGACCTGAGCGCCCGAAAATGCGCTGCCACCCCTTGAGCGGCGAAATGCGCGAAGCCTGTGGACGAATGCGCTCGCCCACAATGCGCGGCGCGTTCTGGAAGGCGGACGAGGCTATGCCTGCCAGCGGAATGATGATGAAGACCGGCACAAGGGCTGCGCCAACCGCCAGCGCCAGCACGCTGAACAGGCGGCTAGCATCCTCGGCGCTGTTGAGAACCCAGTCCTCGGGACGGTCGATCAGTTCGCGCAGGAAGACTGCGAGCTTTGTCGTGGCGGGTGCGGCGACAAACACGGCGATGACCAGAAACGAGGCGACGCCAGCGAGTATCGGCGTTTCGCGGGAGAAAGGCATATTGCCCTTTTCCAAGGCGTCGCGGATCTTCTGCTCGGTCGCTTCTTCTGTTTTGCTTTCCTTATCGGTATCGTCCGCCATGCGTCACACGCGCACTCACGCAGAGGCTTCGTTGGCGTCGAGGGTGATGATGCCCCGCTCGGAAAGGTCGATGGCGATGCGCGAAATCGTGCGGCGTGCGTCTGCGATATTCTGGGCGGTGATATTGCCCTGCTCGGCGCCAAGCTCCGTTTCCACCATGCGGCGGCCACGGGTGGAGAGCGAGGACAAAACGAGTTCCTGAAGCCTGGCGTCTGCACCACGCAGCGCGGTTGCGATCTGTTCGGTCTGCACTTCATCGAAGAGCAGCAGACGCGCGCGCTGCGACAGGCGCTCGATATCTTCGAAGGTGAAGAGCTTGGCCTTGATGCGGTTGAGGTCGTCGCGATTGAGATCTTCAAGGCTCGCCATCAGTTCTTCCATCTCGTTCTTGTCGAGCTGGTTGAAGATATTGGCAATCTGGCCGTGATGGGCTTTGACCGGGCCGGAATCGCTGCGGCCAAGCAGATCGCGGCGCAGCACATCTTCCAGCAGTTCGGCTGCGGCGGGCGCGACATTGCCGATATGCAGCGAGCGCTGCACGACGGCATTGCGCAGCTGCGGCGGCAGGGCGACGAACAGGCGCGCGGCAAGGTCCGACGGCAGTTTGGAGACGATATAGGCGATGATCTGCGGATGCTGGTCGGCCAGATAGGCTTGCAGGCTGTCAACCGGCAGGCGACCGAGCTGCACCCAGACCGATTCCTGCACCAGCTGCGGCTGCACGCGTTCTTCGAACACGGCATCCACTTCTTCCTGCGGCAGCGTATCGCGCAGCAGACCTTCGAAGCGCTGGGCGGCTTCCGAAACGGGCGCGCCCTCGGCAAATGAATCCTCGAATTCCTTCACCAGCTGTTCGAAATCGAGCGGCGAGATCGGGTCCAGCGTGCGGGAATGACCGGCAAGCTTGCGCAGGTCCTCGGCGCTGAAATGCTTGAGAAGGCGTGACGCAGCCGGACGGCCAATAGCCACGAGAATGGCTGCCGCCTTTTGTGCGCCGCTCAGCGTATCGATGATGCCGCTCGCGCTTTCTTCAGTGATGGCCTGCTGCTCTTTTTCGGTCATGGAGATATCCGGGCCGATCCGTTATTTGCCGATGATTTCGGTGAGGCTGACGCCGAAACGCGAAGAATCATCTTCGAGTACGATGACTTCGCCGCGAGCGATCACGCGACCGTTGACGACGATATCGACCGGATCGCCGATCTGCTTGTCGAGGGTGATAACCGCGCCGCGACCGAGCTTCATCAGATTGGCCACCGGCATAGTCGTGCCGCCGAGAACCACCTGCACATCGACGGGAATGCCCATGATGAGTTCGAGATTAGGCTTGGAAGCGCCTTTCTGCGCGCTGCGCGGCTTTTCCTCGCGCAGTTCCTCGATGGCTTCGTCCAGTTCCTGCTGCATGTTCTTGTCCTTGTTGTCAGCGCTCATGCCTGCCCCGCAATATCAACGGTTGCCTTGCGGACCGCGCGATGCACGAACACCGGCAGCGCATTCTTTTCTTTCTGCTCGACAATCGGTTCGCGGGTGCGAACGGCACTGTCGGCAACGGTGCGCGCTTCGCGCATGTCGCGGGTCAGCGCCTTGCGCAAGCGGTTCAGTTCCTCGATGGCTTCTTCCATCTCGCGGCGCACGCGCTGGGTTTCGCCAAGGCGGGCTTCGAGTTTTACATTTTCATCGACAAGATCGGTGCGCTCGCTCTGGATCGCCTTCACGGCGCGTTCCAGACCGTTGGAGGCAGCCGCGACGCGCAGCGCAAGCACCTTGCCAAGCTTGATCGTTTCGTTGGCCTTGCGCCCGACCACGATCAGCGCGCCCAGCGAAACAAGGGCCATCAGCGTGGAAAGAATATTAGCCAGCAACAAGCTCATCGATAAAATCCTCTTCCTGATTGACCGGGTCGCCGACCTTGACGGTGAAATGAATGCCCGACTTGCCGAGCGAGCATTTGAAAAGCTGCTGGTTGCCCGAGCGCAGACGCACCTGCTCCATGGCGTCGGCAGGCAGCTTCAACACCTGTCCGATCTCGAGTTTCGACAGCGCATCCAGCGTCATCGAACCTTGCTGGATGAAGCCTTCAAGCTCGATACGGGCGCGGCTGACTTCCTGACGCAGCTTCTTGGCCCAGCTCGGATCGGCCTGGTTCATGGGGCGGCGCAGAAAAGCGGCGACGGCATCCTGCATTGGCTTATGGGTGCTGCGGGGCAGCAGAAGGTGGACTTGTCCGGTCTTGCCCGCCGCCGTCACATCGATCCGGCAAGCGAAAAGCCGCGACCGTTCGAAATCGGTGCGGTCGAATTCGGCGATATCGATGCATTCACCGGCAACGAACATCGACTGCGCATTTGCCACCCAGCCCGATAGGGAACCGGCGTTGAAAACCTGATCCAGCGCACCGGCGAGATGGCCGGAAAGAAGGGCGGAAATCTTGTGTTCGACCATGCCGAACGGGCGCTCGACATCGACTTGGCCCAGATTACCCTGCGCGCCATACATGGCCTCGATGATCAAGAAGACCAGCGGCGCATCGACGGTCAGATAAAGCGTCGAGCCCCAGCGTTCGACTTTAAGCGGCGCGATGATGGCGGCGCTGTCGAGAATGGCGGCGAAACCCGCGTCATCGGTGCTTTCCACCGCACCGGCTTCCACTTCGAAAGCCGCCGCGCAACCATGTTTCAGCCGCTCGCAGAAATGCGTGGAGGCATCCTTGAACACATGGGCAAGCGACTTCAGATCGTCGCCGGACAATCCGGCTGCGCGCAGCAGATTGTCGGCCAGCACGTTATTCTTGCGGTGTTGTTCCGCCATGGTCGTTTCAACCGACGTTTCAGGGGTGGTTTCGGGCGTCGTCATCTTATGCGGCCTGCTGCGTGGGCGCGCTGGCCATGGTTTCCTGCTCCACCACATCGATGGTCGGGCGGTCATAAGCGGAGATGGTCTTGCGCCCATATTCCACGGCGATCTGCGGCAGCGAGCCGTTCATATAGGCAAGCAGCGTCTGCTTCACGACGACATAGAGACGGTTCTTCTTTTCGCGGGTCGATTTGATCTTGGTCGCGATGGGACCGACAACGCCATAGGAAAAGAAGATACCGGCGAAGGTGCCGACAAGGGCTGCACCGATCAGATGACCGAGCACTTCCGGCGACT
Source organism: Ochrobactrum soli (assembly GCF_003664555.1). Lineage (NCBI taxonomy): Bacteria > Pseudomonadati > Pseudomonadota > Alphaproteobacteria > Hyphomicrobiales > Brucellaceae > Ochrobactrum > Ochrobactrum soli. The sequence goes on along the minus strand of NZ_RCHH01000007.1, from coordinate 38,677 downwards.
GGTCCAGCGCGCCCATGGCCTTGATCACGCCGAGAACAGCGGCGACGATCCCGAGCGCAGGCAGGGCTTCCGAAATGGTGACCATGGCCTGATAGGGCTTCAGCTTGTCGCGGGCGATGGTGTGGATTTCCTCGTCCATCAGCGCTTCGATCTCGTGCGAGCGCACATTGCCGACGATGATGAGGCGGCAGTAATCGCAGATGAAATGGGTGAGGTCTTCGTTTTTCAGAACGCTCGGATAGGCCTGAAAGATCGGCGATTCCTTGGGATTGTCGATATGGACTTCGACTTCATTGCGCGACTTGGCGCGCAATTCGCGCATCAGGCTGTAGAGCAGGCCCAGAAGATCGAGATAATCGCGCTGCTTGGGCACGGCGTTGCTGAACGCCTCCATGCAGGCGCGACCGGTATCCTTCACCAGCGAAAACGGATTGGCGACGAAGAACGTGCCAAGCGCTGCGCCCAGAATGATGACGAATTCCCAAGGCTGGATGAGCACGCTCACATGTCCGCCCATGGCGATGAAACCGCCCAGCATACAGCCCAGTGTGATGGCGAGACCGATGATAATGCCCAAAGCCCGAGACTCCCGCAGAATAGTTCTTTGAGCCGAACATAGGCAGCGCGGCTTGCGCGAAGCTTGCCGAGGTCGCCCGAGGACTATTGGGCGCCATCAGCTTCGGACAAGCTTGATCGCGCATAAAGGGCGCAACTATCAGCAGGGGGTCATGCCTATGGTCGATACGATGACGAGCTATCGCCTGATCGCGTCGGATATGACGCGGTCTTTGCAGCGCGTTTCGAAAGAACCTTTGGTGTCGCGCGAAACGGCCTATTTCCAGGAAAACATCGGCAATGTGAAATCGATTGACGATTTCATGTCCGACAGCCGCCTTTACAATTATGCGATGAAGGCGTTCGGTCTGGAAGACATGGCCTATGCAAAGGCTTTCGTGCGCAAGATTCTGACGGAAGGCGTCACGAGCGACGACGCCATGGCCAACAAGCTGACCGACAAGCGCTACAAGGAATTCGCGACCGTCTTCGACTTTGCGGGCAAGGGCGCCGAGGCTACCCAAAGCACCGAGGCGCAGCAGGGTGTGGTGGACAAATATTTGCGCCAGACGCTGGAAACCGAAGCCGGTGGCCAGAACGAAGGCGTGCGTCTGGCGCTCTATTTCGAGCGCAAGGCTTCGAAGATCACCAATGCCTATGAAATCCTCGGCGACAAGGCCTTGCTGACCACGGTGCAGACGATATTCAGCTGGCCTGCGGCCATGTCCAATGCCGATGTGGACAAGCAGGCCAAGATGCTTGAGGCCAAGATCGACTTTTCCAAAATGTCCGATCCCGATTATGTCTCGAAACTCATTTCGCGTTTCACGGCCATGTATGAAATGAACAACCCGACCTCAAGCAGCCCGGCATCCATCGCCTCGCTGCTGCTCGGCAGCGCGTCTTCGGTTGGCATCTCGACCGATATTCTTACCACCTTGCAAAGCTTCAAGCCGGGCGGTCGCTGATCCATGCAGAATAATTCGATCTATGTCGGGCTTTCCTCGCTCATTACGCTTGAACGGCGAATGGATTCGATTGCCCAGAATGTCGCCAATGTCTCGACGGTCGGTTTCCGGGGCGAGGGCACCAAGTTCGATTCGATTGTCTCTAAAAAGGCAAGCGACGATGTGAGCTTTGCCAGCGCCGGCAAGAGCTATATCCGCACCGAACCCGGCCCGCTGGTCAAGACGGACAACCCGCTTGATATTGCGGTCAAGGGCGATGCGTGGCTGTCGCTCAACACACCGCAGGGTCAAATTTTCACCCGCGACGGGCGTATGAAGATGCTGGCGACCGGCGAGCTGGTTTCAATGATGGGCTATTCGGTGCTCGATGTCGGCGGCGCGCCGATCATGCTCAATCCGGATGGTGGCGCGCCGAAGATTTCCGCCGATGGCGCGGTCTATCAGAATGGCGCGCAGATCGGCGCTCTCGGGCTTTACTCCATTCCCGCCGATGCCGAGCTGAAATATGCAGGCAATTCCGGTGTGATCCCAAACAAGGCTGCGGCGCCGATCTTCGACGATAACAGCATCGGCGTTGTGCAGGGCATGATCGAAGGCTCGAATGTCGACGCCATGACCGAGATGACGCGTCTCATCAGCGTCAGCCGGGCCTTTGAGCAGGTCAATAATCTTTTGACCCAGCAGGAAGCGACCGTGTCTGAAGCGATCAAGACGCTGGGCTCCAAAAACGGATGACGCCAGACCTACCGCTCGCGCGGCTTGCCGCCTTTGCCCGTCAACAGGCCGTAGAGCCGAAGCCCGTGTCCGGTATCGGCGGCACGGTCAGCGACGTGTCGCGCTCGGCGATTGCCGTGCGCGGGCTGTCACGCGATGCGCGGCTTGGCGATGCGGTGGCGATAAGGGCTGTGGGCGGCACCAGTCTGGCGGAAATCATTCGCGTTGCCGACAGGCAGGTTCTCGTCAAACCTTTCGACGACCGGATCATTCCCTCATTGGGTGCAGCGGTCTTCGAAGAAGGACCGCTCAGCATCCGTCCGGCGCTCGAATGGCGCGGGCGGGTGATCAATGCGCTGGGGCAGCCGATTGACGGCAGGGGTGCGCTTTTGCCCGGTCCACGCCCGATGGCATCCGAAAATCTGGCACCAGCCGCGCTGCGCCGGGGGCGCGTGGATCGCGGGCTTCGCACCGGCGTTGACGTGATCGACATTTTCACGCCGCTCTGCTTCGGCCAGCGCATCGGCATTTTTGCCGGTTCCGGCGTCGGCAAATCCACGCTGCTCGCCATGATGACGCGCGCCGCCGATTTCGACACGGTGGTGCTGGCGCTGACCGGCGAGCGCGGACGTGAAGTGCGCGAGATGCTGGAAGAAACCATGGTTGGCCATCTCGACAAGACCATCACTGTCGTTGCAACCGGCGATGAAAGCCCGATGATGCGCCGTCTTGCGCCCAATACCGCGACGGCCATTGCGGAATATTTCCGCGATCTCGGCCAGAATGTGCTGCTGATTGTCGATTCCGTCACGCGCTTTGCCCATGCGGCGCGCGAGGTGGCGATTGCGGCGGAAGAGCCGCCGGTTTCGCGCGGTTATCCGCCGAGCGTGTTCAGCCAGTTGCCACGCCTTCTGGAGCGGGCGGGGCCGGGCAGCGCCGATTCAGGCGGCAGTATTACCGGCATCTACTCGGTGCTCGTCGATGGCGATGACCACAATGACCCGGTTTCCGACACCATTCGCGGCACGCTGGACGGGCACATCGTGCTCGACCGGACGATTGCGGCGCTGGGGCGCTTTCCGGCGGTCGATGTTCCGGGTTCGGTTTCACGCCTCGCCAAGCACAACTGGACGGCGGAACAGCGCAAGCTTGTCAGCCAGCTTCGCAGCATGGTGGCCCGCTTCGAGGAAACGCGCGATCTGCGCGCCATCGGCGCGTATCAAAAGGGGCATGACGGGATTCTGGATCAGGCGGTGGATCTCGTTCCGCGCATCTATGATGCCTTGCAGCAGTCCCCAGAGACACCGCGTTCAGACGATCCCTATCAGAAACTCGCCGCCGCCTTGCGCGGGGAAAAACAGGCATCCAATCCATGATGACGGGCAACAAGAACCGACGCAAAAACGCCGAAGAAAAGCTATTGGCCGATCTGGAAGCGGAAGTGAGCGCCGCCGCCGCACAGGAAGGTGGCAAGAAACCCCACAGCAAGGTTGACCGCTATCTGAAGATTGCGGCGGTCACGCTGGCGGCTGGCTGCGCGATGCTGCCCTTCATCACCTATCTCCAGCGCATGGAGCTTGCGCCTGCCGAAAAGGCGGAACGCAAGATCATCGATCCGCTGGACCGTTCGGAGCAGAAAACGGTGCGCCGCTTTCCGTCCTTCCGCCCGTCGGATCGCGTTTCCCCCAGTGCGGATATCGATAACACCATGACCGGTTCGGTCATGTCCAACGGCAAGGGCCTGCCGGGAACTGGCGCTGGCACTGGCGGCGCAGGCGGCGGCGATGGACAGGCTTTCCCGAAGCCGGTCTTCGCGCTGCGCGAGGTCGTCGGCGGGATGGCAATGATCGAGGATACGTCCGGCTACTGGTTCGTGGAAAAAGGATCTCTGTTGCCCGATGGCAGTCGCCTTGTTTCCATCGGTCGGGGGTCGGGAACCTGGCAATTGACCACGTCGTCAGGCGACGTGATTGAAATGCGGAGATAGGGGAGTAGGGCAGTAAGGGAATAGGGGAGTATGTTGGCCTTGCGCGATCAGCGCTCTCTTGGAAACTACGATATACCATTCCCCAAAAACATATTCCCTTACTGCCCTATTCCCCTACTCCCTTAACCTTCGCAAGCTTGACGCAAGTTCCGCCCCGTAAGTTAACCAACGGTAAAGGCGGGAAACTCCATGAGCTCCATTCATCTTTTCGATCTGGCCGCAAGGCAAGTGCAGTGGCTGTCGGTCCGACAGGCCACCGTCGCTGGCAATGTCGCCAATGCGAACACGCCGGATTTCAAGGCGCGCGACGTTCAACCCTTCACCGATGTGCTGGACAAGACGCAGCTCACCATGGCTGCGACGAGTCCGCAGCATCTGGAATTCGAGGCAAACGGCATCGCAGGCGCACGCCTGCGTCCCGACGACATCACCGAGCAAACCCATTCCGGCAATACCGTCGATGTCGAACAGGAAATGATGAAGGCAGGCGAGATTTCCCGCGAATATTCGCTCAACACCAGCATCGTCAAAGCGTTCCACCGCATGATGCTGTCGGTCGCGAAGGGATAATCCATGTCTTCCGACGCCTTGCAGAATTCCCTGAAGATCGCAGCCTCCGGCCTTTCGGCCCAATCGACACGTCTGCGTATCGTTTCGGAAAACATCGCCAATGCCCAGTCGACGGGCCAGACGGCGACCGACGATCCCTATCGCCGCAAGACCGTTTCCTTCCGCACCGAGCTGGAGCATGGCACGGGTGCCGCAGAAGTGCGCGTGGCCGAAGTGGGCAAGGATACCTCGCCCTTCGTCGAGCAATATGATCCGAGCCACCCCGCCGCCGACGCGCGCGGCTATGTCCGTTACCCGAACGTCAACATGGTCGTCGAAATGGCGGACATGCGTGAAGCCAACCGTTCTTATGAAGCCAATTTGCAGGTCGTCAGGCAGGCGCGTGAGCTGATCTCGATGACCATCGATCTCCTGAGGAGCACATAATGTACGACTCGATCATGAGCATTTCGGCGCGCAATGCGCTGTCGCGCCTTTCCGAAACCGTCGCCGGGAATGGCGTCGGTTCTGCCGCTTCCACGGCGGCTCCACAGGCTGTTCCCGCAACGCCGGGCGCATCCTTTGGTGAAGTCCTGTCGCAGATGACGGATTCGGTCGGCCAGAAATTGCAGGCGGCGGAAGCCACCTCCATTCAGGGCATCAAGGGCGATGCGCCGGTGAATGAGGTGGTCAGCTCCGTCATGGAAGCTGAACAGTCGCTCCAGACCGCAATCGCGATCCGCGACAAGATCGTGCAAGCGTATCTCGAGATCAGCCGCATGTCGATTTAAAGCATTTCCAGCAAAAGTGCGAAGTGGTTTTGCGTAGGATAATGCGCAAAAACAAATGGTTAGAGCGGCTTCGACAATACCGTTTTAACTGAGCCGCTCTCATCCCGCATACGCCCAGCAGATCAAGGAAGCGCCATGAAAGCCCTGACGATTGCCGCAACCGGCATGAACGCCCAGCAGCTCAATCTGGAAGTGATCGCCAACAATATTGCCAATATCAATACAACGGGCTTCAAGCGCGCGCGTGCCGAGTTTTCGGACCTACTCTACCAGTCCGAGCGCACGGCAGGCGTTCCCAATCAGGCCAATGAGAGCATTGTGCCCGAAGGCGCGCTGGTCGGCCTTGGCGTCCAGACGGCGGCGGTGCGCAACCTGCATATTCAGGGCAGCTTCAACCAGACCGGAAATCCATTCGATCTGGCGCTGACCGGGCAGGGCTGGTTCCAGATCCAGAGCCCGACCGGCGAAACGCTCTATACCCGCGCTGGCGCATTCAACAAGAATGCCGATGGCCAGCTGGTGACGCTCGACGGAAATATTGTCCAGCCGGGCATCGTGGTTCCTGAAAATGCGCTTGAAGTAACCGTCAGCGATACCGGGCAGGTCTTTGCAAAGATTCAGGAACAGAACGGCATCCAGATCACCCCGCTCGGCCAGCTTCAGCTTGCGAATTTCACCAATGAAGCCGGTCTCGAACCGCTGGGCGACAATCTCTATCGCGAAACGGAAGCCTCCGGCGGGCCGCTGGTCGGCGATCCGGGCGATCCAGGTTTCGGTTCGGTCAAGCAGGGCTATCTCGAAGCATCAAATGTCGATCCGGTGAAAGAAATCACCGATCTGATTACGGCGCAGCGCGCCTATGAAATGAATTCCAAGGTCATTCAGGCCGCCGACGAAATGGCGGCGACCGTATCGAAGAACATGCGCTGACGGTGATCGCCATGAAACGCGCCCAAGGAAACGACATCAAAGCCCGTTCACGGTTCAGACGCGCCGCACTGGCTGCTGCCGCAGTGGCCGGTTTTGCCACTGCTGCGGTCTCGGGGGCTTCGGCCACCGACCGCATCGCTTTCGTTGTGCCTTCGGCGACCGTTTATCCCGGACAGGTCGTCAGCAATGTCGCGCTGGTCGAGAAGAAGTTCTACATCAGTGCGCCCGCCGCGCAGCAATATGTGCTGTCGGTGGATCAGGCTGACGGCAAGGTCGCGCGCAAGACGCTGATCGCGGGTAAGCCGATCCTCGTCGCCGCCCTCTCGGAGCCGTCGCTGGTCAAGCGTGGCGAGCCGGTGACGATGGTGTTCTCCACCGGTGTCATGACGATCACAGCCGTCGGCATACCGCTCGAGTCCGGGGCGGCAGGCGATTTCATCAAGGTACGCAACAGCGACAGCGGCGTCATCGTGCCCGGCACGATACTGGCCGATGGCCGTGTTCAAGTGGGGATGCGGTGAGAAAAACCTGGGCAACGCTGATCACCGTTCTGGCTCTCGCGCTTCAACCTGTTGCGGTTCTGGCGGATGAGTCGGCCAAGAATGTGAAGGATTTCGGCACCGCCGTCGAAGCGGACGCCGACTGGCTGGGTGCAGGCGGCGATCCGTCCAAGATGGCCTATGCTGAGCTTGGTCGTGGCAGCGCTGTGGCACGCCTCAAGGATATCGCGACCATTCAGGGCGTGCGTGAAAACCAGCTCGTTGGTTACGGTCTGGTGATCGGCCTTAAGGGCACGGGTGACAGCCTGCGCAACTCGCCTTTCACCGAACAGTCCATGCGCGCCATGCTCGATAATCTCGGCATCAATGCGCCGCGCAATTCCACGCGTTCGAAGAACACGGCAGCGGTCATCGTGACCGCCAATCTGCCCGCCTTTGCCGGTTCCGGCTCACGCATCGATGTGACGGTTTCGTCCATCGGCGACGCCACCTCCTTGCAGGGTGGCACGCTGGTCATGACGCAGCTGATGGGCGCCGACAACCAGATTTATGCAGTTGCGCAGGGCAATATGATTGTGTCCGGCTTTACCGCCGAAGGCGATGCAGCCACCGTGACGCAGGGTGTGCCGACATCGGGCCGCATTCCAAACGGTGCGCTGGTCGAGCGCGAGGTTGCCGGAAACTTCGGCAAGGACAGCGAGATGATCGTGGAGCTGCGCGATCCCGATTTCACGACTGCCGTGCGTACCGCCGATACGATCAATATCTTCGCCAAGCGCCGCTATGGGCGCGGTGTGGCGATTGCCCGCGATGCCAAGACCATCCGCCTGTCCCGTCCGAAAAATGTGCCCGCCGCCCGCTTTCTCGCGGAGCTGGAGGGCCTTCCGATCATCACGGATGAGGTGGCGCGCGTGGTGGTGGATGAGCGTACCGGCACGGTGGTCATCGGTTCGAAAGTACGCATTTCCAAAGTGGCAATCAGCCATGGCAGCCTGACGGTGCGCGTGACGGAAACGCCGATGGTCGTGCAGCCTGAACCGTTCAGTGACGGCGTGACGGCGATGGAGCCGAACACCGATATCGCCGTCAACCAGCCCAATGCCAAGATCGGGATTCTGACCGGCGCCAACCTGGAAAATCTGGTCAAGGGCCTCAACCAGATGGGTGTGAAGCCGACCGGCATCATCGCCATCCTGCAGGCGATCAAATCTTCCGGCGCGCTTCACGCAGAACTGGTAGTGCAATGATGAGGCCGGGGATGACAGCAGACATGATCGTGAAACTGGCAATCCGCACCGGTTCGGCTTTGGCGCTGCTTTTTGCCAGCGCCTTGCCGGGATTGGCGCAGGAGGTGGCATCGCCTGCACCGCAAGCGCCAACTGTGGCCCCAACGGCGGCGGTTCCTGTTTCCGCGCCACCTGCGAACCTCGGCAATCTGGATGAAATCCGCAAGTTCTGCGGCAATATCGACAATCAGGCCGCAGACGCCCGCTATTCGTTGCAGGCCAAGCAGCTCACCGACCTCAAGGCCGAGGTGGACGAGCGGATGCAGGCGCTGGAAGAAAAGCGCAAGGAATACGAGATGTGGCTGAAGCGCCGCGACGAGTTCGTCAGCAAGGCGCAGGATTCGCTGGTCGACATCATTTCCAAGATGAAGCCGGATGCAGCGGCAGCCCAGATGGCCATGATCGGCGATGAGGCGGCGGCAGCCCTGATCCTCAAGCTCAACCCGCGTGTTTCGAGCATCATTCTGAATGAAATGCCGCCGGAAAAGGCAGCAAAGCTCGCACGCATCATCGTCGGATCGCAGCGCACGGGCGCAACGCCACCGGCGGTGAAGGACCAGCGCGCTCAGGCGCAAACCGGGAATACGGTGCAATGACAGGACGCATGAACAAGACCATTTTCGCCGCCACCGCTCTGGCGCTTCTGGCCGGTTGCGCCATGAAGCCGGAAGAAATCGGTCGTGCGCCGGACCTGTCGCCGGTTGCCGCCAATCTCGGCATGAACAACAATCCGCAATATAATGGTTATCCGTCGCGTCCGGCCAAGCCGGATTATTCGCTCTGGAACCAGCGCTCGACCAATTTCTTCAAGGACCCGCGCGCGGCCGAGCCGGGTGATGTGCTCACCGTCATCATTTCCATCAATGACCGCGCCAATCTCGACAACAAGACCGATCGCGAGCGGGTGTCGAAAGGCATTTATGGCGCGGGCGGCTCGTTCGCGACCAGCAGCAGCACGGGCGCCGGTGCTGGCGGCGACATGGACGGTTCCATCAACACCCATTCGGACAGCTCGTCCAAGGGCAAGGGCACAATCAAGCGCAGCGAGGATATCAGTCTTCAGGTTGCGGCCATCGTTACCAATACGCTCCCGAACGGCAACATGATCATTCGCGGCTCGCAGGAAGTGCGCGTGAACAATGAGTTGCGTGTGCTGAATGTCGTCGGTGTCGTGCGTCCGCGGGATATCTCCGGTTCCAACACCATTTCCTACGACAAGATCGCCGAAGCCCGCATTTCCTATGGTGGTCGTGGACGGTTGAGCGAGGTGCAGCAGCCGCCATACGGCCAGCAAATTCTCGATCAGGTTTCTCCTTTTTAAAGCTGAGCATCGATGAGCGACACGGCACTGGACAAGAAAGACGGCAAGGCCAAAGGCTCCATGATGGGGCTTTTGGCGGCGGTCGTTGCTCTTACCGCAATCGCCGCCGGTGGCGGCTGGTATCTGGGCGGGATGATTTCCGCCGACCAGCAGGCGCTTGCCAAGACCACGGCCAGGGAAGACAAGCCGAAGCCGGGCGATTTCGAATCGCGCTCCATCGGCGCGGTTGTGCCGCTAAAGCCGATCATCACCAATCTCGGCATTCCGCAGAACACTTGGGTACGGCTGGAAGCTTCGCTGGTCGCCAAGCCCGGTCATGAAATACCGGCGGCCATGGCGGCCAATGTCGGCGATGATTTTCTGAGCTTCCTGCGCAGTGTCAATCTCATGCAATTGCAAGGCGCGGCAGGGCTTGCCTATCTGCGCGCCGATCTCGAAGAACGCGCCCGCCTGCGCTCGGAAGGCGCGGTGGACCGGGTCTTTCTTTCGGCACTGGTCGTAGAATGAAAAAACTCCTTGGTCCAGGCGTTCTCCTGACGCTCGCACTCACCGTTTCGGCACAGGCCCAACAGGCCTTGACGCTGGATAATCTGCTACCCGCAGGCAGCGGTGCGGCCAGCGGCCAGATTGTCCAGCTCTTCGGTCTTTTGACCGTACTGTCCATCGCGCCCGGCCTTTTGATCATGGTGACGAGCTTTACGCGCTTCGCCATAGCCTTTTCCCTGCTTCGCTCGGGTCTTGGTCTCCAGACCGCGCCTGCCAGCATGGTGATGATCTCGCTCGCTCTGTTCATGACCTTCTATGTCATGGCGCCCGCCTTCGACCGCGCCTGGAACAATGGCTTGCAGCCGCTGATGCGTAACGAGATAACGCAACAGGCAGCCTTGACCGAGATTTCGCAGCCCTTTCGCGAATTCATGATGGGTCAGGTGCGTGACAAGGATCTGCGCCTGTTCGAAGACCTTGCCGATCCGTCTTTCCGCACCGGCGAGGACGGTGTTGTGGATTTCCGCGTGCTGGTCCCGGCCTTCATGATTTCGGAGCTTCGTCGCGGCTTTGAAATCGGCTTCCTGATCGTGCTGCCGTTTCTGGTGATCGATCTGGTCGTGGCCACGCTCACCATGTCCATGGGCATGATGATGCTGCCGCCGACAGTGATTTCGCTGCCGTTCAAGATTCTGTTCTTCGTGCTGATCGACGGCTGGAATATTCTGGTCGGAAGCCTGATTCGCTCGTTCTCCTGACCCGATTTGGAACAGTTGCCAAAGCGTCCGGCAAAATTCGGCGTCAAAATCTGAGAGATCGGTAAAATTCGGCAAAATAAATTAGCATTACTTTAATATTTGGGTTTTAAACGTCGGCACATGGTGGGTCTCTGCGAGAGCGGAGACAGGCATGATGCCGCTCCACTATGCCGGTAAGTCCGGCCTGTCCCTCTGTTTGATTTTTCCCAAGGGGCAAAATAATGGCTAGCATTCTGACCAACTCGGCAGCTCTGACTGCACTTCAGACCCTTTCCACGACCAACAAGTCGCTGGAAGCAACGCAGAACCGTATCTCGACGGGCCTCAAGGTTGCCGGTGCATCCGACAACGCCGCTTACTGGTCCATCGCAACGACCATGCGTTCGGACAACAAGGCTAACTCCGTCGTTCAGGATTCCCTCGGCCTCGGCGCTGGCAAGGTTGACACTGCCTACACGGCTATGAACAAGGCGATTGAAGTCGTCGATCAGATCAAGCAGAAGGTTCTTCTCGCGAAGACCTCCGGCACGGAAGATCGCGCCAAGATCCAGAGCGAAATTGCAACCTATGTTGCTCAGCTCAAGGACAATGTCGCTGGCGCCAACTACGCCGGTTCGAACCTGCTGACCTCGGATTCGACTGCTACCGGCAGCACCAAGCTCGACGTCATCACTTCCTATAACCGTGATGCATCCGGCAAGGTGACGACTGGCTCAATTTCGGTAAACTATTCCGCTACGCGCCTGATCGATACCAATACTGCCGCTGCTGGCGTTCTGGACAAAGACGGTGCCGCATCTGCCACGTCGATCCTCGACATTGACGTCAGCGACGTGACTGGCGTTACGGGTTATACCGCTGCCGACGAAGGTGCGGCATTCGACAACCTGTTGACTGACATCGAAACTGCTCTTGGCGCAATGGCAACTTCGGCTGCAGAACTCGGTGCCGCAAAGTCGCGCATCGACATGCAGAAGGATTTCGTTTCGAGTCTTTCGGACTCGATCGAAAAGGGCGTTGGCCAGCTCGTTGATGCTGACATGAACAAGGAATCGGCACGTCTGTCGGCTCTCCAGGTTCAGCAGCAGCTTGGCGTTCAGGCTCTGTCGATTGCCAACTCGTCGAACCAGAACATCCTGTCGCTGTTCCGCGGCTAATCGATAACTGAGTAGATAAAACGGAGAGGCGGGTCACCGGCTCTCGCGAGTTCTCAGGCAAATCAGGGGTTCGCATCCGGACCGACCTGATCGGACCGGATGTCTTTGGGCGGAAAAGGGGCGCGGGATCAATTCCGCGCCCCGCTTCGTTTCGGCGTTCAGAAAGCACGTGCTTTATCAGCCGCCACTTTCGCGCAAGCTTCGCGGTCTAGTTTGCATCCATCATGATGGCGGTGGTGTCGATGCAGCAGAATATCCAGCAATTGATCGAACAGCTCAAGGGAACGCTTGGCAAGCTTGGCGTGCGCAAGCTTGTTGCGCTCGGGCTTGTGGGGGCCGCCCTGATGGGAGCGATCCTCTACACGAGCTTCTATCTCAGCCGTCCATCCTATGAGACGCTTTATGTCGGCCTGTCGCGCGATGACGTGAACCGCATGGGCCTGGCACTCGGCGAAGCGGGCATTCCCTTCGACGTGAAGTCGGATGGTTCCTCCATTCTGGTGCCGATCGGCAAGGCGGAAACCGCCCGCATGTATCTCGCCGAAAAGGGCCTGCCAACCTCCAACAATGCCGGTTACGAGCTGTTCGACAATATGGGCTCGCTGGGCCTCACCTCCTTCATGCAGGAAATCACCCGCGTTCGCGCGCTTGAAGGCGAAATCGCCCGCACCATTCAGGCGATTCGCGGCGTGAAGGCCGCCCGCGTGCACATCGTTCTGGCTGAAAAAGGCTCGTTCCGCCGTGGCGACCAGAAGCCGTCCGCTTCGGTGGTCATCCGCGCGGAAGGCGGCTTTGCCGCCGAATCGGCGCAGTCGATTCGCCAGCTCGTTGCCGCCGCCGTACCGTCGCTCGATGCATCGTCGGTCACCGTCCTCGACACCAATGGCCGGCTTCTCGCCTCCGCTGGCGAGGCCGCCAATGGCGCGGCTCTCATGACCGCCTCGCTGGAACAGCAGGTTGCCGGTAATGTGGACGACAGCATCCGCAAGGCGCTGGCGCCCTATCTCGGTCTTGGCCATTTCCAGACCAGCGTCCAGGCGACGCTCGACACTGATCGCCGCCAGATCAACGAGACGACCTTCGATCCCGAATCGCGTGTCGAACGTTCGGTCCGCGTGGTGCGCGAAAGCGGCGATTCCCGCAACAACCGCGATAACAACGCGACGGGTGTGGAACAGAACATCCCGCAGGAAGAAATCCAGAACCGCAATGGCGAGACCTCGTCGGAAAAGACCGACCGCCGTGAGGAACTGACCAATTACGAAATGAACAGCAAGACGATTGCGACGGTGAGCGACGGTTATTCCGTCAAGCGCCTGTCGATTGCCGTCGTCATTGATCAGGCCCGCCTGCTGCAAACGGCTGGCACCACGCCGCCGCCTGCCAATTTCGTCGATCAGCAGATCACCAAGATTCGCGATCTCGTCGCCACGGCTGCCGGTCTCAATGCGGATCGCGGCGATGTCATCAATGTAACCGCCGTCAACTTCCTCGATCCGGCTGGTGCGGATATGGAGCCGGTTTCGGCGCCATGGACCGATACGCTGCTGCGCCAAAGCGGAAGCTATGTCAATGCGCTGGCCATCCTCGCCGCGGTTGGTCTTCTGATCTGGTTTGGCCTGCGTCCGCTGCTGCGTGACCAGACCGCGAAACCGGCAGGCACGGAAGTCGCCATCCGCGAAGCGGGTGAGGTTGCCACGCCGAATTTCGTCGGTACACAAGCAGGCAGCGAGGGCCAGCAGGCTGTGATCGGCGGGCCGGAAGCCTATGCCGACCAGATGAAGACCAGCCTCAGTGATTTACGCCAGCGCATGCGCATGCCCGCCAAGCTTCGTCTGGAACAGATGATCGAGATGGATGAGGAGCGCGTTGCCGCCGTTCTCAAGCAGTGGATCAACGGAAACGCCGTGAAGCAGCCTGTCCATGCTGAACGGGCCGATGCACCGGAGCTTGAGGCTGCCTGATAATGAGCGCGCTCTCCCTCAGCCGTTACCTTCCTGATTTTTCGACCCATCGCGTGGCGGATGAGGCTGTGGAGATCATCGCCGCCCCTGCGCCGTCACAACCGTTGAAGCCGGAGCCGGTCCGTCGCACCCAAGCAATTGACCCGAAAGCGGCGGCCCTTGCGGATAAGCTTGCCGCTGCCGAAAAGGCGGAAATGGCGGCCCTCATCGCAGCCGAGGAAGAAAAGCGCTCCGCCTTTGAAAACGGTCATGCCGAAGGCCATACGCTTGGCCGCGAGGAAGGCCATAAAGAAGCCGAGGCGCTTTACGAAGCTGAGAAAGCCCGGCTTTTGCGCGAGCATGAGACGGAAATCGAAAATCTTCGCGCCGCGTTTTCGCGGGAGCAGGCGCTGTTGCTGGCGCGCAGCCTGACCGAAGCGCTGACCGCGCTGGAACAGAGCTTCTCCGGCCAGATTGCCGAGATTCTAGCGCCGCTTCTCGTCGGAAAGCTTGAACAGGACGCGGTTGCAGAATTTGCCCACCGCATTGCGGCGCTGGCGCTGGAAGGCGAAGCGCCGGAAATCTCCGGTCCGGCAGGACTGCTGGCCCCGATACGCGACCATGCAGCGCTGCTGCCCTCCGGCTGCCGGTTTGTCGAAAATGCGTCGGACGAATTGTCCTTTTCCTTTGGCGAACGGGTGCTAGAAACGCGCATCGCGCCGCTTCTTGATGAATTGAAGGCTGCGGTCCAATGAGCATCGATCCCGAAACCAAGCGCGAAATCATCATTGTTCGCCGTGGCGGGCATGACGACCATGACGGCCACCATGGCGGCGTGTGGAAGATTGCCTATGCCGACTTTATGACCGCCATGATGGCGTTCTTCCTCGTCATGTGGCTGATCAATGCCGCCAATGAGGAAACCAAGGCGGCTGTCGCCAGCTATTTTAATCCCGTCAAGCTGATGGACCGGCATTCCAGCCCCAAGGGCGTGCAGGATGTCGATGAGAAGGATGGCAAGGTTCGCTATGAAAGCGACCAGCAGGTCGAAAACAGCACCAAGGTCATCAACGACGCCACGACCGTGCCGCCGAGCGAGCAGGAGGAGCGCCAGCTTTTCCGTGAGCCCTATGCGGTTTTGTCGGAACTGGCGCATGAAACCGGTGTGTTGCAGAATCAGTCTGCCAAGGGTGACGGCGGCACGTCGCAATCCGGCCCTGCCACAGGTGCCGATGGCGGCGATGCCTATCGTGATCCTTTCAGCCCGGATTACTGGTCGAGCAAGGCCGTGGACGAGCTGACGCCGCCGAATGCCGCGCCCTCCACGCCGCCCAAGCCGGAAACGCCGGAAGCAAAACCCGCTGAAGCGCCTGCAAAAGATCAGGAACAGCTCATTGCGGAACTGAAAAAGGCTGCGGAAGGCGAAAAGTCCACTGCGGCCAGGCCGGGCAGCAAGGCTGAGCCGATGCCGGATGTAACGGTGGTTCCGGTGGATGGCGGGGTGATGATCCAGCTGACCGACAAGATCGACTACGGCATGTTCACAATCGGCTCCGCCAAGCCTGATGCGCGCGTGGTGCAGATGCTGGAACGCATAGCGCAGGTGATTTCCCGCCAGCCCGGCGAAGTCATCATCAGCGGTCACACCGATTCGCGCCCGTTCAAAAGCGCAAGCTATGACAACTGGCGTCTGTCGTCGGCGCGTGCGCAGATGGCCTATTACATGCTGGTGCGCGGCGGGCTGGATGAAAAGCGCGTGTTGCGCGTTGAAGGCTATGCCGACCGCCAGCCGAAAATCGCCAATGACCCGAATGCGGCTGAAAACCGCCGCATCGATATTTTCCTCAAGTCTGCCCCATGAAGCGGCTTGTTCAGCGCTCCCTGATGATTGCCTTGACCATGAGCCTGCCGCTGGCCGGAGCGCCGGTGCATGTCTTTGCACAGGCGCAACAGGGCGGCAGCGCGGGCGCAGCCTTGCCGGTGCTTGAGCCTTACAAGCTCGTGCGTTCGCTGCGCATGTTGCAGGATCAGGTGGTGGCGGGAAAGCCGGAAGCCGTGGTCATGCTGAACAAGCTTCTGGCTTTCATCAGCGCCGACATGGCGCGCGCGCCGAAGGAAGCATGGGATAATCCCGAAAACATTTATGCGGCGATCATCTATCTTTTTAATGGCGGTAATCCCGACGCGGTGCGCAAGGTTCTGGCCGATTTCAAGTCGGATGTCGTGCCGCAGGAACTGGTCAAGGGTGCTTTGGCCTATGCCTCCGGGCAGATGATCGAAGTGGTCAAGCTGTTCTCCGTTCCGCTGTCGCCGGATGTGCCTTCGGAGCTGAAAGCCTCCATCGTGCTCGTGACCGCAAGCCAGATGACAGCCTTCGATCCGGCGACCGCGCTGCTGCGGCTTGATCAGGTGCGGCTCGAAGCGCCGGGCACGCTGTTCGAGGAAGCGGCGATCCGCCGTTCGATGCCGATTGCAGCCAAGCTTGGCGATGCGGAAAAGATCCGGATGCTGGCGCGCAACTATCTGCAGCGCTTTCCCCGCTCGCCCTATATGCGTGATTTCATGGGACAATTCGTCAGCGCGGCGCTCAAGCTCAATGACCGCATCGGCAATGCCGAACTGGTAAAGCTGATCGCAGCCGCCGATCCGGTGATGCAATATTCGCTCTATCTCCAGATTGCGCGCGGCGCTCTGGTGGACGGCCAGACGGAGCGGGCGCGTTTCATGTCTGCGGAGGCGCGCAAGCTCGCCGACCGACTCAAAGCCGATCCGACCCGCGCCAATCTCTATGCGGCGGCAAGCGATGTCGCCTCCGATTCGGCGGGCAGCGCCTTGCGTGAACTGTCGCAGATTTCGCCTGATCGCCTGCAGGAACCTGACCGCAAACTGTTGAAGGCAGCCGAGACGGTGGGCTCGGTCGTGACCCGCGCGCCGAGCGCACTGCCGCCAGCAAAAGCAGCGCCTGAACCCGCTGTGGAGGACCGCAAGGTGCCTGCTATGGCAGTGGCGGACGCACCCGTTACCGCGCCCGCCGCAATACCGGCTTCGTCGCCGGTTGCGGGCTGGAACCCGACACCGGCGCAGCCAACAGACGATTTGCAGAAGACCATGGACGATGCCCGGCGCAAGCTTGCCGAGATCGACGCCTTGCTAGGGGAGACCATTCAATGAGCGTGGATATTTTGCTCGGTCAGGCCGGACGGATGGCGTCGCCGACCCGCAGTCTGGCGCCCCAGCAAAGCAATGGGCAAGGCAAGGCAAATGTGGATGGGCAGGAAAATTCCGAGCCGTCGCAGCTGTTTGGCGCGCTTCTGGAAAAGCCGCATGGCAAACCGGTCGCGAAGGGCGATGACGCCGATACTGCGCTCAGCGATGAGCAGGATGAGCAGAAAGCGGATGCGTCCACGCAAGGGACAAACTGGGCCGTGACACAGAATGTCCTTTCTTTGGCCGCCAACATGCCCAATTTGAACGGCGAAAGCCACAATTCCGCCACAGAAAATCTCGCGAAAAAGGCTGGAATAGCTGCTTTGGCGCAATCAGATGACATGAATCCGAACGCTGTTGAAGGCGAGGGTGCTGAGGTCGGAGCGGATACCGTCAGCGACATGAGGCGGAAGGCCGAGGCAGCTCAGAATCTCCAGCCTGGTGTCAGTGGAAAGCCGTCTTCCAAATCCGGCGAGGCGGTGTCGGGCGACACGAATGGCGCGCAGTCGGATAAGCCCACTGAAAATGCCGATGCAAACCTTACCGATCTGCTGAAAGCCGAAAAGCCAGCGGGTAATCAGCCGGCTAATTCCAGCAATGCTGATCGCGGTGTCTTCCAGCCGCTGCAAGCCGCTGGCAAGTCCGCTGCTCCGGTGGATGGCAAGGTGGCGACTGCCACGCCGCAGGCGGTTCGCGTGGCGGATGTGCAGGTGGTTTCCGAGCGCAGCTTTGGTTCGGTGAAGACGCTTCAAATACGGCTTGATCCCGTCGATCTGGGGCAGGTGACGGCGCGCATCCGCGTTGTGCCGGACGGTGTAGAAGTGCATCTGGTCGCGGATAAGGCGCAGGCCGCTGAAGCGCTTTCCGCTGACCGCGCGATCATCGAGAAGGCGCTGAAAAGTGCCGGTATCGCGGACGATGCCCGCATCTCCGTAACGGTTACAGACCGCACTGCGGCAAGCGCGGTGCAGCACACAGCGGCGGGGCAAGGCGCTGGCCAGCAGCAGGCCGGCGCGCAACAGCAATCATCCGGCCAGCAACAGGCCTTCAATATGCAAGGCGGCTTCGATGGCCGCAATGGCGCGCAATCTCAGGCACAGGCTCAGTTTGCAAGCGGCGAGGGCAGGCAGAATGGTGATTCCAGCCAAACGGGACAAGACCGGTCCGGCAAGCAGACAGGTTCCGAAACTGCGGCGCGCGACACTGTTGCAGGCACTGCTGGCCGCAGTCGCGGTCTGGTTGTGTAACGCCAGTGCCGCTCTGGCGGAGAATGTCTGCGAGCGCGAAATGCATCGCGCTTCGGCGCGCTATGACGTGCCGCTCGGCATCCTCTACGCTGTCGGCCTGACGGAAACCGGGCGCAAGAATTCACTGCAACCCTATGCGATGAATATTGAGGGCCGGGCGGAATTTCTGCCGTCGCAAGGGGCCGCCCTCAAGCGTTTTACCGAGGTGCGCGCCGGGGGAGCCAAGCTCATCGATCTCGGTTGCATGCAGATCAACTACTACTATCACGGGCAGGAATTTCCATCGGTCGCAGCCATGCTGATGCCGAGCCTCAATGTCGATTACGCGGCGCGCTTTCTCAAGCAGCTTCACACTCGTGAAGGCAACTGGACGATGGCTGTCGCGCGCTATCATGCAGGCCCGAACAACAATCCCGCACAGAAGCGATATGTCTGCCGGGTGATGGCAAATATGGTCGCGACGGGGTTCGGAAACTGGACGCCAGACGCAAAAATATTTTGCGGAGCGTAACGGGCGGCCTCCCTGGACCATCAGCGATTCATTAAATTTTTAATGGTTGTAAAGCGGCGTCGCATACACGCCATTTGCAACCCTGCAATCAGTGATTGTCATAAGGATTGGGGACTAATTTAGGTTAGCGATAATTAACCCCTTGTAATGAATCGTAAAACATCGTGAGCCGTTAATCTATCGTTAAGGTTCGGCTCACTATCATTGTCGGGTGCAATGCAATCTGCACGATTCCCATAAAATTAGTTAATGCTAAAATTCCTCCCAATTTATTGCGGGCAATTTCTTGCCATTGTCGCCGAGTCACTCCGCCAGTTACCTCTGTCTTGCTTGGGCTAACATATTGATTCGGAAGGCGGGCCGATGATTGTCGTCGTGGATGACAGAGATATTGTCACTGAAGGCTATGCCTCTTGGTTTGGCCGTGAAGGCATCACGACGACGGGCTTCACACCGGCAGATTTCGATGAATGGGTAGAGACCGTTCCGCGGCAGGATATTATGGCCGTCGAAGCGTTCCTCATTGGCGAATGCGCAACCCAGCATCGTCTTCCTGCCCGAATTCGTGAACGCTGCAAGGCCCCCGTCATCGCCCTTAACGACCGTCCCTCGCTGGAGCATACGCTGGAGCTTTTTCAATCCGGGGTTGACGATGTCGTTCGCAAGCCGATCCACGTGCGCGAAATCCTCGCCCGCATCAACGCGATCCGCCGCCGCGCCGCAGGCGCGCAGAGCGTTGCGGAAACCGGCACTGAGCTTGGCCCGATCCGCGTTTTCTCCGATGGACGCGATCCGCAGATCAATGGCGTCGATTTTCCGCTGCCGCGCCGCGAGCGCCGCATACTGGAATATCTGATCGCCAATCGCGGTCGCCGCATCAACAAGGCGCAGATTTTCGGTGCGATCTACGGCATCTTCGACAGTGAAGTCGAAGAAAACGTCGTGGAAAGCCACATCAGCAAGCTGCGCAAGAAGTTGCGCGAGCAGCTTGGTTTCGATCCCATCGATTCCAAGCGCTTCCTCGGCTACTGCATCAGCATCGAGTAGTGCCCCGTTCATTGTGTGAATGGTTTGCTTGTGTTCCGCGTTCAAGGCTTCGGGCAGTTTTAAAACGGGTTTCCGTCTCTCAAAAGCTGCGCTGCATGCCCGGTAAAAAATCAAAAAACTCGCGAAGCTACAGCTTCACGCAAGCATGGCACGTTAGAATCGTAACAAGTTCTAAAATTCTCGGCTAAAATTCTCAGGAGCTGGCAATGAGTCTCTACGGTATGATGCGGACGGGTGTTTCGGGCATGAATGCCCAGGCCAACCGTCTCTCGGCTGTCGCGGACAATATCGCGAATGCGAGCACGATCGGCTACAAGCGCGCCGAAACGCAGTTTTCCTCGCTTGTTCTGCCGAGCAGTGGCGGCCAGTACAATTCCGGTAGCGTGCTGACTTCGGTCCGTTACGGTATTTCGGATCAGGGCGGCATCCGCTCCACGTCGTCCACGACCGACCTTGCCATTGACGGCAACGGCTATTTTCTCGTGCAGGGCGCGGATGGCGCAACCTATCTGACGCGCGCGGGTTCGTTCGTGCCGGACAAGGATGGCAATCTGGTCAATACGGCGGGCTATTACCTGCTCGGATCGGCTGACGGCAATGTCGCGCCAGACCTGAACGGCCTCTCGATCGTCAATGTCAATGCGCCGGACCTTACGGCAATCGGCAGCACGAACGGCACCTTCACGGTCAACCTGCCGACGACCGACACGCCCCCTGCGACGGCAGGCGATTATAACCACAAGACGTCGCTCATCTCCTACAACAATGCCGGTGAGGCGGTGAAGCTGGACGTCTATTTCACCAAGAACGCGGATGATACCTGGTCGGTCTCGGTCAAGAACGCTGCCGATAATGTTGAAATCGGCACGGGAACGCTGACCTTCGATCCCGCGACGGGCGCGGTGGTTTCCGGCGGCAATATTTCTGTCGATCTGACCGGCTATAATGGCGGTACGCTCGATCTCAATCTCGGCGCGTCGACGGCGCGTACAGGCAACTACACGATCTCGCAGGCCACCATCAACGGTCAGGCGCCATCGTCGCTGCAAAGCGTCGATGTGGGCGCGGACGGTTCGGTCGTTGCGATTTATGAAAACGGCTCGCAGCAGGTGCTCTATCGTCTGCCGCTGGCAACCGTGGCCAGCCCCGACCGCATGACGGTGGTGAGCGGCAACGTGTTTTCGCCAAGCGCCGCATCAGGCGGGGTGAGGGTCGGCTATCCGCAGGGCGATGGCATGGGCAAGATCATGTCGGGCTCGCTTGAGGAATCAAACGCCGATATCGCGCAGGAGCTGACCGACATGATCGAAGCCCAGCGCAGCTATACGGCCAATTCGAAAGTCTTCCAGACCGGCTCCGAACTCATGGACGTTCTGGTCAATCTGAAGAGATAGTTTGAGCGTTTGCGGGAAGGGCGACTTTCCCGCAAACGCCGTGTTTTACATTACGGGTCGCGGTTTGCGATTTGGATGAGGGGAAAAGGATGTCACTTAGTTCTGCTCTATCGACGGCCAAGAGTTCGCTTGCGGCCACGTCCAAGCAGACATCGGTTGTTTCGCGCAATATTGCTGGCGTGAACGATCCCGACTATTCGCGCCGCACTGCTTCCCTCGTTTCCGGGCCTTATGGCTCGCTTTATGTGAATGTCACCCGTTCGGCGGATGAAGCGCTGTTCAATCGCTACATCCAGTCCAACAGCACGGCGGCCTCTTCGTCGGCTCTCGCAAGCGGTCTTGACCGCCTTTCGTCGATTTATTCCGCCGACAATTATTCCGGTTCGCCATCGGCGCTGATGGGCGATTTGCGCGATGCGCTCCAGACCTATGCGGCATCGCCGTCCAATTCGTCGCTCGGCGATAGCGTCGTGTCGACGGCGCAGGCGCTTGCCAATGCGCTGAATGACGGCACCAAGCAGGTGCAGACGCTGCGCGAGGATGCCGATAGCGAAATCGCGCTGTCGGTTGCCAGTATCAACGATCTTCTGTCGAAGTTCGAACAGGTCAATAAGGATGTGGTCAGCGGCACGCGCGCCGGGCGTGACGTGTCCGATGCGCTGGATCAGCGCGATTCGCTCCTCAAGCAGATTTCCGGCGAACTCGGCATCACCACCATGACGCGCGGCGACAATGACATGGTCATTTTCGCCGATAATGGCGTGACGCTGTTTGAGACCACGGCACGCACGGTGACCTTTGCGCCATCGGGCAGCCTGACGGCTGGCACAGCCGGTAATGCCGTGCTGGTGGATGGCGTGCCGCTCAGCCACGATACTTTCGACCAGCCTTATGGCACGGGTCGTCTCAGCGGGCTTCTCCAATTGCGCGATCAGATTGCGCCGCAATACCAGATGCAGCTTGACGAGATCGCACGCGGCCTTGTCACCATGTTTTCCGAATCGGACCAGTCCGGCAGTGGCGGCGCGGATCAAACCGGCCTGTTCGGCTGGTCTGGTTCGCCAGCAGTGCCGGGCGCTGGCCTGACCTCTGGCATTGCAGGCTCGATCAAGGTTTCCTCCGCATTCGTCACCGCGCAGGGCGGCAGCCCGACCTACCTGCGTGACGGTGGCGCCAATGGCGCCGACTATGTTTATAATGCGGAAAACGCCGCCGGTTTCACCGACCGTCTGCTGGCGCTGAACGAAGCATTTTCGACGCCATTTTCCTTCGACGCCGCAGCCGGGCTCAAGGCCAATGCGAGCCTGACGGATTATGGTTCGTCCTCGGTCAGCTGGCTTGAAGGCAAGCGTCAGACGGCCAACAACGAATATAACTACAACCAGACGGTAGCGACCCAGGCCGATCAGGCCATGTCCAACGCCAACGGTGTCAATATCGATACCGAAATGGCGCTGCTTCTCGATCTGGAACATTCCTATCAGGCATCGAGCCGCGTATTGACGACGGTCAGCGCGATGCTCGACGATTTGCTCGCGGCGGTGTGAGGCTCATGAAAGCGCAATCAGTTTCCAACTATGGTGCAGCTGCCGCACTTCGGGCGCTTGTCAGCAAGAGCAAGGCCGATCTGGTCAAGGCCCAGCAGGAAGCAACGACGGGAACCGTCTTCGACGTGGGGCTGGCGCTTGGCACCAAATCGGGGCAGAGCGTTTCCCTGCGCAAGGAATATGACCGCCTGACCGTGCTGCTGGACATGAACAATCTCGTGCAGCAGCGCATGACCACGACGCAGACGGCGACGAGCGCGATCATCGACAATACGCAGGATTTTCTGGCCAATCTCACCGGCGCCACCAGCACCAGCGAGAGCGGCTCGACCATTGCCGCCTCGGCGCGGTCGATCCTGAACAGCGTCACAGGTCTGCTCAATACGAGCTATAACGGCGAATATATCTTCTCCGGCGTCAATACCGATGTGAAGCCCTTCGCAGACTATACCGAGGGCGGCGCGGCGCAGACGGCTATCCGCGACGCTTTCACGGCGCATTTCGGCTTTGGCGTGGATGATCCGCAGGTCGCCAATATTACCGCCGACCAGATGACGGCGTTTCTGGAAGGCGATTATGCTGACCAGTTCAACGATGCCAATTGGGACGCCAACTGGTCGGATGCATCGGATACTGTCATCAAGAGCCGTATTTCGCCGACTGAAACAGCCGATACATCGATCAGCGCCAATGCCGACGGTTTTCGCAAGACGGTGATGTCGCTTGCGATGATGGCCGAGTTTTCTACTATTGGTCTCAACAATTCGGCCTTTCAGGCGCTGACCACCCATGCGATGCAGACGACGACGCAGGCCATCGCCGAGACCACGTCCGAACAGACCGCGCTTGGTCTCGCCCAGTCGCGCACCTCGCAGGCCGTCACGCGCATCAACGCACAGCAGAAGATCCTGAACCAGTCGGTTCTCAATCTTGAAGAAGTCGATCCTTACGAGGCGGCGACCCGCGTCAACAATCTGAAGACGCAGATCGAGACCTCGTATCAGCTGACGGTTCAGCTTCAGAGCATGAGCCTGCTTAACTATTTAAAATAAAGCGGGCGGCATCATAACGGCGGTGGCATGAGGCGATCCGCGCAGATGATGCCCATAAGAGCACATCCCGAAAAGTGTGAAACGGTTTTCGGATAAGATGTGCGTAAGACCAACCATTTAGAGCGCCGATCTGATTTGGTCAGTTCAAAGGCGCTCTAGCGGAGACGACATGTATCAGTTGCGCTACGAAGATGTCATGAATGACGATATGGCGAGCGCCAAGGACCGCGAACGGATGCTTTTCGACCGTTCGATTGACATGCTCGCAGCAGCCAAGGCCAATGGCGCCGGTTCGCGCGAAGCCATTGATGCCGGTTATTTCACAATGCGGCTCTGGACCACGATCATCGACGATCTGGGATCGGAAGAAAACGCACTGCCGAAAGAGCTGAAGGCCGCCATCATTTCCGTGGGCATTTTCGTGCTCAAGGAAATCGAGCGCATTCGCCAGGGCGAGAGCAATGATTACGATACGCTGATCGAGATCACGCGGTCGATCCGGGACGGTCTTTAAGATGGCGGCCAACGGTAAATCGGCAATCCGCCTGTCGCTTCGGGCTGGCGAGAAGATCTATATCAACGGCGCCGTGCTGAAAGCCGACCGCAAGGTATCGCTGGAACTGCTCAACGATGCGACGTTCCTTCTGGAAAACCATGTGCTCCAGCCGGACCAGACGACGACCCCGCTGCGCCAGCTTTATTTTGCCGCGCAGATGATGCTCATCGAGCCTTCCTTGCGCGATCAGGCGCGCCAAACCTTTGCGCAAATGCTGAAAGGCATGTTCAAGGCGTTTTCCGATCCGGCAATCCTGAACGCGCTGAAGATCGTTGACGAGCTGGTGCATAACGGGCGCATTTTCGAAGCGCTGAAAACCATCCGCGCGCAATATCCGCGCGAGGCGGAATTGATGCCGGAACAAAGCGCCGTGCCGCCGGTCAGGAATGCCGCTGAGGCCAGGGAGACAAGCCTATGACTACGACACCACCGGTCGGCAACACCACGACCAATACCAACAATTCGTCGAGCGCCAGCTCGGCGGCGAAGGCGGATGTCGATTACAACTCGTTTTTGAAACTGCTGGTCGCCCAGATGAAGAATCAGGACCCGACGCAACCGATGGACGCGACACAATATGTCTCGCAGCTTGCGACCTTTTCGGGTGTCGAGCAGTCCGTGCAGATGAATTCCAAGCTGGAAACGCTGATCGCCAACTCGTCGCTGTCGCAGGCCGAGGGCTGGATTGGCCGCACGGTGACCAGTGCCGACGGCACGATTTCCGGCGTGGTGAAATCGGTCACGATCCAGCAGTCTGGCATGCTCGCCGAGCTGGAAGACGGGAAGACCGTCACCATCGGTCAGGGCGTCAAGGTCAGCTAAGGACGATCCCGGTGAACGAAGCCGATGCGCTGGATATCGTCAATTCCGCAGTCTGGACCGTGCTGATGGCCAGCGGCCCGGCGGTTCTGGCCGCGATGCTGATCGGTATCGGCATCGCGCTGTTTCAGGCGCTGACGCAGGTGCAGGAAATGACCCTGACCTTCGTTCCGAAGATCGTCGTGATTTTCGTCGTGCTGGCTGTCACCGCGCCTTTCGTCGGCGCGCAGATCAATTCCTTTACGCTGCTCGTCTATTCGCGCATCGAA
The DNA here is from genome assembly GCF_003664555.1 of Ochrobactrum soli. Taxonomy (NCBI): domain Bacteria; kingdom Pseudomonadati; phylum Pseudomonadota; class Alphaproteobacteria; order Hyphomicrobiales; family Brucellaceae; genus Ochrobactrum; species Ochrobactrum soli. Next base: position 13,083 of record NZ_RCHH01000007.1, on the reverse strand, counting down.
AAGGGATTCTAGAGCGGTTCCGGTTAAAACGGAATCGGGGAACCGCTCTATCTATTTGTTTTTACGCATTATCCTACGCAAAACCGCTGCGCACTTTTGCTGGAAATGCTCTACCTCTCCTCCTTTCAGGTTTCGCGCAAGCTTCGCAAGCTAAGATCCGCTTCGTAACAGGAGACGGACGTGCAGCAGGCAACGGCTAAACCCTTCATAAAAAGCGGATTTCTGACCGGCAGCGATATGGGGCTGGCGGCAGGCATGATCATCATCCTGACGGTGCTGTTCCTGCCCGTGCCAGCTGTGGTGCTGGATATCGGTCTTGCCTTTTCCATCGCCTTTTCGGTGCTTATCCTTATGGTGGCGCTATGGATTCAGCGGCCGCTTGATTTCTCGGCCTTTCCGACCGTCCTCCTGATTGCGACCATGATGCGCCTCTCGCTCAATATTGCGACGACGCGCGTGATTCTCACCCACGGCAATGAAGGCTATCTGGCCGCCGGTCATGTGATCCACGGTTTCTCGCAATTCGTGATGGGCGGCGATTTCGTCATCGGTCTGGTCGTTTTCTGCATCCTGATCATCGTCAACTTCCTCGTCATCACCAAGGGTGCGACGCGTATCGCGGAAGTGGGCGCGCGCTTCACGCTCGACGCCATTCCCGGCAAGCAGATGGCCATTGATGCCGACCTTTCGTCGGGCCTGATCGATGAAAAGGAAGCGCAGCGCCGCCGCCGCGAACTGGAAGAAGAAAGCTCCTTCTTCGGTTCCATGGACGGTGCTTCGAAATTCGTGCGCGGCGATGCCATTGCCGGTCTGATCATCACTGCCGTCAATATTTTCGGCGGTATCATCATCGGCGTCACCCGCCATGACATGAACATTTCCCACGCCGCTGACGTCTTCACCAAGCTGTCAGTTGGTGACGGTCTCGTCACGCAGATTCCAGCCCTCATTGTTTCGCTCGCCGCCGGTCTTCTGGTGTCGAAGGGCGGAACCCGGGGCTCAGCCGATCAGGCGATTTTCGGCCAGCTTGGCGCTTATCCAAAGGCGCTTCTGGTCGCGTCGATGCTGCTGTTCGTGCTTGGCATCATGCCGGGTCTTCCGGCATTTCCGTTCTTCATGCTGGGCGGCGCAATGGCCTTCATCGGTATCGCTGTGCCCCGCCGCCAGGCGCGCCAGCGCGAGGCGGAAGCCACTGAGGCGGACAAGAAGCAGCGCGAGGCCGCGGATCAGGAGCGCAATTCCGTCAAGGCATCGCTCGAAACCAACCAGATTGAACTGTGCCTCGGCAAGCAGCTTTCCGCGCGCCTGATGGCGTCGCAGCAGGAGCTGGCGCATCGCGTCAACAAGATGCGCCGTAAATTCGCGCAGGAATACGGCTTCGTGATTCCTGAAATCAAGGTGACGGACGACCTTGCCCTGCCGCCGAAAAGCTATCGCATAAAGATACACGGCACGGCGGTGGCCAGCCATGAATTGCGCGTCGGTGAAATTCTGGTGGTGCTGGGCGAGCGTCCGATCCCGTCTATCCCCGGCGAGGAAATGCGCGAGCCCGCCTTCGGCATGCGCGCTTATTCGGTGCCGGAAACCTTCGCTTCCGATTTGCGCCGTGATGGCTATATGACGGTTGATAATCTCTCCGTCCTGCTCACTCATCTCAGCGAAATCGTGCGCAACAATCTGGCGCAGCTCCTGTCCTACAAGGATATGCGCATTCTGCTGGATCGTCTGGGGCCGGAATATCGCAAGCTGGTGGAAGATATCAGCCCGGCGCATATTTCCTATTCCGGTTTGCAGGCGGTGTTGAAGCTTCTGCTGGCCGAGCGGGTTTCTATCCGCAACCTGCACCTCATTCTCGAAGCCATCGCGGAAATTGCGCCGATGGTGCGCCGCCCGGAAATGATTGTCGAACATGTGCGCATGCGCATGGCGCAGCAAATCTGCGGCGACCTTTCCGACAATGGCGTGCTGAATGTGCTGCGTCTCGGCAATCGCTGGGATCTGGTGTTCCACCAGAGCCTCAAGCGAGACGCTAAGGGCGAAATCGTCGAGTTCGATATCGACCCGCGCCTGCTGGAACAGTTCGGTACGGAAGCATCGACCGTCATTCGCAAGCATTTCGACAATGGCGAGCGATTCGTTCTCGTATCGTCGCCGGAAGCGCGGCCCTATATCCGGATGATCATCGAACGCCTGTTCGCAACCCTGCCGGTGCTGTCGCATGTCGAAATCGCGCGCGGCGTCGAGGTGAAGTCGCTCGGCGCGGTTTCGTAGGTTCGGTTCTTTGATTTCCTCGCCCCCTCGCCCTCTCGATCCTTCGTCCTTCGAGACGCCCCTCCTTCGCTATGCTCGGAGGGTCTCCTCAGGATGAGGGGCGGGGGCGCCAGACTTCCCCTCATCCTGAGGAGGTGCCCTGAGCGCAGCGAAGGGAACCGTCTCGAAGGATCGAAGGACGAGGGATCAGGAGGACGGTTATATGATTGAAACGCGGAAAGGGGCCTGAGTGCCGATCGCGCAACTGCCGCTCAACGACATCATTCTGGCAGCCGTTCTGGCTTTTTGCCGGGTCGGCGCATGCCTGATGCTGATGCCGGGGCTTTCGAGCGCGCGTATTCCGTTGCAGGTCCGGCTCTTCATCGCGCTGGCGTGCTCCTTCGCGGTGCTGCCGCTGGTTTTACCGCGCATTGTCACGGCTGTCGACAGCGGCGCGCCGTGGACCCTGTTTCGCCTGATAGCGAGCGAGATGTTCATCGGCGCGGTGATTGGCATTCTGGCGCATATCTATTTCTGGGCGCTGCAATTCATGGCCAACACCATGGCGATGGCCATTGGCTTTAGTGGCTCGCCCGCCGATGCGATCACCGAATCAGAGCCGCAGGCAACGCTTGCCACCATCGTGACCTTCAGCGCGCTGTTGCTGTTTTTCGTCACCGACATGCATCTGGAAATTCTGCGCGCGCTGCTCAATTCCTATACCGCCATTCCGGTGGACGGGCGATTCCGCCCGGACGCGGCGATGATCGATTTTACCGATGCGCTGTCGTCGGCCTTCATGGCGACACTGCGCGTAGCAGCACCATTCATCGTCTTTGCGATTCTGGTCAATTTCGCGATCGGTCTTGTTAACAAGCTGACGCCGTCGATCCCGATCTATTTCGTGTCGATGCCCTTCGTGCTGGGGGGCGGGCTGCTGGTGGTCTATTTCATCCTGCCGGAACTGCTGCGCTTTTTCACCAACGAAACCGCCACGCAAATGCGCGCTTTGTTTTGAGGTGGCCATGGCCCAGACCAACACACGCAATCTCAAGAAGCTGATCGATTTGCAGAAACTGGGCAGCGCCCGGCTCGAATCAGCATTGGCCGTTTCCAATGCGCGCAAGCTTGCGCTGGAGGAGGAGCGTCTGGCCCTCATCGCCATGCAGGACCGTCGATATGACGGCGCTGTCTTCGATATCGATCCGTCGCTGCTCATCAAGCGTCTTGGTGCGAATGCAGTCGAATCGGCGGCGCTCGAATCACGGCTCGAATCAGAGCGCGGCGCGCTTTTGAAGGAACAACGGCGGGTTGAACTGCTGGAAGATCGGCTGGAAGAAGCCAGAAGCGAGTTGGACCGGCACGAACTGGCCAGTCTGATCGAGGAATTCGTTAGCCGGAAAACCACGAAAGCGCCTTCTGGGCCACGCTGAACTCGTCCACAAGTTTCAGTCAAGTTTGACCCATTATGGTGCACTCATAGGATGAAGAAGGAAACCTTGCATGGCGATCAACCCGCCGTCGGATCTGGTGATGGATGTGGCCCGCGCGGCCGATCCGCAGGCCTATCGCATGGCGGCGGAGCGATTGAAGTCGGTCTCCGGCACCATGCAAACGGCGATGGCGTCGTCCGGTACGGGACTGACGCGGGATAATTTCGCAAGCTTTTCCGATAGTTTTTCGGCGGGCGTGACTATGCGGCCCGACGCGCAGAATACGATCAATCCGGCCTATCGGAAATTCGAGGCCTTCATGCTGCAATCCTTTGTCCAGTCGATGTTCACCAGTGACACGACAGCGACTTTCGGCAAGGGCATCGCGGGTGACTACTGGAAGTCGATGATGGCGGAAGCCATGGCGAACAAGATGGCGGATGGCGGCGGTGTCGGCATTGCTAGACTGCTTGAGGAGCAGGCGGCGCGCAAAGGGCGGGCAGATGCGCCGACCACTGCAGCACTAGGAGATGTGATCAACAATCTGGGAGAGACTATGAGCAACGATGCGGTTTCGAACGATCTGATACACGGGTTCGAACGCACGCTCATCCAAAAGCAGCTTGAGAAAAACGACGACGCGGATAGCGCGCGCGGCTGAACGATAAACCGCAGCGCGCGACGTGACGTCCACCGAAATTGAGGAACCCTTGAAATGACCGAGACAAGCTCTGAAACCAGCCTGCCCCCGCAAGAATCGCTGGTTCTCGCGAAGGCGAGCGAACAGGTGCATGATCTGGCGAAGCCGGAACTGGCAATGGAACCGGTAGAAAACCCGACTTTGAAGCCGGTGGTTCGCGCCATCCAGCGTCTTGAGGATGTCATCGAGACTGAAACGCGCCTTCTGATGGAAGGCGGCAATCCCGATCTCGCAGAAATCAATTCACGCAAAAGCCGCGGTCTCTATGATTTCAACAAGGCGATCAAGAAGGCTGCCGCTCTGGCAGAACCTGCGACGCTGAAAGGCTTGCAGCCGCTGCTCGACAGCCTGAAGCAGAAGCTTGAGAAGAACTGCGAAGCGTTGCAGCTGCATCTGCGCGCGGTCGGCGAACTCGCCGATGTGATCCGCAGCGCATTGGAAACGCAAGAAGCCGATGGCACCTATTCCATGCAGAGCGCGAGGCTCGGTCACGCGCGATGATCCGCATTTTCGTCATTGGCCTGTGGATTTGCGCTGTCGCCTTCGGGTCGTTGTTCCTGGCGACCCGTCAGAACGCGTCATCGTCCGGTGAGGCGCAGGCCGCTGTCGGCGGCTTCGGCGGCGTGGATTACGTTAAGACGGACGTGATGAGTGTGCCGATCATTTCGAATGGCGCGGTTGCTGGCTATGTCGTGACGCAGCTCGTCTATACGGTCGATTCGAATATCCGCAAGAAGCTCAGCGTGCCGCTGGAGCTTTTCATCAGCGACGAGATTTTCCGCAAGTTCTATGGCAGCTATTCGGATACGAAAGAGGTGGAGAAAGTGCAGTTCGAGGACGTGCGCGCCTCGATCATCTCAGACCTGAACGGGCGGTTCCCCGAGCCGGTGATCAAGGACCTGCTGGTCGAGCAGTTCAACTATATTTCGGCTGAAGAAATCCGCGCCATGAACATGCGCGGTGAGCCGACATCGACAGCACCAGCCCACCAGACGCCCGGAAAGCAAGCCAATGCCAATATCAATGATGGGCAGGCGGCTCACAGCGAATAATATTTTCCGCCAAGCTGGGCGAGACGTTCGGCATCCAGCGGCGTGACCGTTGGATCGGTGATCAGTTCGACGCCCATTTCGCGACCATTGCGCCAGGCGATGCGGGCCAGCAGCGCGCGCTTGTAATAATCGTCGAACAGCCAGAACCGGTCGGGCAGGGCAGGTGTTTCGATGGTTCTAAGCTTGGCGCCATGGGGAGACAAGTCGCTGAACTGGCACTCAACGATAAACTGCCCGTCCAGGTCTATAAGTTTTCCCGAACGTAACCTTGTCCTTTGTCTTTCTTCCTTGCGCCGCTCCTGCGGCGACTTCATGCGCGCCATATGAAAATCTTACCCACTAATCCCCTGAATAGGTATTTTTAGCAGATTTCGATTTCCGAAGCGTTACTTTTAAAGTCTGACCGCCAGAAAACCTTACTTCCAAAGGGTTAGTGATCGCCGCAGGACTGGCACAGACCACGCAGTTCAAGCGTCGTCTTGCGCGACTTGAAGCCGCTTTGCAGGCTCCAGGCGCTGACGAGATTTTCGATCGCCGCGTCGGAAAATTCCGTCACCTGACCGCATTTCTCGCAGATCGCAAAAGCGACGAGGCCCTGCTGGTGGCATTGCGGGTGCGCGCAGGCAACGAAAGCGTTGAGGCTTTCGAGGCGATGGATGAGCCCATAATCGAGCAGCTTTTCCAGCGCACGATAGACCTGAAGCGGCGCGCGAAAGCCGTCATCCCGCAACTGGTCGAGAATTGTATAGGCGCTGAGCGGCCCTTCCGCCTTGGACAGAGCATCGAAAACGAGGGTCTGGTTGCGGGTCAGATCCTGTTGCGGGTGGTGATGGTGGTTATGCGTGCTCATTGTTCAGCAGTCCGTTTCGATGGGGCCTCTGCTCTCTTATGTAAGGGCAGAAGACTGAAAATGAAAATAGCAAGCGCAGCGACAACGATGGAAGGGCCTGACGGCGTGTCGAAATGAATGGAGCCGTAGAGCCCGCCGACCACGCCAGCCGCGCCGATCAGTGATGAAAGCACCGCCATTTGCTCGGGCGTTGAAGCGAAACGGCGGGAGGTTGCAGCCGGAATGATCAGCAGCGATGTGATCAGCAAAATGCCGACGATCTTCATCGCAATGGCGATGACGATGGCCAGAAGCAGCATGAAGATGACGCGCGAGACGGCGGGGTTCATGCCTTCGGCGCGCGCAATGTCCTCGCTGACGGTCGCGGCCAGCATGGGTCGCCACAACCAGGCCAGCACGGCAAGCACGAATGCCCCGCCCGCATAGATATAGACGATATCCAGCCGTGAAACGGCCAGAAGATCGCCAAACAGGAAGGAAAGCAGATCGACACGCACCCACGTCATGAAAGCGACGATCACGAGACCGAGCGATAATGTGGCATGGGACAGGATGCCGAGCAGCGAATCCGCCGACAATGTGTGGCGGCGCTGCAAGAGCAGCAGGATCGCGGAAATCGCGACCGACACAGCGAAGACGCCAATCATCAGATTAATGTCGAAGATGAGCGCCAGCGCCACGCCGAGCAAGGCGGAATGGGCCATGGTGTCGCCGAAATAGGCCATGCGCCGCCAGACGATGAAGCAGCCGAGAGGGCCGGTCGTCAGCGCCAGCCCGATGCCGGCAATCAAGGCGCGGGTGAAGAAATCGTCAAGCACGGTGTTCGCCTTTCCCGTGATGATGGTGGTGATGCTCGTGCCCCTGTTCGTGCGCATGTTCATGCTCATGATGATGGCCGTCATCGGCATGGCAATGATCCGTCACCGAACCATCGCTGTGTAGCACGCGCCCGTCAGGCAGATGCGTGTGATCATGATGATGCTCATAGACCGCGAGCGGCCCGACAGCGCGACTGCCGAACAGGCGCATATATTCCGGGCTTGCCGTCACGTCGCGCGGGGTTCCGCTGCAACAGACATGACCGTTGAGACAGATGACCCGGTCGGTTGCCGCCATGACGAGATGCAGATCGTGCGAGATCAGCAGCACACCGCAGCCGGTTTCGTCGCGCAGCCGCGCAATCAGTTCATAAAGAGCGGCCTCGCCGGAAAAATCCACGCCCTGCACGGGTTCGTCCAGCACCATGATATCCGGTTTTCGCGCCAGCGCCCGCGCCATCAAGGCGCGCTGGAATTCGCCGCCGGAAAGATGGGCTGTCTCCGCTTTCAAAAGATGCGGGATGCCGACTGCTTCAAGGGCCGCCATGATGTCCTGCTTGCTCAAGGGGCCGGTCAGCGTCAGCAGACGCTCCACCGAAAGCGGCAGGGTGCGGTCGATGTTGATCTTCTGCGGGACATAGCCGATGCGCAGGCCGGGCTTATGGATCACCTGGCCTTCGTCGGGCTTGAGGATACGCAGCGCCATCTTGGCCGCGGTGCTTTTGCCAGCGCCATTCGGCCCGATCAGCGTGACGATCTCGCCGCGCTCGACTTTCAGATCGACATTGCGCACAAGCCAGCGCCCGTCGCGATAAACACCGGCGTTTTTCAGTTCAATCAGCGTTTCCCGCGCCCTGTCGGCGGGGATTCTATTCTTTCTGGCCATTGCAATCGGGGCTTTCGCTGCCTGCATCTTCATTTCGCTTAGTGCGCATTCCAACGGATCATCTGCCGATTCGGAGTTTTTCCCAGTGTCTTTTTCGGGCGGTGCGCAACGCCATATCCCGTTTGTGAAATCCACCTGCCCAAGCTGTCACACAGGACAGCAATTTCAGGATGAATGCGATATCGCCAAAAAGATGCCGGGTGAATTTCTCCAAAAAGGGGTTGCTAGACCTTATGGCAGACGTTATAGCATAACGCAACTGATGTAATAAAATAACATATCACCAGATATGCCGCTCACCCCGCTCATTCAAGAGAGATAATATGAAACATTTGCGTTCCCTGCTGCTCGCTTCCGCATTTCTAGCCGGTCTCGGCAGCACTGCTTTTGCCGCAGACCGAGACGGTGTCGTCGTTTCGATCAAGCCGCTCCACTCGCTTGTTTCCGCAGTCATGCAGGGCGTCGGCGAGCCGAAACTGATCGTGCAGGGCGCAGGCTCGGAGCATGTCTATAGCCTCAAGCCCTCGGATGCCGAGGCTATCGAACATGCCAAGGTCATCTTCTGGGCAGGCCCGTCGATGGAAACCTTTCTGGATAAGCCGATTGATACGCTGGGCGAGGGTGCCAAGGTTGTGGCGCTCGGGGAATCGGAAGGGTTGACCCGGCTGAAATTCCGCGAAGGCGGGCCGTTCGAGGCGCATGACCATGGCCATGAAGGCGAAGGTCATGAGGGTCACGACCATGCGCATGGGCATGACCACGATGACGGCGACAAGAAGGAAGCGGAAGCCGGTCACGATCACGCTGCTGAAGCGGGCGAAGGCGCGCACGAGCATCATCATGGCCACGGCGAATATGATCTGCATTTCTGGCTCGATCCGCAGAATGGCAAGGTGCTGGTCACCAATATTGCCAAGGTTCTGAGCGAGAGCGATCCGGCCCATGCCGCGCAATATGAGCAGAACGCCAAGGCCTATGCCGAAAAGCTGGATGCGCTGACCAAGGATATCGCGACGGAATTGCAGCCGGTGAAGGACAAGCCGTTTGTCGTGTTCCACGATGCCTATCAATATTTTGAAAATCGCTTCGATGTGAAGGCAGCCGGTTCCATCACGGTCAGCCCGGAAAAGGCTCCCGGTGCGGCCCGCATCCAGCAAATCCACGACAAGATCAAATCGCTCAAGGTGGCCTGCGTGTTCTCCGAACCGCAGTTCGAACCGAAGCTCGTCAATACGGTCATCGATGGAACCGATGCCAAGACCGGCGTTCTGGACCCGCTTGGTGCTGAATTGAAGGACGGCCCCGATCTTTATCCGCAGCTGATCCGCAATCTGGCGGATTCGCTGAAAGCCTGCCTGTCTTCCTGACAGCTGCGGTTGCCCGTCAGCCTGCCGGCAACCGTAACGGCGTCGGGCCATCCCTCGAATGGCCCGACGCAGGATGATCCGTCGAAGGCGGCGCTGCCGCCTGTTTTTTGAACCCATAATGTAATGATATAACATATAGGAAAAAGAGATGCGTCACTTCGCAAAACTGTGGTCGGTCGGCCTGGCGGTGGCCTTGGTGGCGCCGGTTGCCGCCAGCGCTCATGGTATCTGGATCGCCGAGCGCCACGGCACGCAGGCCGTGGTCTACGGTCACGGCGCAACCGACGAGGCTTACGATCCGCAGAAGCTCAAGGCGGTGTCGGCAAAGGATGTCGATGGCAAGAAAGTCGCCGTCGAGATCAGGCGGCAGGATGACCATGCCCTTCTCGATGTGCCGAAAAATGCGGTGGTGATCAGCGGAACCTTTGATAACGGTTTCTGGGCCGAAGGTCCGGATGGCAAATGGGTCAACAAGTCGAAAGCCGAAGTGCCGGGCGCAAAGCAAACCAGCAAGAGCCAGAAATTTGCAGTCGCGATCCTCGATCATTTGCGCAAGAAGCCACAGGCTCAGGGGTTGCCATTCGAAATCGTGCCCCTGATGGACCCGACAATCCTGACGGCGGGCAGCGAATTGCCGGTGCAGGTTCTTTTCGACGGCAACCCGGTGGAAGGCGTTTCCGTCACAGCGGATTATGTCAATGACAGCCACGCCGCGCCGGTGAAAACCAATGCCGAGGGCATCGCAACGATCAAAATCCGCAATGCGGGTCTCAATGTCATCGGGGCCGCTCACTCCAGCCCGACGACGGATTCCAGCGATGCCGACAAGCTCAGCTATTTCACCACGCTGACCTTCAATCTCGATCAGCATCAGCACGACTGACCCCAACCCAACCTCTGAATTCAAGGAACGGTGTCATGAGAAAAAGGCTTCCCGTTACGGTTCTTTCCGGTTTCCTCGGTGCCGGAAAGACGACACTTCTCAATCATGTGCTCAACAATCGCGAAAATCGTCGCGTGGCGGTCATCGTCAACGATATGAGCGAGGTCAATATCGATGCGTCACTGGTGCGCGAAGGTGGGGCCAATCTCTCGCGCACCGAAGAGCAACTGGTGGAAATGACCAATGGCTGCATCTGCTGCACGTTGCGCGACGATCTTCTGAAGGAAGTCTCGCAACTGGCCGAGCAGGGGCGTTTCGATTATCTCCTGATCGAATCGACGGGTATCGCGGAGCCGCTGCCGGTGGCCGCGACCTTCGAGTTTCGCGACGAGAACGACAAGAGCCTCACCGATGTGGCGCGGCTCGATACGATGGTGACAGTGGTGGACGCGGCCAATTTGCTCAAGGACTATGCGTCGAATGATTTTCTGCGCGATCGGGGCGAGTCGCTGGGCGATGAGGACGAACGCACTCTCGTTGATCTGCTGGTCGAGCAGATCGAGTTTGCCGATGTCGTGGTGCTGAACAAGGTTTCGACGGCCTCGCCGGAAGAACGCGACCTGGCCCGCAAGGTCATTCACTCGCTTAATCCCGATGCGCGTATCGAAGAGGTTGATTTCGGGCAGGTTCCGCTCGATGCCATTCTGGATACACGCCTGTTCGACTTCAATAAGGCGCATGAACATCCGCTGTGGTATAAGGAGCTTTACGGCTTCAACAATCATGTGCCGGAAACCGAGGAATATGGCGTTCGTTCCTTCGTTTATCGCGCGCGGCGGCCTTTCGATCCGGCAAAGTTTCAGTCCTTTATAGATAAGAGCTGGCCGGGCGTTGTTCGCGCCAAGGGTTTCTTCTGGTTGGCGACCCAGCCGGATTTCGTCGGCGAGATCAGCCAGGCAGGCGCATCGGTGCACACGGCCAAGCGCGGGCGCTGGTGGTCGGCGGTGCCGAAGAACTATTGGCCGACGGAACCGGGCTGGACGAGCGCGATGGCGCCGTATTTCCACAAGGTCTGGGGGGATCGCCGTCAGGAGATCGTCTTTATCGGCGTTGATCCGATGCGCGAGGAAGCGCTGACCGCCGAACTCGATACATGTCTGGTGGAAGACGAAACCTTTGCGCCGGAACGCTGGTCGGCTCTGGCCGATCCGTTTCCGAACTGGTCGGTTGCGGCTTGATTGAGATGCTAAACCGACAGCGAGGCGAGCGTCTTGCTGTCGGCAAGCGTGCGGTGGTCCAGCACATTGGCAATGGCCTCACGCACTTCCAGCATCATCAGGCGCACTTCGCATTCTTCTTCGTCGCAATCGTCGCAAGGGTGATAGTCGGTCTTGCTTGCGCAGGCGATGGGCGCCAGCGCGCCATCCAGCGCACGAATGATATTGCCGATGGCGATTTCATTGGCCGGACGCGCCAGACAAAATCCGCCGCCCTTGCCCTTACGGCTGACGACGAAACCGGCATTGCGCAGTTCGGTAAAGATATTGTCGAGGAACTTCCGCGGAATATGATGCTTTTCGGCGATCTCACTGGCTGAGGCCAGTTGTCCATCGGCTATTCCCGCCAGATGAACCATGGCTTTCAGGCCGTATTTGCCTTTCTTGGTAAGCATGCCACCCCTGCGAGACTTTCAGATAAAAAACGTAGCGACTAAACCGCGTTGCGACAAGTCTTTTTGCCCCTGGCGGCTCATCTTATTAGTCGTCTCTCATGGCCAACGCCAATGCGCCTTGTAAGGCGTCGCCGAGCGGCTGCTTATAAAGTGCGCGGTGCGGCAGAAACGCTAGCGCCGCATAGGCGTTCGCCAGTCCGCCCGTCATGCTGAAGCGGCCAAGCTTCTCTACGTCCAAACGATCCAGTCCACGACGGATGAAATCGCAGGCCCGCTTGGTGATTGAAAGGCCGAGGGGATCCTCCTCCATGGCCCATTCGAAGACCAAAGGCGCGAAGGTGGCATAGTCAGCGGCCGTCGCCTTCCGAGAAAAAGCGGTTATCGTACGCGCGTCATTGTTAAACTGCGCCAATACGGCATCGATCAATCCGCTGCGCGCAGCCATGCCATCGGCGGCGAGCAGTGCTTCTTCCAGCAGTTCGCGCCCCAGTCGCGCGCCGCCCGCGTGATCGCTCAGCATGAAGCCGCGCCCGCCGACAATCTCAATGGTCTCGCCGGTTCGCCTGATAAAGGCAGAGCCAGTCCCGACAATGACCATGGCCCCGTCGCCATCGCCGAGCGCGCCTTGCAGCGCGGTCACCGCATCCGACACGATCCTGACCTGCCCGAATGGCAGCGCATTATAATGCGCCTCGCGGTTGGCGAGCGAATTGGCCCCGGCCAGCCCAAGCACCGCGCGCGCCTCACTTAATATCGCAACGCCCAGTCCCGCATTCACAGCGGCCTGTTCCGCTGCCTCTATTATATGCGTAAGTGCTCCCGGCGTATCGGCGCCGATATTGGCCGGCCCGCCGGTGGCGCGGCCGAGAATAGTCCCGGCTTCGTCCGTCAGGACCGCCCGGCATCCGGTTCCGCCGCCATCGACGGCAATGCGATACGGTATGTGCGTGATTGTCATATGTTTGTCGCAACTGTTCGAATCGACAGGTTTCATCGGTTGAATTTACGTTAAAAGACACCATATTGGCTGTGGAAAAGAAAATCGCATTTTTATCGAAAGCTGTGTTGACAGTTTTGGTGTGCGGGGCCTATATAGCGCCACAACGAGGGCGGCGACGCTGCTAGCGGCAGGTTGCTTCGTCCTTGAGTTCTGGTGAAAGCGGTTGACATTG